>NZ_CP100604.1:0-600000 GCF_031202265.1 Bradyrhizobium sp. Ash2021 | reverse complement strand
GCCTCCGTGATGCCGGCGCTGCGCGCCAGGCTGCCACATCTGCTGACTTTCGGGACCTATGATGCCGTCGCGCGCACCGGACCCGCGCTATGGCTGCGCGCCGCCGCCGCGCGCCAGGTGACAAGCGTGGACTGGCCGAAGAGCGAGCCGCCGGTGATCTACCTGCCGCGCTACGGCAGGGAGGTGCTACGCGGGGCTGAGGAGTGCCCGACGGACCTGCAACCGCTCGTCTGGTTCGCCGTGACCGGGGTGTTCTTTGGTCAGCCTAAGCAGGCGCGGGACTGGACCCTGCGCGGCTTCCTGTCGGCGCAATTCAGCCCGGTCGGCCTAACGATTCCCGAGGATAAAGCCACCCGCGAGGCGCTGTCCCGCGCGGCTGCCCGCCTGTTCGTTGAACCGTCGAACGTGCTGAAGGGTCGCGTACTGGATGCCGCAGCGCTGGATGGGTTGCTGGTGCCCGATCCCAACCTGGACATGCTGCGCTGGCTGGATGAAACTCTGACACCGGAAAGCGATCCGGCTCGTTTCGATGCCTTCGCCTCCCTTGCCGCCAAGAAGCTGGGCCTCGATCCACGCAAGAAACCGCGGCAGGACGCCGCCGCCAGGTTGGCCAAGCGCGAGAAAGGCTGGTCCGACGTGTGGGATCGGTTCGAGCAAGGCAACGGCGGCTACGAAGGCGTGGTGAAGTTGCTTGCCATGGAACAGCCGCAAGACTTGATCGCTCTGCCCGAAACCTACCCGGCCGAAAATGCCCGCCGTGAGATGGCGCTGCGCAAGAGCCTCAGCGACCTCGCCACCAAGCCGCAGGCTGAGGCGGTCAAGGCGGTGCTGGCCCTGGAAACCGACCATGGGTGGCGGCGTGAAACCGTTTGGGCGAGGCGTGGCGAGGCCAAGCTCGCAGAGGCGTTGCGGCACTTGGCTATGATCGCTAGGGCTTCCGCGCTTCCAGACAACGAGCCCGCCGTCATGGCGGAGACCTATGCCGCCGATGGCTGGAAGATCGACGCCGCCGCCGTGGCGGCACTCGAGATAGCGCGGACAGGGGAATACCGCGATGCGGTCACCACCGCTTTGAGGGCGGTTTATCTGCCTTGGCTTGATGCCGGTGCTGCGGCGCTGCAAGCGCTCGCCGCGGAGGGCAAGATCCCATTCGCCTACCCTGCGACGCCGCCGAAGCCGCCTGAAAATGCCGCGCTGATCTTCGTCGACGGGATGCGCATGGACGTGGCGCAGCGGCTGAGCGGCGTTCTGCAGGCGCAGGGGGCAGAGGTCACGTTCGGCTGGCGCTGGTCGGGATTTCCGACGGTCACCGCCACCTGCAAACCGCTCGCCAGTCCGGCCGCCGGCGCGTTCGTCGGCGGTGTGGTCGAAGCACTTACGCCGGCGTCCGAGGGCAAGCCGGTTACGAAGCCCATCCTGACCAAAGCCATAACGGCCGCCGGGTGGGCCTTGACGGAGACGCTACTGGGCGCCGCCCCCTGCTGGCTTGAGGTGGGACGCTTCGATGAAGAAGGGCATTCGCTGGGCGCGCGCTTGGCCGAGCGTATTGCTGACGGCGTCGCCGAAATTGCCGAAGTCGTCTTGCGCCTGGCCCGGCAAGGTCGTCGGGTACGGATTGTCACCGATCATGGCTGGCTGCTGATGCCGGGCGGGTTGCCCTTTGCGGAGTTGCATTCCGGGATGACGGCCCCGAGTGCGCGCGGCAACCGGATCGCCACCCTGAAAGATGGGGCATCCACGAACTACGCGCTGCTGCCATGGAGTTGGAACAAAAACGTGCTGCTGGCAACACCACCCGGTGCACGCGCCTTCTACAACGGCACTGAATACGCGCATGGCGGAGTCAGTCCCCAGGAATGCGTGCTGCCCGTGATCGACGTAACAGCCGATGCCGTCGCACCCGCATTGTCGATCAGTGCGACGTGGCAGCGGCTGCGCCTGCGGGTCGAGGTCAGGGGCGGTGCTGCGATGATGCTCGACGTTCGGTTGGCCTCCGACCCCTATGGTCCGAGCCTGCTGCCGAAGGGCGCGCGCACGTTGGACGATGTGGGGCAAGTGAATATTTTGCTTTCCGACGAACATGTCGGCAAAGAGGTTTGCCTTGTCGTTCATCCCGCCGGAGCTCCATCCGACTTGAGGGCGAAGCTGACCACCAAGATCGAAGGCTGAGCGGGGATGCTGGAACTCGACGATCTCGACAAGAAGGTAACCACGGCATTCGAAGGACATCTCGTCCGCAAAGATCTCGTGCGCCGGTTCCGGGGCCAGTTCCCGGTGCCGACCTACGTCGTGGAATTCATGCTTGGCCGCTACTGCGCCAGCACCGATCCCACCGAGATCGAGGAAGGCGTGGAGATGGTGCAGCAGCAGCTCACCGCCCGCACCGTCCGCGCAGGTGAGGAAGAGCTGTTCAAGGCCAAGGCGCGCGATAACAGCTCGGTAAAGATGATTGACATCGTCACTGCCCGGCTCGACGCCAAGAGCGACAGCTACCTGGCCAGCTTGCCGAGCATGCGCCTGACCGATGTGCGCATCGGTGACAAGCTGGTGCGCGACCATGATCGCATGTTGACCGGCGGCTTCTACGCCGAAGTCGAAGTCGGCTACGACGCCGCGATCGCACAGGAAAAAGGAGGGCGGCCGTTCGAAATCCTAACCCTGCGGGAAATTCAACTTTCTACACGCGACATTCTTGACCGCATCGCGACTGGCCGGGCGACCCTGAGTACCGCTGAGTGGAAGGAGCTTTTGTTGCGCAGTGTCGGGTTAGAGCCATCGACGCTCAGTGCACGCGCTCGTGATGTGTCGTTGCTACGCATGGTTCCGTTCGTCGAGAGCAATTACAACCTCGTCGAGCTAGGCCCTCGGGGCACCGGCAAGAGCCATCTCTTCCAGCAAGTTTCGCCCTATGCCCATCTGGTTTCCGGCGGAAAAGCGACTGTTGCGCGGATGTTTGTCAACATGGCCAACGGACAACGCGGGCTCGTTTGCCAGTATGACGTAGTTTGCTTCGATGAAGTTTCCGGCATTTCCTTCGACAGCAAAGACGGCGTCAATATCATGAAGGGTTACATGGAGAGTGGTGAGTTCTCGCGTGGCCGCGAGAGCATTCGTGCTGAGGGCAGCATTGTACTCGTCGGCAATTTTGAAGTGGACGTGCAGCACCAACAGCGTATCGGCCATCTATTCGGACCGTTGCCACAGGAAATGCGCAACGATACAGCCTTCATGGACCGCATTCATGGCTATCTGCCAGGTTGGGATATCCCGAAAGTCAGCCTCGCCGTCTTCACTGACCATTTTGGGTTGGTGAGTGACGTGCTTTCAGAGTGCTTCTCACGCCTGCGCTCGCAATCTCGCGCGGGAGTGATGCAGGGGCGGGTGCATCTCGGTGGCGCGCTATCGGGGCGCGATACCAACGCCGTCAATAAGACTGTCTCTGGCCTTATCAAGCTGCTGTATCCGAGTCCCGATCTGCCGGTCTCCGATGAAGACCTCGAATGGGCGATTCGGCTGGCGCTCGAAGTGCGGCGACGGGTGAAAGAACAGCAAAAAAGAATCGGCTCCGCCGAGTTCCGCAATACCCAGTTCAGCTATGCAATGGGGCTCGACGGCGTTGAGAAGTTCGTCGCCACGCCTGAACTGCAAAGCGAGGACAGCGTCGGTTCTGACCCGTTGCCGCCAGGCCAGGTTTGGGCGATCAGCCCAGGCGGCCAGGATGAGGCCGTTGGCCTGTTCCGCATCGAAGTGAACGAAGGGCCTGGCGGCACGGTGCGCATTCTGAATCAGTCGCCACCCGCGCCGTTCAAGGAGAGCGTCAATATGGCGGCCCAGAACTTATATGCGCGTAGCCGCGAGCTCGCTGGCGACCGCAATCCGCGCGAGCACGAATTCACCGTCCAACTGCGCAGCTTTGATGCCGCCAAATTAGGTGCGCAGACTGGCGTGCCGGTCTTGCTGGCGCTGGCATCGGCGTTGCTGGGCACGGCAATGAAGGGTGGGTTGGCAGTCGTGGGCGGTATCAACCTCGGAGGCTCCATCGAACCCATCTACAACCCGATAGACGTTGTTGAGCATGCGCTTTCGAAGGGGGCTACGACCCTGCTCATGCCGGTTTCATGCAGGAGAGGGCTGGTGGACTTGTCTGACGACGTGGCAACGAAGGTGCAGGTGCTCTTCTACGCCGACGCGGCCGACGCTCTGCGGAAGGCACTCCACGAATGAGCATTCTGATCGCGGTTCTGCCCAGGGCAGGCTACTGCTCTGAGCGGCCTGAGACATAGGTGACATTTCGTACCGGAGATATGGGTTCCCGGGCAAGACTACCCGGATGAGGCATGTGCCCTGATGAGATAGCCGCCCCAAGCTTCTCTTGGGGCGGTCCACTCACCCGAGTAGCCCGATTATCCCCGGAAAATTTCCTATCAAGGGTTGCATCTTGTCTGCCGGGAACTCACGCTGAGGTTGTCATCCTCCGAATCCACTGGGGTCGCATATGGCGGAATTTTCTGCCGATAAGCCTTGCCGCATTCTCAGTCTCGATGGCGGCGGCGCAAAGGGTTTTTACACTCTCGGCGTTCTGCGCGAGATCGAGGGTTTAATCAATTGCCGGATCCACGAGCGATTTGACCTGATCTTCGGGACGAGCACGGGCGCGATCATCGCGGCTCTACTTGCCCTCGGAAAAACGGTCAAAGAGATCAGCGACCTTTACGAAAAGCATGTGCCGACAATTATGCAGAAAAAGTCGGCAGCCGGGAAGTCGCAAGCATTAGCTGCGCTTGGAAAGGAGATTTTTGGTGATGTCAAATTCGACAAAATGAAGACGGGTGTGGGCATCGTTACCACCAAGTGGGTGATTGAACGGCCCATGATCTTCAAAACGAGTATCGAACAAGCCCATGGGCGCCTGGGTACATTCTTTCCTGGGTTCGGCGTGACGGTCTCCGACGCTGTCCAGGCTTCTTGCTCGGCCTACCCGTTCTTCAACCGCAAGACGGTAAAGACGGAACAGGGCGACATCGTGGAGCTCATAGACGGCGGATACTGCGCAAATAATCCGACGCTGTACGCCATCGCCGATGCAATCATGGCGCTCAAATTGCCGCCTGAGCATATCCGCGTCGTGAGCGTTGGAGTCGGCGTGTATCCCGCTCCGAAGGCTTCATGGTTCAGCAAAACCAAATGGGCGCAGAAGCTGATCAGCGTGCAGCTCCTTCAGAAGACGTTGGAAATCAACACCCAGTCAATGGACCAATTGCGGCACATCTTGTTCAAGCACGTCCCCACGGTGCGCGTGAACGATACGTTCGAGCAGCCGGAAATGGCAACGGACCTGTTTGAACACAACTTGACGAAGCTGAACATACTTCGTCAGCGCGGATCAGAATCGTATGCCAAACACGAATTGGAACTACAGAAGCTTCTTGCATAGGAATGACATGACCAATGCCGATTTCAGAAAGCCAGCTCGAGACTTGGGCCAAGCAAGGTCCTACATCGCAGTTCACTTCGACGTATGATACGCTCAAGGGCGCGCTCAACGACACCAACTCGCCCTATTACCTAAAGAGCTTCGGTATTTTTCTGCAGGGTTCATATAAGAACGACACCAACGTCTACGGTGACAGCGATGTTGACGTTGTGATCCGGCTGGATTCCATTTTCTATACCGATCTCGATTTCCTCACGGAAGAAGAAAAAGCGCGGTACAGCTCTCAACGAGTCGGGGGGTCGTATTCGCTCGACGAGTTCAAGGCATCCGTTCTCGCCTGGCTGAAGAAGAAATTTAGTACCGATGTACAAGAGGGGAAGAAGGCCATATTCATTAAAGGAAGCGGGTCACGTCGTGACGCGGATGTCCTCGTTTGTGCGAGGCTGCGCCGGTACTACACGTACCCGGAACACGGAACCCCGCGAGTTGTGGAGGGTATCTGCTTCTGGCCGCCTAGCGGCTCCCGGATAGAGAACTATCCCGAGAAGCACAGCGAGAACTGTACCCGCAAGCACCAGGATACGAAGAGCTGGTTTAAGCCGACTGCCCGCATCTTCAAGAACCTGCGAAATACCATGATCGAAAAGAAGATCATCCGCGACGATCTGGCACCGTCGTACTTCGTTGAGGGCATGCTCTACAACGTACCGGATCATCGGTACGGCGGCACTGAACAGCTGAATTTCAAAGATGTCTTGGAGTGGCTGCTGGCTGCGGACCGCAGCAAATTCTTGTGCGCGAACGAGCAGTTCTATCTGCTTGGCAACTCGAACGTGACGTGGCCAGCCGATAACTGCACGGCCTTCCTGAACGCAGTGAAGAAATACTGGGATGCGGCCTGAAAACGGACTCGGGTTCCGTGGCCTGGGGCCTATTCCCGGCATGCGTTGGAGTTCCAGTACCAAGGTCACCCCCGCGGCGGGGTTCATAGAGCCTGCTGCCAACAGTCACCAAGCGTGCGCCCACCGGCCCGGATTGGATTTTCGAGATCAAGCACGATGGCTACCGACTAAACGGTCCGGAAGCACCAATATTCAGTGCGGATAACACCCAGCACAACCTCAATCGTCAAACGTTTCTAGGCGAACAACATCGTACATCATAATCGATGTCACCTTGTTACCCTTTTTCGGGCACGGGCGCGGACGACTGTGATCGCGAACTAAGCAAAAAACATCGGCGCGCTCTATTGTTTGAGAGTTTCACCTTGTCACCTTGTTCGCGGCAGTGCGAGACAGGCCGGCCGGCTCCCTTCACTCCTCATATTGCCGAAAATCAACGGTTCGCAAACCATCCGCCCTCTCTGCTAAGCTTGCTAACGATTTCGCAAATCGCCCCGTGCACAGTCCCACTGACAACAGCAACGGGGGGTCCTATGAGTAGGATGGCAGTCTTAGAAAACGTGCGTCGATATCGCACTATTGCTTCGCTATGCCGGCAGACTGCGGCGTTCCGTCCTGCTCAAAAATGGACGCTCTTGGAGCAGGCATTTGAGTGGGAGCGTCTCGCGATGACGGAGCTCGACACATACTTCTCCGTTCGCGGCACCACGTCGCGATGGGATGTAGCTGCCGCTGCTTGAAAGCTGCCAAAGGTAACAAGGTCAAACCCTTCGTGCCGGACGGCGCTCCGTAGTTCGTACCTCGACCGCTTGGGATGCCTTCGTCGGCCGTGAAATCCCTGGATTACCAGTTAGGCACTTTCATGCCTGAACCCTAGCTCTTCCTGATCCGCCCTTTCCCATCGCATTCCTTGCAAGGTGGTGGGTATATCCTGCGGTTGGGTTGGGGCGGTTGTTTCACAGCCTGATGTCCCGTGCCGTTGAAAGCCGGACACTTTTCCTCAACAGGAGCAGCATTCTTCATCGCTCTCTCCCCTTGCGCGGCGGGCCGACCGATTCAGTCGTCTTTCGACTTAGCAGCCTCTCTCGCCAATCGTTCGACCTTCAATCGCTCCAGGTTTTTGCGCAGCGCCATCTGTTCCTTTTCGTATTCGGTAAGGGGCCTATCCGATGGACGGAACGTGTTGCTTGCTTCTTTTTCGCGTTTACTCATGACCTGACCTCCGAGACCGGCACATTACGCCGTTTCTTCGATGGACCGCCGGTGCGGGCAAATTACCGATCCGACATCGCGTCGCAACGCGAGATGCGAATTAACCTTGATGGTCGCGCTGCCCGTTAATTTAGGAACTTCAACTTCTCTGACATGCGGCGCCCCCGATCGTCAAAGGTGGCAAGGTACAACCTTTTTTGCGCCAACAACATCAAGCGCCATGAGCGATTTCACTTCGCCGCAACGGCCCGCGGTGTCGCCATCGGTTATTAAAACGGCTATCCAACACCCGCGCGACTAGCGATGCCAAACTGCGGCGGCTCAGCCCTTCAAATCATATTCAGCTTTCAACCGCGCAGCGATCCGCTCCACCATTTCGCGACGCTCCGCATCGTCGACGTTTCCTTCTTGTAGAACTTGGACCTTCCAACTGTCGCCGTCAGGCTGAACCGAAAAGGACATATCGGTCGGATCATCGCAAATGTCCTCCATTTCCACCTTGATCGAGGCTTCGAGTTCGGCACCAGTCTTGCTTGGTTTTTTCATTGAGTCCTCTCCGCCTACTGCGGTCCACAGACATACAACGCGCCCAACGCGTTTCTGCTCAGTTGCTAAGTTAATACTTTCTTAAGATTTACTTTTTGGGGGTTCTATCTGCGCCGCGCACGTCTTCGCGCGCGCGAGGGGGGCCGCCTGTCCATGCTCCCCAGGGGGTGAAATTACCCCCGTCAGCCTCTGCAAACCCAGAATCCTCGTTCGGCGCGGCGATGGCGTGCGCCCGCAACACGGCCGCACTAACCGCAATAGCGAGGTAGTGTCATGAAGCGAGACGTCTACGAGGATGTATCGAGGCGCATTGTTGCAGAACTGGAAGCCGGCGCCGCACCGTGGATCAAGCCATGGTCGGCAAGTCCTGGCGCAAACACCCCGTGCAACGCTGCGACGAATCGGCCCTATTCGGGGTGCAACGTCGTCCTGCTGTGGATGGGGCGGGCCGCCGGCTATCAGACGCCGCGTTTTCTGACGTTCAAGCAGGCGTTGGACTTGGGCGGCAACGTCCGCAAGGGCGAGCACGGCACCAAGGTGTATCTCGTGAAGCAGCTACAGGTCCGCGACAAGGGCGCGGACGATGAGACCGCAACACGCCTTGTGCCGATGCTGCGGGAATACACCGTGTTCAACGTCGACCAGTGCGAGAACCTACCCGCGCGGGTCGTGACGCTTGGTGATGTGAAGCCGCGCAACGCGGATGAACGCGACGCCACGATTGATGAGTTCCTGGTCGGCAGCGGCGCCACCATCCGGGAAGGGTTTGGCGAAGCCTACTACCGGCCCGGCGATGATTCCGTCAGCCTGCCTCGATTTGCAGCCTTCAAGAACGCTGCGCATTTCTATTCGACTGCTTTTCATGAGCTTGGTCACTGGACTGGTCACAAGTCGCGGTTGGCACGTGATCTGCGCCACCGCTTCGGCGAGAGGGCGTATGCCGCTGAGGAACTGGTCGCCGAACTCTGCTCAGCCTTTCTGTGTGCCGAGTTTTCGATCGACGGCGATCTGCGCCATGCGGGCTACATCCAAAACTGGATTGGCCTCCTGAAGGCCGATAGCCGGGCGTTCTTCACGGCATGCAGCAAGGCACAAGCCGCCGCCGACTACCTCCGCGGCTTGGCGCTATCTGACCGGCAAAGCGACGCCGCTTAGGGCGTCGTCAACACGACCAAGCCGGGCCCTGCGCGCTGCGCGACGCGGCTAAGGCATCCCGAGCGGAGTGGCTGCAACGACTGGCGTACGCCTGCCCTGTCGTCCACTTCGCGAGCAACCTTCCAACCGTCAAAGGAGGAGGCTTCTGTGTCACAGCCCATTGCTCCTGATACCAAGCGGCGCGCGGCGCACGAACCGATCTACGACATCCACCCGCGAACCGGTGCCACCATCGAAGTATTCTACGCCGACCGGACGCTGGAAACTTTCGGCAGAAGCGGCGCTGGCTGGTTTTGGTGGCCTCGCCAGCGCGGCTTTTCACCAGATGGCTCGCCCCCCACTGGCCCATTTGCTACCAGCTACGCAGCGTATCGCCACGCCTTCGAGGAACCCAACGATCATAGCCGGCTTGGGGACCGATATGGGGACCGCATATCATATTAAGTGGAATACTTCAATTAAAAGAGTAATTTAGTGTCGTACAATGGCGGAGAGAGTGGGATTCGAACCCACGGTACGGTTTCCCGCACACACGCTTTCCAAGCGTGCGCCTTAAGCCACTCGGCCATCTCTCCGGAGGCCCTCTCTTGAAGGGGCAGGCCGCATTTTGCAAGGGAGCGCGGGCGCGGGGATTGAAATTTCCCTAATTATTTGAATATGCTACGTAATTTAGAATGGCTGGCGGCCGCGGCCGGGGCGCCTCGTAAATCCATGAACCCGAATCCGGCTGATGCCGACGACCATTAAGGGCAAATCAATTGGCGGAGGGCGGCATGATCATAACCCGGACGATCGTTTTCGCGATTTGCGTGGTTGCGGCCACCGCCGGCGCGGCCGGCCCGGCGATGGCGCAGGCCTGCACCAGGCAGGGCGTCGATGTGACCTGCG
This sequence comes from Bradyrhizobium sp. Ash2021, assembly GCF_031202265.1. Taxonomy (NCBI): domain Bacteria; kingdom Pseudomonadati; phylum Pseudomonadota; class Alphaproteobacteria; order Hyphomicrobiales; family Nitrobacteraceae; genus Bradyrhizobium; species Bradyrhizobium sp. Ash2021. The sequence continues at coordinate 589,863 of NZ_CP100604.1, read as the reverse complement.
ACGATGGCCGGCGCGGCGTCTTCACGGGAGATGCGATCATCTGGGCCGACGGGACCCGCTCGAACCTGGCCTCGCCGCATCCGAGCGTCATCATCGGCAACAAGTCGTCAGTGGTCGTCGGACAGGGCGTGTTCGTCGGCCAGGGCAAGGGCGTCGTGCCGATGGAAAACCCAAGCGACCCGCGCAAGGCGCGTTGCCCGGTGCTCGATGGCGTGTCGTATTGTTATTAGGGCGCGAAATCAGATCGAACCGACGCAAACTATCCCCGTCACCCCGGCCGTGCCATCCTTCGAGGCTCGCGGAGCCTGTGATCGGGCGCGCATTCGCGCGGCCCGATGATAAACTCCGCAAGCGTCTCGAAGGATGCGCACAACACACAGACTCGCGGCCATCCTTCGAGACGCGGCGACGACGCCGCTCCTCAGGATGAGGTCCGAGATCGCTTCACAGCCTCTGGGGATGACGAGCTGAAACCTGCTGATTCAACTCAAAACCGTTATGCTTCAGTAATATCGCGGGTTGCTATTGATCGAACGAAGCGGCCGTAGCGCCGGTTGCTCCGCCATGATCGGCCCGATCACGCTTCTGTCGGATTGGGTGTCCTGCAGCGCGTCGACGAAATCGGCAAACCAGTCCTGGATGGTATGGCTGCGTAGTTTCGTCATCATCGCTTCCCAGCGCATCCGCCGTTCGGTCAGCGGCATCGAGAGTGCGATCGCGATGGTGCGCGCCATGCCATCGATATCGTGGGGATTTACCAGCAGCGCGGTGTCGAGTTCGTTGGCAGCGCCGGCGAATTTCGACAGCACCAACACGCCGGGATCGGCGGCGTTTTGGGCGGCGACATATTCCTTCGCGACGAGATTCATGCCGTCCTGCAATGGCGTCACCACGCCGACCTGCGCCGTGCGATAGAGACCCGCGAGCACGGCCTGGCCGTAGCCCTTGTTGAGATAGCGGATCGGCGTCCAGTCGACCTCGCCATGGTTGCCGTTGACGTCGCTGACGAGTTTTGCCACCTCGCTCTGCAGATTGCCGTAAGCCTCGATCGCGCCGCGAGACGGGGTGGCGATCTGCAGCAGAGACACCGTGCGCTTGAGCTGTGGCTGCAAGGTCCACATCCGGTCGAATGCCCTGATGCGATTGACCAGGCCCTTGGAGTAGTCCAGCCGGTCAACGCCGATCGCAAGCTTCTCGCCATTCAGGCTGCGCCGCAACCGCGATACGTCCGGATGGGTCGACGCCTTGGCCGCCAGCTGGGCGAACTTCTCCGGATCGATGCCGATGGGGAATACCGCGGCGCGCGTCTTGCCATGACGCGAGGTGACGACACCGTCGTGCACGGCGAGATCAAGATCGCACTGAACGTAAGCCAGGAAATTCTCGCAGTCTTCCTCGGTCTGGAAGCCGATCAGATCATACGCCAGCATCGCTTCGATCAGGTCGCGATGATGCGGCACGCCGCCGATCACGGCGCGCGCAGGCCAGGGCGTATGCAGGAAGAAGCCAACCGGTTGGGTGATGCCGAGATCGCGGAGCTCCGCGCCAAGCGCGAGAAAATGATAATCCTGAACCCAGAACGCGGTGTCAGGCTTCTGGAATCGCAACAGCGCGCGCGCCATGAAGGCGTTCACCTCGCGATACGACAGATAGTCGTCGTGGCAGGCGTGGATCAGATCGGCGCGGGAGTGCAGCGCCGGCCACAGCGCCGAATTCGCAAAGCCTTCGTAATAGCCGCCGTAATGTGCGGCCGGCAGATCCAGCATCGCCAGCGCACCGGCGCCCAAGGCTTCAATCTCGGCGAATGGTTCCTTCTGGTTCCCGTCGCGGACCCGTCCGCTGGAACCGACCCAGATCGCACCGGATTCCTCGACAACCGGCAGCAAAGCGGCCGCAAGCCCCCCCGTCATGGGCTCGTTGGCCTTGGCGCGCGAAACGCGGTTTGAAACGACGACGAGGTTCACAGGGTCCCCTCCTGTTGAGGCGCGCGTGTTAACAACCATTCATCAATATGGTTCCGCGTCACCCTTTCAACGAATTGAAACCAAAATCGGACCGGATGGAGGGGAACTCACCGGAACTCACGAAAAAGAAAATTTTGCGCGAGACATCGCGCGATACGCAAAGAAACCGCATTCGATTCAACGCGCGGGAAAATCCGGCGCCGATCATGGCAGCGGTACGTCCCTTTCATCATCGAGCAGATGCGCGAGAAATTCCCGCACATCGCTCGGTGCATCGAAATGCCCGGCTACGCCGTGCGCGCGGCGGCCGACGGAAAAGGCGAGACCATCGAGATCAGGCATGATCGCGAACACCGATTCGTCGGTGACATCGTCGCCGATGAAAAACGGACGTCTGCCCTTGAACGGTTCGCGCGTCATCAATTCCCGCACGCCGCTCGCCTTGGTGAACCCGGAATGCTTGATCTCGAAGACGCATTTTCCGGGCAGCACTTCGATTGGCGCGTTCGGCAGATCGGCCCGGATCAGGGATATCGCTTCATAGATCGCCTTTTCCGCATGCGGCGCCAGGCGATAGTGCAGCGCGAGCGAATAGCCCTTGTCTTCCAGCAATATTCCAGGGCTCAGCTTGGCAATCGCCGCGAGGCGCCGTTTCAATTCCTTGTCCATCGGCGGCGCGTGGGCGCCGACCGCTTCGCTATCGGGATCGAGGCGCATCTCCGCGCCATGGCCGCCGACGGCCGGATACTGATCCGGCGCAAAGATCAGGTCGATATCATTCAGCGAACGGCCGCTGACGAGCGCGAGCGCACCGCCCGTTCGCTGCAGCAGCCGGTTGAGGGTTTTCGACAGGCCCGGCGGCACCCAGACTTCACGCGGGGTCGGCGCCAGATCGAGCAGCGTGCCATCGATGTCGAGCAACACGGCGGTCTCGCTCAAATGCGGCACCAGCGAGCGCGGCACCGGAACGGTTTCCGGTGCCGCTTCGTCTTCGGGCGACAGTTCATCTTCAAATGGCATTTCGGCAAGATCCTGGTTCATCTCATCTTACTCCACGAATGCGAGCGGCCGTGCGACTGATTCGAGCGACTTCCGCTCGGCCGCGATGGCGTATCGCCACGCGACGACGGCCGCCATGACCATCAGGGCCGACCCAAAGAGGTAGCCGGCGAACACCGAGTTGCGCGATCCGGTATCGATCAGCACGCCGAACAGCGCCGGACCGGCGACGCCGCCAATTCCCGTCCCGACCGCGTAGAACAGCGCAATCGCGAGCGCGCGCACTTCCAGCGGAAATGTTTCGCTGACGGTGAGATAGGCGGCGCTCGCGGCCGGCGATGCGAAGAAGAAAATCACCATCCATGCGATGGTCTGGGTCTGCGCGCTCAAGGCGCCGATCGAGAACAGATAGCCCGACAACGCGAGCAGCGCGCCAGACACGCCATAGGTGAACACAATCATCGTACGGCGGCCCAGCGTATCGAACAGCCGGCCCAGCAGCAGCGGGCCCAGGAAGTTTCCGGCTGCGAACGGCAGAATGTACCAGCCGACATGGCTTGCCTGAATGCCGAAGAAATCGGTCAGCACCAGCGCAAAGGTGAAGAAGATCGCATTGTAGAAGAACGCCTGCGCGATCATCAACACCAGTCCAACCAGCGAACGCCGGCGGTAAGCGAAAAACAGCGTGTGCGCCACTTCGCGCAGCGGCGTATGATGGCGCATCCGCAATTTGATCTTCGGCAGCGCCTGATTTTGCAGATGTCCCGCTACCGATTGCTCGATATCGGCAACGATCCTGTGCGCCTCATCCGGATGCCCGTGGATCATCAGCCAGCGCGGGCTTTCCGGTATCCACATCCGCATCACGAACACGACAAGGCCGAGAGCCGCACCGGTGAAATAGGCCAGCCGCCAGCCGAGATCGGGGCCGAGCAGCGCGGGATCGAGCAGGACGATGGCGCTGGTTGCGCCCATCGCCGCCCCGATCCAGAAACTGCCGTTGATGACGAGATCGGTCCAGCCGCGATAGCGCGCCGGCACCAGTTCCTGGATCGTCGAATTGATCGCGGTATATTCACCACCGATGCCGGCGCCGGTCAGAAACCGAAACAGCGCATAGCTTGCTACATTCCAGGACAGCGCCGTCGCGGCGGTTGCCGTGAGATAGAGCGCGAGCGTGATGAAGAATAACTTCTTGCGTCCAATACGGTCGGTAAGCCAGCCGAAGCCAAGCGCGCCGAGCACGGCCCCGGCCAGATAAGCGCTGTTGGAAAGTCCGACATCGAAATTCGAAAAGCGAAGCGTGGGACTTTCCTTCAGCGCTCCGGACAGCGCACCCGCGAGCGTCACCTCCAGCCCATCCAGAATCCAGGTGATCCCGAGCGCCAGCACCACGCGGGTATGGAAGCCGCTCCAGTGCAAATTATCGAGCCGCGCCGGAATGCTGGTTTCGATGATGAGGTCGTTGTCCTGCCGCACGGAGGCGAGAGCACCCTGACGTAGTGCAGAACTGCGCCGTATCAGCTGCAAATCCATCGGACCAAATCAATGAGAAACACCTCGGGACACGCCGCCCCAAGGTTCCCATTCCCAAACTTGCGGCAAACGGAATGCCCGCCACATCAGACAACGCGTGGGCGAGGCAGGGGTTCCCGCATTGCGGGACAGGAACCGAACCGGAGCACTGTCGTTTTGGGCTCACAACGAAAGGAGTTGACGATGGCTGAGCGCCGGAACAAGGCCAAAACGAGCCGCAAAACGACAAGCGTCGGGACGTTATCGAAGCGCTGGTCGCAGCGCGTGACGCAGGAAAGCGACGCGCTCGACCTGAAACAGGGTGTCTTCAAGCTGACGAGCGCGAAGAAGATCGCGGCATCACTGAAGCGTTCGGCGGAGCAGAGTTCGCGCCGCAAGGCCGGCGCCTATCGCTCGGCGCTGTCGATGCTGACCTTCTATATCAACCGCGCTGGCAAGACGCTGCCGAAGACGCAACGTGCGCGGCTCGAACGCGCGAAGGTCGCGTTGAAACATCAGTTTGGCAGGGAGTGACGATTAAAATCTCCGTCGTCCCGGCCTTGAGCCGGAACCCATACTCCGCGACCGTGGTAGAGGGCACGCGGTTAATAATTGCATCGGTGGTTATGGGTCCCGGCTCCTGATACGCAATTGCGCATATGGGCCGGGACGACAACTACGCCGCCCTGATGTTCGCCATGAAGCGGTCGAGCTCTTCGCGAAGGCGCGTGCTTTCGCTGGACAGCGTGCGCGCCGAGTTCAGCACTTCTTCCGACGCCGAGCCGGTTTCGGTCGCGCCGCGATTGACCTGCATGACGCTGGCGGCGGCTTCCTGGGTTCCCTGGGCCACGTTCTGGACGCTGCGCGCGATCTCCTGCGTCGCCGAGCTCTGCTGCTCGACCGCGCTGGCGATGTTCGAGGCGATGTCCGAAATCTTGCCGATGGTGCCGCCGATCTCCTTGATCGCCGCAACCGATTCCTGCGTCGCGCCTTGCATGCCCGAGATATGGTTGGAAATCTCGTCGGTCGCCTTGGCGGTCTGGCTCGCCAGCGATTTCACCTCGGACGCCACGACGGCGAATCCCCGGCCGGCATCGCCGGCGCGGGCGGCTTCAATGGTGGCGTTCAGCGCCAGCAGATTGGTCTGCTCGGCGATCGCCGTGATCAGCTTGACCACGTCGCCGATCTGTTGCGCTGCGCGCGACAATTTGCCGATCCGGCTATCGGTCTGCTCGGCCTGACGCACGGCGGCCGCTGCGATCTGGCTGGATTCTTTCACGCGCCGTCCGATCTCGTCGACGGAGGCGGAAAGCTCTTCCGTCGCCGACGCCACTGATTGCATGTTGCTGGAGGCTTCTTCCGAGGCGCCCGCAACCTGGCTCGACAGGCTCTGGGTCGTCTCCGCCGTCCGCGTCAGCGTTCCCGCCGCCGCCTCGAGTTGCACCGCGGAGGCCGAGACGTTGGAGACGATGGCGCCGACCGCCGACTCGAACTCGTCGGCAAAACGAATCAGCTCAGTGCGGCGCGCGGCGCTCGCCGCCTTGTTCTGCGCCTCCTGCGTGGCGGCATCGTGCTCCGCCCTCGCGATCGCCTGCACCTTGAATTCTTCCACCGCACCCGCCATTTCGCCAAGTTCATCCCTGCGCCCGAGCCCCGGCAGCACGACGTCGAAATTACCGCCGGCGAGTTCACGCATCGCCCTGCACATCGCGGCAATCGGCCGCGAGATTCCCGTACCCAGCAGGAATGCCCAGACGACACCGAGCAGGAAGCCGCCGGCGGCCAGCATCAGGATCAGCTGCTCGGTCTCGCCGATGGCTGCATGCGACTCGGCTTCAAGCCGCTTCTGATCGGCAAACAGATCCGATTTCATCGCCCCCGAGCCGTGGTCGATGGCGGCCGCGGACTCGGTCATTTCGATGGTTAGTTCGTCGATCTCTTTGGAATTCTCGATCAGCTTGGTAAGCGCTTGCTGGTATTCCTCCAGCAGAGCGGAAGCTTCCTTCAACCCCTGCACGATCTTTTCTTCCTTGGACGAGATCGGGTGCATCGAGTTCTCGACGAACTTGAGCCGCGCCATTGCGCCGGCGGCGACCGCCTTGTCGGAATTGATCACGAAGGTATTGGCAAGCGCCGTCGCCGCCTGAAGCTGGTCGGACACTTTCTTGGCGCCGAACTGAATCGCCTGAAGCTCTGAATCGTCGGCATTGCTGGGGAGATCGTCGAGTTTGTAACGCAGCGAGGTGGCGCTGCGGGCGAGGCGGTTTTGCGCGATCATCGCGCTCTCTTCCTTCACCTTGAGGATATCGGCAAAGATCTTGGTGAAGGCGCGGAATTCCCGCTCCAGTTTGGTGATCTGGTCGAGCCGCGCCGGGTTGGTCGTGCCCTTCATCGACTGGATGATGGCGTCCCTGAGGCTGGCTTCGGCCGCCAGCGCCGCCTTGCCGTCCTCTTCCTTGGCGGTGACGACATAATACCGCGCCAGCGAACGGTACGAGATCAGCTCGCGGTCGATGTTGCGGGCCAGGTCGGCTTCCGCGACGCTCTGGCGGTAGGACCCCACGCCCGCGGACACCCGCTCGAAGCCCATATAGGCAAAACCCATGCTGGCGGCCGAAATCGCCAGCGTGACGGCAAAGCCGAGCATGATCTTGGTGCGGAAACGAAGGGTTGGGAATTTGATCGATCGCGACCCGCTACGTCCTGACAATCCCACCGCAACCCCCGTCTTCGTTCTGAAAACCCAACGGATTCCGGAAGCTTGGCCCCCAGATCCGACGCGTAAAACTAAGGCAGAATGAATAAGGGTGCGTAAATATACCGTGGGTTTCGGGGGTTGTGGGCGCCCAAAATGCGCAGGGGGAGCTGCACACGAAGTCGACTTCACCCTCCCCCTCCCGCGGAGGGGCAGGACGGACGCGCCGGCGACCTCGCGGGTGCCAATCACGTCATCACAATGACACGGGCGGCCAAAATCCTAGTTGCAAGTTCCCTCGCCCCTGTTTCTAATTGGAATAATTACAAAACATCGGGAGGTATCACGCGTGTCTACAATCAAACTGACGGTGAACGGCAAGGCCGTCTCGGCCGATGTTGAGGACCGGACCCTCTTGGTCCATCTCTTGCGCGAAAATCTGAACCTGACCGGCACCCATGTCGGCTGCGACACCAGCCAGTGCGGCGCCTGTGTGGTCCATATCGACGGCAAAGCGGTCAAATCCTGCACCGTGCTGGCGGGACAGGCCGCAGGCTCCAATGTCACCACCATCGAGGGCATCGCCAAGGGCGACCAACTGCATCCGATGCAGGCCGCTTTCCGCGACAATCATGGCCTGCAATGCGGCTACTGCACCCCCGGCATGATCATGTCGGCGATCGATATCGTGCACCGCTACGGCGGCAAGCTCGACGAGGCGATCGTCCGGCACGAGCTGGAAGGCAATATCTGCCGCTGCACCGGCTACCATAACATCGTCAAATCGGTGCTCGATGCGGCCGGCCGCATGAACATCTCGCAGGCGGCGGAATAGCCGCCGCAGGCAACCAATACCGAATTCAAGACCGCCGCGTTTCGATGGAAATGGCGGAAACAATAACTCCGGTTGGGAGGACAGGACATGGGCGTTGAAGGCATTGGCGCAAGCGTTGTGCGCAAGGAAGACCGACGTTTCACGACAGGCAAGGGCCGCTACGTCGACGACATCAAATTGATGGGCATGACCCATGCCCAATTCATCCGCAGCCCGCACGCTCATGCCAAGGTCAAGAGCATCGATACGTCGGCGGCGATGAAGATGCCCGGCGTGGTTGCCGTGCTCACCGGCCAGCAGATCGTCGACGACAAGGTCGGCAATCTGATTTGCGGCTGGGCCATTACCTCCAAGGACGGCACCCCGATGAAGATGGGCGCGTGGCCGGCGATGGCGCCGGAGACGGTGCGCTTTGTCGGACAGGCGGTCGCGGTGGTGATCGCCGAGACCAAGAACCAGGCCAAGGACGCCGCCGAAGCCGTCGTCGTCGACTACGAGGAACTGCCGGCCGCCGCCAACATTAGCGCGGCGATCAAGCCCGGCGCGCCGCAGCTTCACCCCGAGGCCCCCGGCAACGTGATCTACGACTGGACCATCGGCGACGAGGCCGCAACCGACGCGGCGTTCAAATCGGCCGCCAACGTGGTCTCGCTCGACATCACCAACAACCGGCTGGTGCCGAATGCGATGGAGCCGCGCGCGGCGATCGGCGACTACAACGAGGCCGAAGAGCATTTCACGCTGTACACGACGTCGCAGAATCCGCACGTCGCGCGTCTGGTGCTGTCGGCCTTCTACAATATCGCACCCGAGCACAAGCTGCGGGTGGTGGCGCCCGATGTCGGCGGCGGCTTCGGCTCGAAGATCTTCATCTATCCCGAGGAAATGGTGGCGCTATGGGCCTCCAAGAAGGTGGGGCGCCCGGTGAAATGGACCGGCGATCGTTCCGAGGCCTTCCTGACCGACGCCCATGGCCGCGATCACCTGACCAAGGCTGAGCTCGCGCTCGACGCCGGCAACAAGATCACGGGGTTGCGGGTCAAGACCTACGCCAATCTCGGCGCCTATATGTCGCTGTTCTCCTCCTCGGTGCCGACCTATCTCTATGCGACGCTGCTGTCGGGTCAGTACAACATCCCCAACATCTTCGCCGAGGTGATCAGCGTTTACACCAACACCACCCCGGTCGACGCCTATCGCGGCGCGGGCCGGCCCGAAGCCAGTTTCGTGGTGGAGCGGCTGCTGGAGACCGCGGCGCGGCAATTGAAGGTCGATCCGGCGGAATTGCGCCGCAAGAATTTTATCACCACCTTCCCGCATCAGACGCCGGTGATCATGGCCTATGACATCGGCGATTTCGGCGCCTCACTCGATGTTGCGATGAAGGCGATCGATTACGCCGGCTTCCCGGCCCGCAAGGCGAAAGCCAAGTCCGAAGGCAAGCTGCGCGGCCTCGGCCTGTCCTGCTACATCGAGGCCTGCGGCATCGCACCTTCGAAAGCGGTCGGCAGCCTCGGCGCCGGCGTCGGCTTGTGGGAATCCGCGGAAGTCCGCGTCAATCCGGTCGGCACCATCGAGATCCTGACCGGGTCGCACAGCCACGGCCAGGGGCATGAAACGACCTTCTGCCAATTGGTCGCGGAGCGCCTCGGTGTTCCCATCAGCCAGGTCCAGATCGTTCATGGCGACACCGACAAGGTGCAGTTCGGCATGGGCACCTATGGATCCCGTTCGGCCGCCGTCGGTTTGACGGCGATCCTGAAGGCGATGGAGAAGGTCGAGGCCAAGGCCAAGAAAATCGCCGCGCATCAGCTCGAGGCGTCCGAGAACGACATCGTCATCGAGGGCGGCATGTTCAAGGTCGCCGGCACCGACAAGTCGATCGCGCTGCCGATGGTGGCGCTCGCCGCCTATACCGCGCACAATCTGCCCGACGGCATGGAGCCGGGCCTGAAGGAAGGCGCGTTCTACGACCCGACCAACTTCACCTTCCCGGCCGGCGCCTATATCTGCGAACTCGAAGTCGATTCCGCGACCGGCAAGACCTCCTTCGTCAATTTCGTCGCGGCGGATGATTTCGGGCGGCTGATCAACCCGATGATCGTCGAAGGCCAGGTCCATGGCGGTCTCGCCCAGGGCATCGGCCAGGCACTGCTCGAAGGGGCGGTTTACGACGATAGCGGCCAGCTCGTGACGGCGTCGTTCATGGATTACACCATGCCGCGCGCCGACGACCTGCCGTCGTTCAAACTGAACCACACCACGACGCTGTGCCCGGGCAATCCGCTCGGCGTCAAAGGCTGCGGCGAGGCCGGCGCGATCGGCGCATCGGCGGCCGTGATCAACGCGATCACGGACGCGATCGGCAACAACAAACTGGAAATGCCGGCGACGCCCGATCGCGTCTGGCATGCCATTCACGGCTGAGAGGGAGCAAAACCATGTACGAGACCACTTATCATCGCCCCTCCTCGGTTGAAGAAGCGGCCGCGCTGTTCGCCAAGGGCTCGGAAGCAAAATATCTCGCCGGCGGCCACACCCTGATCCCCGTGATGAAGCAGCGGTTGGCGGCGCCATCCGACGTGATCGATCTCGGCAAGATCAAGGACCTGATCGGCGTCGACGTGTCATCCGATGCCGTGACGATCAAGGCCGCGACCACGCACAACGACGTGGCCCAGAGCGGCCCGGCGCAAAAGGCGATTCCCGCGCTCGCCTATCTCGCCACGTTGATCGGCGATCCCGCGGTGCGCCATCGCGGCACCATCGGCGGCTCGATCGCCAACAACGATCCGGCCGCGGACTATCCCGCCGCCGTGCTCGCGCTCGGCGCCACCGTCAAGACCAACAAGCGTTCGATCTCGGCGGAGGATTTCTTCAAGGGCCTGTTCTCGACCGCATTGGCCGACGGAGAAATCATTACCGCCGTGTCGTTCCCGATTCCGGCCAAGGCGGGATATTCAAAATTCCCGCATCCGGCGTCGCGCTTTGCACTGACCGGCGTGTTCGTGGTCAAGACCAAGGCGGGCGATGTCCGTGTCGCCGCCACCGGCGCCTCCCAGAATGGCGTGATGCGGGTGCCTGCGATTGAGGCGGCGCTGAAGGCCAATTGGTCGGCGGCCGCCCTCGACGGCGTCAATATTTCCGCTGACGGGCTGATGAGCGATATCCACGGCTCATCGGACTATCGCGCCAATCTGATCAAGGTGATGGCGCAGCGCGCGGTGACCGCCGCGGGCTGATAGCGTCTAAACACAAAACCTATGCAAGCGGCGCCTGCGAGCCCGGTTCTGACGAACCGGGCTCGCGTCTTTGTTTTGACGCGTTTTCCTCACGCGAACCGGCGCCCACTTCGCTCAAGAACGCCATAGCGATGCGCGCCGCTCTGCATTTGGTCGGATTCTCGGCAAAAGCCGCTTGCCACATCAGCCATAAGGCGAGACAATTTAGCTAATCAGCTAATTAAAAATACCTCTCCCGGGAGCGCCCATGAAGTTCGGCATTTTCTACGAGCACCAATTGCCGCGGCCGTGGAACGACGGCGCCGAGCACAAGCTGTTCCAGGAGGCGCTCGACCAGGTCGAGTTGGCCGACAAGCTCGGCATCGATTACGCCTGGGAGGTCGAGCACCATTTCCTCGAGGAATATTCGCATTCCTCCGCGCCCGAGATTTTCCTCGCCGCCTGCTCGCAACGAACCAAGCGGATTCGCTTGGGCCATGGCATCTGCCTGATGCCGCCGAAATATAATCACCCCGCGCGCGTCGCCGAGCGTATCGCCACCCTCGATCTCGTTTCCAACGGCCGCGTCGAATTCGGCACCGGGGAGAGCGCGTCGCTGATGGAGCTCGGCGGCTTCAATGTCGGCTTCGATCCGGTCGAGAAGCGGCGGATGTGGACGGAAGCCGTCGAGCAATGCACCAACATGATGGTGATGGACCCCTATCCCGGCTTCAAGGGCGAATTCTTTGAAATGCCCTGCCGCAATGTGGTGCCCAAGCCCGTGCAGACGCCGCATCCGCCGCTGTGGGTCGCCTGCTCCAACCGCGAAACCATCAAGCTGGCGGCGCGGCACGGCATCGGCGCGCTGACTTTTGCCTTTGTCGATCCGCGCGAGGCGCGGCAATGGGTCGATGATTACTACCGAATCTTCAAAGAGGAGTGCGTGCCGATCGGGCATGCGGTCAATCCCAATGTCGCGATGGTGACTGGCTTCTCGCTGCATGCCGACGAGATGGAATCGCGCCGCCGCGGCGAAGATGGACTGCGCTTCTTCCGCTATGGCCTCGCCCATCACTATATCTTTGGCGAGCACAGGCCGGGCCGTACCGACATCTGGGCTAATTTCGAGAAGGCGCGCCATGCATTGCCGCCGGCTGGCGCCGATCACGGTATCGGCACGCCGGACCAGTTGCGCACGCATCTGCGGCATTTCGAGGAGTCGGGCGTCGACCAAACCGTGTTCATCCAGCAGGGCGGCCGTAACCAGCACGAGCATATCTGCGAGGCGCTCGAACTGTTCGCCAAAAACGTGATGCCGGAATTCCGGGCGCGCGAGATCGAGCGCGAACAGCAGAAGCAGGCTGAGCTCGCGCCCTACATTGAAAAGGCGATGGCGCGCAAAAAGGCCATGACGCCGATGCGCGACGAGGAAATCCCGGTCTACGTCGCACTCGGCCGCAAGGTCGCGGAGGAAGGCACCGGCACCGAGCGCCAGAAGCAGAACGCCAAATTATGGGCCGACGCGGCCAAGGTGACGCTCAGCGATCCCGCCCGCCACGGCAGCAAGACGCCGGTCAGCTCCTAGATTTCACCATAAATGGAAAAACAACGTGCTCGATAAACCAGCCCCCCAGTCCGCAGTTCGCACCTCCGGCCCGCTCGCCGGCTTCCGCATTGTCGAATTCGCCGGCATTGGTCCCGGGCCGTTCGCCTGCATGATGCTGGCCGATATGGGCGCGGAGGTGGTGACGCTCGACCGCGTCGGCGCCAAGAAGAACCTGAAATCGGTCGCCGGCCGCGGCCGCAAAGTCGTCGAGATTGATCTGAAGGACAAGGCCGCGATCGCGCAGGTGCTCGGCCTGCTCGCCAACGCTGACGCGCTGATCGAGGGCTTTCGCCCGGGCGTGATGGAGCGATTGGGCCTCGGGCCCGACGTGGTTCTGGCGCGCAATCCGCGCCTCGTGTTCGGCCGCATGACCGGCTGGGGCCAGGAAGGCCCGCTGGCGCAGGCCGCCGGCCACGACATCAACTACATCTCGGTCACCGGCGCACTTGCCGCGATCGGCACCAGGGAGAAACCGGTGCCGCCACTCAACCTGGTCGGCGATTTCGGCGGAGGCGCGCTTTATCTCGTGGTCGGCGTGCTCGCAGCACTTTTGGAGGCGTCGAAATCCGGCAAGGGCCAGGTGGTCGATGCCGCGATGTGCGATGGCGCGGCGTCGCTGATGTCGATGTTCTTCGACATGACGGCGATCGGCCGCTGGGTCGAAGGCCGCGAGCAGAACTTCCTCGACGGCGGCGCGCATTTCTACGGCATCTATGAATGCTCCTGCGGCAATTTCATCTCGATCGGCTCGATCGAGCCGCAGTTCTACGCGCTCCTGCGCCAGCATGCCGGCCTTACCGACGCCGATTTCGACGCCCAGATGGACCGCAAGGCCTGGCCGGCGCTGAAGGATAAGCTGACCAAGGTCTTCAAGAGCCAGACCCGCGAGGACTGGTGCAAGATCATGGAAGGCACCGACATCTGCTTCGCGCCGATCCTGACCATGGCGGAGGCGCCCAAGCATCCGCACAACGCCGCGCGAAAAATTTTCGTCGAGCGCCACGGCGTGACGCAGCCGGCACCGGCACCGCGCTTTTCGCGGACACCATCGGCGATACGGGATGCGGAGACGGCGGATATCGGCGAATTGACGAAAGAGTGGAAGGCGGGGAGGTAACAAACTCTCCGTCATTCCGGGGCGTGCGAAGCACGAGCCCGGAATCCATAACCACGATCCGTGAGTACGGATTCCGGGCCTGCGCCAAAAGGCGCATCCCGGAATGACGAAAGTAATTGAGACTACGCCGCGTTTTCCACCTTCAGCACACCTCTGCGAATCTGATCCTCCTCGATCGATTCGAACAGCGCCTTGAAATTGCCTTCGCCAAAGCCATCGTCGCCCTTGCGCTGGATGAATTCGAAGAAGATCGGCCCGATCGCATTCGCCGAAAATATCTGCAACAGGACCTTGGTGTGGCCGCCATCGACGACGCCTTCGCCGTCGATCAAAATGCCATCGCGCTTCAGGCGCGCGACATCCTCGCCGTGTTCGGGCAAGCGCGCATCGATCTTTTCAAAATAGGTTTCGGGTGGCGGCGGCATGAACGGCAGGCCGGCGTCGCGCAAATCTTCGACCGTCGCGTAAATATCCCGCGCGCCGCAGGCGATGTGCTGGATGCCCTCGCCACGATAGATGTGGAGATATTCCTCGATCTGGCCGGAATCGCCGGCGTCCTCGTTGATCGGGATCCGGATCTTGCCGTCGGGGCTGGTCAACGCCCGCGAGAACAGACCAGAAGCACGCCCCTCGATATCGAAGAAACGGATCTGGCGGAAATTGAACAGTTTTTCGTAGAACCCGGTCCAGACATCCATGCGGCCACGATGGACGTTGTGGGTGAGATGATCGAGATAGAACAGGCCCGCGCCAACCGGCCGCGGATTCTGCGCGCCGAGCCATTCGAATTCGGCGTCATAGGCCGAACCCTTGGCGCCGTAACGATCGACGAAATAGAGCAGGCTGCCGCCAATGCCCTTGATGGCGGGAACGTCGAGCGTCTTCTGCGCCGATGAAATGTCTGCCGGTTCCGCGCCGAGCGACAGTGCGCGTTCATAGGCCTGCCTGGCATCTACCACGCGAAACGCCATCGACGGCGCGCACGGGCCATGCGCGGCGACAAAGCCAAAACCGTGGGTGCCGGGCTCCTCGTTGACGAGATAATTGATGTCGCCCTGACGATAGACCGTGATCTTCTTGGCCTTGTGACGGGCGACCGGCACATAACCCATCAGCTTGAACAGCGCGTGCAGCTCTTCCGGCCGGGGATGCGCGTATTCGACGAATTCGAACCCGTCGGTGCCCATCGGATTGTCGGCGCTGATGGTGGCGGCCGGCGCGTCGTGCGGAAATGGACCCATGGCGGAATCTCCCTGATTTGGTGCACGGAGTTTCGGCCACACCGGGCGCAAAGTGCATGCAAAAGGACCCGTGTTGGAAGATAATCATACACGTTCTGTGCATCAAATGGACAATTCGCGCATGATCCCGGTAGACGCCTTCGACCTCAAAATGCTGGCCGCGCTGCAGGACGACGGCCGGCTGACCAACCAGCAACTGGCCGATCTCGTCGGCCTGTCGGCGTCGCAATGCTCGCGGCGGCGGATGCGGCTGGAGGAAGCCAAGGTGATTTCCGGTTATCACGCCGACCTCGCCAGCGAGGCGCTCGGCTTCAACCTGATCGCCTTCATTCACATCACGCTGGCGACCCATTCGCCCGACAACGCCAAGAAATTCCGCGCGCTGGTCAATCGCGTCGACGACATTCAGGAGGCCTATTCGCTGACCGGTGACGCCGATTATTTACTGAAGGCCGTGCTGCGCGACCTCAAGAGCCTGTCCGATATCGTCAACAACGTGCTGATGCCGCACCAGAGCGTCGCGCATGTGCGCTCGTCGATCGTACTGGACCGGCTGAAGGAGAGCGCAAAGCTGCCGCTGAAGGAATTGCAGCGGTAACGGACTGGCGCGTCCGAAATTGAGGGATATTCGTCATTCGAATCAAGCGTTCGATTTGCGATGATCGTTGCCAGGCAGAAATCGCGAGACGACCATGGCGCTGCAACTTCGACCGAACTGCGAATATTGCGACAAGGACCTGCCGCCGAATTCGACGGAGGCGCGGATTTGTTCGTACGAATGCACGTTCTGCGCGGACTGCGTCGAAAACAAGCTTCATAACGTGTGCCCGAACTGCGGCGGCGGTTTTGTGCCGCGGCCGATCAGGCCTTCAAAGGAGTGGCGACCCGGGGTCTGCGCCACCAAGCAGTTGCCGTCAGACAAGCGCGTGCATGTGAAATACAGCCTCGAGGACATCGCCGCGCATTCGGCGAGACTGCGGGATATTCCGCCGGAGAAGCGGTGATCCCTCCCCGCCGTCATTGCGAGCGAAGCGAAGCAATCCATCTAACGGCATGAAAAAAGAATGGATTGCTTCGTCGCTACGCTCCTCGCAATGACGGAGAGAATCATTCCGCCGCCAAAATCGTCCCCTCGACCTCGCCGAAGCCGACGCGATAGCCGTCGCCCTGGCACCAGCCGCGCATCACCAGTGAATCGCCGTCTTCGAGAAAAGTGCGCTTGACGCCGCCGGGCAGTTCGAGCGGCTCGGTGCCGTTCCAGCTGATTTCCAGCAGGCTGCCGCGCTGGTTCTTTTCCGGGCCGGAGATGGTGCCGCTGCCTAAGAGATCGCCGACATTCATGGCGCAGCCGGACGAGGCGTGGTGCACGAGCTGCTGCACCGACGACCAGTACATGTATTTGAAATTGGTGCTTGAGATATTGGCGGCCACTTTCATCGGCGCCGCGCGCAGGGCCACATCGAGCCGCATGTCGTAGTTGTTCGGCTGCGCCTGCCGCAGATAGGGCAGCGGCACCGGATCCTGCGCCGGACCTCGCATACGGAACGGCTCCAGCGCCTCGCGGGTCACGATCCACGGGCTGATCGAGGTCGCAAAGGCTTTGGCCTGGAACGGTCCCAGCGGGACATATTCCCACTGCTGGATGTCGCGCGCGCTCCAGTCGTTCAGGATCACGAAGCCGAAGATCATCTGTTCGGCCTGCTTCTCGGTCAGCATCTCGCCGATCGGCGACGGCTGCCCGACCACCACGCCTATCTCGAGCTCGAAATCGAGCCGCTTGCACGGCCCAAAGCTCGGGACATCGGCGGTCGGCGGCTTCAACTGCCCGCGCGGACGGCGCACGCTGGTGCCGCTGACCACAACGGTCGAGGCGCGGCCGTTGTAGCCGATAGGCATGTGCAGCCAGTTCGGCTGCAGCGCATTGTCCTTGCCGCGGAACATGACGCCGACATTGGTGGCGTGCTCCTTCGACGAATAGAAATCGGTGTAGCCGGCGACCGCGATCGGCAGATGCAGTTTCACATCCGCCATCGGCACCAGCGCGCGCCGGCGAAGCTCATCATTGTCGCGCAGTTCCGGATTGTCGTGGAGCAAGAGTTCGCTGATCCGCGCACGGGTGCGCGACCATACCTTCGGCCCCAGCGCCATGAAGGGATTGAGTGATGGCGCCGAGAACACGCCAAGCGGGCCGACATCCAGCCTGGAGTCCTGCTCCAGCTCCCAGAGATCGAGCACGTAATCGCCGATCGCAACGCCGACGCTGGGGGCAAGACCGTCTTTTGCCGAGAACACGCCGTAAGGGAGGTTCTGGATCGAGAAGTCCGAGGTGGGATCGACTGTTATGAAGGAGCGGAGGGTGGGATCGTTGGGGTGGGGCACAATTCTATTCCTGCTGAATTCTCGACGAAGTTTATCCCTCGTCATTCCGGGATGCGCCCCTTGGCGCAGGCCCGGAATCCATACTCACGATCGTGGTTATGGATTCCGGGCTCGCGCTTCGCGCGCCCCGGAATGACGGAGAGAACGATGCCTACGGCTTATTCGGATCGAAGCGCTTTTCCAGCCCGTTCCAGCAATCGGCGTAATCGTCCTGCAGGGTCGACGACTTCGCCGCATGCGCGGTGACGCGCTGCGGGTATCGCGTCTCGAACATGAACGCCATGGTGCCGGTCAGCTTGACCGGCTTCAGCTCCGAATTACTGGCGTGATTGAAGGCGTCGCGATCCGGGCCGTGCGGCAGCATCATGTTGTGCAGGCTGATGCCGCCGGGGGTAAAGCCCTGCGGCTTGGCGTCGTAGACGCCGTAGATCAGCCCCATGAACTCCGACATGATGTTCATGTGATACCAGGGCGGACGGAAGGTGTTTTCCGCCACCATCCAGCGCTCCGGAAAGATCACAAAATCGATATTCGCGGTGCCCGGCGTTTCCGAGGGCGCGGTCAGCACGGTGAAGATCGAGGGATCGGGATGGTCGAAGCCGACGGCGCCGACCGGCGAGAAGGTGCGCAAATCGTATTTGTAGGGCGCGTAATTGCCGTGCCACGCCACCACATCGATCGGCGAATGCGGGAGCGTCGTCTTGAACAGCGCGCCGCCCCATTTCACGAACAGTTCGGTCGGCGTGTCCTTGTCTTCATAGGCCGCGACGGGCGTGAGGAAGTCGCGGGAATTGGCCAGGCAATTGGCGCCGATCGGCCCGCGTTCCGGCAGCGTGAAGGCGCCGCCGTAATTCTCGCAAGCGTAGCCGCGCGCGGGACCCGAAGGAACCTCGACGCGGAACTTGACGCCGCGAGGGATCACCGCAATCT
The DNA here is from genome assembly GCF_031202265.1 of Bradyrhizobium sp. Ash2021. NCBI lineage: Bacteria > Pseudomonadati > Pseudomonadota > Alphaproteobacteria > Hyphomicrobiales > Nitrobacteraceae > Bradyrhizobium > Bradyrhizobium sp. Ash2021. The sequence continues at coordinate 571,361 of NZ_CP100604.1, read as the reverse complement.
CGCCGGGCTCGATATCAATCCGGCCGAACTCGGTGACGAAGCGCAAATTGCCCTGCTGGGCTACGAACATCATCTCACCATCGGCATTGTAGAAATGCTGATCGACCATCGATTTCGTGATCAGATAGACGTGCGCGGCCATGCCGGCCTGGGTGTTGGCGTCGCCTGCGGTGGTCATGGTCTGCACGCCCTGCAGGAACGTCTGATCCTCTTTCGGGATCGGCGCCGGATCCCAGCGGAGCTGCGCGATCGGTAAATCGTATTCAAGGCATGGCGCGGTGCGCCAAAGCCCGGCGTCGACCTTCGCAAAGCGCCCGGAATGCCTCACCGACGGCCGGATGCGATACAGCCACGAGCGCTCATTGGCGCCACGCGGCGCCGTGAATGGCGAGCCCGAGAGCTGCTCGGCATAGAGCCCGTAGGCGCAGCGCTGTGGTGAATTGCGCCCCCTCGGCAGCGCGCCCGGCAGCGCCTCGGTTTCAAAGCTGTTGCCGAAGCCGGACATGTAGCCCGGCGTGACGCTGACGGCGTTGCGATTGATCGCGTCAGGCGAGGTGTTGATATTCATGGTCATCCTCCTCCTTGCAGGGCGGCCCACATTTCCTGGTCGCGCTGGTCGGTCCAGATTACGGGATCGTCGATTCCCGAGGCCTCGTCGAACGCGCGCGAGACGTTGAACGGCAGACAATGTTCGTAGATCGCGAAGCTGGAAAATTTCGGGTCCATCACCTCGCGCGTCGCCGCCATCGATTCCTTGAGGTTGCGGCCCCTGGCGACCGATGTTTCGGCCGCGCCATAGAGCGAGGTGACGAAATCGCGCGTCATCGCGATCGCGTCGCGGCCGGTCGAAAGACCTTTCAGCGCGTCGCCACGGCCCGGCGCGATCGCCTTGGGATTGAAGGCGCGAATTTCGTTCAGCGTCGCCGGCCATTCGCGCAAATGCGCGTCGCCGCAATAGCACGCCGAATGATATTCGATCAGATCGCCGGAGAACATCACCTCGGCGTCCGGCACCCAGGCGACGATATCGCCTGACGTGTGACCGGCGCCGAGTTGCATCAGCCGCACCTCGCGTTTCCCCAGATAGATCGACATCTCGCCTTCGAAGGTCAGCGTCGGCCAGGTCAGGCCAGGAATGCTCTGGGCGTCCTGGAACAGGCGCGGGAAGCGGCCGTATTCGGAATCCCAGTCCTGCTGGCCGCGCTCTGCGACCAGCCGATAGGTCTCTTGAGAGGCGATCACCGCCTGCGCCTTGTAGGCGGAAGCCCCGAGCACGCGCACAGCGTGATAATGCGACAGCACCACATATTTGATCGGCTTGTCGGTGACGGTGCGGACCCGCTCGATCACCTTATGGGCCATCGCGGGCGTCGCCTGCGCGTCGAACACCAGGCAGCCGTCGTCGCCGACGATCACAGCGGAATTGGGATCGCCTTCGGCGGTAAACGCATAGAGATCGGTGCCGATCTCGGAGAAGGTGATCTTCTTCTCCGCCATGTCGGTCGTCGACGCGAAACCCTTGGCAGTACCTTTGGCCATCAAATCCATTCCTGACTTCGTTAAAGACCGTGATCTATTGTTGTTGCTGTTGTTGCTGCTGACTGTCATCCAGCATCCGCCGCTTGGCGAGCACAATCGCCTCATTCAGCACGTCGAGATCGCCGATGTGGTTGGCGAGCACCAGCACCAGCGCCGCATCGAGATCGGCGCTTTGCGCGTCGCTCAATCCGCGATGCGCCTCGACGATGGCGCGAAAGGCGTCGTCCGGCTTGGCGAAATTCGAACTGGTGGACAGCGCCATGGCAAAACCTCAATTCAACCCGGAAGCACGCGCCAGTGCGGCATCGAGTACAGGTCGCGTCGGATGCCGGAAGCGCGCCGCGACATAGCCGTCGGGCCGCAGCAGATAGGCCGTACCGGGCTCGGCATCGTACCGCGCACCGGCAAGACCGGAGGAATCGACAAAGCCATCGTCGCCGCCGATGCGGATCACGCCCAGGCTCTCCGGCGGATCCGCGGCCGCACCATTGCCGAATTCCAGCAGCGTGAACCGCGTTCCCTGCTTGATGAAGGCTTCGGTCAGGAACGTCGAATCGCCGGATCGTTCGGCGATCGGTGCGTCCAGCATCGACGCGCCGGGCCGCGGGCCGCCGCGCCAAATGTCATGGTCGGCGGTCGACAGCGGCGAGTCATAGATCGAAGGCACCGACAGCCGCCCGCCATTGACCATGCGCTTGCCGAATTCGGTTTCCTTTGCCAGCGACAGCACGGCCTTGCGCAGCCGCGCCTCCTGATGGGAGGCGGGCGCCATGAAATCGGTCGAGCGAGTCGACTCCCGGATGTTTTCATCCGCCGCGGCGCTGCGCTCGGCGTGATAGCTCTGCAGCAGCGCCTCCGGCGACCGTCTGCGCAAGACGCGATCGAGTTTCCAGGCGATGTTCTCGGCGTCCTCGAGGCCCGAATTGGCGCCGCGCGCGCCGAACGGCGAAACCTGATGGGCGGCATCGCCGGCAAAAATCACCCGGCCATGGATGAACTTGTCCATCCGCCGGCACTGGAATTTGTACAGCGAGATCCATTCGAAATCGAACTTGTCATGGCCCAGCATGCGCGCGATCCGCGGCCGCACGTTCTCCGGCTGTTTTTCGGACGCGGGATCCGCAAACCGGCTGAGCTGCAGGTCGATGCGCCAGATGTCGTCGGGCTGCTTGTGCAGGAGCGCCGAGCGGCCGGCATGGAACGGCGGGTCGAACCAGAACCAGCGTTCGGTCGGAAATTCCGCCGTCATCTTGACGTCGGCGATCAAAAACTGGTCCTCGAACACCTGGCCGGTGAATTCCGCACCCACCATCTTTCGCAGCGACGAGCGGGCGCCGTCGCAGGCGACGACGAACCTGGCGTGCAGCTTGTAAGGCCCATCCGGCGTCTCGACCTTCAAAACCGCATGGTCATTGCGCTGCTCGAGCCCGACCACCTTGTTGCGCCAGCGCAGGTCGATGGCAGCAAGCTCCCCGACGCGATCGACCAGATAGGCCTCGGCATAGAATTGCTGCAGGTTGATGAAGGCCGGCCGCTTGTGGCCCTGCTCCGGCAACAGATTGAACTGGTAAAGCTGCGACGCGCCGTGAAAGATCTTGCCGACGCTCCACACCACGCCCTTGTCGACCATGCGCTGGCCAATGCCGAGCCGGTCCCAGAACTCCAGCGAGCGTTTGGAAAAGCAGATCGCTCGCGAGCCCTCGCCGATCCGGTCGGCGTCGTCGAGCAGCACCACGCTTTGGCCACGCTGCGCCAGGTCGATCGCCAGCGACAGCCCGACCGGTCCGGCGCCGACCACGACGACGGGATATTCCGCAGCATTGCCGCCCGCCCGATCCTGATCGGGGTGGCGGCGATAACCGAACTGGGTCTTGGTCTGCGCCATGGTCACCTTGCGACTAGCCAAGGGCGTGCGAACTTGCTAAATTAGTCGCATCTGCAACTATCTTAAACCCGCTGCGAGCCCCGGCGTCAACTCAAATTGGAGCGATTTTTGGCAAAGACGTCTTCAGGCGAGAGCATGCCCCGGACCCGATCCGGGGTCGATGCGGACTCCCGCGAGGAAACCGCCGCCAGAAAGCGACGGCTCGACCTTTTCCATTTCGTGCCGTTTCGCCTGAACCGGCTGGCGGCCGAAGTCAGTTCCGCGCTGTCCGGCGAGTATCAGGCGCGGTACGGGCTCGACATCCCGGAATGGCGGGTGCTGGCGACGCTCGGTTTCCGCAATGACGCCTGCAGTGCACAATACATCGCCCAGTGCACCCGGACCCATAAATCGACCATCAGCCGCGCGGTTACGGCGCTGATGGAGCGGCAACTGGTCGAGCGCGTCGAGAATGCGGACGACCGCCGCGAATTCCGCCTGCGCATGACCCGCAAGGGCAAGGCGCTGTACGAGGAGTTGATCCCGCGCCTGCTGCGCAAGGAGCAGGAGATTCTGTCGTGCCTGTCCGCGCAGGAGCGAAAGGATTTTGCAGCACTGCTCGGCAAGATCGAACAGAGCTTTGACCTCATCCAGACCAGCCAGGAGGCGGACGCGAAAGAGGCGTATTGAGCCACGCTCTCCCTCCACGTCATTGCGAGGAGCCAACGGGTCCGGCCTTTGGCCGGCCCGATGATAAACTCCGCGACGAAGCAATCCATTCTTTCTTCCTTTCTTCGCGCGGCGAGATGGATTGTTTCGCGGAGCCTGTCATCGGGCGGCGCTCTGCGCCGACCCGTTGGCTCGCAATGACGGATGTAGCGACTACGCCCGATCAATGTGCCTCGCGATCACCGGGAAATAATTATCCCCCGACCCCGCATCGATCGCTTCCTGCAACACCTCGCCCATCAGTTCCGCGCCGCGGATCCTCAATCCGGCGTCAGCGGCCAGTTCCAGCGCGTAGGACAGATCCTTCAGCGCATATTCAGTCGAGAACGCGCGCTCGGGGAAATTGCCCGGCACGATCGCCTTCATGCCGTGATTGCGCAGCGCAAAGCTGTCGGCCGAGCCCTTCGATAACGTATCGAGCAACAGTTTCGGATCGACGCCATTGTGCCTGGCGACTGCAACCGCCTCTGCTAGCGCGTTGACGGTCTCGAACAGCACCATGTTGTTGAGGATTTTGGTCACCTGCCCCGCACCGACCTCGCCGCAATGGGTGACATCGGTGGCGAAACAGCGGATCAGCGGTTCGATCGCGGCATAGAGCGCGGGTGCCGCACCGACCATGACGCTGAGCGTGCCATCCTGCGCCGCCTGCCGCGTGCGCGCGATCGGCGCATCCGCCCACGCCGCACCCTTGGCCAGCAACTGCGTTGCGAAATCGCGGGTCTGGCTGACCGACGACGTGCCGAGATCGACCACGACCTGGCCGCGCCTGATGTTCTTCAGAATGCCGTCGCCCTCGAACACCGCGCGCACATGCTTGGCGCTCGGCAGGCAGAGAAACAACAGATCGCTCTGTTTGATGACTTCGGCAGCCGAACCCGCAATTTCAGCGCCTTCCGCGCGCATGCGCGCCAAAGGCTCCGGCGCGAGATCGAACACAACCACGCGCTTGCCGCTCTTCTTCACCAGATTTCGGCAGATCGGCTCGCCCATCACGCCGAGGCCGATAAAGCCGACGGTCTTGTACTCTGACATGCCTATCTGAACCTACTTCACGAAAGAACGCGACGGCGCGAGATGCAGCGCGAACGCATCGACCTTGTCGCTGGCGCGCGGATAGATCTCGCTCACGATCGGGTCATGGCCGGGGATGAACCGGTCGGGATGACCGGCGAGACGCTCGACAATTTCCCAGCCCTGCACCATGTCGCCGACGTTATAGACGATCGGAAACGGGCTGCGGCGCTGCAGATTGGCATAGTAATGCGCAGCATCGGAGGCCAGCACCACCGGCCCGCGCGCGGTCTCGACCCGCACCACCTGCAGGCCGTCGGAATGGCCGCCGACCCGATGCACGGTCACGCCGGGCGCGATCTCGCCATCGCCGGAATGGAAGGTGACGCGCTCGCCATAGACATGACGGACCATGGTCGTGACATGCTCGACCGAAAACGGATGCCGGATCGTGCTGTTGCACATGCAGCGTCCGGTCGCGTAGCTCATCTCGCGATCCTGCAGGTGAAACCGGGCTCCGGGAAAGCGGTCGAGATTACCGGCGTGGTCGTAATGCAAATGGGTGACGACCACGTCCTTGATGCTCTCGGCCTTGACGCCAAAATTGGCCAGCGCGTCGACCGGGTTGAGCGTGAGCTTGCGGGAGCGCGCCTTCGCCTCATCGGCATTGAAGCCGGTATCGACCAGGATCTCGCGGCCATGCCCGCGGATCAGCCAGACGAAATAATCGAGGTCCTGCGCGGTGGTCTCGTGCGGATCCGGCACCAGGAAGTTCAAATGAGGGGTGCGCGGCGACATCGTCGCATAGCGCAAGGCATAGATTTCGTAAGCATTTCCCATCGGTGTCACTTTTCTTGTGGGTCGCGGTTGGCCGACGCCTGCACCAAGCCATCGTCATCCGGAAAGGTCAAACCCGCGGAACGCGCGTGACCGCGGCATGACGGCATGGCGCATTCTATGTGAGACGGGTCACATTGCGGGTCCTCCGTCATCGGCCGCGAGAGCGGGTGGCGACGGTCACGGCAAGCCCGATTTATTCCCTCGCCTCCGCCTCGCCTCGTCGCGGTTAATTGTCGCAATTAACGACGGCCTTGCAAGCGGTTGACGGCCTGCAGGCGCGGTTTGATAATGCGGTTTGCGTAGCGTAAAGTCGCCGAGGCGCAAGCTGGGATCGGCGCTGTTTTGGCTGGACCGCCGTGATCTGGATTGCCGCGATTATGAAAATTCGTCTTGCATTGTTTGCTGCGTTGATATTTTCAGCGGCATCGATTGTCCCGTCGCTTGCGGCCGGCGACCGCTTTGCGCTGGTCATCGGCAACGCGAAATATCCGGATGCCGAGGCGCCGCTGAAGGAGCCGATCAACGACGCGCGCGACGTCGCCGACGAGCTCAAGCGCGACGGCTTCAACGTCGATATCGGCGAAAACCTGACCGGCGACGCGATGCGCCGCGCCTTCGACAAGCTCTACGGCAAGATCAAGCCCGGCTCGGTCGTGCTGATTTTCTTCTCTGGATTCGGCGTCCAGTCGAGCCGCCAGAGCTACATGATCCCGGTCGATGCGCAGATCTGGACCGAGCCGGATGTTCGCCGTGACGGTTTTAGCCTCGAAACCGTGCTAGGCGAGATCAACAGCCGCGGCGCCGGCGTCAAGATCGCCCTGATCGATGCCTCCAGGCGCAATCCGTTCGAGCGCCGGTTCCGCAGCTTTTCGGCCGGCCTTGCGCCGGTGATCGCCCCGAACGGCACGCTGGTGATGTATTCCGCCGCGCTCTCGTCCGTCATCTCCGACAATGGCACTGATCGCAGCCTGTTCGTGCGGGAACTGCTGAAGGAAATTCGCACCCCCGACCTGATGGCGGAGGAAACGCTCAACCGTACCCGCGTCGGCGTCACCCGCGCCTCGCGTCAGGAGCAGGTGCCGTGGATTTCATCGTCGCTGGCGGAGGATTTCTCGTTCATCCCCGGCGGCGCGGGCCCGCGGCCCGCGGCTCCCCCGCCCGCTCCGGCCCCGGCGCCGCAGGTGGCCGCTCCGGCGCCTGCGCCGGAACCGCCGCCTTTGCCGCCGCCGCCAAAGCAGATTGAAGTCGTGATTCCGCCGCCGGCCCCGCCGGCGGTTCCGGCCAAGCCCGCGGAGACCCCGACCGTGCTGGCGCTGGCCGACGATCCGACCATCAAGAGCCTGACCGCCAAGCTCATCGACAATCCCGACGATGCGGCGGCGCTGTACCGGCGCGGACAGGTCTATGCCAGCAAGGGCGCCTACGACCTGGCGATCAAGGACTTCAACAATTCGCTGCGGGTGAACCCCAAGGACGTCGAAGCCTTTAACAACCGTTGCTGGGCCCGCACGGTGATCGGCGACCTGCAGGCCGCGCTGAAGGATTGCAACGAAGCCCTGCGGCTGCGCCCGAATTTCGTCGATGCCCTCGACAGCCGGGGGCTGGTCAACCTGAAGAGCGGGCAGACCAAGAACGCGATTGCCGATTTCGACGCCGCCCTCAAGATCAACCCGCGTTTGACCTCCTCGCTGTACGGGCGGGGGCTGGCCAAGAAGCGCAACGGCTCGATTTCGGAAGGCGATCTGGATATCAACAACGCCAAGGCCATGGACCCGAATATCGCGAAGGAATTCGCCGATTACGGGGTACAGTGACGATATTTCGAGGTGAAGGCCGGCGCCCCTCGAACCCCGGCGGGGCGTCATAGACTAAAAGTTAAAGTAGTTAGCCCGGGACCGATGGTCCGGCAGTTTATTTGCATCACGTTTGGAACCGCGCGGAACGCACGCAGGAGGGACTGGCAATGTCAAAGATCTCTGCAACCAAAGGTCTTACCGCGATCCTTTCGATCATGACCATCGGCACCGCGCTTTCCGTCGGCACAGGAACCGCCCGCGCCGGCGACGACAACGTCACCGAGGATCAGATCGTCCGCGCACTCGCGCCGGCTGAAAAGAAGCCCCTGACCCGCGGCCTGTCGGTCGGCCCGCAGACCCAGACCGATCCGGCCGCAGCCGCCGCCGAAACCAAGTTCGTGCAGACCATCCGTGGCCGCAACACGCGTTCGCTGTCGATCACCGAGCGCGAAGAGATCGCGACCATCGTCAAGGACAAGCCCAAGATCGATCTGGAAATCAACTTCGACTACAATTCGGCCGATATCAGCGCCAAGTCGCTGCCCTCTGTGCAGGCGCTGGGGCGCGCATTGACCAATGTCGATTTGAAGGGCTCGACCTTCGTGGTCGCAGGCCACACCGACGCGGCCGGCGGCGAAGCCTATAACCAGGACCTGTCCGAGCGCCGTGCCGATTCGATCAAGCGCTACCTAGTCGACAAATACGGCATCAACGGCAGCGATCTGGTCACCGTCGGATACGGCAAGACCAAGCTCAAGGACCCGAGCCAGCCGATGGCGGAAGTGAACCGCCGGGTCCAGGTCGTGAACATGGAAAATAAGGCGACCGCGTCCAAGTAAAGCGCGATCAAGCAAACGGCGTGGCGCTGACCAAGATTTTCCGGCTACAATGCGTCCCGCAGCACCCTTGCGGGACGTATTCGTTTTGGGGTTCATTCAGAACTTCCCGGCCGGCCCAATGCGCCCCGCCTCATTTGACTTCAAGTCTGGATTGATCCGGCGATGAACCTCTCCGAATACCTCAAACCTGCGCTCGGAGTAGCATTCTTTGTCGTCCTGGGCGCCGGATATTACTGGTTCGAGCACCGCTCCCACCCTGAGGAAAAGGAAACTCCGGGCCAGGCGCTGGTCATCGTGACCAAATCCACCAATGCCTGCTTTTCCGACATGGTGCGGGTCACCGGATTTATCGTGCCGCGCCGCGAGGCCCAGGTCGGCGTCGACCAGGAGGGTTCCAAGGTCACCGATCTCTTCGTCCACGAAGGCGACATGGTCACCGATAATCAGGAACTGGCGCGCCTGACCCCACCGCCGCTGCAACAGGGCGGCGGCGCAAGACCAACGTCGATCTCGCTGCGCGCGCCCGGCCCCGGACTTGTCACGGAAGTGCGAACCGCGGTTGGCGCGCCGGCCTCGCCCCAGGCCGGGCCGATGTTCCGGATTTCGATCAACAACGAAATCGAGCTGGACGCCGAGGTGCCGAGCATCCATCTACTGAAACTCAATCCGGGCGCGACGGTGCGGATCAGCCGCGACGACGCGCCCGATCTGGTCGGCAAGGTCCGGCAGATCTCGCCGCAGATCGACCGCACCACCCAGCTCGGTCATGTCCGGATATCGCTGACCAACAATCCCTCACTCAAGGTCGGCATGTTCGCCCGCGCAAATATCGACGCCAAGCGCAGTTGCGGCGTGGCCGTGCCGCGCACCGCGATCGATCGCCTGACCCTGCAGGTCGTCAAGGGCAACGTTGTCGAAACCCGAAAGGTCCGGGTCGGACTGACGTCGGACACCTCGACGGAAATTCTTGAAGGCCTCGACGTCGGCGAAACCGTCGTGGCCGACGCTGGCTCCTCCCTGCATGACGGCGACCAGATCAAGACCATGTTCGCCGACGAACTCGATCGCACGCGGACACGCTAATGGCTTTGAATATCTCGGCATGGTCGATCCGGAACCCGCTGCCCTCGATCGTCTTTTCGATCATCCTTCTGGTGCTGGGCTGGGTCAGCTTCACCAAGCTCGCGGTGACGCGGCTGCCCTCGGCCGACATTCCCGTGATTTCGGTCGCGGTCTCCCAATTCGGCGCCGCACCATCGGAATTGGAATCGCAGGTCACCAAGACCATCGAAGACGGCATCTCCGGCGTCGAGGGTGTGCGGCATATTTCCTCATCGATCACCGACGGCCTGTCGGTAACGACGATCCAGTTTGCGCTTGAGACCAACACCGACCGCGCCCTGAACGACGTCAAGGACGCCGTCACGCGGGTTCGAGCCAACCTGCCGCAGAACGTCACCGAGCCGCTGATCCAGCGCGTCGACGTGATCGGCCTGCCGATCGTGACCTACGCCGCGATCTCGCCCGGCAAGACGCCGGAGCAACTGTCCTATTTCGTCGACGACGTCGTCAAACGCGCGCTGCAGGGCGTCCGCGGCGTTGCCCAGGTCGAGCGCATCGGCGGTGTCGAGCGCGAGATTTTGGTGTCGCTCGATCCCGATCGCCTGCAGGCCGCGGGGCTGACCGCGGTCAATGTCAGCCAGATCCTGCGCGGCACCAATGTCGATCTCGCCGGCGGCCGCGCCGAAATCGGCAAGAACGATCAGGCCATCCGCACGCTGGCCGGCGCCAAGACGCTCAACGAACTCGCGGGCACCATGATCCCGCTGTTCGGCGGCGGCGAGGTCCGGCTCGACGATCTCGGCACCGTCACCGACACCATTGCCGACCGCCGCACCTTCGCCCGCTTCAACGGCGAGCCCGTGGTAGCGCTCGGCATCAAGCGCTCCAAGGGCGCCAGCGACGTTGTGGTCGCGGCCGCGGTCCAGAAGCGGATCGATGCGCTGAAGGTCGCCTATCCCGATGTCGACCTGAAACTGATCGACACCTCCGTTGAATTCACCAAGGGCAATTACGAAGCGGCGATCTCGACCCTGTTCGAAGGGGCGATTCTCGCTGTGATCGTCGTGCTGTTGTTCCTGCGCGACATCCGCGCCACCATTATCGCGGCGATCTCGCTGCCGCTGTCGATCTTCCCCGCGTTCTGGGCGATGGACCTGCTCGGCTTCTCGCTCAACCTCGTTAGCTTCCTCGCCATCACGCTGTCGACCGGCATCCTGGTAGACGACGCCATCGTCGAGATCGAGAACATCGTCCGCCATATGCGCATGGGCAAGACGCCCTATCGCGCGGCGCTGGAGGCCGCCGACGAAATAGGCCTTGCCGTGATCGCGATCTCGCTCACCATCATCGCGATCTTCGCGCCGGCCAGCTTCATGTCCGGCATCGCCGGGCAGTTCTTCAAGCAGTTCGGCATCACGGTTTCGGTGCAAGTGTTCTTCTCGCTGCTCGCCGCGCGCTTCGTCACGCCGGTGCTGGCCGCCTACTTCCTCAAAGACACTCACCACGAAGACCCGCCGCCCGGCCGCGTACTGGCGACCTATACCAAACTCGTGACCTGGTCGGTGCGGCACTATTTGATCACGGTGCTGATCGGTTTTGGCATCTTCGCGGCCTCGATCTGGAGCATTACGCTGCTGCCGCAGGGTTTCCTGCCGGCGCAGGATACCGCGCGCTCGCTATTGGCGATGGAGCTGCCGCCAGGCTCGCAACTCGCCTACACCGAGAAGGTGACCGAGGAGATCGTCGCGCGCCTGCGCAAGCGCCCGGAGGTGCGAAGCGTGTTCGTCGACGGCGGCCGCGTGCCGCCGGGAACGCTGGAGGTGCGGCGCGCCGCGCTGATCATCAATTACACGCCGAAGACTGAACGCGACAGCGCACACACGCAACGCCTGCTCGAACTCGACATCAGCAAGGAACTCGAGAACGTTCCCGACATCCGCTTCTGGTTCCTCGACGAAAACGGGCTTCGCGCGATCTCGCTGGTCGTCACCGGTACCGACAGCAACATCGTCAACAATGTCGCCAGCGAACTGGCGACCCAGATGAAGCGGATTCCGATCATCGCCAACGTGATCTCGGAAACCGCGCTGGACAGGCCCGAGCTTCGCATTCGGCCGCGCGCCGAACTGGCGGCGCGGTTAGGGGTCTCCACCGAAAGCCTGTCGCAGACCATCCGCGTCGCCACCATCGGTGACGTCGGTCCGGCGCTCGCAAAATTCGACGCCGGCGACCGCCAGGTGCCGATCCGGGTCCAGCTCGAGGACAATGCCCGCAGCGACCTGCAGATGCTCGAACAATTGCGCGTGCCGCTGGGCCAGCGCGGCGAACGCGGCGGCGTGCCGCTGTCCGTTGTCGCCGACATCCAGCTCGACCAGGGCCCGACCAGCATCAACCGCTACGACCGCGAACGGCAGGCCACCGTCGCGGCCGACCTCGTCGGCACCGCGGCACTCGGCGACGCCACCAAGAAGATCTACGAGCTGCCTGTCATGAAAAGCCTGCCGAAGGGCGTCAAGGTCAGCCCGTCCGGCGACGCCGAAAGCCTGAACGAATTGTCGGAAGGCTTTGCCACCGCCATCACCGCCGGCCTGATGATGGTCTACGCGGTGCTGGTGCTGCTGTTCGGCACCTTCCTGCAGCCGATCACCATCCTGTTTTCGCTGCCGCTCTCGATCGGCGGCGCCATTGCCGCATTGCTGCTGACCGGCAAGCAGCTCACCACGCCGGTATGGATCGGCATCCTGATGCTGATGGGCATCGTCACCAAGAACGCCATCATGCTGGTGGAGTTCGCGGTCGAGGCGATCCGCGACGGCAAGCGGCGCGATGAAGCGATCATCGACGCCGGCATGAAGCGCGCCCGCCCGATCGTCATGACGACCATTGCCATGGCGGCCGGCATGATGCCGTCAGCACTGGCGTTCGGCGCCGGCGGCGAATTCCGTTCGCCGATGGCGCTCGCCGTGATCGGCGGCCTGCTGTTCTCGACGGTGCTGTCGCTGGTGTTCGTGCCGGCGATGTTCATGATGATGGACGATATCGGCGCGTTCATCTGGCGCTTCGGCAAGATGCTGCTGGTTTCACACGGCGAGACCGAGCACGCGCCGTCCGATCATCACGCCGAGCCGCCGGCCAAGGAGCCGCCCGCGCCGCCGCCACCGGCCATGGTGTCGCCTGCGGCGGAGTAGGAGCGAGACGCGTGCGATGCGGCGGGCGCGGAACTGTTGACCCAGCGCTACGCAGGCGACATCGACGAGGCCCTGCGCTATGCGGCTTTTCTCGCTGAGGACGAGACCGCCTAGTCAGCGTCAATGAACTCGACGACTCCGGGCCGTGCGGACTCGATGGCCGCCGCGAGCTTTGGCGCCAGCGGCTTGAGATCGGCAAGGCGGTTCGTTTTCGCATGAAGCACGATGACGGCGATCGGATAAGAAACCAGATTCTGCTGAAAGGACAGGTTTCGATCCACGGTGACGAATACTTCAAACTGTTCGCCCGCTAGCGCCAACAGTTCTCCATTCTTGATCGTCGTCCAGCCCATTTGACGAGCGGTCTTGACGTCGTGGCCGATGATATCACGCGCCAGGCGCCAGTCGACGCATTCGTCGAGCAGGACCTTCACGAAGCCGCTTCGACCATTCGCGTCTTGGCTTCCTCCAGGAACGCGATGACATGCTCTCGCGTAACGGATGGGAACCCAGCGAGAAAATCATCGATCGATTCACCGGCCTCGAGATAGTCAAGCAACGTCTGTACGGGAACTCTTGTCCCGTGGAACACAGCGGAGCCGCCCATAATATCAGGGCTAATCGAGACGATCGGCTGTTTCATGTTTACAGATTACACCTTCACCCGGCACACGCGCAAATACCAGGGCGCCTCCCCCCTACTCGTTCCTTGCCACCGCCGTCAGCTTGGTCAGGTTCTGCAGTAAAATCCGGCCGCGCTGCAGGTCGAGGATGCCGTCCTTGCGCCAGAGCTGGAGCTGACGGTTGACGCTTTCGCGCGCGGCGCCGACGAAGACGCCGAGTTGCTCCTGCGAGATGTGGACCTCGGAGCCGAAATCGGCCGCCAGCGCACAGAGCCGGCGCGCCAGCCGCACCGGCAGCGGCTGCAGCATGGATTCCTCCATCCGCTCGCTCTGCCAGCGGATGCGCTGGCACAGCAGCATGATGATCTTGATCGCCACCTTCGGCTCGCGTTCGAGATGCGACAGAAAATCCTGCCGCCGCAGCACGAACAGTTCGGTCGGCTCGCCCGCGGCGGCATCCGCGGTGCGGCTCTGGCCGTCCAGGACCGCGACCTCGCCGAACAGGTCGCCCGGGCCCATGAAGTTCAGCGTCAGCCGGCTGCCGTCCGAGGCGCCGGTCTCGATGCGGATCTGGCCGCGGCGAACCCCGTACAAGGCGTCGCCGGGGTCCCCCTTCTGGAACAGCATTTCACCGACCCCAAGCTGCTGGGTGTGGCAAAGGCTGGAAATCCGCTGCAGTTCGTCGGTCCCCAAGTCCGCGAACATCGGGTTCATTTTCAGGATGACCGCAAATTCGGCCTGTTTACTCATTGTATTGCCTTCCAGATCGACCCCGCCCCCCCCCCCGAGGACGGCGGTAGCAAGATTCAGCGCTCTGGAAGTGTGTCATAAGTCACATAACTTTGCAGTACCCTCGGATTATTTTTAGCCGCTTTGAGCGATATCCCCTTTCCGGGATAAGCTCGCGCAACCGCCCGCGCCCGCTTATGGCGCCGCCGAATTCGATGCCGCTTGCCCGGTCTGGAATGTCGAAATGAGAGCTTTGAAAATCGCCGGGGCCGCCATCGGCGCCGTGATCGTCGTCCTGGCGCTGCTGCTGGTGATCGGCGTCCCCTCCAGCTTCCTGACCTCGCAGATCCAGGAGCGGGTCGAACGCCAGACCGGATACAGGCTCGCCATCAACGGCGGAGCCAAAATAGGTCTCTGGCCGTCGCTCAACATCACCTTGAGCGACATCGCGCTGCAGGACCCGAACGATCGCGACATCAACAACCGTCTCACCGCCAGCAGCATCCAGGCGGATGTGACGCTGGCCAGCGTGTGGTCGGGCCGCCCCGAGATCACCGAACTCGTGATCGTTCGCCCGGTCCTGAACGTGCCGCTGCAGCGCGAGCGGCTGAGGGACGCCAAGCCAGCTTCCAAACCTGCAGCGTCCGGCCCAGCCGGCGCTTTTTCAATCGAGCATGTCAGCGTCACCGGCGGCACCGTGGTGTTTTCCAATCTGCACGACCGCGTCGAAGATCGAGTCGAGACCATCAACGCCGACATCGCCGTCGCCGGCGACCGCAAGGTTCGGATTTCCGGCAATGCGCGCGCCGCCGAGCACGCGCTCAAATTCGACATCAAGGCCGCGCCGCCGGCCCCGCCGATCGAGCGGCAAAATATCCCGACCGAACTCACGTTTGAAGTGCCGGGCCTGTTGCAGGCGCCGTTGACGGCCAAGGCGGAGGTGCGGCTCAACGGCTCGGTCGTCATGATCAACGGCCTGACCGGCGCGCTGGGCGACGGCGCGTTCAACGGATGGGCCTCGGTGGATCTGGCGAGCAAGCCGCTGGTGAAGCTCGATCTCGACTTCCAGCGGCTGGATGTCGCGATGTCGCATGGCGCCGCAGGCGCCGCGGCGCAGCCCTGGAGCAATGCATCGATCGACCTGAACGGCCTGAATTATGTCGATGCGCAGGCGCGGATTTCCGCGGCCGAGCTCAATCTCGGCGACGGTCATTTCGCGCCGGCCGCAATCGACGCCACGCTCGCAAGCGGCGTACTGAAATCCCAGATTTCCAATCTCGGAGCCTATGACGGCAATGCCAATGGCGACGTCACCATCGACGTCTCGACCGGCAATCCGGCCTTCGCGCTGCGGGCCGACCTCACCGGGGTGCGCGCCTTGCCGCTGCTGCGCAGCCTCGCCGATTTCGACAAGCTCGACGGCAAGATGCAGGCAAAGATCAGCGTGCGTTCCACAGGCACAAGCCAGCGCACCATCATGTCGAACCTGTCGGGAACGGCATTCGTGGTGTTCCAGGACGGCGCCATTCGCGGGCTCAACGTTGCCCAGATGATCCGCTCGCTGACATCGAGCACGCTGTCGGGGTGGCAGGAGAACAAAGAGCAGGCCACCGATCTCACGCAGCTTTCCGCCTCGTTCAAGATCGACAAGGGCCAGGCCCAAACCACCGACCTCAATCTGGTCGGCCCGCTGGTCAAGCTGACCGGCGTCGGCACCATCGACCTCGGCACCAAGCAGATCGGATTTCGGGTCGAGCCGAAGCTCGTGATGACGACCGAAGGCCAGGGCCGCGCCGGCGACCCGGTCGGACTCGGCATTCCCGTTATGATCGACGGTCCTTGGGCCGAGCCGCGCATTTATCCGGACATTCAGGGTATCTTGGACAATCCCGACGCCGCCTACGCCAAGCTGAAGGAGATGGGCAAGGGCCTGTTCGGCGCCAATGGCGGCGGGCTCGGCGGGCTGAGCGGGCTCGGTGGACTGATCGGCGGCGGACAAGGCCAGGGAACAGCCGGCGGGCAAAGCAGCGGTGGCAAGCCGGCCGATCCGCTCGGCGGCCAGCTCGGCGAGACCATCGGCAATCTGCTGCAGCAGGGATTGAACGGCGGTTTGGGCCAGGGCGGCGTGAATCAAGGCGGGACCGGTCAAGGCGCACGGACCGGTGGCGTGGGCCAGGGCCGCAATATTGCCCCAGCCTCTCCCGCCCAGGCAGCCCCGCCCGCCCCGTCGGCGCCAGTGCCGAACGATGCCTCGCCGCAGCCGGACAACCAGCCCATGAACGAGGTTCTGCGGCAGCTTTTCAACCGCTGACCTGCCCAAAATCGGGGCTAACCATGGTGGCGTACCCCCGGCCTGCCGCCACCAAATTGTGCTAAGCAGATGATGGTTGAGACGGCCGCCATCGAACGCGGCCGCTGCGCCGTGGAGCCTGCTCCGCGGCGATGACAGCGGATGCGCGCACCCGGAGGTGGCGCACGAGGGTCTGGATGAACGGGGTCAAGGACAAAATCTGGTTCCTGCGCGAAGGCCTGTTCGCCAAATACGTCATCGCGCTGGTCGGCCTCGTCGTGTTCGTGCTGGCCGTCAACGGCGCGCTGGAAACCTGGATCAGCTATCGCGGCATCAAGAGCTCGCTGACGGATGCGATGTCGGAAAAGGCCGAGGCGACGGAACGGCGGATCGAGCAGTCGATGGCCGACCTCGAGCGGCAGATCGGTTGGGTGACGCGCGCCTCCTCCACCAAGATCGAAGATCGCCGCGCCGACTATGCGCAGCTCTTGAGCCAGGTGCCGTGGGTCAGCCAGCTCTCCCAGATCAGCGGCAACGGCCGCGAAACGCTGCGGCTGTCGCGCCAGGGCGGCGTCTCGTACGGCAGCAATCTGGATTTTTCCCGCGACGCCACCTTCACCGAAACCCGCGCCCGCGGCACCAGTTTTGCGCCGGCCTATTTCCGGGACGAGCAGCCGTTCATGTCGATCGCGGTGTCGCATTCCGGCTTCAATGCCGGCATCACCGTCGCCGAAATCGACCTCCGCTTCCTGTCGGACTTTTTGGGCGATGCGCAGGTCGGCAAGGCCGCCTTCGCCTATATCGTCGATGCCAAGGGCCAGGTGCTTGCAAGCTCGACCAAGGGCCCCGAAATCGGCAAGGATCTCTCGGGCCTGCCGCAGGTTGCAGCCCTGCTGGCGCCTGATGGCGTGCCGCTGGCCTCGGGCACCGATGCCGATGGCCAGTCGGTGCTCACCACCTCGAGCGCGGTGCCGAAACTCGGCTGGAACGTGTTCTTCGAGCAGCCCACGGCGCAGGCGCTGTCGCCGATCCGCGATCAACTGGTGCGGATCGCGCTGTTGATCGGCCTCGGCCTCGTGGTCGCGATCATCGCAGGTTCCGTGCTGGCGCGGCGGATGCTGGTGCCGATTACGGCGCTGCGCGCCGGCGCGCGGCGGCTCGGCGCCGGTGAATTCGACCACCGCATCGACGTGCATACTTCCGACGAACTGGAAGAGCTCGCCACCCAGTTCAACAGCATGGCCGGGCAGCTTGCCGAAACCTATTCCGACCTCGAATGGAAGGTGAAGGAGCGGACCCGGGATCTGGCGCAGTCGATCAACGAACTCAAGGTACTCGAGGAAGTCGGCCGCGCGGTTTCCTCCTCGCTCGATCTCAACGCCGTGCTGCCGACGGTCGCCGCCCGCGCGCTCGAAATCACCCACGCCGACGCGGTGCTGATCTACGGCTATGACGCCGCCAACCATCAATTCAACCTGACCGAAGCGATCGGCATCGACAAATCGGCCGAAGGCGGGCACCTCGCCATCGACGAGGACGGCAGCCCGCTCGGCGAGGCCGCCGCGCGCGCCGAGCCGATCGCGATCCCCAATCTCGACGCCAGCGCAGATCATCCGCTGCGCGAAGCGGCGGTGGCGGCCGGTTTCCATTCGGTGCTGGTGGTGCCGCTGGTCGACCAAAAGGGCGTGCTGGGATCGCTGGTGGTGCTGCGCAAAAATGCCGGCGAATTTTCCGAAAACCTGATCGGGCTGATGAAGACTTTTGCCCACCAATCGGTGCTGGCGATGCGGAATGCGCGGCTGTTCTCCGAAGTCGACCACAAAAGCCGGGAACTGGAAACCGCGAACTCGACCGTGCGCCAGCAGGCCGACAAGCTGCAGGAGCAGACCGACCAGCTCAAGGACTGGAACAAATCGCTGGAGCAGCGGGTCGAGACGCAATTGGGCGAAATCGAACGCATCCGCCGGCTCGAGCGTTTCCTGGCGCCGCAGGTGGCGCATCTGATCGCCTCCTCCGACAGCCATGAAGGGCTGCTCGACAGCCACCGCCGCGAGGTGACGGTGGTGTTCTGCGACCTGCGCGGCTTCACCGCGTTCACCGAGCAGACCGAGCCGGAAGAGGCAATGAACGTGCTGCGCGAATATCACGCCGCCCTCGGCGAACTGATCTTCAAATATGAGGGCACGCTCGACAAATATGCCGGCGACGGCGTGATGATCCTGTTCAACGCGCCGATCCAGTTCGAGGACCACACCAAACGGGCGGTGAAGATGGCGGTGGAGATGCGCGACAGCATTGGCCCGCTGACCGAGCGCTGGCGCAACCGCGGCCACAATCTCGGCTTCGGCATCGGCATCGCGCTCGGCTATGCCACGCTCGGCCAGATCGGTTTCGAGCATCGGCTCGAATACGCCGCGATCGGCAGCGTCACCAACCTGGCCTCACGGCTGTGCGACGAAGCCAAGGCCAACCAGATCGTGGTGAGCCGCCGCGTCCTCGGCATGGTCGAGGCGTTTGTCGAGGCCCGGCCGATCGACGATCTCAACCTGAAAGGTTTCAATCATCCGGTGCTGGCGGCGGAGATTCTGCGCTGGCGCGAGGTTGCGGACAATGTCGTCGCGGTCCCCGCCCGGGAACGCCGCCGAATACAGTGAGCGCGGCGCTATCGTCAGCTCAAGCCCGCGCGCCGGAATCCGCTTAAGTAATGCTGGCGCTCGGTGTCGCATTGGAACGGCATTTCGCTGGCGATCCAGGCCAGCGAAATATTGGGCTGGGCGCGGCGCAGCTCCTGCAGCGCTGCTTTCGCGACATCATCCCGGCCCGCCAGCGCTGCCGCCGCGGTCAACACCCGGTGCGCGCCGACAAAATCGCTGCGCTGCCGCAGCGCCTCGCGCGACAGCCGGATGGCTTCCTCGTAATGACGGCCGACGAACTGCGAATAGGCCGCGACGCCGCAATAGATCGCGGCAAAGGGATCGCGCGGTGAGAACCGCAACGCCTGCCGCGCGGCGCGGTCGCCCTCCTCCCAGCGCCCGCAATAGGCAAGGGCCACGCCGTAATAGCCGCGGGCGGGCGAAAAATTGGGATTGAGCCGCAGCGCCAGCTCGAACTCTGCGAGGGAATCCTCGAACCGGCGGTTGAACAGATAGACGCTGCCCAGCGCATAGTGCGCCCAGGCATCCTCGGAGTCGGCGCGAATCGCCGCCAATGCGGCGCGCTCCGCAATCGGGATCGCCTTCGGCATCGCCGCCCAGCCCATATGCGCGCTGAAGATGTGGCTCGCCGCGAGCAGTCCGAGCGCCTGGCCGTAGCCGGGATCGACGTTGATGGCTTTTTCCAGCAGCGCCTGCGCCACCAGATTGTCCTGCCGCGTCACCCGCCAGTAATGCGACAGCGCGCGCATCACCAGGTCCCAGGCGTCCATATTGTCCGGCGCCTTGCGGCGGGCACGAAAATTCTCGGCGGCGTAGAGTTGCGGCTCGATCGCGGCGACCACGGCCTGGGTGATCTCGTCCTGCACCGCGAACACATCGGCGAGATTGCGGTCGTAGCGCTCCGCCCAGATCTGACTGCCGGTGACGACGTCGTTGAGCTGCGCCGTGATCCGCACCTGGTCGCCGTCCTTGCGGACGCTGCCCTCGACCACATAGCCGACCCCGAGCTCTTCGCCGATCTGTTTCAGATGGACCGACTTGCCCTTGTAGATGAACGAGGAATTGCGCGCGACCACGTAGAACCAGCGCAGTTTCGACAGCGCGGTGATCAGGTCCTCGCTGATGCCTTCGGAAAAATAGGCCTGCTCGGGATCGTCGCTCAGATTGGCGAACGGCAGCACCGCGATCGCCCTGCGATCGAGCGGCGGCGCCGGTTCGGCCGGCTGCTCCGGCGGCTGAGGCGAATTGTCGCGCGGCTTGAGCGCGCCCGGCTGCGGGCGCACCTCGCCGACAAAGCGAAAGCCCTTTCGCGCGATGGTGCGGATCACGCCCTGATCCTTGCCGGTATCGCGGACCGCCTTGCGCGCCGCGTTGATCCGGGACGTCAGCGTCGATTCGGACACGATCCGGCCGTTCCAGATCGTCGCAATCAGATCGTCCTTGCTGACGACGCGATCGCGATGTTCGACCAGATAGATCAGCAAATCGAACACCTGCGGCTCGACGGCCACGTGCTCGCCATCCCGGCGCAGCTCGCGGAGATCGACATCAAGCACATGGTTGGCGAAGACAAATTGCACTTGGTTATCCCGGTTAGACGTTCACCTCGCCCCGCTTGCGGGGAGAGGGAGAAGAATGCAAGCGGCGCGAGACAAGGGTAGAGCGCCGATCCGGCCTAATAGGGTGTCATCCACTTCACATCTCATCGGAAAATCAGGCCGCTCTCAAGGTAATATCGGCCTGCCGTCAGAGTCTTTAGGTCCGCGCAGGGGCATGTTCGGTTCATCGCAGCTGCCTTGTGCGGGCTGCATGATCTCGGAAGGAGACCCCCGATGGCCGCCACGACCGCAACCGCAATGAATCCAACCCCTTCTGCCACCCCCGCCCCCGACCTTGCCGCGCTCAAGACGAAGCAGCAGGCGGCCTGGACGTCGGGCAATTATGCCATCATCGGCACCACGCTGCAGATCGTCGGCGAGGAACTCTGCGAGGCGCTCGACCTCAAATCCGGCTCGAAGGTGCTGGACGTCGCCGCCGGCAACGGCATGGCGAGTCTGGCCGCGGCGCGGCGCTGGTGCGAGGTCACTTCGACCGATTACGTGCCGGCGCTGCTCGAGCGCGGCCGCGCCCGCGCCACAGCCGAAGGCATGGAGATCGAATTCCGCGAGGCGGACGCCGAGAACCTGCCGTTCGCCGACAACAGTTTCGACAGCGTGATCTCCACCTTCGGCGTGATGTTCACGCCGAACCAGGACAAGGCCGCCGCCGAGCTGCTGCGGGTCTGCAAGCCCAACGGCAGCATCGGGCTCGCCAACTGGACGCCCGACGGCTTCATCGGCCAGGTGTTCAAGACGCTCGGCAAATATCTGCCGCCGCCCGCGGGCGCCAAATCGCCGGCGCTGTGGGGCACGCGTGGGCGGCTCGGCGAAATGTTCGACGCCGGCGCCAGCTCGGTGAAGGCGCAACCGCGCCTGTTCAATTTCCGCTACCGCTCGCCGGATCATTTCCTCGACGTCTTCAAGACCTATTACGGCCCGGTGCTGAAGGCGTTCGCCGCCCTCGATGCCGGCAAGCAGGAAGAGCTGCGCAACGATTTGCATGCGCTGCTCGTGCGCATGAACCGCGCCACCAACGGCAGCCTCGTCGTGCCCAGCGAATATCTCGAAGTCGTCATCACCAAGCGCTGAGACGCGCGTCGATCGCGACAGCGTCACCGATCCGGGCTGCGGCATTCGCCTGCGGCCCGGATCGCCACCATCAGGAATGATCCGATGACGACAGTGATTCAAATGCCTCATGCCGAGCGCGCCACCAGTTCCGTGATCGCGCTGCATTGCTCGCTCGGGTCGGGGCGGCAGTGGAGCAAGCTCGCCATCGAACTCGGCGGCCGCTACCAGATCATCACCCCCGATATTTCGGGCTACGGCGACAGTCGCGGCCCGGCCACGCTGCCGAGCACGCTGGCGCAGGAGGTCGAACTGCTGGCCGCGCGCCTCGACGAGGCCAGGGGCCCGATCCACCTGATCGGCCACTCCTATGGCGGCGCGGTCGCGTTCAAGATCGCGACCTGTTCGCCCTATGCGCGCCGCGTGCGCAGCCTGACCTTGATCGAGCCGGTGCTGCCGACGCTGCTGCGCGACGTGGCCGCGGACCGGCGGCTGCACGACCGCTTCGAGCACCTCATGCAGGAGGTGTGCGAGGACATGTTCAATGGCCTCGCGATGGAGGCGATCGACAAGTTCACCGCGTTCTGGAACGGCTCCGGCCCGCCGGCGCAACTGTCCGACGACGCCCGCCTGCACCTGATCGCGCACGCCGACAAGCTGCCGTTCGAATTCACCAGCCTGTTCGCCGAAGCCGACATAGCGGCCGCGGCCGCCACCCTGCGGGTGCCGACGCTCCTGGTGTCGGGCGGCCTGTCGCCCTACCTCACCCAGCGCGTTGTCGGCCGGCTCATGACCATCATCGGCGGCGCGGAGATCCGGCATCTGACGGGCGCCGGCCACATGCTGCCCATCACGCATGCGGCGACCATCAATCCGGAGATCGTCGCGCATATCGCGCAGGCCGAGCAAGGCGCGGGGATGTCGCTGGCGGCGGGGTGAGGTGAAAGCCGTAACTTTCAGCCGTCATTGCCGACCGTCATTGCGAGGAGCGTAGCGACGAAGCAATCCATTCTTTCTTTGCGTGGCGAGATGGATTGCTTCGCTTCGCTCGCAATGACGACGATAGACACACCTTCACATCCCCGGTGCGCAATTGCGCATCTGAGAATCTCGAGATTCCGGGTCTGGTGCTAACGCACCATCCCGGAATGACGGAGTCTGAAATGCTTGGTCCGTCATTGCGAGGAGCGTAGCGACGAAGCAATCCATTCTTTCTGCGTGGCGAAATGGATTGCTTCGCTTCGCTCGCAATGACGGCTGAAGCCACGACGGCTGCAAACACACCTTCGCATTCCCGCGGCGCGATTCGCCCGGGGGATGCATCAACTTTCGCGCCCTGAATCATCAGAGGGCGCAGGGAATGCCGGATGCGCGCTGCACCCGCGGTCTCGTGTGCAAGGTTGTGCGAAAAAACGCACACGAGCATACAGGTTCAGCGGAGGCAATCCGGCATTCCCTGCGCGATGGCTTTACGGCTTATATCGAGCTCTCCCCGGCGACGAATTCCTTTTGCCACCGTCATCGGCGAATTGGCGGTCTTGTCGAACCCGGTCGGGCCAACAAAAACCTCCGCCGACTTGACACCAGCAACGGGTGCCAGAACCACACGATTTTGCCGTACGCGGCCGCCTCGCGCCAAAGGCCTCGACGGGCTTGGTACCCATCCGCCGAAGTTTTGGCGAAGGCGGGATCAGCGCCGTTCGTCAGCGCGCGGCCTGATCGCTCACGAACCCCTGACGGAGCCGCCCTGCGATTGCCTTGCGCGCCCAACGCTGCCGCGTCCACCGCATCCCATGCCCAACGTTCGTGACGATCATGATACGCCCCTCTGGGGGGCCGGGATGGGGCGAGCTGGTAGCGCTGATTTGCCCGACGGGACAAGCGGAATATTTTTTCCGACAGGTCTGGACAGCCCAAATCACGTTGAAGTTGCAGCGGAAAATAGGCTGTGCGCGCACGCCGTTTCAGTGCGAAAACGGTCGAGCTGCGACGAGGGTTTGAGCGCTTACGGTGCGCTTTCGAGAAACGGATTGACGATGGCGAGGCCTCCGATTGTACGGCCATGCTGCATGTCTTCGCTGTAGAGGATATCGCAGCCAGCCTCGATCGCCGAGACGAGGATCAGCGCGTCGTAGAACGACAGAAGGTGATCTTCGGCGAGCGCTCGCGCGGCTGTGTGCAGGTCGAGCGTGAGCGCCAGCGGCGGATCGACCATCGTGAGCACATCCGAGACGGCTTCGGCAATTTCGCGCCAATCTCTCCGCTGCTTGCGTCGCGAAACGGCGGTGAACTCGTTGAGCACCTGTACGCTGAGCTTGCCGCCGCCTGCGAACAGCGCGCGTGCCCGATCGGCTTTTCCGCCCGTTTGCTGGGCATAGACCAGAATGTTGGTGTCGAAGAAGGCGCTCACCGTTCGTTGGCCTCGTCGCGATCGAATTTGTAGTCGGGAGGAAGCGTCCAGTTGCGCGCAGCCATTCGGTCGAGCGCCCGACGACGCTGATCTTCCCTGGTTTCGACCTCGATGGCGCCGTCCTTTGCGGCAACCACGTTCAGTTCATCCCCCTCCTTCAGCCCGAGCTCTTCGACCAGCGCCTTCGGCAAGCGAACCGCAAGGCTGTTACCCCATTTTGAGACCTGCATCTTTGCCTCCGTGATATCCGGATTATCGATGTGTATTATAAGATGGATATCACGAGTTTTCAAGGCAAATCACGCTTCCGGGCTGTCCATCCAGCAGCGTCGGTAGCCTCGCGCCGAACGCTGCCACGTTCACTGCAATGCGTTTGATTCCGCTTCCAATGGAAGCTCAGGTTCCACACAGATTCACCAATGCAACCAACGCTTGAGCTTAGTGGGGAAGCCTATAATTTGGCCCCATGGGGGTCTCCAGTAATTTCGGTTTTCTCGCGTCGCAGGACGAGCGGTTTGCGCGCCTTGGCGCGCTGGCCGAGCGCTATTTCTTCAATGATGCGCCCTCAACGCTGATCAAACTGCGTCAGCTTAGCGAGTTCATCGCGAAAGACGTGGCGGCCCGTCACGGGCTCTTGCCTTCGAACGCTGTGAACTTCGACGATGTGCTGCGCACCCTGAGACAAAAGTCGATTCTCCCGCGCGAAATCGCCGATCTTTTCTTTCACTTGAAGCGCGTGGGCAATGCCGCCGCCCATGAAGACCTTGGGACAACCGCCGAGGCGCTTTCTGCGCTTAAGATCGCGCGCGCAGCCGCGATCTGGTTCCACCAAAGCTATGGTGGTGCGCCTAACTTCAAGCCCGGTCCGTTCGTGCCACCGACGGCACCTGCCGACACCACAAAGGCGCTGAAGGCGGAACTTGAGGAGTTGCGCGGGCAGGTACGCGCGAGTTCGGACAGTGAAGCCAAAGCGCTGCTGGCCTATCAGGAAGCCGAAGCCGCTCGCCTAGAGGCCATAACTGCGGCCGAAGCCCACCAGCAGGACCGTGAGTTCTGGGAGAAGTATGCCGCCGAGACCGAAGCCGGCCTCCGGAAAACCGAGGCGGCTCTCAGAGCAGCACAAACCAACGCTGAAGCCACACCGCCGGTGCAGCTTGATCTGCTGACCCAGCTTGCCAACCGGCAGGCCGAAGAGGTCGAGCTGGACGAAGCGACGACCCGCATCCTGATTGACGATCAACTTCGCGCAGCCGGTTGGACCGTCGATAGCAATAACCTCCGACATTCGGCAGGCACGCGGCCTCAACCCGGACAGTCGATTGCGATTTCCGAGTGGCCAACCGACAGCGGCCCTGTGGACTATGCCCTCTTTATCGAGGGACGCTGCGTGGGCGTGATCGAAGCCAAGCGTGGTGTAAAGGACGTCCCGGGCCGGCTTGGGCAGGCAAAACGCTATGCACGGGATATCAAACTGACGCCGGACGAAACCAGCTTTGGCGGCCCGTGGATTCAGGGCCTGGACCAGTTCCGTGCGCCCTTCCTCTTCGTCACCAACGGCCGTCCTTATGTAAAGCAACTGGCGACCAAGTCCGGCATCTGGTTTTGGGACGCGCGGCCTGCGGGCGGCGCGCCGCGCGCGCTTTCCGAGTGGTTTTCGCCGCGCGACCTTCTAGAACGGCTCGATCAGGTTACTGACGATCTGCGCGAGATCGCGGACCGTGAATTGGGCGTCACGGGCTTACGGCCCTATCAGGACGAGGCAATCGCTGCGGTCGAGACCGCGATTGCGGCCGGTCAGCAGCATATCCTTCTCGCCATGGCGACAGGCACCGGCAAGACGCGCCTCGCCATCGCACTCATGTATGAGTTGCTCCGCCGCAAACGTTTTCGTCGAATTCTATTCCTTGTCGACCGAAACGCCCTTGGCCGTCAGACACTCGATGCCATGAGCACCACGGATACCAGCGGCTTCCTGAAATTCGATCAGGTATTTCCGATAGCCGACCTTGCACGCAAATTTCCCGAGGCGACCGACAGAGTCCAGGTCGCAACAGTTCAAGCCATGATCCGGCGCATCTTCGACGACCCCGATGTCACGCGTCCGACGCCCGGTACCTATGATCTTATCATCGTCGACGAGGCACACCGCGGATACACGCTGGACGCCGAACTGCGGGAAGACGACCTTGGCTTCCGCAACCTCGAAGACTACCTTTCGGCTTATCGGCGCGTGCTCGACTATTTCGACGCCACGCGGATAGCGCTAACCGCGACTCCCGCACTGCATACCCGGGAAATCTTTGGACCTGCAGTCTTTCGCTATGGCTACAGGCAGGCCGTTATTGACGGCTATCTAATCGATCATCGCCCCCCACGCCGCATCACGACCGCACTGAGCCAAACCGGCATCAGCTTCGAACAGGGCGAAGAGGTCAATATTCTCGATCCGCGCACGGGTCAGATAGACCTCTTCAATCTCGACGATCAGGTCGACTTCGAAGTCGCTGAGTTCAACAAGAAGGTCTACACCCGCTCGTTCAATCGCGCCGTAGCTGACGCTATCGCTCGGGATTGCCCACCATCGGAGCGTGGCAAGACCTTGCTGTTCGCCGCGCGCGACGATCATGCAGACATACTTGTGGAAGAGCTTCGCGCCGCGCTGACCGAGGAGTATGGGCCGCAGCCGCATGATTTGGTGGAGAAGATCACCGGCTCCGTTGACAAACCGCTCGATCGGATCAAAGCCTTCAAGAATGATCCCCGCCCGAAATATGTTGTTACAGTTGATCTGCTCACTACCGGGATCGACGTGCCCGCGATCACCAATCTTGTCTTCGTCCGCCGCGTCAACAGCCGCATTCTCTACGACCAGATGATTGGCCGCGCCACGCGGCGCTGCGATGAAATCGGAAAGGAATACTTCCGCATCTTCGACGCGGTCGACATCTACGCCAATCTTCAGGAAGTCACCGATATGCGGCCCGTGGTCGTCAACCCGGCACTATCCTTTACCACCCTTGCGGGCGACCTTGAACGCGCCTCAACTGACGAAGATCGCGCCTTCGTGCGCGACCAGATTATCGTCAAGCTACGACAAAGCATCAAGCACATCGGTGCCGCGCGGCGCGAGACGCTGGAGATCGTGCTCGGGCCCCTTACCGATCTTGCTGACAAGCTGAAATCTGCGCCGGCGATAGACACCCTCGCTCTGTTCAAACAACATCCATTGCTGGCGTCGATTCTCGATGCCGCTAACCCGGCCCGCAAGGGCGACGGCATGTACATTTCCGAACATGAGGATGAGCTGGTAAGCGTCGAGGATGATTATGGCGGCAAGGCTAGCCCAAGCGATTACATCGAGAGTTTCGAGGCCTTCGTTCGCGCCAACATGAACGCCGCGCCCGCGCTGGTTGCAGCGACACAAAAGCCGCGCGAACTCACCCGCAAGGAGCTGAAGGCGCTCGCGGTATTGCTGGATGAAAACGGTTTCTCGGAAGCCAACCTTCGCCAGGCTTACGGCCGGGCGCGCAACGCCGATATCGCCGCCCACATCATCGGCTTCGTGCGGCAGGCCGCGATCGGCGACCCGCTGGTTCCATACGAGACGAGGGTCGAAAACGGCGTCCAACGAATTATCGCCGGCCGTAACTGGACAGCCAAGCAGAGACAGTGGCTCATCCGCATTGGGCGCGTGCTCAAAGCCCAGCCTGTGGGTGATCCTGAAATCCTCTCCGATCCCTTGTTTGCACAGGCGGGGGGCTTCGAAACAGTGGACCGCGAGTTCGATCACGGGCTAGGTGATGTGCTGAAAGACCTCAACACCGCGATTTGGGACAACCAGGTCGCATGAAGCGAGTTACGAAATGAATCCCTCCGCTGACCTCGTAAACCGCCTTTGGCGGTTATGTGCGCTATTGCGAAAGGATGGCGTTACCTACCAGCAGTATGTCACCGAGCTCACTTACCTGCTGTTCCTGAAAATGGCTTCAGAACAGAAGGACGAAAGCCGCATCCCGGAGCAATATCGCTGGGTCGCGCTCAAATCTGCTAGCGAGACCGAGGTGCTGCAACGCTATCGTCAGGCGCTGATCGATCTAGGCGACGGCACCAAGATCGCCGACCGTTCGGTGGTCGCTATCTTCCAGAACGCAGCCACCATCGTCCGCGAGCCCGCCAATCTGCGCAAGCTGATAGACGCAATCGACGGCCTGCACTGGTTCAGCGAGGAACGCGACGCCTTTGGCGATACCTATGAGGGTCTCTTGCAGAAGATGGCCGAGGAGACCAAGCGCGGCGCGGGCCAGTATTTTACTCCGCGCGTGCTGATTGAGGTGATGGTCCAGCTGATGCAGCCGAAAGCCGGCGAAGTCATTCAGGACCCGGCCGCAGGTACTGGCGGCTTCCTGATTGCGGCGGACCACGCTATGCGTGCGGCAACGGATGACTATTTCGAACTGTCACCGAAGCAGCAAACATTCCAATTGCAGTCGGCATTGCGCGGTCTGGAAAACGTGCAGGATACATTCCGGTTGCTCTTGATGAACCTGCACTTGCACAAGATCGACCCAGATCATCTAAATCTTGCCGATACGCTGTCACCTAGCGGTATGCAGCCCAAGTACAAAGAGGCCGATCTGATCCTAACCAATCCACCGTTCGGGCCGGCGGGCGGCCCGCCAACTCGTGACGACCTGACCATCACCGACCGCGTTTCCTCCTATCAACTGCCCTTTGTCGAGCATTGTATTCGCGCGCTCAAGCTGGGTGGTCGTGCGGCGGTGGTGGTGCCGGACAATGTGCTGTTTGATGATGGCCGCGGGAAACTACTACGCCAGCGGCTGATGAGCTGGTGCGATCTGCACACCGTCTTGCGGCTGCCGACCGGAATTTTCTACGCTCAGGGTGTGAAGACCAATGTAATATTCTTTACTCGCGCTGATGAAGAGGCTCCCACCGAGGATGCCACCAAGGCCGTATGGATATATGACATGCGCTCCGGTGCACCGGCCTATGGCAAGACCAATCCGCTGAAAGAGGCAGACTTCGACGAGTTCGTGCGAGCCTTCGGGAATGATCCACTCGGCTGGGCGGACCGGAAAGACGAAGGCGAAGCCGGCCGTTTCCGCCGCTTCACCCGCGAGGAAATTGCCGCGCGCAGCGACAATCTCGATATTAGCTGGCTTAAGGATACCAGCGGCGACCCAGAAGATGGACTTGAAACACCGGAAGACATCGCTGCAGCGATCGAATTGCATCTTTCAGCGGCGCTGGTAGAAGTCCGCGCGCTGGTGGAAGAACTCGGGGTTGACGTAATCGCACCCGCAATCGAGGAGGCGGCAGAGTGAGCCTACCGAGAGGGTGGATACAGACGAAGTTAGGCGAGATCGTCGACCCAATCGAAACTGACGATCCAACGAAGCGTCCCGCTGAAGAGTTTCGTTACGTTGACATAGGTTCGATAGACAATCGCCGCCTGCAGATAGTCGACCCAAAGATAATTCTGGGACGCGATGCGCCTTCTCGAGCGCGCCGTCGGATACGTGTGGGCGACGTACTCTTCTCGACGGTTCGTCCCTATCTTAAGAACATAGCGACCGTGCCTGCGGAGCTGCATGGGGGACTTACATCGACCGGCATCTGCGTCCTTCGACCCTCAAAGGAAATTGAATCCGGCTTCATCTTCAGACGAGTTATTTCGCAAGATTTCATTGATGCCATGACGTTGGCATCCGACGGTATGAGCTGCACCCGGTTCCGAGGACACCGAGTTAGGTGTTTTATGGAGCAGGAGGTGTGTCATGGAGAGACGGCAGTTTACGCGAGAGTTCAAGCTTGAGGCTGTACGCCTGATCAAGGAGCGCGGCGTGTCGTATGCGCAGGCGTCAGCAGACCTTGGCGTTCATCCAACGCAGTTGCGCAATTGGGTGAAGCAGCTGGCGGACGATCCGCAGCATGCATTCCCCGGCCAGGGCCAGATGAAGCCGGAGCAGTTGGAGATCGCGCAGCTCAAGCGCGAGGTCGCCAAGCTGAGAGCCGAACGGGACATCCTAAAAAAAGCCGCGGCCTACTTCGCGAAGGAATCAACATGAAGTTCGCCTTCATCGCGAAGCACCGGGGGATCTGGCCGGCGGAATGGTTGTGCGGGGCGCTCGGTGTCTCGCGGGGTGGGTTCTATGCCTGGCTGACACGGCCGCGCAGCCAACGCAGCCGGAGCGATGAGGAGTTGGGCGCGAAGGTTCGCGCCAGTTTCCTCGCCAGCGATCGAACCTATGGCGCGAGGCGAGTGTGGCACGACATGTTGGCGGAAGGCGGGTTGTGTGGACTGCATCGGATCGAGCGTTTGATGCGGCTACAGGCTCTCAAAGCCCGTCCACGACGGCGGCGACTGCCGCCCGATCTGGGTGAGCGGCAGGTCGCCGCCGTCGCTCCCAACGTGCTCGACCGCAGCTTCGATGCGTCCGCTCCCAACCGCAAATGGATCGCTGACTTCACGTACGTGTGGACAGCGGAGGGTTGGCTCTATGTTGCCGCTGTCGTCGATCTCTTCTCCCGCCGTGTGGTTGGTTGGTCGATGAACGCAGCGATGACGGCCCAGCTCGTCACTGACGCCCTGGTGATGGCGATCTGGCGACGGGGCAAACCGGACGCGCTCTTGCATCATTCCGATCGCGGCAGCCAATACACCAGCGAACAGTTCCAGCGGCTGATGGCCGATCACGGCGTCGTCTGCTCGATGAGCCGGTCAGGCAACGTCTGGGATAACGCGGCGATGGAGAGCTTCTTCTCGTCATTGAAGACCGAGCGGACTACGCGCAGAGTGTACCGAACGAGGGATGACGCCAAGGCTGACGTCTTCGATTATATTGAGCGCTTCTACAATCCGAAACGCCGGCACTCGACGATCGGATATTTGAGCCCTATGGAGTTCGAGCAGCAGGCTGGATTAGCTTAAGCAGGTGTCAACAGAACCGGGTGCAGCTCAGTACGATGTATCCGGCGATTGGCGATCGTGACGTTTTAGCGGCTTCAATTGCGTTGCCACCTGCCGCCGAGCAAAGCCGCATTGTTGCGAAGCTGGATGTGCTGACCGCTCGTCTCGCCCGCGCGCGGGCGGAGCTAGATCGCAGCCCACGGCTTACTGACCGTTTTCAACTCTTAACTCTTCGCGCAGGTGTAATGGGTCAGCTTACCGAGGATTGGCGGGCTAAGGCGACGAACGTCCTGCCTGTAGAGGCCTTGCTCCGTGCGGTCCCGGTGCCACAACAAGGACGCGGCGGTCGAGAAGCAACTGACAAGACGATTCCTGGCGCTGCAGGTCTAGCCGTTAACGACCCCGGAACTGGCCTTCCAAATGGCTGGAAATGGGTTCCGCTCTTGCGCGTGGCCAAGCAGGAGACCGGCCATACGCCTAGTCGATCGCAACTATCGTATTGGGACGGAGGGGTGCCTTGGATCGGCATTCGTGACGCGGGCGCTCATCACGGCAGATACATCGAGGAAACCGTCCAAACGATCTCCGAAGCCGGACTTGCCAACTCGTCAGCACGTCTCCTTCCGTCAGGCACGGTCTGCCTCTCTCGCACAGCTTCCGTCGGTTACGTCACGATCATGGGTCGAAGTATGTCTACCAGCCAGGACTTCGCGACGTGGACGTGCACTGATGCGTTGCTGCCCGAGTATTTGATGTATGCGCTCATGGCAGAAGGAGAGGACATCCGTAGGTTCGGGATGGGTTCAACGCATACGACCATCTATTTTCCTGAAATTCGGGCCCTTCATATCGCCCTTCCACCACGGGAAGAGCAGAGAGAAATTATCGTTCGGATCAAGCGAGCGCTTGCTCGCGCAAGTCGTCTCGAAGGCGAGGCCGCGCGCGGGTGCGCGCTGCTCGATCGGCTGGAGTCCGCCATCCTCACCAAGGCCTTCAAGGGCGAATTGGTGCCGCAGGACCCGGACGACGAGCCGGCAAGCGTTCTACTGGACCGCATTAGGGCTCAACGAGCCTCCGCACCTAGATCTAAGCAAACGCCGAGAAGCAAACGCCGCATTCCAGCTTGATCGATTAGTCTCGCATTTCCCTTCCCGCTTTCCTCCCCCGCCACCCCTCTGCTATCGATAATCCCGAAACCGGGAACGCACCGCCAATGCCCACCCTCCCCGCGCACCCTTCGCCAACCCTCGCCGCCCTCCTCCTCGCGGGCCTGCTCACCCTCGCCGCGCGCCCCTCCCTCGCCGCCGACGACGCCGAGGCCGCGCCCAAGGGTGCGACGGTCACGGTGCTGAAGGCTACAAAGTCCTGTTTCGCCAATATCGTCGAGGTGACCGGCACCATCATTCCGCGCGAGGAGACCCAGGTGCGGCCCGAGCGCATGGGGCTGAAGGTCGCCGAGGTGCTGGCGGATGCCGGCGACACCGTCAGCGCCGGCCAGGTGCTGGCGCGGCTGACGCTGCCCGAAGGCGGCTCGGTCGCGGTGCAGGCGCCGGTCGCCGGCACCATCGCAGCCACGACGGCGGCGATCGGCGCCATGGCGTCAGGCAAGGGCGAGCCGCTGTTCTCGATCATCGCGCGCAGCGAGTTCGATCTGGTCGGCCTGGTGCCGACGCGCGATATCGCCAAGCTCCAGGGCAACCAGACCGCGCGGATCAAGATCATCGGCGCCGGCGATGTCGACGGCAAGGTGCGGCGGATATCGACCACGGTCGAGCCCAACAGCCAGCTCGGCCAGGTGTTCATCGGCATCACCACCAACCGGCGGCTGTTGGTGAATTCGTCCGGCCGGGCGCAGATCAAGACCGGGCAGAGCTGCGGCGTCGCGGTGCCGCTCACCGCGATCCTCTATTCCACCGCCGGCACCGTGGTGCAGGTGGTGCGGCACAACCGCATCGAGACGCGGCGGGTGGAAACCGGATTGATGTCGGCCGGACAGGTCGAGATCACCGGCGGCGCCACCGGCGGCATCCAGGAAGGCGACATCGTGGTGGCCCGCGCGGGGGCGCTGCTGCGCGAGGGCGATCCGGTGCGGCCGGTGACGAGTGCGGAGGGGAAGTAGGGGCAGGAATTCGGAACGCGCGGCGGGTTGCACCTCTCCCGGAGGGAGAGGTCGAATTGCGCAGCAATTCGGGTGAGGGGTTCAGGTCTATCGAGGGACCGTAACCCCTCACCCGGCGCTACGCGCCGACCTCTCCCACAAGGGGAGAGGTGAAGAGGGTCCAAACCGGCTACATAGGTAACACAATAGACCGGCGACATGGGTAACAGGTCAAGTGATCGGCAGGGAGGGCCTTGCCGATGGTTTGGATGGAGACCTGTGCGGTGGACGAGCGGATGCGCTTTGTGA
The DNA here is from genome assembly GCF_031202265.1 of Bradyrhizobium sp. Ash2021. NCBI lineage: Bacteria > Pseudomonadati > Pseudomonadota > Alphaproteobacteria > Hyphomicrobiales > Nitrobacteraceae > Bradyrhizobium > Bradyrhizobium sp. Ash2021. The sequence goes on along the minus strand of NZ_CP100604.1, from coordinate 537,780 downwards.
TTGCGGCGGAGGAGCACGAGGAGTCGTTTGCGGCGGTATGCCGGCGGTTCGGCGTGAGCCGAAGGGTCGGATACAAGTGGCTTGAGCGTTATCAGGAAGCCGGTGTTGAGGGTCTGTGGGACCGCCCACGTGCGCCGCTGCATCATCCCCAGGCGATTGGCGAGGAGATCGCCGAACGCTGCCTTGCGGTGCGGCGGGCGCATCCGAGTTGGGGACCCCGGAAGGTTCTGGCTTTTCTGGAACGTCGGGCGCCGGCGCTCGAATGGCCTGCGGCGAGCACGATCGGAGCCTTGTTCGACCGCCAGGGATTGACGGTAAAGCGGAAGCTGCGCCGCCGCAGCCCGCCCTCGAGCGCACCGTTTGCGGAATGCACGGCAGCCAACGAGGTGTGGTGCATCGACTTCAAGGGCTGGTTCATGACGGGGGACGGCAAATGCTGCGAACCGCTGACGCTGACCGATGCCCATAGCCGGTATCTGCTGCGCTGCCAGGCGATGACGCGTACCGATACCGCGCACGTCTGGCCGGTCGTGGAGGCCGCCTTCCGCGAGTTCGGCCTGCCGCATCGGCTGCGTTCCGACAACGGTCCGCCCTTTGCGTCGCGCGGTGCCGGCGGGCTTTCGCAACTGTCGGTCAAGGTGATCAAGGCGGGCGTGCTGCCGGAGCGGATTGCGCCCGGCAAACCGCAGCAGAATGGCCGCCACGAGCGGATGCATCTGACGCTGTTGCAGGACACCGCCAGTCCACCGGCGCACAGCCTGCGCGAGCAGCTCAAGCGCTTGCGGAACTTCCAGCGCATCTACAACGAACAGCGTCCGCACGAGTCGCTCGACGATGACACGCCGGCCGATCACTATACCTCCTCGCCGCGCCGCTTCGACGGCGTCTTGCGCGAGCCGGAATACGGTGACTGCGAAGTGCGGCGGGTGCGTCATAACGGCGAGATCAAATGGCAGGGCCAAACGATCTACATCAGCGGGGCCTTGATCGGCGAGCCGGTCGGCCTCTGCGAACACGATGCCGCTGGATGGACGGTCTGCTACGGCCCGATCGTGCTCGGCACGATCGCCCACCGCGACGACCGCCTGCGAAAACCCAAACAGGCCTGTGGACTTGTGGACGATGCAAGAGCATCGCCCACAGGGTCCACAGCCACAAAAACAGCAGACCTGAACGAAACGAGAATTGTGTTACCTATGTCGTCGGGCTGAACTGTTACCTATGTCGTCGGTTGCAGAAAGAGAGCGGGCGGATGCGAGGTAAGCAGGCACGATTTATCCGCGTCGTCCCGGGCTTGATGGATCGCGGCTTGTATCAGCGTCGTCCCGGCCTTGAGCCGGGACCCATAGCTGCCGATATCGATTGTTGAGAAAGGCTGGAGCACCAGCCCGGCGTAACCACGAAGGCCTGTGGATATGGGTCCCGGGTCAAGCCCGGGACGACGGGTTGATGGAGTTGGGCTTTGGCCTCACCCGCCGATGCGGATGTCTTCCAGCAGCGAGGACGACACCGACGGGACCTGCTCGCCTTCACTGGCGCGGGAGATCGCGACGCGGGTTTTGTTGAAGGCGCTTTCGGCGCCGGCCTGGGCGGTCAAATTATTCAGGAGTTCGGCGACCAGCACGCTGTACTGGCCCCTGGAATCGTCGGCCACCTTGCCCGGCGTCGCTGCGCTCAGCACAATCGTGTTTTCCGGCGGGCTGATCGGGGCCAGCCCGTGGGAGAACGAACGGAAGCGGCGCTCATAGGGGTTGCGGCGCGAGGCGTCGAGCACGACCAGTTTTGCCTTGGCGCCCTGCTCCATGATCGCGTCCAGCACCGACTCGACGCTGACGCCGTCGCGGCGGACATCGGCTTCCTTCCAGATCGCGGCATCGACCGGGATCATAAAACTCTCGCGGCCGACCTGGACGCCGTAGCCGCCGAAGAACAGCATCACCACCGTGTCCGGCCCGATCTTGCTCTTGAGGCGGCCGATGGCGCGGGCCATGTCGTCCTTGGTGGCGTCTTCGACCACGTCGACGTCGAAACCATTGCCGCGCAATGCCGCGCTCAGGCCATGGGCGTCATTGATCGGCTGGGCCAGGGGTGCTGCCGCGTCGGGATAATGGCCGTTGCCGATCACCAGCGCGAGGCGGGAGGTCTTCCTGGCGGAATCGCTGTTCTGTTCGGTCGCGATCGCCTTGGCGGCGTCGAGCGAGCGCTTGTTCAGCGCGGCATGGGCGCCGATCGCCAGCGACACCATGCCGACCAGCGCGGTCGCAATGGCGACCGAGCGGCGGGAAATGCGGAGCTGCCTGACATTCATCGCGTTTCATTCCCAATCGTTATCCAGAGGCACTTCTCAAGACGCGCGCCAAGTTAGTCGCGCCAGTACCGTCCGGGGTTTTAGGGGTTGCGAAGTGTGTGCCGTCGAATTGTGAGCAATTTGCGGCATCGCAACAAGGAAACCCTTAACCTCATTCAGCCCCGGAGGGCAACACCGATCTGTATTAATGAGGTAAGCTACTGATATTGCTTGATAAAAATTGACGCCCGCGAACCCCTGACGGGGCCACTACACGCCAGAAACGGGGGCTTTTCCGTGACTTCGATCACATTTGTATTTCCCTGCTGTTCGTATAATTTTTGAAGCGCTTGCAGGTTCCGAAAAGCCGACACCAGTGGGGGTGCGGCTTGGCGGGGGCGTGCGGAACGGCGAGTGCGGAATTTGACTTCATGGGCTTTCACACCATCGCCGGCGCCGCCTTTCGCGCGCTGACCGCCCGAAAGGACGGTCCCTCGCTGTACGACGTCTGCGATCCCCTGCTGCTGGACTACGGCGACGCCCATCTCGGCAAGTTCTACAAAACCGCGCTGGGCAATCCGGCGCTGCGGTCGCTGCTGCGCCGCACCGGCCTGCCGCAATTGCGCGACGAGGGGAGGCTGCAGCGGCTGCGCGAGGCGCTGCTTTCTGCCCGCGACGACGACGCGCCGGACTGGGCCGCGATCGGTCAGCCTGTGGCGGAACTCATGGACAGTATCGAGGTCCGGCACCCGCAGCCAAAGCCGGCACCCGCACCCGGACGCGTACCCGATATGGCCGAGATCGAGCGCACGATCCGGACCTGCGGCGCGCATCTGTTGCGGTCGTTTTCGAACAACGGCTTCATCCCGACCTATGCCGCGTTCAACCTGATCGGCGATCCCGACATGGGCGGGCGCGAGATGGTGATGGCGCTGACCGGGCTGAATTCGCGCGGCTACAAGAACTCGACCTTGCTGTTCAACCTGGCGCGGATTTTCATCGCGCATTCGCCGGCCCGCGCCCTGATCAATCCGCCCTGGCGAGGGATTGCCGAGCCGATGTGGCAGCCGATGCAGATCCGCCATCGCTCGGCCTATTACGACGCGTTCTTCACCGAGGCGCTGCTCGGCTTTGTCGAAACCGGGCTGGCGTCAGTGGATCAGGCCGGCGCCGCGCGCCGCGCGATCGCGGAGATGGTGGATTTCTGCCTCAAGGTCAGCGCGGAAGCAGTGCCCTCGCATGACGGCTCGACCGTCAACGTCATCACCGCGCTGGCGCCGCTGCCGCATCCGCGGTTCTCAAAATTCTTCTCCCAGATCAAGCAGGATTTAGGCTTTGGCATTTACGTGCCGGATTGCGACACCACCGCATGCGCGTTCTCGGCCGCCACGCAAGCCGGCTCCGACGATCCGATCCTCGAACAGCCGCTGCTGGATTTCTACAGCGGCCTGCAGGTGCGCGAGGGCGCCAATGAGCCGCGCGTCACCGTGCCGCTGAACGACAATGTCGATTACGAGGGCGGCGTCGTCACCTGGATCGACAACCTCAGCGGCGACCGGCCCTATGGCAACGATCTCGATCCGACGCTCAATCTCGACATCCTCGAAGTCAGTTTCCGCAATCTCAAGCGCTGGAAAGTGATCGAGACCCCGCAGCGGCTGGCAACGGTTCACGGCATCATCGGCTTCCAGAAACGGCTGGTCGAAAGCGGCGCGTTCACAAATCCGCGCTCGCATATCTATTATCTGCCGGAATTGTATTCGGCCTATTTCGGCCGCTGCTATGCCGCCTTCATCGCGTTGCCGCCGGCCGCGCGGCAGGCGATCGATCCCGGCGGCACCTTCGAGTTCATCCGCATCCGGGTGCTGGCCTATGTGCAGACCGAGCTCATCACCCACGAAATGAACGCGTTCGACGCGGCGCTGGCGCTGATGGCGCTGGCGCATCTCGGCGCCGAGCTCGCGAGCTTTGCCGCGCCGCTCGCCTGCATCGTCGCGCAAACAGGCGAAGGCGGCCGGCATGGCCCCTACAAGGCCTATGAATGGAACAAGATGAAGACGCCGACTCGGATCCTGGTCGGCGGCCCCGAGGTGACCTCGGCCTTCGTGCTGATGGGGCTGGCGTTGGCAAGGGGTGTGATGATGCGGGCTGGTGGGAAGGGAGGCTGAACTATCAGCCGTCATTGCGAGGAGCCAACGGGTCGCAATGACGGCAAACATTTGGACCAATGACGGGAAGTTGACAGCCGTGCGGCGGTCTGGCTCTGGCAAGACCGCCTCATTGTCCGCACAATTCGCCCAGCACTTTATCCGTTGCCGGGATTGCCGATGAAACTGAAGACGCTGCTCACAGCCATTCTGCTCATGCTGCCGCCCGCTTTGGCCGGCGCGGCCGATATCACCGGCGTGCCGAAGATCCGCGAGGGCGACCAGATCCAGATCGGCAACAGCCGCATCCGCCTCGGCGGCGTCGACGCGCCGTCGACCGACCAGCTTTGCCTCAACACCCATGGCGAACGCTGGACCTGCGGGGTTGCGGCGCGCGACGAGCTGATCAAGCATGCCGGCGGCAAAAGCTGGACCTGCCATACCCGCACCACCGATCGGCGCGGCCGCATCGTCGCGCACTGCGAAGTTGACGGCGAGGACATCCAGAAATGGCTGGTGGCGAGCGGCTGGGCGCTGGCCTATGCGCGGTTTTCGCACGATTACGACGCCGAGGAAAAGGCCGCGCGCGAGGCCAAGGCCGGGATGTGGCAGGGCGCGTTCATCGCGCCGTGGGACTGGCGCGCCCGCAACAAGAAGACGACGATTTTGGGCGCCGCCAAGCCGCCGGAAAATGCCTCGACGATCCTGCTGGCATCGGCGTCCGGATCGGTCGCGCCGTCGCCCGATTGCACCATCAAGGGCAACGTGAATCGTTCAGGGGAATGCATCTACCATCAGCCGACCAGCCGCTGGTACGCCAAGATCGAGATGAAAATTTCCAAGGGCACGCGCTGGTTCTGCTCGGTCGACGAAGCCGAAGCCGCCGGCTGCCGCGAGACGCGGCGATAGAGCTGTCTGTGGCCTCATGGTTCGAGACGCGCGAAGACGCGCTCCTCACCATGAGGGTTTAATATCTGGTCCTGTGGGTAGAGGACCTCATCCTGAGGAGCGGCGTAAGCCGCGTCTCGAAGGATGAAGCCCCGCCTACAAAAAAACGCGCTAGACTTCGCCCATGAGCGACCTCTACGACGATCTGCTGGCCCCGCTACCTCCGGAGCGTTCGCGACTGGAGCGCTTTCTGCTGGTCGCGCTCGGCGTCGTGCTGGCGTACACCCTGCTCGCCTATCTGGTGCTGCCATTGTTCTGGACGCACTACGAACACCAGAAAGGCCTTGAAAATCTGCCGATGGTGACGCGGACCGGGCAGGGCATTCCCGGCGACCCGATCAATGTCGGCCTGGTCGGCGATCAGCATGACGTGGTCTGCGCCATGCACGAAGCGGGCTGGTATCCGGCCGATCCGATCACGCTGAAATCGTCGATCGAGATCGTCGGCAGCGTGCTGCTCGATCGCCCCTACAAGGACGCGCCGGTCAGCAATCTCTATTATCTCGGCCGGCGGGAAGACCTCGCGTTCGAAAAGCCGATCGGCGCCAGTGCCGATCGCCGCAATCACGTGCGCTACTGGAAGGTGCTGGACCAGGGCGCGGAGAAGCGCCCGGTATGGCTGGGCGCGGCGACCGAGGATCGCGGCGTCGGCGTCAGCAAATATACCGTCGCGGTGACGCATCATATCAGCCCCGACCTCGATGCCGAACGCGCCGTGCTCACCGCCGACCTGGAAAACGCAGGAATGGTGGACGCGAAATATCAGGTGACCGGCATCGGCCCAACCCTGACCGGGCGCAACGGCGGTGGCGACCTCTATTATACCGACGGCGAGATCTGGGTGCTGCGGCTGGTCGAGGCCTGCCGCAAGCGCGACGGCCCCGCGGTGACGATCCCGAGCCCCGCGGCCACCGAGATCAAGGATCAGATCTGGCATGCGGTCGCCGAAGCGATGGGGAAATAGGGTGCTCTATCCCCGTCATTGCGAGGAGCGCAAGCGACGAAGCAATCCATAGGCCGTCATTTTGGCACAGATGGATTGCTTCGCTGCGCTCGCAATGACGGTCTCGATCCAATATGATGATGCTCTCACTTGAACCCTCGCAATTATCTCCAACCACCTAGCTTCCGCCTTCCACCGACTAAGGAATAATGAAAATGACCGTTCGCGCGGGCCGGGAATTTCTGGCCATCCCCGGACCCACCACCATGCCCGACGAAGTGCTGCAGGCGATGCATCGTCCGGCGCTGGACATCTATTCCAGGGAGATGGTGGAGCTGACCGAAACCCTGCTCGCCGAGCTCAGCAAACTGTTCGCCACCAAGGGACAATCCTACATCTACATCGCCAACGGCCATGGCGCGTGGGAAGCCACGCTGAGCAACGTGCTGTCGCGCGGCGACAAGGTGCTGGTGCTGGAAAGCGGCCGCTTTGCGATCGGCTGGGGCAGCGCCGCCACCGCGATGGGCGCCGATGTCGAGGTGCTGAAAGGCGACTGGCGCCGTGCGATCCGTCCGGCGGAAGTCGAGGCGCGCTTGCGGCAGGACAAGGATCACAAGATCAAAGCGATCCTCGCGGTGCAGGTCGATACGGCCTCAGGCGTCTTTAACGACATCGAAGCGATCGGCAAGGTCATCAAGGAATGCGGCCATCCCGCGCTGTTCATGGTCGACACCGTGGCGTCGCTGGGCTGCATGCCGTTCGAAATGGATAAATGGGGCATCGACGTCGCGATGTCCGGCTCGCAAAAGGGCCTGATGACGCCGCCGGGCTTAGGATTCGTCGCTGCCAGCGACCGCGCCCGCGAGGTGCACAAGACGGCCAACATGCGCACACCCTATTGGGACTGGACCGAACGCGAGGGTCCCGAGCATTACCGCAAATATGCCGGCACAGCGCCGGTGCATCTGCTGTTCGCGCTGCGCCAGGCCGTCAACATGCTGCTTGCGGAAGGGCTCGAAAACGCTTTCCTGCGTCATCGCCTGCTCGCCGAAGCGGTGCGGCGCGCGGTCGCGGTCTGGGCCGAAGGCCAGGTACTCGGCTTCAATGTTGCGGAAGCGCATGAGCGCTCGAACACGGTCACGACGGTCGTGATGAACGGCAACGACCCGGTGTCGCTGCATCGTTATTGCAAGGAAAAATGCGGCGTGGTGCTCGGCGTCGGGATCGGCGACCTGCAGGGCCAGGCGTTCCGGATCGCCCATATGGGCCACGTCAACGCCCCGATGATCCTGGGCACGCTCAGCGTCATCGAAGTCGCCCTCAAGGCGCTCGACATCCCCCACGGCAAGGGCGGAGCCGAGGCCGCGATCGAGTGGCTCGGTGAAAGTGTGGGTGCGTGAGATTTCCCTGCCTGGTCTTTGGTAGTTCGTAGGATGGGTAGAGCCAACGGGTCCGGCCTTCGGCCGGCCCGATGGCGAAACCCATCAAATTGCACCATGATTATGATGGGTTTCGCTTTCGCTCTACCCATCCTACGGGTTCTCTCACAATGTGAGAGAATTGCAGGCCGACGCTCAGACTTTAGGCGTGCAAGCCTTTTCGGCGCGTCACTTTTAGTGCTTATATTGATCCGACGATAAATAAGGCAGCCTGCAACGGCGCGCGCGTATTCTTAATAAATTGAATGCGCGAATATAGGGAGTGACAGGATTGGCGTCCGTTGATTTGCGCGGCCTGACCAAGCGCTTTGGATCGCTTGCGGTGGTCGATAACGTCTCGCTGCGGATCGATCATGGGCAACTGGTCTGCCTGCTCGGGCCATCCGGCTGCGGCAAGACCACGACACTGCGGCTGATAGCGGGCTTTCTGGAACCCTCCGACGGCGAGATCAAGGTCGGCGACCGCCTGGTCTCGTCGAAAGCGCGCACGCTGCCGCCCGAGCAGCGCAGCATGTCGATGATCTTCCAGAGCTACGCGCTGTGGCCGCATATGACGGTCGCGGAAAACATCGTCTACGGCCTGCGCCTGCGGAAGATGGGCCGCGAGACGATTGCGAAGAAGCTCGCGGCCATTCTGGGCACGACCAAGCTTGAAGCGCTGGCGCAGCGCTATCCCGGCGAACTGTCCGGCGGGCAGCAACAGCGCGTGGCGCTGGCGCGCGCGCTGATCGTCGAGCCGGAGACGCTGTTGCTCGACGAGCCGCTGTCCAATCTCGACGCCAATTTGCGCGAAGAGATGCGGTTCGAAATCCGCCGGCTGCATGACGAATATCGCTACACCACGGTTTACGTCACCCACGACCAGTCGGAGGCGATGACCACGGCCGACCTGATCGCGGTGATGAATTCGGGCCGGATCGACCAGCTCGGCACGCCCGAAGACATCTACGCCCGGCCCGAGTCCGAATTCGTCGCGCGCTTCATCGGCGCCAGCAACGTGATCAAGGGCACCGCCTTGGACGAAAACCACGTTTCGTTTGCGGGCGCGACCCTGCAGGTGGTCGGCGCAAAACTCAACGCCGGCCAGAGTGCGCCGGTGGCAATCCGCCAGCATGACGTCCAGCTCTCGACCCAGACGCCGCCGTCGCCGCAGAACGTGGTCAAGGCCACCGTGACGCGCCAGGTCTATCTCGGCGCCGCGCGCGACTACATGGTCGAAACCGCCGACGGCACCGCCTTGCGCATCACCACACCGACCGAGACCGCGGTCGCCAAAGGCAGCGAGGTCTGGCTGACCTTGCCGCCCGACCGCTGTCGGGCGCTGAGCCGATAACAAGAAACGAACCGAGGACGGGATGAAAAGAAAAAAGCTTTCCAGACGCGACATCCTGAAGGGTTCGGGCGCGCTTGCGCTTGGCACCATCTTTGCGGCGCCGGTTCGGGCCGAGCCGCCCCCGCCGGTTGCGATCACGCCGCAACTGATCGAGGCCGCTAAGAAAGAAGCCAAGGTGATCCTGTATTCGTCGATGGACCTTCCGGTCGGCGAAAAGCTCGGCAAGGCGTTCGAGGCGGCCTATCCCGGCATCTCCGTGCAGATCGAGCGCTCCGGCTCCGAGCGGCTGTTCCAGCGCGTTGCCCAGGAATTCGATAGCAACATCCACGCCGCCGATATCATCAACTCGTCCGACGCATCGCATTTTATCTCCTGGAAGAAGAACGGCTGGCTGATGCCGTTCGTCCCCGAAGAGGTCGCGCAGCATTTCCTCCCCCAGTTTCGCGATCCCGACGGCATGTCCGCGACGTCGCGAATCTATTTGTCGTCGATCGCCTACAACACCAACATGGTGAAGCCCGACGACGCGCCCAGGAGCTTTGCGGATTTGCTCGACCCGAAATGGGCCGGCAAGATGGTAAAAGGTCATCCCGCCTACAGCGGCACCATCATGACCGCGACCTTCCAGATCGTGCGCGAACTGGGATGGGAATACCTGGAGAAGCTGTCGAAGCAACGCGTGATGCAGGTGCAGTCGTCGACCGACCCGCCGAAAAAGCTCGCGCTCGGCGAGCGCGCGGTGATGGCCGACGGCAACGAATATGGCGTGGTGCTGTTCAAGGAAGCAGGCCAGCCCGTCGAGCCGGTCTATCCGACCGAAGGTGCGCCGACGATATCGGGGCCGACCGGCATCTTTGCGACCGCGCCGCATCCCAATGCCGCACGACTGTTCCAGGCCTGGCTGCACACCCGCGAAACCCAGCAATTCTTTACCGACTACACGGCGCAGTATTCGGCGCATGCACAAGTGCAGTCGAAGCCCGGACGCCGCAAGCTTTCCGACATCAAGCTGATGAAGGAGGACGCGGCCGGTGTGGAAGCGATGACGGAAGAAATCAAGACGCGCTATGCGAAGCTGTTTCGGGTGTAGCGCATGAACGCGATGGTGCGCGATCTTCTCTCACCTCTCCCCGCGTGCGGGGAGAGGTCGGATCGCATCGGAGATGCGATCCGGGTGAGGGGGAGCCTCCGCATACTCATCACTCACCGTATGCGCGGAGAGAGCCCCTCACCCCAACCCTCTCCCCGCAAGGGCGGGGCGAGGGAGCTTGAGAGCGCGCCGCGCAGCGACGACGACCAAGGAATTTTCGCATGACCCTTACCACCAGCATCGCCCCCAAACCGCGCATCGACTGGACCAGGCCGGTGCTGTGGCTGTTTGCGGCCGTGCTGATCGCGCTGATCGTGCTGCCGCTGTCGTGGCTGGCGGTCTATGCCTTCACCGACCGCGCGCGGCATCCAACGCTGCAGAACTTCGTCACCCTGTTCACAAACCCGGATTTCCTCGATCCGCTGTTGACCACGGCGATCATCGCCACCACGTCCGCCTTCATCTGCTGCATCGTCGCCGCCCCGATCGGATGGCTGGTATCGCGCACCGACATGCCCGGGCGTCAATTCATCCGCGCGCTGGTGACCGCCTCGTTCGTGACGCCGCCGTTTCTCGGCGCGGTCGCCTGGGAACTGCTGGCGGCGCCCAATAGCGGGCTGCTGAACCAGCTTTATCGTTTCATGACCGGCGCCGAATCGGATGCGCATCTGTTCGACATCTATTCGATGACCGGAATCATCTTCGTGATTTCCTGCTACACCTTTCCGTTCGTGTTCGTGCTGGTCGCCAACGCGCTCGACAACATGCCGGGCGAACTCGAGGATGCTTCCGCCATTCTCGGCGGCAAGGCCTGGACCACGGCGCGCCGCGTCACGATTCCCCTGGCGCTGCCCGCGCTGGTCGCGGGCGCGCTGATCGCGTTCCTGCAGGCCATGACGCTGTTCGGATCGCCCGCGATCCTGGCGCTGCCCGCCGGTTTCCACACCATGACCACGAAAATCTGGAGCCTGTTCCAGTATCCGCCAAAGCTGGAGCTCGCCGCCGCCGCCGCCGTGCCGCTGTTGCTGCTGACGATATTGCTGCTGCAGGGCCAGAAATTCCTGCTGGGACGCCGCGGCTATTCGGTGGTCGGCGGCAAATATGGCGCGCCGCGCAAGGTCGAGTTGAAGGGCTGGCGCTGGGCGGCGCTGGCGCTGTGCCTCATCGTGCTGCTCAACCCCGTGTTCCTGCCCTATCTCGCGCTGCTCAATGCGGCGTTTTCGCCGAACGCCACCACGCTGGTGACGCCCTCCACACTGACGCTGCATAACATCGTGTTCGTGTTCACCGAATTGTCGTCGACCCAGCTCGCGCTCAAGAACACGGTGATCCTGGGCGCCTCGACCGCAACCGTCGGCACCATCCTCGCGCTCGTCATCGCCTATGTCACGACCCGCCGCGTCATCGGAGGCTATCGCGTGCTCGGCTTTCTCGCGACCGCGCCGGTGGCGGTGCCCGGCATCGTGCTCGGCGTCGGGCTGTTCCTAAGCTACACGCGGCCGCCCTTCGTGCTGTACGGCACGCTGTGGATCCTGCTGATCGCGTTTCTCACCATCAATCTGCCGTCGGCCTATCAGCAATTGCAGGCGGCGTTCGCGACCATCCACCCCGAACTCGAAGACGCCAGCCGCATTCTCGGTGCGACCCGGCTGCAGTCGCTGCTGCAGATCACGGCGCCCCTGCTGCGCACCGGCGTGATCGCGACCTGGTGCTTTATTTTCATCGGCGTGATGCGCGAACTGTCGGCTGCGATCGTGCTGTTCACCTCGCAGACCAAGGTGCTCAGCGTGCTGATCTACGATCTCAACGAAAGCGGCGATCTCGCCGCGATCTCGGTGCTGGGCATTGCGATGCTGGTCATCACCTTCGCCGTGGTACTCGCGGTGAACCGGATCCCGATGTTCGGCGGCAACGCCTCCGCGCGGTTGCGGAATTCATAGGAAGAATCCGCCTCTCGTCATTGCGAGGAGCCAACGGGTCGCGCGAATGCGCGCCCGATGACAGGCTCCGCGACGAAGCAATCCATTCTTTCTTGACGCCGCGAGATGGATTGCTTCGCTTCGCTCGCAATGACGGCTCTACTGCTACGGCTTTTCCACCCTGTAAGCCTCAACCTGCTCTTTCAGCCGCTGCAGCGACGCCAGCGGCGCTGTGCGGTCGACAACATATTGCCCTCTCGCAAGCAGCGACAGCACCTTCAGATCGATCGCCGGCGAATGGTGGATCACGTCGCCATAATTGCCGAGATCATGGGTGATCTCCTTCACCTCGCGAAGATCGTGCAAGCGGACGTTGGAACACCGCGCCAGCCGCTGGCTGGCATAGGCGGTGAAATCGTAGACGATCTTCAGCGTTGCCGGTGACGCATCCCGCATCGCCACGAATTGCAGGATCGAATAGGGCGGGAAGTAGATGTCGAATTTCACATCCGGATGGCTTTCGATCAGGCCGATCGCATCGCGCTCGAAATTCGCTACCATGGCGTGGTACACATAGCCTTCGGCGAGATAATTGCTGCGCACGGGGTCGCTGATGCGCTGGAACGAGGCCTCCGAATTTTTCGCGTTGTAGAACCCGGCGACGTCGTAATCGGACCGCAGCGCGTTGATGTCATCGACTTCGGAGATTGGAAACTTGAACATCACCCCGTTGGTCAGCCGCGTCACGACCGGCCGCAGCGGCGGCAGCGACCGCGCCAGGATCCACGCCGACTCCCGCGCCATGGCCCCGCTGAACAGATAGCCCGCGATACCCTTTGCGTTTCGCCGGTAGAGATCGGCGGGAAAATAGGATTCTGAATCGACATCCGGCGCATCGCGGAAAATCCAGTCGTCCATCTGCCAGATCACCCTCTTGGGATGACGTTCAAGTGCAGCGGCGAGCACAAAGCTCTGCTCCTTCGAGGTCGATCCGCTCATCACCAGCTTGAGCGAGCGGACGCCCAGCGCCTTGTCGATATCGCTTTGCCGGAAGTGCAGCGCCAGCGAAGTCCCCATCAACACCGTGTCGAAATCCTGGCTTCGGATCAGGCCGGCATTCTGCATGCGGCTGTCGGGCGAATACATCGCCGGAAACAGCCGCGCCGGCCGGAGCAATTGCAGGGGATCGACGACGAAATTCAGCGCCGCCGCCATCAGGACGAACGCGGCGCTGGCGCCGAGAAACCGCACCAGATTCTTCAGCGCTACACTCATCAGAACCTGAAATAGATGAATTCGCTGTGCTGCTGGATTCCGAGAATCCCGAACGCAAGCACCGCGGCGGTGGCATAGAGGAACAGCGGACGCAGCCGCAATCCGCGCAGCTTCTCAGCCACGGTCCGGTTGGCGTGGTCGTAGCCCATGATCTCCTGCGTGTTGGACGCGAACCAGGCCACCATGGCGTAGATCGCAACGAACAACGCATAGGCCATCTCGCCCTTGCCGAACGCGATATGGGTGGGATCGGCCATTTTCGACAACACGTAGAGCGCGGTGTCGATGCTGTCGGCGCGGAAGAACACCCAGGCGACGACGACGGACAGGAATGTCAGAATGAGCGCTGCGATATCGGCCAGACGGACGAAGCGCGGCGCTACATCGGGACCATAATTGTTCCAGGCGTGATTGATGCAGAGATAGGCGCCGTGCAGCGCACCCCACGCTACAAAGGTCCAGGCGGCGCCGTGCCAGAGGCCGCCGAGCAGCATGGTGATCATCAGATTGACGTAGCGCAGGATGCGGCCGTGCCGGTTGCCGCCGAGCGGTATGTAGAGATAGTCGCGCAGGAACTGCGACAGCGTCATGTGCCAGCGCCGCCAGAAATCGATGATGTTTCGCGCCTTGTAGGGCGAGTTGAAATTCAGCGGCAGAAAGATGCCGAACATCAGCGATATCCCGATCGCCATGTCGGAATAGCCGGAGAAATCGAAATAGAGCTGGAAGGTGTAGGCCAGCGCGCCGATCCAGGCCTGATCGAAGGTCGGCGCGTTCGGGCCGAACGCGAGGCTGACCAGCGGCTGGATGCCATCGGCGAGACAGGTCTTCTTGAACAGGCCGATCGCGAAGATGATCAGGCCGCACAGGATCAGATGCGCATCCGGGCGCTTGGTCTCGGCGCGCTCGAATTGCGGGATCATATCCTTGTGATGGAGAATCGGTCCCGCGATCAAATGCGGGAAATAAGTGACGAACAGCGCGTAATGCGGCAGCGCATAGCGCGCGACGTTACCCCGGTAGGCGTCGACCAGAAACGCGATCTGCGTAAAGGTGTAGAAGGAAATGCCGACCGGCAGCAGGATGTGGAGGGTGATCCCGGTCGAGAACAGCGCGTTGAAATTGGCGGCAAGAAAGCCGGCATATTTGAAGATGCCGAGCACGACCAAATCGCCGGCGACCCCGGCCGTGAGCACCACGAAGCGCAGCGGCGGCCGCAACTTCCGTGCGATCAGCAAATATCCGATGCCGTAATTGAACGCTACCGAGCCGACCAGCAGCGCCACGAATTGCCAATTGCTGAACGAGTAGAACGCCAGCGACGCCAGCGCCAGCCAGATCACGGGGGCGAGATTGCCACGCCTGCCCAGCGCGAAATAGCCAAGCAGGACGACCGGCAGGAACAGGAAGATAAAAGGATAGGAATTGAAGAGCATCAGGCCTTTCTCTGGCGTTCCCAAAAGCCTAACCATACAACGCGGCGGCCAACAACCCTGCGGTTTGGCGAGGTGGCACATCTGGCAATCCGCGCATTCGAACCGATATAAGCGACAGCCGACTCTTCTCCCTCGCCCCGCTTGCGGGGAGAGGGCATAGGCGGCCTCGGCCGCCGTTGTTAACGAAGGACGCCGATGCGAAGCATCGGCTATGGTGAGGGGGACTCTCCGCGAGCGCGACTCGTGGAGAGTCCCCCTCACCCGGCGCTTCGCGCCGACCTCTCCCCGCAAGCGGGGCGAGGTATCACGCGCACCTTTCGATTCACGCGCATCAGAACGAGGATTGAGTGACCCAAGCAGCAGCCAAAACGCCTTCAGAGCCCGTGCCGGTGGCCCCGCGCCGCCCGCATTCCTTCACCACCCACGGGATCACGGTGACGGACGATTATGCCTGGTTGAAGGACGCCAGATGGCAGGAGGTGCTGCGCGACCCCTCGATCCTGGACGCGGATATAAGAAAATATCTGGAAGCCGAAAACGACTACACCGAAAGCCTGCTCGGCCGCACCGCATCGCTGCAGAAGAAGCTGGTCAAGGAGATGCGCGGGCGGATCAAGGAGGACGATTCCAGCGTCCCCTCACCCGACGGCCCTTACGCCTATTTGCGCAAGTTCCGCGAGGGCGGGCAGCACGAACTGTTCGGCCGCTGCCCACGCGATGGCGGCGAGGCGACAATCGTGCTCGATGGCGACGCGCTTGCGGTCAGCCACGACTACTTCAAGTTCGGCGGCGCGCGCCATTCGCCGGATCACAGGCTGCATGCCTGGAGCGCCGACACCAAGGGCTCGGAATATTTTTCCATTCGCGTGCGCGACTGGGAGACCGGCACCGACCTCGACGACCTCGTCGAGGAGACCGACGGCGGCGTGGTCTGGAGCACGGACGCAAAGAGCTTCTTCTACGTCAGGCTCGACGACAATCATCGTCCGATGCAGGTCTGGCGTCATCGCCTGGGCACCAAACAGGCCGACGACGTCCTGGTTTACGAGGAGCATGATTCCGGCTGGTTCACCCATCTGCATGAGAGTTCCAGCGGCCGGTTCTGCGTGATCGCGGGCGGCGACCATGAAACCTCAGAGCAGCGGTTGATCGACCTCGCCAATCCCGAGGCGCCGCCGCGCGTGGTCGCGGTGCGCCAGGAAGGCGTGCAATATGCGGTCAACGACCGCGGCGACCAATTGTTCATCCTGACCAACGCCGATGGCGCGATCGACTTCAAGGTCGCCACCGCGCCGCTGGCGTCGCCGGATCGCGCCAACTGGCGCGATTTGATCCCCTATCGCGAAGGCATCTATCTGCTCGATGTCGAGCTTTACGCCGACCATATGGTGCGGCTGGAGCGCGCCAATGCGCTGCCCGCCATCATCATCCGCGACCTCAATTCCGGCGAAGAGCATGCCATCGCCTTCGACGAGGCGGCCTATTCGCTCGACACCATGGGCGGCTATGAATTCGAGACCACGAATTTGCGGTTTTCGTACTCGTCGATGACGACGCCGTCGGAAGTCTATGACTACGACATGGCGAAGCGCACGCGGGTATTGCGCAAGCGGCAGGAGATTCCCTCGGGCCACGACCCGGCCGATTACGTCACCACGCGGATCATGGCGACCGCGCATGACGGCGCGAAAGTGCCGGTCTCGATCCTGCACCGCAAGGACCTCGTGCGCGACGGCCGCGCGCCGCTGCTGCTCTATGGCTACGGCTCCTATGGCATGGCGATGCCGGCGTCGTTCGCGGCCAACCGGCTGTCGCTGGTCGATCGCGGCTTTGTCTATGCGATCGCGCATATCAGAGGCGGAGCGGACAAGGGCTGGGGCTGGTATCTCGACGGCAAGCGCGAGAAGAAGACGAACTCGTTCGATGATTTTGCCGCGGCTGCGCGCGGTCTGATCGAGGCGAAGTATACTTCCGCAAAACGCATCGTCGGCCATGGCGGCAGCGCCGGCGGCATGCTGATGGGCGCGGTCGCCAACCGCGCCGGCGAATTATTCGCCGGCATCGTCGCCGAAGTACCGTTCGTCGACGTGCTCAACACCATGCTCGACGACACCCTGCCGCTGACGCCGCCGGAATGGCCGGAATGGGGCAACCCGATCGAGAGCGAAGCGGACTTTCGCACCATCCTGTCCTATTCGCCCTACGAAAATGTCGCGGCGAAGGACTACCCGGCGATTCTGGCGATGGGCGGGCTCACCGATCCCCGCGTCACCTACTGGGAGCCGGCCAAATGGATCGCACGGTTGCGCGCGACCATGACCGGCGGCGGCCCGGTGCTGCTCCGCACCAACATGGGCGCCGGCCATGGCGGCGCGTCGGGCCGTTTCAATCGCCTCGACGAAGTCGCGATCGCCTATGCGTTCGCACTGTGGGCGGTGGGGCTGGCGGACAAAAGCGAGGTGTGAGCCTCGCTCCGCTCTTGCGGAGCCAGTTCACGAAGAGAGATGGCGCGACGCTCCAGCAGGCTACGGCATCGTGTAGGCGGTCTTGACCGTCGTATAGAATTCCGCCGCGTATTTGCCCTGTTCGCGCGGTCCGAAGCTGGAGCCCTTCCGGCCGCCGAACGGCACGTGATAGTCGACACCGGCGATCGGCAGATTGACCATCACCATGCCGGCCTCCGCGTTGCGCTTGAAGTCGCTGGCATATTTCAGGCTGGTGGTGCAGATGCCAGCGGACAGGCCGAACTCGGTGTCGTTGGCAACGGCCAATGCTTCGGCATAATCGTTGACGCGAATGACGGACGCGACCGGCCCGAAAATTTCCTCGCGCGCGATCCGCATATTGTTGGTCACCTCGGTGAACAGCGCCGGCTGCAGGTAGAAGCCGGGCGCGTCGCGCTTGAGGCGCTCGCCGCCGAAAGCGAGCTTGGCGCCCTCTTCCTTGCCGATCGCGAGGTATTTGAGGTCCTGATCGAGCTGGCTTTGATCGACCACCGGGCCGATGTCGGTGCCGGCTTTCACGGCGTCATCGATCTTCAGCCCGCTGATGCGCTCGGCGAGAGCGGCGACGAATTTGTCGTGAATGCCCTTGGTGACGATCAGCCGCGAGGCGGCGGTGCAGCGCTGGCCGGTGGAGAAGAACGCGCTGTTGGCGGCGCACTCCACCGCGACCTTCAAATCCGCATCGTCGAGTACGACCAGCGGATTCTTGCCGCCCATCTCGAGCTGGAATTTCTTCATCGGCCGCGACGCGACGCAGGAAGCGGCAACCTTGTGGCCGGTTGCGACCGACCCCGTAAAGCTGATCGCCGCGACATCGGGATGCTCGAGCAGCGCAGCGCCGACCTCGGAGCCGCGGCCGATCACGAGATTGAGCACGCCCTTCGGCAGGCCTGAGCGATGCAGGATATCGACCAGCGCCCAGGTCGAGCCCGGCACCAGATCGGCGGGCTTGATCACGACGGTGTTGCCATAGGCCAGCGCCGGCGCGATCTTCCAGGCGGGAATGGCAATCGGGAAATTCCACGGCGTGATCAAACCGACGACGCCGAGCCCCTCGCGGGTGATCTCGATGTCGACGCCAGGGCGCACCGAGGCCAGCTTCTCGCCGGCCATGCGCAGGCATTCGCCGGCGAAGAACGCAAAAATCTGTCCGGCGCGCGCGACCTCGCCGATGCCCTCGGGCAGGGTCTTGCCTTCCTCGCGCGACAGCAGGCGGCCGAGTTCATCCTTGCGCGCCAGGATCTCGTCCGAGGCCTTTTTCAGGATGTCGTAGCGGAGCTGCGGCGTCGCGCGCGACCATGCCGGGAATGCCGCCTTGGCGGCGGCGACCGCCGCATCGGCCTGCGCGCGGGTGCCGCGTATGGCCTGGCCTACAACGTCATTGGTATCCGACGGATTGACGTTGGGCGACCGCGCGCCGTCGGAAATCCATTCACCGTCGATCAGATTGTTGAACATCAGCATGGCGTGCTCCTTTTATCGTTAGATCGGTCGTGTACTTCTCGCCGTTTCCGGGGACCTTATCGCTTGTTTGCCTTCCGCCAAGCTGCGAAATCGACCAGCGTCTGCGGATCGGTCGCGGGATAGAGCCCGAGAATGGAGCGGCCGCTCTGCACCTGCTCGGTGACGAAATCCTCGAACGCGGTCATCTCGACGGTCTCGTCGGCAATCTCGTCGGCAAGGTGGGCGGGGATCACGATCACGCCGTCGCTGTCGCCAAGGATCACATCGCCGGGAAACACCGGCGCGTCGCCGCAGCCGATCGGCACGTTGATCTCGATCGCCTGATGCAGCGTCAGGTTGGTCGGCGCGCTGGGCCGGTGGTGATAGGCGGGGAAGCCAAGCCTGGCGATCTCGGCGGAATCGCGAAAGCCGCCGTCGGTGATGACACCGGCACAGCCACGCTTCATCAATCGCGTCACCAGGATGGCGCCGGCGGAGGCTGCACGGGCGTCTTTCCGGCTATCCATGACCAGCACCGCGCCAACCGGGCAATCCTCGATCGCCTTGCGCTGCGGATGGACGCGGTCGCGGAACACCTCTAACTTGTTGAGGTCTTCGCGCGCCGGCATGTAGCGCAGCGTAAAGGCCTCACCGACCAGGGTCGGCTGGTCGGGGCCGAGCGGATGTACATCCTGGATCATCTGGATTCGAAAGCCGCGCTTGAACAGCGCGGTCGCCACCGTCGCGGTGGAAACGGTCTTCAGTTTGTTACGGGTCGCTTCGCTGAGTTTTGACATTTGCTTCATCCCGGTTTGTTTGTCATTCCGGGGCGCGCGAAGCGCGAACCCGGAATCTCGAGATTCCGGGTCTGGTCCTTCGGACCATCCCGGAATGACGGGGTCAATAAATCGACGGCTCGCCGACCGGCGCACCAAAGCCGGTTTCAAGAAAATCGAAGTCGCAGCCTTCGTTGGCCTGTTTGATGTGCCTGGTGAACATCCAGCCATAGCCGCGCTCGAAGCGGCGCTCCGGCTGCTTCCATTCGGCGCGGCGTTTTGCCAGTTCGGCCTCCGGCACATCGAGATTGATGGTGCGCGCAGCGACATCGAGCGTGATGCGGTCGCCGTTGCGCACCAGCGCCAGCGGTCCGCCGATATAGGATTCCGGCGACACATGCAGGATGCAGGCGCCGTAGCTGGTGCCGCTCATCCGCGCGTCCGACAGCCGAACCATGTCGCGCACGCCCTGCTTCACCAGTTTGGTCGGGATCGGCAGCATGCCCCATTCCGGCATGCCCGGGCCGCCCTGCGGGCCGGCGTTGCGCAGGATCAGCACATGGTCGGCGGTAACGTCGAGATCGGGATCGTCGATCGCCTTCTTCATCGCGGGATAATCGTCGAACACCAAAGCCGGCCCGGTATGCTTGAGGAAACGCCGCTCGCAGGCACTGGGTTTGATCACGCAGCCATCCGGCGCGAGATTGCCCCGGAGCACGGCGAGCGCACCCTCGGCATAGATCGGATTGTCGACCGTGCGGATCACGTCATCATTGTAGACTTCGGCGCGCGCGATGTTCTCGCCGAGCGTCTTGCCGGTCACGGTCATCGCATCGAGATGCAGATGCGGCTTGATCCGGCTCATCAGCGCCGGCAATCCGCCGGCATAGAAGAAATCCTCCATCAGATAGGTATCGCCACTGGGCCGCACATTGGCGATCACCGGCACCTTGCGGCTGGCAATCTCGAAATCGTCGAGCCCGATGTCCTGGCCGGCGCGGCGCGCCTGCGCGATCAGATGGATGATCGCATTGGTCGAACAGCCCATTGCCATCGCCACCGTGATCGCGTTCTCGAACGCCTTGCGGCTCTGGATCTTTTGCGGGGTCAGATCCTCCCACACCATCTCGACGATGCGCCGGCCGCATTCCGAGCTCATGCGGATGTGACCCGCATCGGCGGCCGGAATCGAGGACGCACCAGGCAGCGTCATGCCGATCGATTCGGCGATCGCGGTCATGGTCGAGGCGGTGCCCATGGTCATGCAGGTGCCGTAGCTGCGGGCGATGCCGGCCTCGACATCGACCCAGTCCTTGTCGGAGATTTTGCCGGCGCGCCGCTCGTCCCAGTATTTCCAGGCGTCCGAGCCGGAGCCCAGCGTCTTGCCCTTCCAGTTGCCGCGCAGCATCGGCCCCGCCGGAAGATAGATCGTCGGCAGGTTCATGCTGGTGGCGCCGAGCAAGAGGCCCGGCGTGGTCTTGTCGCAGCCGCCCATCAGCACCACGCCATCGACGGGATGGCCGCGCAGCAATTCCTCGGCGTCCATCGCCAGCAGATTGCGGTAGAGCATGGTGGTCGGCTTCTGCAGCGATTCCGACAGCGACAGCGCCGGCAATTCGACCGGAAAGCCGCCGGCCATCAGGATGCCGCGCTTGACGTCGTCGACCCGGGTCTTGAAGTGCATGTGACAGGGCTGCACATCCGACCAGGTATTGAGGATCGCGATCACGGGGCGGCCCTTCCACTCCTCCGGCGCGTAGCCCATCTGCATCGCGCGCGAGCGGTGGCCGAAGGCGCGGAGATCGTCGGGCGCAAACCAGCGCGCGCTGCGGAGTTGCTCGGGGGTCTTGTTCTTGCCGGTCATGACTGGGTGCCCCATTTCTGGACGGTGTTGCGTTCGATGGTGCGGAAGATCAGGTTTTCAACGATCAGGCCGATCACGATCACCGTCAACAGGCCGGCGAACACGGCAGGAATGTCCAGCAGGTTGCGATTCTCGAAGATGAACCAGCCGAGCCCGCCCTGCCCCGACGACACGCCGAACACCAGTTCGGCCGCGATCAGTGTGCGCCAAGCGAACGCCCAGCCGATCTTCAGGCCGGTGAGGATGGAGCCGAACGCGGCCGGGATCAGGATCCGCGCGACATAGGGCAGCCCGCGCAGGCCGTAATTGCGGCCGACCATGCGCAGCGTATTCGATACGCTCTTGAAGCCGGAATGGGTGTTGAGCGCGACCGGCCACAGCACCGAATGGATCAGCACGAAGACGAGGCTGCCATTGCCGAGGCCGAACCAGATCAGGGCCAGCGGCAGCAGCGCGATCGCCGGCAGCGGGTTGAACATCGCCGTGACGGTTTCCAGGAAATCAGTCCCGATCCGGGTGGAGATCGCCAGAATGGTGAAGATGGCGGCGAGCACGATCCCGGCGCCATACCCCATGAACAGCACTTTCAGCGACGCCCATGCCCGCAACGGAATGGTGCCGTCGCGCACCTTTTCGAACATCGTGATGATGGTGTCATGGAAGGTCGGGAACAGCAGCGGATTGTCGAGGAACGCGCCGTAGGCTTCCCATACCACCGCGAGAAAAATGATGATCGCGGCCTTGCGGACGAAGCCGTCGTTCCACACCAGCTCCAGCACAGTCAGCTTGCGCTCGACCTCCGCCGGAACCGCCGTTGCCGCGGCGTCGTCGCGCAGCAGAATTCTCGCTTCGCCCATCGCGCGCTCCCTAATGTGCGGTCGCCGTATCTGCGAACAGCAGATCGTGGATCTGCTTTTCCAGCCGGGCGGCGCTGCCGTCCTCGCCCGAGATCTGATCGACATCGACGACCTCGGCCTTGACCCGGCCGGGATGCGGCGACAACAGCAGAATCCGGTTCCCGATCTTGATCGCTTCCGCGATCGAATGGGTGACGAACAGCACGGTGAACTTGGTTTCGGCCCAGAGCTGCAGCAATTCGTCCTGGCAAGTCCGCCGCGTCAGCGCGTCCAGCGCCGCGAACGGCTCGTCCATCAAGAGAATATCGGGTTCCATCGCCATGCCGCGCGCGATCGCGACGCGCTGCTTCATGCCGCCGGACAGCGTATGCGGATAGCTGTCGACGACGCGGGTGAGGCTGACTTTCTCAATATAGGCGCGGGCGCGGGCTTCGGCTTCCTTGCGCGGCAGCCGCCGCGTCATCAGCAGCGGAAACATCACGTTTTCCAGCACCGACTTCCACGGCAGCAACTGGTCGAACTCCTGAAAGATCATCATCCGGTCGGCGCCGGGCTCTGATATCTCACGCCCCGAGATCCGCATCTTGCCTTCGCTCGGCGTCATGTAGCCGCCGACCGCCTTCAGCAAAGTCGACTTGCCGCAGCCGGAGGGACCGAGCAGCACGAAGCGATCGGATCGATCGACCGAGAACGAGACCCGCTCGGTCGCGGTAACGACCGCGCTGGAAGTCTTGTAGCGCAGCGTTACGTCACTGACATCGAGGAGCGCGGCCATCGGCGTCAGTTACCCTTGAGGTCGTGCGCGACCGGCAGATAATAATCGGTCCACGCCTTGGGCTGGGTTTTCAGCGTCCCGGTCTTGAACAGATGGGTCGCGAATTTCATCGTGCCCTGCGGCTCGAGATTCCACTCCATCATGCCGGGTTCCTTGAGCCATGCCAACAGATCCTCGACGCTGGTCTTGTCGCCGGTAACTTCCTTGTAGATCTCGACCGCCGTCCTGGTGTCGTTGCGGATCAGGTCCTGCGCCTCCTTGGTGGCGTCGCGCACCGCCTGAATGATCTTAGGATTGGCGTCTGCGAATTTTGTTGTGGTGAAGAACTGCGCCTGGCTGAGCGGCCCGCCCATCACGTCGGGTGAATTGAGCACCACATGGGCGCCGGGCACGTTCGTCATCTCGAGGAACGTGAACGGCGGGATCGAGAAGTGATTGTGGACCTCGTGCTTCGAATTCGACAGCGCCGCATAGGCGTCGGGATGGCCGAGTTGCACGGTGTTGGCGTCCAGCTTCGACCATTGGTCGGCGCCGAAGGCTTCGGCGGCCGCGATCTGCAATACGATCGCCTGGGTCGAAATCTTCACGGTCGGCACCGCGATCTTGTCGCCTGGGCCGAAATCCCTGATCGACTTGATGTTGGCGTCACGGCTGATCAGCGTCATCGGCTGCGCCGAGCAGGCGACGATGCCCTTGACGCCGCCGCGGGTGCGGTCCCACAGCAGCAGCAGATTGCCGGTCCCGGTGTTGAGGATATCGACGCCGCCGGCCAGCAGCGCATCGGTCTGCGCCCCGCCGCCGGAGAAGGTGATCCATTTGGTGGTGATGCCGGGCACGCCGAGCGCCGCCGCGTGCTTCTCGATCAGCTTCTGCTTCTCGATGATGTGGGTCGGCATGTAGAAAATGCCGGGCTGCCGCGACAGCGAAATCTCGGTCTTCTGCTGCGCCGATGCCGGCAAACCCGACAGCGCGACACCGAGTGCGGCGATGGCGCCTGCGCAACTGCGCCACATCATCCTGTTCATTGAGCTTCCTCCGGCGGTGGAACCTGTTGACTTGAGGTTTCGGAAATGCACTAATGCATTAGTGCATTTGATGCAAGTCTCTTTCGATCCGACGGCTGTTTGATGGACTCACCGCGCGTCGCCTCCCGCCGCACCGCCCAGCGCTCGCTCGGGCGGCTCGACCGCGACCGCCAGGCCGCGCCGCAAGTATTCGAGCGCCTGCGCGGGATGATCATTTCACTCGAATTGCCGCCGGGATCGCCACTGTCCCGCGCCGCGCTGGCGGAGCAGTTCGGAGTCAGCTCGACGCCGATCCGCGACGCGCTGATGCGGCTCGAGGAAGAGGGCCTGGTCGACGTCTTCCCGCAATACGCCACCGTGGTCAGCCGGGTCGATGTGCGGCTGGCCCAGCAGGCGCATTTCCTGAGGCAGGCCGTTGAGCTGGAAATCGTGCGCGCGCTCGCCATCAGCCATGATGCCGCAGTTGCCGCCCACCTCAACCGGACCATTGCGCTGCAGCAGCAATTCGCCAAGGCCGGCGACTTCGAAAAGTTCATGGCCGCCGACAACGAGTTTCATGCCCAGCTCTATGCGGCCTCCGACAAGCAGGACATCTGGGTGCTGGTGAAGAGCCGCAGCGGGCATATTGACCGGCTGCGCCGGCTCCATCTGCCGTCGCCCGGCAAGGCGCAGGATATCGTCCGGCATCACAAGCTGATTGCGAAAGCGATCGGCGCCGGCGAACCCGACGAGGCGCAGAAGTATCTGCGGACCCATCTGTCGGGCACGCTCAGCGAGCTCGCGCAGATTCGCGCGCGCCATCCGGAATATCTCAGCGATTGACCGAGCTCAGTCGCGCCGCTTGCGAAGGCGGGCCGGCGCACCTGTTGCAAGAATTTGCGCCGGATAAGATTTGCCGTTTTATCACCCACGATCCCGTCTGCTCACAACCATGCATATGACGCGAATTTGACCTAGCGCTTAACTGTTCCGACGGAACACCTGTGGCAGGAACAGGTTGCACCTGAAGGTAGATTCGCAGAACCTGCCTTGGCGTGGTTCCTTGGCGTGATTCCAGGCTGGGAGAAGGCTGAGTTGGCGAAGATCCTGATTGTGGACGACGACAGCGCCGTGCAACTGACCATCCGCCTGCTGCTCGAACGCGCCGGGCACAGCGTTGTCACTGCCAGCGATGGCCGCAACGGGTTGGCGCAATTCGAATCCGGCGATTTCGACCTGCTGTTTCTCGACATCTTCATGCCGGGAATGGACGGGTTCGAGACGATGCGGCTGGTGCATCAGCACAAGCCGCTCACTCCGATCGTTGTGATCTCCGGCCGGCCGATGCCCTCGGATTCAGGCCCGGATTTCCTGACCATGGCAATGAAGCTCGGGGCTGTCTCGCAGTTGCAAAAGCCTTTCAAGCCGGCGGAGCTGCTGGCGGCCGTGGCGGGGTGCCTTGAAGCAGCAAAGCGTCTGTCGGCCTCATCCCGGCCCGCCAGTGGTGTTGCCTCCAGCCCCTAATGCGAAATAGCATTGTTGCGTTTCGTCCGGCTCATTGCCTGGGACGAACGGGGGGCCGCCACAGCCAAAATGACGCTCACAACCAGGCTTGCCATCGCGATGATTGCGTTGGTCGCGATCGCGGTATCCGCGGTCGGATGGCTGAGCTATCGCAACCTGGAACAGGCGCTGCTGCCACGCGTGCTGGATCGGATCGAGACGCATTCGCGTTTCATCGCCGCCGAACTGGATTCCCGCGTTCGCAGCGGCCCCGGCGACATCACCACCTTTCAAGGCCTGGCGGCGGTCGCCGGCTTGATGCGCGCGCGTCTCAATGGCGGGATCGATCCCGTCGATCAAACCACCGAGGCGGTTTGGCGCGAACGGCTGGCGGGCCGGCTGGCCGCCCAGATGGCGCTCAAGCCGGCCTATTCGCTGCGCTTTATCGGGGTAGCGGACGGTCACAGGGAAATCGTTCGCGTCGACCACTCCGGACCGAACGGCGCGGTGCGCATCGTCCCGGAAGCAGAACTGAAGCGGGTCGGCGATGCGCCCTATTTCCGGGACACAATCAAGTTGGCCGCGGATGAAATATACGTCTCGCCGGTCAGCTTCAGCGAAGAGAACGGTGTCATCGAAACGCCGCACGCGGCGGTATTGCGGATCGCCAAGCCGGTTCTGGCAGTCGACGGCAAGCCGTTCGGGATCGTCATCGTCAATGTCGACATGCGTCCGGCGCTCGACCGCGTCCGGTCATCGGTGCGGCCGGGCGAAAAAGTGTATGTCGTCGACGGCAGGGGCGACTATTTGGTTCACCCCGATCGCTCGCACGAATTCGGCTCGCAACTGGGCGCTCCGACCGACTGGCGGCGCGACATGCCGTATTTGGCTGCATCGCTGGGCGCGGTGCAAGGTTTCGCGCGCATCATACCCGATCAGGCCGCGCCGCCGAGCGCCGTGGCGTTCGCGCCAGCCGTGCTGTCCGGCAGCGAGTGGGTCGCGGTCATCGAAGCGGTGCCGAACGCCGCCTTCATGGCGCCGGCGGCGGCGATCCAGAATAGTTCGATACTTGTCGGGTTGATCGCGGTGCTCTGCGCCGCGGCGCTGGCGCTATTGATCGCGCGGTCGCTGACCCGGCCGATCGTCGAGTTGACCCGGGCTGTCGAAGCGGCCCCCCGGGATGGCATGGCCGCCATTCCGGTCGCCGCGGGCGGCGAGACCGGCGTACTCGCGCGCGCGTTCGCACATGTGATGGAGGAAGCGAACGCCAAGACCGTCGCGCTCGAACGCGAAGTCGAGGAGCATCGCCGTACGGTCGCGGCACGCGACCACCATGCGGAGCGCGAGCGCCTTTTCAGCGCCGCGGTCGAATCATCCAGCGACGCCATCATTACGATGTCGCTCGACGGCACGATAATCGGCTGGAACCCGGCCGCGGAACGCCTGTTCGGCTACACGGCGGCAGAGGCGGCGGGCAAGAACATCAGCCTCATCATCCCCGCCGATCGGCTATCGGAGGTGCAGGACACCGTGCGCCGGATCGGCTGGGGCGAAAGCATCGAGCACAACGAGACCGTGCGTTTGCGAAAGGACGGCAGTCTGGTCGAGGTCTCGCTCAGCATATCCCCGATCAAGGCCGCCTCGGGGGCGACCATCGGCATATCGAAGGTCGCCCGCGACATTACCGACAGCAACAAGACCAGACTGGCGCTCCGGCAACAGGCCGAGGAGCGCCGCCGGATCTTCGAGACCTCCCAGGATCTGATCCTGGTGATGGACGCCAGCGGCATTCTGGTTCAGGTGAGCCCCAGTTCCCAATCCATCCTGGGATACTTGCCGCAGGAAATGGTCGGTCGCAACGCGCTCGAATTCACCTATGTCGAGGATATCGCGAGGTCCAACGAGGAAGTCCGCGCGGAACGGCGCGGGCAACGAACGCGCAACTTCAGCTCGCGTTGCGTCCACAAGGACGGCAGAGTCGTAACGCTGTCATGGATGGGGGTGTGGTCCGAGCCGGTCAGGCGATTTTTCTATATCGGCCGCGACATGACCGAAAGCCAGCAGGCGCAGGAAACCTTGCGCGAGAGCGAACAACTGGCGCGCGGCATCATCAACAGCGCGATCGACGCCTTCGTCCAGGTCGATCAGCGCGGCATCATCCGGGACTGGAATCCGCAAGCCGAGATCATGCTCGGATGGCCGCGCGAGGACGTGCTTGGGAAGAATGTATTCGAATTGATGGGCCGGCAAGATGGGCCCGGCCCAGTGAGGGTAGCTCTGGAACGCTTTCTGCTTTCCGGGCGGGAGCAGGTCCAGCAGCCGCGCCGTGAAGTCCAGATCAAACGGCGCGACGGAACGGTATTTACCGCGGAATTGAGCATCACCGCGCTGAGGACCCGCGATGGTTTTGTGTTCAACGGGTTCATCCGCGACATTACCGAACGAAACCGCACCCAGCAGACGCTGCGACAGCAAGCCGAAGAACTGCGGCGCATTTTCGAAACGTCGCAGGACCTGATCATGGTGATGGATTCAAGGGGATCCCTGGTTCAGATCAGCCCGAGCTGTGAAACCATATTGGGCTATCCGCCAAATGAAATGATCGGCCGTACCGGGATCGACTTCATCCATCCCGCCCATCTGGAGAATTCGCGCGAGGAGATGCGCGCCCTGCGGCGCGGGGAGCGTCCGAAGATTGCGGACACACGGTGCCTCCACAAGGACGGACGGAGCGTGTGGCTGTCCTGGCTCGGGGTCTGGTCCGAACCGGTGGAACGGTTCTTCTTTGTCGGCCGCGACATGACCGAAAGCCGGCTGGCGCAGGAGACGCTGCGCGAAAGCGAGCAGCTGGCGCGCGGCATCATCGATACCGCGCTCGACGCCTTCGTCCAGTTGGACGAGCAGGGCGCGATCATGGACTGGAACTCCCAGGCGGAAAGGATATTCGGGTGGTCGCGCACCGAAGCGGTGGGAGCGAAACTCGGCGAACTGATCATTCCGGAGATCAACCGCGACGCCCACAAGTCCGGCATGGAGCGCTTCCTGCGCACCGGAGAAGGCCCAATCCTCGGCCGCCGCTTCGAGGTCGAGGCGCTCCGGCGCGACGGAAAGGAGATCAAGGTCGAGCTGAGCGTCACCGAACTGAGGCGCCGCGACGGCTTCGTGTTCAACGGGTTCATCCGCGACCTCACCGACAAGATCGCCGCCGAGGACCGGATCAGGCAATCCGAAAAGATGGAAGCCGTCGGCCAGCTCACCGGCGGCATCGCCCATGATTTCAACAATATCCTGACCGTCATCACCGGGACGATCGAAATCCTGGCCGATGCCGTCAAGCGCGAGCCGCAACTCGCCGCCATCACCCGGATGATCGACGAGGCCGCGACGCGCGGCGCGGATCTCACCCAGCATCTGCTGGCGTTCGCCCGCAAACAGCCGCTCGAGCCGAAGGAAACCGATGTCAACACGCTGATCATCGAGACCGCCAAGCTGCTGCAGCGAACGCTCGGCGAGCATGTCGAGATCGAATCGGTTTTCGAAGACGAAGCCTGCCTGGCGATCGTCGATCCCAATCAGCTCGCCACCGCGATCCTCAATCTCGCCCTCAACGCCCGCGACGCCATGCCCGGTGGCGGCAAGCTGATCATCGAAACCGGCACGGTCGTGCTCGACGAGAACTACACAAGGACGCATGGCGACGTGCGGCCGGGCCCCTACGCCATGATCGCGGTCAGCGATACCGGCAGCGGCATTCCGGCGGCGATCCTCGACAAGGTGTTCAATCCGTTCTTCACCTCGAAGCGTCCCGGCAAGGGTACCGGCCTCGGCTTGAGTATGGTCTACGGCTTCATCAAGCAGTCGGCCGGCCACATCAAGATCTACAGCGAGGAGGGCCACGGAACCACGGTCAAGATGTATCTGCCGCCGGCCGCCGGCGAGTCAGCGCCGGTCGCGACGGCGCCGGCACCGACTATGGTGGGCGGACACGAAACGATCCTTGTCGTTGAGGACGACAAGCTGGTGCGGGACTACGTGCTGACGCAACTGCATTCGCTCGGCTATGTCACGCTCGACGCGGCAAATGCGACGGAGGCGATGGCGATTGTCAACGCCGGTCATGAATTCGATCTGCTCTTCACCGACGTCATCATGCCCGGCCTCAATGGCCGCCAGCTCGCCGACGAGATGTTGAAGGTCAAGCCCGCGTTGAACGTTCTGTTTACCTCCGGCTATACGGAAAACGCGATCATCCATCACGGCCGGCTCGACGAAGGCGTGCTGCTGCTCGCCAAGCCCTATCGCAAATCGGATATGGCCATCATGATCCGCAAAGCGCTCGCCGACTAGATTGCGTCGACCGTTTCGCCGCTTGTCGTCGCCCGGCAAGAGCGCGAAGCGCGTCTCAGCTCGGCAAGCGCGAAGCGCGTCTCACACTGGACGACCGGGCGATCCAGTACTCCGTGGCGCGCGTTTGTGTGAATAACGAGCGACATGGATTACTGGATGCCACGCTTGAAGCGGGGCATGACGGTGGGGATCAAGCCTGGCGCGAGCTGGTCATCACGATCCGGACCAGATCGGCGGCATTCCGCGCCCCCAGCTTTTTCATGATGTTGGCGCGGTGATCCTCGATCGTGCGCGGGCTGATCCCGAGCTGGCGGCCGGCTTCCTTGTTGGAAGCGCCGGCGGTGAACTGTTCCAGCACCTCACGCTCCCGCCGCGTCAGCGGTTCACGTCCGGGAAAATGCAGCGACGCGATCCGGGACGCGGAGTCCTGCGCGTGCCGCCGGGCATAGGCCTCGATCGCCTCGTTCAGCCGGGTGACGATCTCGCTGCCGCGGAACGGCTTTTCAATGAAGTCCAGCGCGCCGTTCTTGATGGCGCTGACCGCCATGGTAATGTCGCCCTGGCCGGAGATCATGAAGATCGGAGCGGGATAGTCCTCGCCGTGAAGCTCTTTCAGAATATCGAGGCCGGATTTTCCGGGGATATGGACATCGAGCAGGATGCAGGACGGCGTCCGTGTCCTTGCCACCGCGAGCAATGCGGCACCGTCCGCAAAGCAGATCACCTCGTAACCGCCGGCCGACAGCACCATCGAAAGCGTGTCGCGAACGGCGGGATCGTCGTCGACTACAAAAATCTCCCCGCGGGAGTCGGGCTTTTCAGCCATATGTCATCGTCCATGAGTGGTGAAACGTGACGCCCACCTGAATCAGGATACTAGACGCGATACCCGGATCAGAACGCACCCGTATTTGTACGGGACGACGGCTTAACGCACAAGTAGCAACGCACACCTAAAAAGTGGAGTGAGGAGTGCACTTATGCAGAACGCAGCACGCGACGGCAGCGAAATTCGGCCCGACGATCGCGCCTACCGTTTGGTCGTGTCGGACCTTGTCTCCCTGCTCGGGCATGTCCAGGCGAGCCTGAAGCTGATCGCATTGGCGGTCGCCAGCGAAACCTCCCCCGGCAATCATGACGCTGCCCCCAACGTCATCGTGCTGGATGACGTGACGCCTTGCTACGCGCAGGCGAGCGCGGCTTTGAAAGCCTGCGACGCAAGCCTTGGCAGGACCCTTCATTTCCTGCTGGATTCCGGGACATCGATGCACGTCGCGGAAGCGTTCGCGGCAAGCCCGCCGGCGCTTTCGGTGGTCCGTGCGTAAGCGGATAACGGCGCCCCGACGGCGCCGTCCGCAGGAACTTACAATGTCGATCCGCCACAAGGTGATTCGAAGCTGCATACGGCGATAACGGCGCGTCGGCCCGACAGCCTGGTCGCGGAACTGGCCGACAGCCGGGTCGGAAGCGCGCCGCGCGATGGCCTCAGGCCGTCAACTCGTCTTTTTTTGACGCGGCGCGCGGCTTTTTGCCGTTCTTGCCCCTGAGGAACCGAATGTCCATGTCCGTGCCATTGACGCGGACCAGTTCGCATCGGCGATAGGCCAGGCCCGTCGACGACAACAGAAGAAAGAACTCCTTGAGATTGAGGCCCTGGATCGAGCCTTCCACGGTCAGCGTTGCGTCGTTGTCCGAGATGGCGTTGAGCTGACAGTCCCGGCGCCAGGTTCCGTCGATGGCCATGATGCAAACGTCATAACCCCGGCTGAAGGTGACCCGTTCCGTTCCCTTGCTTTCCTCCGTCATCCCTCAACGTCCCGCCATAGCTGCGATCTTTGGCATCGCCAAAGCGCCCGCCCCGGATGCCGGCCGGGCGCCGCTTGGCTGGTAAAGACCGCGCTTGTCCGGAAACGGCTTGAACACATCCGTCAGACCGACGACCGTTTCCGCCGCACCCAGCACCAGGAAGCCGTCCGGCTCCATTGTCCTGGCGAGACGGTTGAAGATGTTGATCTTGGTCTCCTGATCGAAATAGATCAGAACGTTGCGGCAGAAGATGACGTCGAAAACCCCGAGCTGGGAAAAGTCGTGCAGCAAATTCAGCTGCCGATGCTGAACCATGGCGCGGATGTCGGCGTTGATCTGCCAGAGCTCTCCGTTTTGCTTGAAATATTTGACAAGCATTTGAATCGGCAGGCCGCGCTGAACCTCGAACTGGCTGTAGATACCTGCCTTGGATTTCTCGAGCACCTCCTGGGAGAGGTCGGTAGCGAGGATCTCGATGCGCCAGCCGGCGGTGGCCGCGCTCATTTCCTTCAGGCACATGGCCAGCGAATACGGCTCCTGTCCGGTCGAACCGGCAGCGCACCAGACCCGGATGCTCTTGCGAGCCGCCCTTGCCTTCAGCATCTCGGGCATGATCGAATCGCGGAAATGCTCGAACGGCACCTTGTCGCGAAAAAAGAAGGTCTCGTTGGTGGTCATGGCTTCGACCACCCGGGCGATGATGGAAGCCGAGCCGCCTTTCATTTTTTGCACGAGTTCGCTGATGCCGGGCAGCCCGCATTTGCGCGACAGCGGAAGCAGGCGGCTTTCGATCAGATATTGCTTGTCTGCGGACAGGTCGAGACCGGAATTATCCTTCAGGAGCTTACGCAGATACTCGTAGTCGGGCGGGTTCACTGGGGGGCCTCTCAAGGGCAAGCGGACAAGATTCTAGACGGATGGCGGTTCTGCCAATTCGATCAGGCCGACTTCCTGGAATTTGGCAACGATGATATCCCTGTCGAATGGCTTCATGATGTATTCGTTGGCACCTCCGTCGATCGCGCGCGTGATATGGTCGATGCCGTTCTCGGTGGTGCAGAATATCACCTTGGGCACATCGCCGCCGGGCATGCGGCGCAGATGACTAAGGAAGTCGTAACCGTCCATTACGGGCATGTTCCAGTCGAGCAGCACCGCTTCCGGCATGGCACGTTTGCAGACGACCAGAGCGTCCACACCGTCTTCGGCTTCGATGACCTGAAAATTGAGCCCTTCCAGGATACGGCGTGCGATTTTTCGCACTATGCTGGAATCATCGACAACGAGGCACGTTTTCATTTCGAGGCTCCTTGTTTGACGAGCGGCGGATGCCAATCGGAGTTATGCCGCGAGCGCGGTCTTGGGCACGATTTCGAGGACGTGATCGACATCGAGGACGACCATGAGCTGTCCGTCCAGTCTGTGGACACCGCCGGCCAGTTTGGCCATGCGGAGATCGAGGTTGACGGGGCTTTCCTCGCGGCTGTCGTCGGGCAACTTGAGAACCTCGCCGATGGGGTGAGCCAGACGGAAGATGTTATCCGGAATCTTGGCGTCGCTCGGGTCCTGCTCGAACTTCACCAACTGATTGTCGACCGCATCCAGGCTCTCGTTGGTTTCCGTCAGGAACTCCCGCAGAAGATCATCCATCTGAGCACGCCTTCCAAATTCGTGTAACGGTCGCCCTCAAGGGATACCTTCAGGGCTTCACGACCTCGTTAATTTCGCTATCCGTGCTAATACGGAGAACGAACACGCCCGCTCGCCTCGCGGCCCGATACAGGATGATGATTGCAGAAGGTCACTTTCAGACAGGCGCGCGCGAGCGCGACCGTTCACGACGCCTTGGCAACGTCGTTCGTGCAGATGCGCGGCACGCAAGCCGCCATCCGGTGTTCAGGGATTTGGAATCGAGCGTGGCGGCGGGGTTTTCCCCGCCGCCTGGATCGTTGCCTTCGAAGCCGGGCTCAGTGCAGCAGCTGCAGCACGCTCTGCTGCGACTGGTTGGACAGCGCCAGCGCGGACACCGCAATCGACTGCCGGGTGGACAGCGCCTGGCTGTTGGCCGCTTCCTCGTTGGAGTCGGCCAGCGTCAGGTTAGACGAGCCGGTCTGCAGCACGTTGATCAGGTTTTTGGCAAAGTCCTGGCGGATCTGCACGATCGACAGGTTAGAACCGAGCGCCGAGGCTTCCGACCGCAACTGGTCTGAAGCAGCGCTCACCTTGGCAATCACCGCGTTGGCCGAGCTGTTGTCCAGGAAATCGGTGCCCGCGGTCAGCGGAGCAAGGCCGAGGCCGGCCGCATCGTAGGTGACGCCGGGGATGGAGAGCGTGGACTTGCCGGTTTCGTTGAAGGTCAGCTTCAGGTCGTCGCCGAACAGCAGGTTGATGCCGTTGAACGAAGCATCCTGCGACGTCGTCGTGATCTGCGCGATGATGTTGTTGTACTGGCTCACCAGGTTGGCACGCGTAACCTGCGAGTTCGCATCGGCGAGTGGCTGGCCCGGGGCGCCACCGGTCGGAGTGACAGGGGTCGCCGTATCGCTGCCGCTGATCGCAATGTTGTTCGCGGCTGCGACTGCGCCCGTTGTCAGCGTCTGGCTTGCATGGTCGTTGGTGGACGTGAGCGTGATGGAGCCGTCGCTGGCGAATGATGCCGTCAATCCAAGGCCGGCGGTGGACAACGCAGCATTGAAAGCATTGATTGAGTTGACGTTGCCGGCGCCGGTGCCGAGCGTGATCGTGGTGGCGGCGCCACTGGCCGGCGTAAATATGAAGGTCTTGGCGTTGAGCGAGTTCGTACCGCCAACGGTCAAGTCTGCGGCAGTACCAACAACGGCCGGCGCCAGGCTCGTCGCCGAAGACTTCACCGAGTAGCCGGTGGTGGTCTGCAGGACCTGGTTGGCGATCGACTTGGCGGTATCGACCAGCTTCTGTAGCGAAGTGAGACCGGTGTTGGCCGCTTGCAGCACCTGCACGCCGTTGCCGATGCTGTCGAGCAGGTTGTTGATGTCGCTGGCGCGGTTGTCGAGACCCTGCGCGGTGAAGAAGTTGGTCGGATTGTCGAGCGCGGTGTTGACCTTCTTGCCGCTAGCCAGACGGTTCTGGGTGGTGGAGAGAAGCTCCGCGGTAGACTGCAACGAGAGCAGGTTCTGGCGAACTGCCGCCGAAAGAACAATACCGGACATATCACTGACCCTTCCGTAATTTTACCTCCCCAGTACTACTCGGTTTCCTTTAAATTAAGGTTAATGCCGGCTTAAGTTGTTTGGTTAACGCGTTCTTACCCGAGGCTTGCGCGCAATGTTTGCCACCAGGGGCTCCGCCTGATCGCGGCCCCACAACGAAAAAGCGGCGGGGTTTCCCCCGCCGCCTTGCTTGATAGTCTCTTTCGAAAGATCAGCGCAGCAGCTGCAGCACGCTCTGCTGCGAGGTGTTGGCCAGCGCGAGCGCGGACGTCGCGATCGACTGGCGGGTCGACAGCGCCTGGCTGTTGGCCGCTTCCTCGTTGGAATCGGCCAGCGTCAGGTTGGACGCGCCGGTCTGCAACACGTTGATCAGGCTCTTGTTGAAGTCCTGACGCAACTGCACGACAGACAGGTTCGAACCCAAGGCCGACGCTTCGGTGCGGAGCGTGGTGCTGGCCGCGCTGAGCTTGGTGAGCGCCGCGTTGGCCGAGTTGTTGTCCAGGAAGTCCGTGCCCGAGGTCAGCGAACCAAGGCCGAGGCCGGGCGCGTCGAAGGTGACCCCGGTGATGTTCAGCGTGGACTTGCCGGTTTCGTCGAAGGTCAGCTTGAGGTTGTCACCACTGAGCAGGTTGATGCCGTTGAACGAGGAGTCGTGCGACGTCGTCGAGATCTGCGTGATGATGTTGTTGTACTGACCCACCAGGCTGGCGCGGATGGCCTGCGAAGCCGCATCGGCGACTGGCTTGCCCGCGGAGCCGCCGGTCGGAGTGACAAGGGCCGCCGTAGAGGTGCCGCTGATCGCAATGTTGTTCGCGACGGCGGTTGTTCCCGTTGTCAGCGTCTGGCTTGCATTGTCGTTGGTGGAGGTGAGCGTGATGGAACCGTTGCTGGCCAATGACGCCGTCAATCCAAGGCCGGCGGACGTCAGCGCAGCATTGAAGGAGTCGATCGAGTTGACGTTACCGGCAGCAACCGTGTCGGTGACCGTGATGGTGGTCGCGGCACCGGTGGCAGGCGTAAAGACGAAGGTCTCGCCCTTCAGCGAGTTGGCGGTGCCGCTGCCGATGTTGACCAGATCGTTGGCCGTTCCGACAGCGGACAGCGGGCCGGCGCCCGTCGGTGCCGCGCTGGTCGCGGAAGCCTTGATCGAATAGCCGGTGGGCGCCTGCAGCACCTGGTTGGCGATCGACTTGGCGGTATCGACCAGCTTCTGCAGCGAGGTGATGCCGGTGTTGGCGGCCTGCAGCACCTGCACGCCGTTACCGATGCTGTCGAGCAGGTTGTTGATGTCGCTCGCGCGGTTGTTGAGGCCCTGCGCGGTGAAGAAGTTGGTGGGATTGTCGAGAGCCGAATTGACCTTGTTACCGGTGGCCAGACGATTCTGGGTGGTGGACAAGAGCGCGGCGGTGTCTTGCAGCGAGAGGAGGTTCTGACGAACCGACGCGGAGAGAACAATACCTGACATTTGGATTACCCTTCTGGATGAACACAACTGACGCAACGCCGCCACATTCGGGCGACGTGCCACCCTGCTTCCTCACTCGCTACCCGTTCGTTAACTTGGTGCCCCGTAAAAATGCTCGAACGCGATAATCTGTCCGCAAACGGCCAATCGATGTGGTTATGGTGAACAGAGTCTTACCGGCGTCTGCGGCCAAACATACGCCGGGCTCATCAACGAATCTTGCCGTATCCGGGGTCGCTATCTCGACGACATGGCGTCTGCGTAACGCAATCGGCCTTCGGCAAGGCATTCGTTGACCACCGTCAGCAATGCGACCGGCGTGAACGGTTTGCGCAGGCATTGCATCGC
Organism: Bradyrhizobium sp. Ash2021; assembly: GCF_031202265.1. Lineage (NCBI taxonomy): Bacteria > Pseudomonadati > Pseudomonadota > Alphaproteobacteria > Hyphomicrobiales > Nitrobacteraceae > Bradyrhizobium > Bradyrhizobium sp. Ash2021. The sequence continues at coordinate 501,083 of NZ_CP100604.1, read as the reverse complement.
GCCGAGCTCGGGAGCCATTCGCAGGAAGTCCGGAGCCGGCGCGTCGAGGTTTGCAAAGGCGTATCCCGACATCGCAACCAGCGGAATTCTCGGCGCGCGTTCGTGGAATATCCTGATCGACTCGAAGCCGCGCATGTGCGGCATGAAAATGTCGACAATCATCAGGTCGAAGATGCTGTGCTCGAGCGCGCGAAGTCCGGCTTCGCCGCCGAAAAAATGCCAGCGATATCGCGCCTTCCTAATCGCCTGTTGCAGGTTCTGCCTATGGCGGAATTCCTGTCATTGCATCCGCGTCTCGAAACCGTCGAGCTGACCAACGAAGCCGTTCTGGTCGAAGCCGGCGCACCGGTACAACAGGTCTACCTGCCCCACAGCGGCGCCGTCGCGATGACGGTCAGCCCTTCGCAAGGGCGGGCGGTGGAGGTTGCGATGGTCGGCCGCGACAGCGTCGTCGGCGTCTCCGCAGCCCTCGATAGGGGAGTATCATTGACCAATGCGATTGGCCCTGTCCGCGCACGCCCAGCAATCCGCGGCATGCAATGCCTCACATTCGGTCGAAGCGCGCTTGTCGCGCCTGCGGTTGCGCGCGAGCGATTTGTGCGACAGCGAAGCATTGCCGCTGAGCCCGGAGTTCCTGGCGCAAATGATCGGCGCGCGGCGTAACGCGGTTTCGATCGTGGCGCATGCGTTTCGGCAGGCGGGCATCGTCAACTACAGCGGCGGCCAAATCGAAATTACCGATATCGGTGGTTTGCGGAAAACCTCTTGCGAATGTTACTGGGCAGTCCAGCGGCAATGCGACCGGTTGCTGCCGGCGAGAGCCTGACGCCCCGCGGCTTCGCGCAATCAATGGTCATCGACCATCGAATCCTCGCACTTCGGCAAGCGTCGGACACAAGATGCTGATCGAATGCGTCCATTTGTCAATTTTTCTTGCCAAAAACCCGTGCCACAATCATCCTGCAATTCGGATAGTGCGTTTCAAGTGCCAGGCGCCCAGAGGCCGGCTTTGCCCATAAGAGCAGGAGACTGCTTTGGATATGGCTCCTCGTTCACCGAATGGCTTCCTGTCCTCGCTGACCGCGGACGATTTTGAATTGGTCCGCCCTCATCTGCGCACCGTCGAACTGCCCCAGGAACTGGTGCTCGTCGAAGTCGACGAACTACTCAAGCGCGCGTATCTGCCGCATCGCGGCGTGATCTCGCTCGTCGTCAAGCTGGCGCGAGGCGAAAACGTGCAGATTGCGATGGTCGGCCGCGACAGCATCTTCGGATCGTTCTCCGCGCTCGGCGATGCCGTTGCACTGAACAGCGCGGTGGTGCTGGTACCCGGCATGGCTTCGACGATCGACATCGATCAGCTTCGGGCGGCCGCCGACCAGAGCCCGACGTTCCGCACCACGCTGGCGCGGCATGGACTGGCGGTCTACGCGCAGATCCAGCAAACCGCCGGCTGCAACGCCTCGCATACGGTGGAGTCACGGCTGGCACGGTGTCTGTTGCAGACGCGTGATCTATCCGGCAGCGACAAGCTCGTGCTGACCCAGGAATCGATGGCGCAGATGATCGGCGCGCGCCGCAACAGCGTATCGCTGGTGGCCAACACGCTGCAGCAGGCGAATTTCATTCACTACAGCCGCGGGCATATCGAGATCACCAATCTGGATGGTCTCATCAAGACCTCTTGCGAATGCTACGCGACGGTCAAGGCCCAGTACAACAGGCTGCTTCACCCTCAGATGCATTGCACGGCCGCCTGATCGCTTGCCGGGACCGGGTGACCGCTCTATCGCGGTAGTATTCGTAGGCATCGGGCGGCAACGCGCGCGGTGATTGCGGAAATTCGTCATTCACGCCACGAAAATCTCCCCGTATAGTTACGGCCAATCGCGACACTGCGCAGGGTTTATTCAGCCCGGAGTTAACGCGCTGTTCAATGACCCCTGATAATTGTCGCATTGCTGACGGGTGTGGGTTCGAGAACAGCAGCGGAGACTTTCGTATGCTACGCGCGATCACCCGGGTTCGGCAATTTGCGAATCGCGCGGAGTTGATACATGGCTTTTGATTTGTCGATGCCGATCCTGGTGGTCGATGACTACAGCACCATGATCCGCATCATCCGCAATCTTCTCAAGCAGCTCGGATTCGAGAACGTCGACGATGCCAGCGACGGCTCGGCGGCGCTCGCCAAGCTGCAGGGCAAGCGATACGGCCTGGTGATCTCCGACTGGAACATGGAGCCGATGACCGGCTACGACCTGCTCAAGGAAGTCCGTGCGAGCCCCGAATTCTCGCAAACGCCTTTCATCATGATCACGGCGGAATCGAAGACCGAAAACGTCATCGCCGCGAAGAAAGCCGGCGTAAACAATTATATCGTCAAGCCGTTCAATGCGGCGACGCTGAAGGCCAAGATGGAAGCCGTGTTTCCCGGATCGGCCGAGTAATACTCACCAGGGCAAAGAGCGCGGGAGCTGGCTCCGATTGAAGCAGAACCGGGACGCCGGCCGTACTACTACGGTTGACGATTTTCATCGACCGATAATGTTGAATGGTGATAGTTGCGTGGACGAAGGAGTGGTCCCATGTTCACGTTTGAAACGAGCGATCAGAAAGTGGTGCGGCGATTCCGCATCGCCCAATTCAACGGCAGGACCGCAACCTTCCGGTCAGCCGACGCGGCGATCACCGGACATGTGCGATCGATCGTGGAAAGCAAGTCGAGCATTCCGGCTGCGTGGGTTATCACGATCATCCCGGAAGAGCCGAAGCCCGGCATCGCCCTGCGGCCCGCGCCTCGCGTGCGCGCATTCGCGGAAGATTATTTCTGAGCTGCAGAGTTGTCGGCCATCGCCGGCGCTTCCACCGACAAAGCCTGACGGCGCGGCGTTCGCCTGCGAAGTATCGGCGCCCGGGAAAAATTGCTGAAAGAGATCTCAGGCCGGCTGCAACAGCGCCTTGCGGACAAGATCCGCGGTGTTGCGGGCGCCAAGCTTGCGCATGGCTTCGGCGCGATGGCTTTCGAAAGTCCTCGGGCTGATATTCATCCGCGAGGCGCCTTGCTTGTTGGAACATCCTTCGCTGATCAGGCTGAGCACCTCGCGCTCGCGCTTGGTCAGCGGCTTGCGGCCGGATTCCGACGAAATCACCACGCCCGGCGCCCGACCACCATCCTTGGCGCAGTCAGCTTGACCTTCCGTTCCCTGTTTGCGATCGGAATCAGGGCTTGCTTGAGGATGACTATCCGAAATCTGCTTCAGCATGGCGCAGACGCGTTCGGTTTGTTGAAACGCGTTCTCTACCACCTGCTGCAGGTAAGTGCGATTGCCCGATGCTTGCGAAAGCTGTTCGCTGTGCTGCTTGATCTCGTTCATGTAGAGCAGCAACGCCGTCAACGGGCCGTTGAGCTGACGCGCGATTGCAGCTCCGGCCTCCTCCATCGCCCGGGCGCGAGCAAGGGACAGCTGCACGATTTCAAGGTTGTCTTCGAGAGACGTGCTGTTTTCCATCCACTTCGAAAAGTGCGAATCACCGGCGCGATGTTCTTGCTGAGACATATAAGGTTTTTATCGGTTCCGGGCTGGTTCAGGGATTAATTTTTCAGACGGTAAGAATACGGGGGGACCACGGCCACCCGGTCGCGGGGCAGGAATTTCCGGAAATCAGCAGCAAATTTGCGAAATGCGACGGGCGGCGGGCCAAAACCCCCGTAGTTTTACGGATCGCAGAAATGCGCAGATCGAGGCCGGTCGGCTCACGATTTCACGGGCGACTTCATTTGCTTTCTTAATGGCCGCGACGGGTCAGGAGCGCCGCAGCGTCAGAAATTTTTCGAGGAATCGACCCGAAGTGACAAACCTGAACCACCAATATGCCAGCCGGCGCGTGTTCATCAGTCCCATCCTCGATCCCGAGATGGCCCCGCACGCCGTGATTAGCGCCGAAGCCGGCGCTCGCCTGTGACCTGCTTCACATTCGCTGCAGAAGCGTCGGGCGTTGCCACGGGATTGATCGCGCCCATGGCACAAACGGCGGCAGCGCCTGCGGAAAACGCCGCGCCCGCGGCCGACGACGCGGTGATGCTCACCGTGTTTTGAACCACGACCAGTCGCGCATACCAGCTGACTACTTCGATGCCGGCCGTGATGATGGGGATCGGTCAGATGGTGACGCTGCGGCCGCGGGCGTCGCGGCTTCGCGAGGTCAACCGCCTGTTCGAAAACATGGCCTGCGGCGCCTATCGCACCGAGTTCTATCCGACCTATGATTGCAGCGCGGTTGGCATCGCAGCGCACGACAAGGCGCAACAGGCAGGCGCCGAACCGTCGGAATGGCAATGGCGGCGGATCAGCCGAGCCGGCTGATCTGCTCCTCGGTCACGACGCGCTCGACGTTCTCGGTCTTGCTCTTGATGCGGTAGCGCGGGCGACCATCCGCCTCGATCGGCAGACAGGTGACAATGGTGTAGACGCTCCGCTCCTTGACCGTCGCGCGGCCCTGCGGCCCCTGCAACTGGTGATGAACGTCGTCATTGATCGCGAAGTTGTGGGCCATCGTCTGTCTTCCGGTTGAAAAAAGGCTTTTAGTCTCAATGGCCTCGTAAGGCAACAGCCGCGCTTAAGCAATTAGAAGCGCCTTTCGTTTCCGCACCCGCTCGATCGACGCTTCTGCGGCCGAAACACCCCAGGTTCCATCGTGCAGCGACTGTTGAATGTACGCCGCGACCCCGGCCATTTCCTGCTCCTGGTCGAGCAGATTGTTGCCGATGCACAGCATGTCCATGCCGGCTCTCAGCGATCGCAGGCTGGCCTCCCGGGTTCCAAGCGCCTTCTGCAATCCCTCCATCTGCATGTCGTCGGTGATCAGCAGCGTATCGGGCAGCCGCTGGCGCAAACGACCGAGGCCCGCCGGCGACAGCGTCATCGGATGGTTGGGGTCCCATTGCCGGACGATGGCGTGGCTGACCAGAACCGCGTCGCCGAACATTTTCGGCGCCAGCGAGTAGAACAGCGCTTCCTGTTCGGGGCGCATCGCGTCCGAAATGTCCATGAACTCCTGATGCGAATCCACCACCGCGCCGCCGATGCCGGGAAAATGCTTGAGGCAGAGGCCGATGCCGGCCTCGCGGGCGATTTCGCTCATCAGCAACGCATTGGCTTCGACTTCGCCAATGTCGGCGGAGAAGGCGCGCTTGATCTTGCCGATGTTGGGATTGTCCGGATTGTAATCGACATCGATCACCGGCGCGAAATCATAGTGGATGCCGAGTTGCCGCATCTCGGCAAAGCTGGCGGCCAGCGTTTTGCGCTTTTCGGCCGCGGCGAGACGATTGAATTCCCTGGCACTGGGAAGCGGCTTGAATCCAAGGCCCTCCTTGAGCCGCCGCACCAATCCGCCCTCCTGGTCGATGAACACCATCGGACCGGAAGGCAGCCGCGAGATCTGCTCGCACAGACCGCGCAGCTGTTCGGGCGATTCGATGTTGTTGTCGTATTGCCGGGTCTGGCAGGAGTAATCGAACAGGATGACGCCGCCGAGTCCGTAGCGGGCGGCAAATTGCTTCAGCCATTCCGGGATCACCTTGCCGAAGAAGCCGAGGATGAAGAGTTCGCCGATGGGCATCTGCTGCTCAGCAATGGAATGCCCTGATGTCGCCGGGCGGAGATCTATCAAACCCGATCGCGCTAGTTGGTCAGCGTGCTCCATTGCGACGCCATGTGCTCGGCGCCGCGCTGCGACAACGCAAATATCGTGAACGTCGGATTCGAGGCGCCCGCGGTCGGGAAAATGCTCGGTCCCGCGATCCAGAGATTCGGGATTTCATGGCTTTGGCCAAAACTGTTGACCACGGAGTTGTCGGCCCGCGTCCCCATGATGGTGCCGCCCATCAGATGACTGGTCGGGATCGCGCCCCGCGCCGACCACGCCTCCCTGGCGCCGGACGCCTTGGCCACTTTCAATCCCTCTTCGAGGTTGGCGTTCCAAAGCGCGACCGCGTCCTCGTCGTAGCTGTGGAACAGCTTTCCAAGCGGCATGCCGAATTCGTCTTTTTCGCCTGTCAGCTCGACGCGATTTTCCATCCTCGGCTGTTCCTCGCCGAAGGTCTTGATTCCCGCCAGATGGCGCGCCGCCTGCTTCATGTAATCGGCGAGTTCGGGCCCGAACAGATCGGCGCGGGAAACCGCCAGATCGGTGGTCTTCAACGCGAAACCGGCGGTGATGAAGGAGCTTCCGAACGCGCCGGGATGGCTGGTCTTGGGGTAATGCTCGTAGGACATGTACTGCACGGCAATCGTGCCCATGTGGTTCTGGGTGTCTTCGTCGAACATGCCCCAGGTCGAGGCGACGTGATGCGACATCATGAACTTGCCGACCAGGCCGCTTGAATTGCCGAGTCCTTTGCTGTGCTTGTCGGTTGCGGAATTGAGCAGCAGCCGCGGATTTTGCGCCGACCAGGCCGCCAGCACGACGACGTTCGCTTCCTGAACCTGCTTGCCGTGCTTGTCGTCGTAATATTCGACGCCGGTGACGCGGGTGCCGGCCGGGTTGGTCAATATACGCGTCACCGTGGAAAGCGCGCGAACTTCGGCGCCGGCGCTGCGCGCATTGCCGAGATAGGTGATTTGCGGATTGGCCAGCGCGCCGATCGGACAGCCGACGTGACACCAGCCGTCATAAAGGCACGCGGGCCGCCCATGATACTCCACCGAATTCATTCCGACCGGCGCCGGCACCATGCGGATGCCGGCCGCGTCAAAACCCTTCAGCCAGATGTCGCCGTTCCTGAACGTCTTCATCGGCGGCATCGGATAGGCCTCGCCGGCCGGCCGCCATTTCTCTTCCGCGCTGGCATCGCCGGAGACGCCGGTGTCGCGCGCGACCTTGTCGTAGAACGGCGCGACGTCTTCGTAGGCGATCGGCCAGTCGTGGGCCCGGTTGTGCTCGCTCTTGACCCTGAAATCGGTCGGCAGCAGACGCGGAAAGTTCGCGAAATAGTGCAAGGCCGCGCCACCGACGCCCCAGCCGCCCTGGGCGGCGTAGGTCATCGGGTTCTTGCCTTCGAGAAGGATGGGTGCGCCGGCAGGCTTGATACGCCGCCCCCAAATCTCGGAACTGATGAGATCCGAGAGCTCCCAGTCCGGACCGGATTCCAGCAGCACGACTTTCTTGCCCGCTTTGGCCAGCACCGATGCATAGACCGAGCCGGACGCGCCGGCGCCAACGATGAGGACGTCGACTTTTTCGTTGCTCATCTCACCACCTCTTCTCGGGTGGAATATGCGGCATATAGGGAATGCCGAGCGCTTCGTAGCCTTCCATCGTTCCGTAGACGACGTCGACCGCGTCGGCGCGCAGCACGGCGTAGACCAGCGCGCCCGGCCGCCCGGTCCAGCCTTCGACCTTGTTCTGGCGCATCAGATCGACGAAGGCGCGCTGATCGGCCGTCGAAAGCAGCACGAAGTCACGCCCGAACATCTTGTTGCTGCCGGCATCGACCGCCACGATCGCGGAGCGATAGAAATCCGCAAACGGCGGACGGAAATTGAAGATGCGCGCCTGCAGCAGCGATTCGGTTGGCGGCACCGAGAGTTGCTGATCGATGAAGTGGGCAATGCCGGCCTCGCGGGCGGAAGGCACCAGCGTCTCGCCGAGCGCTTCCAGGGCTTCGCCTTGATGACCGTCGAGCAGCCGGAACGGAACGCCGCGGGCCCTTGCCTCCTGGGCCGTCATGATGATTTCGACGCCACCGACCGCAAATGCTAGCGCGCCCACGGTCGCGCCTTTCACGAAGCCGCGCCGGCCAATGCCTGCCATCGCCATCTCCTCCCGGAGTGATCTTTTTGTTTTTCGCAAAGGTTGCAAAACCTTCGCGTCAATACTGGACGGCTTCAGCCCGGAGTCAAGCGATCGATGGCGAAACCATCATACCCGGCAGCCCCGCAAAAACAGTTTTGCGCAACGACGCAGCCTTGCTTCGGTCTGCGAACGCGGCGGCAGCGGCTGACCGCCGAAGATCGCAGCGCGTTGCGGTGCCGAAGTCGCCATGCCGAGCAGCATGCCGGCGGCCTCGTCGACATCGTCGAGAGCAATCAGCCCGCGGTTCTGCTGCACCCGCAGCCAGTCCGCCAGCGCAGTGAGCGTGCGCTGGGGGCCGTTCCGGTAAAACGTTGGCGCGATGTCGGGAAACTTGCCGGTCTCCTGCAGCACCATGCGCTGAAGCGCGACGACTTCCGGATCGAGCGCCAGATTGGCGCAAGCCATCAGTGCGGCATAGAGCGCCTCCTCGATATCGGCATGATCGACGGCGCGCAGATTGACGTCGGCGAGAAAGTGATCGAGCCGATCGGCGACCATGGCTTCGAATAGTGCCGCCTTGTTCGGGAGCAGCCGATACAGCGTTTTCGTCGATACCCCGGCGCGGCGCGCGACCGTGTCCATGCTGGTCGCGGCATAGCCGTTGCCGGCGAATTCGTGCCGCGCCGCCTCGAAGATGATCTGGCGCGTCTCGTCGTCGGAGCGGACCTGCGGACGGCCCCGGCAGCGGCGTTCCCCGTTGGTGTCGATCTCAGCCATGCTTTTATATGATGCCTGTCATTCTATTGACAGTCCCAAGGTAAGCTCTATTTTGGAAAATATCAAGTTTCCTAAATCGGACTGCAGGAGCAAGCGCCATGAACCAGCACTCCCCCACTTTCGAGATCGAGCGTCCCGTCCCCGCCGAAAGCGTGGCGCGGGGCTTGCCGGGCCTCCTTGAAAAGGAGGGCGCCGAAGCACCGGTTCCCGCCCCGGCTCACGCAAAAAAGTTCAATTTTCGCAAGCTGTTGATGGCCAGCGCGGCGGCCGCTGTGCTGGCTGGCGCCGCCTGGTACGGCTGGGACTATTGGACGGTCGGGCAGTATCTGGTTTCGACCGACGACGCCTATGTCAAAGCGGACAACACCACCATCGCGCCGAAGGTTTCAGGCTACCTCCACCAGGTGCTGGTCGGTGACAACGAGCACGTCACCGCGGGCCAGATATTGGCACGGATCGACGACCGCGACTTCACGGTCGCGCTCGATCAGGCCAAGGCCGACGTAGCGTCGGCCGATGCCACGATCGCCAGCAAACAGGCCCAGCTCGGCGTTCAACAAGCTGTAATCGACGCCGCCAAGGCGACCATTGAGGTCGACAAAGCGACGTCGACTTTCGCTGCCAGGAGAACAAGCGCTACACGGATCTTGCCAGCACCGGTTACGGCAGCGTGCAAAACGCGCAGCAGGCGCAATCGCGCAACGCCGGTGCCCAGGCCGCGATCGCGCGCGACACCGCCAGCCTTGCCTCTGCGCTGAAACAGGTTGATCTGCTCAAGGCCGAGTTGGTTCAAGCAAAGGCAGCGCTTGCGCACGCGGAGGCGGTGCAGAGCCAGGCCGAACTCAATCTCGGTTACACCACGATCGTCGCGCCGATCGATGGCGTGGTCGGCAACCGCTCGCTGCGCACCGGACAATTCGTGCAGGCCGGCACCCAACTGATGTCGTTGGTCCCCGCCACCGGCGCTTACGTCGTCGCCAACTTCAAGGAGACGCAGCTCACCGACGTCCGTCAGGGTCAGGCGGTCGATATCGCCGTCGACATGTTCCCCGGCCAGACCGTGCATGGCCATGTCGACAGCATTGCTCCCGCCAGCGGACAGGAATTCGCGCTGCTGCCGCCGGACAACGCCACCGGCAATTTCACGAAGGTCGTGCAACGCATCCCGGTGAAGATCGCGCTCGACGGCAGCAATTCGCTGGTCGAGCTGCGGCCGGGCATGTCGGTGATCCCGACCATCGAAACCCAATCGCAAACGCAGAGCCGCCGCGCTGCGGTCGCCGCATCGAAAATATCAGCCACGGTTTCCGGAGTGTCATGCCATGTCAAATCCAGTCCCGTCAGCTTCGATATCACCGCTTCCAACCTCGCCGGCCGGATCTAGTTCGACAGCCGTCGATCGCGCCAGCCTCACCACCTGGATCGCGGTGTTCGCCGCCATGATCGGTTCGTTCATGGCGATCCTGAACATCCAGATCACCAACGCCTCGCTGCTCAACATCGAGGGCGGCATCGGCACCGGGGTCGACAATGGTTCGTGGATCTCGACCTCGTATCTGATCGGCGAGATCGTGGTGATCCCGCTGACCGACTATCTCAGCCGCGTGTTCTCGTTCCGCCGCTACATGCTCGCCAGCGCCGCGCTGTTCGCTCTGTTCTCGGTCGCCTGCGCCTTCACCCACGATCTGCCCTCCATGATTGCGATGCGCGGCCTGCAAGGCTTCGCCGGCGGCGTGCTGATCCCGATGGCGTTCACGCTGGTGCTGACCAAGCTGCCAAAACCACAGCAACCGGTCGGGCTTGCGGTATTCGCGCTGTCCGTCACTTTCGCACCGGCGATCGGTCCCACCATCGGCGGCTATCTCACCGAAAATTACGGCTGGCGAACGATTTTTTTCGTCAACGTGATCCCGACCGCGGTCATGGTGAGCGCGCTCTATCTGACGCTGGAGCGGCAGCCGATGCAGCTCAAACTTCTCAAAGAGGGTGACTGGGCCGGTATCTTCACCATGGCGATCGGTTTGTCGGCGCTGCAGACCGTGCTCGAGGAAGGCAACAAGGACGACTGGTTCGCTTCGCCCTTCATCCAGCGCCTGGCGGTAATCGCGCTGGTCAGCCTGTCGCTGTTCATCTGGATCGAACTTACGACGGCAAAACCGCTGATCCGGCTACGGCTGCTGAAGCAGCGCAATTTCGGCTTCGGCACCATCGCCGTGACGCTGTTGGGCTTCGCGCTGTTCGGGTCGGTCTACATCCTGCCGGCCTATCTCGGCCAGGCGCAGGGTTACAATGCCGAACAGATCGGCGAGGTGCTGGCCTGGACCGGTCTGCCGCAGCTGCTCCTGATTCCGCTGGTGCCGAAGCTGATGCAGCGCTTCGATGCGCGCTACATCGCGTTCACCGGGCTGATGATCTTCGCCTATAGCTGCTTCATGAACACGGCAATGTCGCCCGACTATTCCGGCGATCAGCTCTGGATCCCCAACATTGTGCGCGCGATCGGTCAGGCCATGGTGCTGACCCCGCTGACCTCGGTGACGACAGGCGACACCGCACCGCAGGACGCCGCGGCGGCATCCGGCATCAGCAACATGCTGCGCAATCTCGGCGGCGCGATCGGCACTGCGGTGCTCGCGACCGTGATCACCAGACGCGAGCAGTTTCATTCCAACATCATCGGCCAGTCCGTCACGCTCGGCCGCGAAGAGGTCCGCAACCGGATTGCGCAGACGACCGACTTCTTCATGGCCCACGGCGTACCGGACCCGGCGGCGGCGCGTCAGCAGGCGATCATCGCGCTCGGCAAGGCGGTGAAGCATCAGGCCCTGGTGATGGGTTTTAGCGATACGTTCGCCGTGATCGGCGTGGTTCTGGTGCTGGCCGCGATGGCGGTTACGCTGACGCGCAAGGCAAGAGGAAGCGCCGCCGGAGCGCATTGAGAGGCTCCGGAGGTCCGTCAGATCTCGCTCATTCCACCTTGCGCGACATCAGGCGCACATGCGTTGGTTCGTCGAGTTCCTGCCGCAGCGCCGGCGCGATGTCCTCGACCTTCAATTGGCTGAGCGTGCTCAACGACGTCTGACTGCCGATCGAGCCACCCTTGAAATTCAGCCTGCCCCACTCATTGGGTATCGCGCTCAGAACGGTACGCGTGCCGTCGTTGTTGATATCGGCCGACACTGTCGCAGTGTCGATAACGTTGCTCCGGTTCCAATCGATGCTGCCGCCCGCCGGCACTTCGACGAATGAACCGGCGTTGGTGTCGAAGAAGATCGTCGTCGATTGCACCAGCAGCGGGTCGTGACCCAGACCGTTCGGCTCGCTCAATCGGTTCTCGTCCAGCGAGGGAAGCGCGAACGGCTGGTAGCTGAACACCCGGCGGCCGTTCAGCATGATGCCGATGGTCTGAAAGGAATAGTTCATGACGCTGAGGTGATTGGGTTTGTAATTCACGTCATCGACGCTGCCGTGGTGGAGGCCCAGATCGTGCCCGAGCTCATGGATGAAGGTTCCGATTTTCTGATCGTTGGTACCTCCGGCACCATTATTCCACCTGCCGAGGGTGACAACGAAATCCGAATTGGGAATGTTGAGCGCATTGCCGCTCGATGTTCCCTGGTCGTAGCCGTTGGCCCAAATCATGTAGTGGAAGACCGGTGCCTGCTTGACGTCGAAGCTCCGGGCTTTCACCGCGGCAAAGGCCTGCGCCAACGGAATCAGATCGTCCTGATAGTCGATCTTGTTCCCCGTCATCAGATGGATGGCGATTCCCGGCCGGCCGTCGGGATTTTGAACCGGAGCGGCCGCGAACGCAGCGGTGATTCCGGCCGTGACCACACTGTTGGGACCAAGCCCGTTGGTCGCGGTCGACCGCTCCATATAGTCCATGACGACGAACAGATCCTTGTGCAGGGGACTTGCGCCCAACGCGCGCAGGTCGATGCCGTTCACGCCATGGACCTCCCATCCGTCGGGCAAGCCATCGCCATCGGTGTCGGGATTGTGAGGATCGGTGCCGAGTGCGAGCTCTTCCGCATCGGTCAACCCGTCGCCGTCCGAATCCACATTGGCATCGGCTTTGGCCGCGTCCGATTGCAGCGTCTTGAGCTGGAATCCCTCAGGCAGCGCGAACAGACGCGCGCCCGAACCACCGCCGGGCAGCACGATGGTTCTATTCTCCAACTGACGCGCCGCCGGCTCCGAAATTCCCTGGGCCATCGCCGGGCCGCCGGTCAGAGCCATCAGCGCGAAGTCGGTTGCGAGATATTGCGGGCGGAGATTTCGGAAACAGCGAATGTATCGGCCGTTCTCGTTCACGTGGAAAACAAGAGATGCAAGCATGCTCTTCCTCCCTCGATGGCGCCGCGATCGGGCGGCGGCGACCTTTGGAATATCAACTTGCGCGGGTGCCGACAAGATCCCAACAACCAACGCCTATTATTGGAAGCACCGCAAAGGCTTCCGAGAAATCCGGCGCAGAAGCTGCCCGGGGGCGCCGTTGTGCTTCGAACCGCCGGGTTTTCGCCTATGCTCGGCCGTGCGGATTCGTTTTGTGAGATTTGTCATGACAGCGATTGCCTATCTGGCCGGGCCCGATGTGTTTCTTCCCGACGCGGCCGCGCACGCCGCGAGGAAGGTGGAGATATGCCGGCGATTTGGTTTGCGCGGCCTGCCGCCCCTCAATGAGGACATAGCGACGGCCGCGAAGCACCTGGAGGTCTGGCAAACGATTTATGAAAAGGATCTCGCGATGATGGAGCGATGCGACATCATCATCGCCAACCTCACGCCGTTCGCCGGCGCGTCCGCCGACGCCGGCACCTTGATCGAGGTCGGCTGGTTTCTCGGCAAGGGCAAGCCGATCTTCGGCTATTCGAACTCTCCGGAGAGTTTCGAGTCCCGGATGCGGCGGCAACTTGGCGCGGGGCATGCGGAGTTGGGCATCGAAGGCTTCCATCTGCCGGACAATCTCATGATCGTCGGTGCGGTCCAGAGCGGCGGCTACCCGATCTTCGTTCCCAAAGACGGCAAGGCGCGCGGCATCGATGCGCTGGATCTGTTCGAGGCGTCCGTGGAGGCGGCAGGGCGCGCCGCGCCGAAGCGATAGCGAGGGTCACCGTCAGGCGCGATTGCGGCGTTTCTATCATTGAGAGACTGAACCTTGTTGGTCGCAACGCGTCCCAGATCAAAGCAAGCTGACTACCTAATGAGAAATCGCAAAACCTGCCATAAGGGCCCATACAGTCGGGGAAAGCAGTGCGCCCGCGAATGTCAGTGCAGCGGCCACCGCAGATACGCCGAAGCCTGAACCACTCCCGCCCGCCAACGCCAGCAACATACCGACCGCGCTACAAGCTGCCGCAATAGGGACGAATATCACTCCGAGAGTGAAAATGCCGAGAACCGCGAAGATGCAACCGATCACACCAGGGACAACGCCTTCGTTAGAGTTTCTTCGCTGAGCGAACCGCTGGCGAGACTGTCTTTCAGGCGTCGGGGGACTTAGGATAGCGAGAGGATTGCTCGCCATAGGCCAGCCGACCCCGCAACGAGGACAGAATTTGTTGTCCGAATTTACCTGCAAACCGCATTCGCGGCAAAAGCCCCTAGCCAACCCGCCCCCCAGCGCTACGCGAGCGGGGCATGAAATCATAAGTTGCGTGTGCTGACAATCAGCTCAGCCTGCACCTGTTCCGCCCTAGCCTCGGATGGAGCACACGGTTGGCGCACCTCTTGGCAGGCACCGCATGACGCGGCCCGACCACCAGGGCCTTCGAAACAAAGATGCTCAGGCATCGGCCATCGGCCTCACAGACCTTAGGCCCGCTCCAAGAAGCTACCGTGGACGATCTTCTGACCTACTTTTTGAAAATCGACCATCACCTTAGAGCCTTCGACGCCTAGAACTTCGCCATAGCCAAACCTTTGGTGAAACACCCGATCAGCTTTCTCAAGATCAAGTAGTTCGTCACAGTTGTCAGCAGACCAACCCGGCACACCCCGGAAAGTCTCAATCGCGGCGGCAGGCAACGCGCCGACAACGTCGTCGCGATCAAGGAGCGTCAAGTCACGCGCAGTGGGCAGCTCCATTGGTGCAATCCGGTTAGCGTGACTAACCACCGCGGCTTCAAACAGATTCCGCACGCCCCTTCCGTTACCGAACCCATCGTTACCTTCAACCGTGCCGAGATAGGTCCGAAGGGTAATCGCTGCGTCTGACGAAAGTTCAAAATTGTGAGCCGCTGCCAGTCTTTCGAATATTTGCAGCATCTCGCCCGCTGTATAGTCGTGAAATTCAATTTGTCTCGCAAACCGACTCTGGAGACCGGGATTTGATGCAATGAACTCAGATATTTTATCTGTGTAACCAGCGACAATAACGACCAAACGCGCGCGATGATCCTCCATATCCTTGAGGAGCGTGTCGATGGCTTCCTTTCCAAAATCCAATTCGTATCCGTTTGCTAACGTATAAGCCTCGTCGATGAATAGCACTCCGTCCAAAGCCCGCTCAATGACTTCCTTGGTCTTGAGAGCAGTATGTCCTACGTAGCCTCCAACGAGGCCGCCTATCTATTTCGACGAGGTGCCCTTTGGTCAGCACGCCAAGTTCCTTGTAGAGCTCGGCAATCATGCGAGCGACTGTTGTTTTCCCTGTTCCAGGATTACCAGAGAAAACGAGGTGCATGGAAATTGGAGGCTGCTTTAGACCCCCCGCCTCTCGCAGGCGGCGGACTTTGATGAAGTTCGCCAGAGAAACAACCTCTTTCTTGACCGCCTCCAACCCAATCATGCCCGTCAATTTGGCTATAACACTTTCGGCTTTGCCGTTGAAATTTGCGACCTGCGGAGAAGCCGCTCCCTCGGGCTGAAACTCGCGCATGGTAGACTGAAGCTTCTTGTGGTTCGAAATCACGCTGACCGCAGATTGTAGGACGCTCACCGTCTCATCGTCAGGAACGACAATGGCGTAACCTCCTAAGCGGAGCCTAATGGGCATCCCCGCTAGGTCCGCGACGATGGCTTGAAGATCGTCGACTGAAATTTCTATTTCCTTGCTTAGATACGCTACGAAGCTTCGGAGCAATGGGTAGCAATTGGCACGCGCCTGATCATCGAGCATTGCCAACGAAATTGCTATCATCGATAGGAGAGGCCGCAGATAGCCGCTCCTGAGCGAAGAGACCGTAAAGAGAAGCCGCATTTTGTCGGTCATTCCGAGAAACGGCAGCACCTTCTGATCCGACTGAGAAGCCATCTTCTGAAACTCGACCAGAAGATAATTCAGATTTTTCTTCGCATCTGCGCGGGACAGATCGTACCCCGGGACAGAGCAAAAGACCCATGCCAAAATATTCAACAGAGAATCGTTTGAAGTGGTCCCCGCATCTTGCTCCAGTCCTGGATATAGGACGGAAATCAGCAAAAAGGCCGTGTCGCCACAAACGTCGGAGATGAAGTCATCGCGTATTGGAGGACGTTCCCGAAAATTGCGCTCCAGCCACGAGCGCATGTTTTCATCACTTACTCCGGCGAATGACCATTCATTTGCGAAGGCGGAACAACAATCAAAATCTATCGCGGCCTCATGAACTAACGAGTGGAGCTTCTCTCGGAGGATCGTTATTGACTCTTTGTACGGTGTCACCGATTGCTCACGGCCGTTGCGTATGAACGCGTTTCTTCAATTAGTAGCTCGGATGATTTGCGAAGAATCGTTGGCCGTGTCAATGGCATGATGAGCTGAGAAGGCTCATGCGGGGTTCCGAATCCGACGCCTAAGAGGATCGTCGTTACCGGCCGCCCGACATTTCCACCGCACACAGTCATCCGTACAGATATCGCTGAAACCCGACAAACGTATCGCGAATGATCTGGACGCTGCCAAGCGGCGAGGCCGCATCGTCGATGGTGTGATACTTTCCTCTGCCGGAACGCGGCGGACCACGCTGGAGCGCGGCGATGCCGACCTCTCGAGCGGCTTTGCGCCACGCGACTTCGACCAGATCATCAGGGAAGACAAGGTCAAGGTTTCGAGCGTGCCGATCCCGAACGCGCTTTGGTATCTTGCGCTGAACACGGCGATGCCGCCTTTTGACAACGTCAAACTGCGCCAAGCGCTCGCCTTCGCGATGCCTTACGAGCAGATCCAGAGCAGCGCTTTCTTCGGCCGCGCCGTTCCGATGTATGCCGGTCCCGCAGACGTCTCAAAGCCGGTGTGGCCGCAGCCGTTTCACTATGTCACCGACCTCGACAGAGCGAAAGCGCTCATGAAGGAGGCCGGCTTCGAAACCGGGCTGGAGACGACACTGTCGCTCGACACCGGCACGGCGACGGTCGGCGAGCCCAGGGTCGTGTTTGTTCAGGAGGGCCTCGCCAAGATCGGCATCAACGCGGCGATCAACAAGATTCCAGGCGCCAATTGGCGGACCACGCTGAACAAGAAGGAACTACCGCTGGCGCTAAATCGATTCAGCGGTTGGCTCGACTATCCCGAACACTATTTCTACTGGAATTTCCACGGCAATAACTCGATCTTCAACATCTCGTCCTGCCAGAACAAGGCGATGGACGCGCTGATCGACAAAGCGCGCTTCACGACCGATGCCGCGGAATACGAAAACACCGTGAAGGAATTCATCGCGCTGTGCATCCGCGACGTTCCGGTCATTCCGCTCAACCAGCCGATCCATGACGTCGCCATGCAGAAGAACACCAGCGGCTACGAATTCTGGTTCCACCGGGAGCCGGACTACCGGCAGTTTATCAAGGGGTAGCCGGTGAAGGGAGAAAGCGCTTCTTTGCAAAAGCTTTCCCTGAGCCTGATTTGAAATATCGCTCAAGGCTGCGAGCTCTTGCTTCATCAGCAACCGCCACATACGAGCGAAGAACTATCGGCAGGTACCTGCGCGTGGAAACGACATGCCCTTGTTGATGCGATGCGACTCGACGACGAAGATCGTCGGTCGAACCGACATAGATGTCGCCATTGCTGAGTTCGAGGAAATAAACGTACCACATGCGCCAACAGTCTCCCTACGCTCCTGACGGAGCTTCGGGTGGCCTGCCACCCGAAGCCCGACAGGGCGAAGGGTGGCGGAGAGGGAGGGATTCGAACCCCCGATAGGCTTGCACCTATGCCGCATTTCGAGTGCGGTGCATTCGACCACTCTGCCACCTCTCCAGGCGCCATGGCGGCTGATTCCTCGGCCGCGGTCGGGGCGAGTTCTAGGCGAGGATGGCTGGCCAGACAAGGCACGGAATCAAGATTTCCGAGGGCCCCGGGCGAAGCGAAAAGGAGCCATAAAATGGAGCATTTGAGGTTCAGGCCAACGGCGCGACGTTCCATGTCACGCGGGTCGGCACGGGCAAGCCGCTGCTGTTGCTGCATGGCTGGCCCGAATTCTGGCTGACCTGGGAGCCCGTGATGGCGCGGCTTGCCGACCGCTTCACGCTTCTTGCGCCTGATCTGCGTGGCTTCGGCGACAGCGACAAGCCCGACGGGCCGTTTGGACCCGACCAGCATGCCGCCGACATGCTGGCGCTGATGGACGCGCTCGGCCTGAGGCAGGCCGGTATTATCGGGCACGACGTCGGCGGCGCGCTGATGCAGCCGCTGGCCCGCCAGGCGCCCCACCGCGTCGCCGGATTATTCTTCTTCGATTTCGTCTATCCCGGCATCGGGCCACGGATGGCGGAGCCTGATCGGCTGAATAACATCTGGTACCAGTCGTTCCATCAGATGGAGATGGCGCCCGCCTTGATCGGCGCGACGCGCGAAAACTGCCGCATTTATATCGGGCATTTCTTGCTGCAATGGTCATACCGCAAGCATGCGTTCGACGACGTGCTGGAAGCCTTCACCGATAATTTCCTGAAACCCGGAAACCTCGCCGGCGGCTTTGCACATTACCGTGCGGCCCATGCCGGCCGAATCAGGATGATGAAGGGCGAGGCGCCGATATTGCCACCGATCACGGCGCCGACCTGCATCCGCTGGGCCGAGCACGATCCGCTGTTTCCCTACGCCTGGACCGATCGGCTGAGCGAGACGTTTGCAAATCTCGATCTCGAGATGTTTCCCGGCGTCGGGCATTTTCCACATCGCGAGGATCCCGATCGCGCGAGCGAGGAGATCGCGGCGTATTTTGAGCGCATCGATTGGAAATAGGTGGGACCGCCAGACGCGACAAAACACTGGCGGCCCCGTGCCGCTTCTTTGAAATTCTGGCCGGGAAGTGCGGCTTCGCCGGTCAGCCGGAGCGACAAAATGACGTTAGCAACGCGCGCGGAATCGGCAATGCGATCTCGATCTTAACCTAACCAGTCAAGGTTACCGGGGCTCGCGGGAACAATTTCCCCCGTGTTTTCCCGTGGGATTTGGCAATCGCGCACCGGAGAATCCCGGGATATTCAGTACGCGCTCACGCGCGCTGAAACGACCTGCTGAAAGAAGATTCGCGGCAACGTAACTATTTTAATCCTTCGTCTTCTTTTCCTTGGTCTTCTTGTCGTCCTTGTCCTTGCCGTTTTCTTTTCTGCGGTTGGTATAGCGTGCGTTGCCCAATCCGGTGCCGATGGTCAGCACGCCCCAGCGCTCGACGTCCTGCATGAAGGGCACTTCCGAAAGACCCTGGGCTACGCCGTCATTGTGCATCAGCACCGCAGTGTCGTGATCGCCGATCCGCGGAATCGCTTCCACCAGGCTCGCCGGCAAATTGAACTTGCTGCTCTCCCAATTGCCCGGCAGGTTCTGCGCGCCTTTCGCGATCGATCCGTCCTCGTTGATGACGCCGGGACAGGCGATGCCGATGAACGGCGCGAGTTTCAACCCTTCGGCCTCGGCCGCCGCGATCAGATCCTTCAGCATCTTGACCAGCCGTTTCACCGCGCCCTCGCGCGTCGGCTCATCGTCGGCGTGGCGCCAGAGTTCGGATTTCCACACCGCGGCCTTGGAAAGGTCGGGCGCCTTCTTCCAGCGCGTCTCCAACACGCCGCAGCGGATATTGGTGCCGCCGATATCGACCGCCAGAATGCTGTCATGGGCCTCGAAGATCCAGGACGGCGCCAGATGCAGCGTGCCGATCAGGCCGGCCTCGTCGGGATGAAGGCGGATCGGCACCAGATCGACCTTGAGGTTTTCGTCCTTGAGGATGATCTGGGTGCGCGCGATCGCGAGTTCGCCCAACCGGCTGTCGCGAAACCCGCCGCCGACCACAATGCGCTCGGTCTTGTCCCACGCCTTGGTCTTGAGGAATTTTCGCGTCACATAGGCCAGTTCCTGCGCAAACTCCTCGATCGCGCTGTGCAGGACGGCGGACGCCTCGAGATCGTCACCGACCAGGATGGCGTCGAGCTTCTTCTTGCTGATCTCGTCAGACGGCTCGTCACCGAACGGGTCCTTGTCTGACTCGCGCAGCGGCTTCCGCCATTTGTCGAAAATCGCGCGAAATGCGCCCTTGCTGGCGCGGTCGCCGACAAAGCCTTCGTCGTCTTTCAACTCGATATTGAAGCTGTCCACGTCCACCGAAGGCAACCGGGACCCGCCATGGCGGGCGATGCCCGTGGTCGTTGCGATTTCGTCAGCCATTTTGCCCTTGCCCAGCCGGAATTTGGGGTACAACGGACGGGCAACCCATTGGTTTCATGGGGCGGCGAGTGGCGAATGACGCGTGGCGAATGGCCCTCCCCATTCGCCATTCGCCACTCCCAATTCGCCCTTTTGGCCGCAAATCCCTCATATTTGGCGGTTTTTTGGGCTCCTTTGCCTTGACTCCGGACGCTCAGCGGCTATAAGTCCCCGCAATCCGGCGCGGGATTTTTCTCGCGCTGTTTGTTTTTGCGCAATTTCACGGGATCGCTCCCTGATCGCGCGGAAATTGAACCCAAAACGACTGACCAAAAAGCCGGCCCGGACCTGTCCGAGGCCGGGATCGAACACGAAGGAATAAAACGATGTTCGCAGTCATCAAAACCGGCGGCCGGCAATACCGCGTCGTTCCGGATGATGTGCTCGAGATAGGCAAGATCGCCGGCGATGTCGGTACGATCGTGCAGCTTGGCGAAGTTCTCCTGCTCGGCGCCGATACGCCGGTGCTGGGCGCTCCCACCGTGGCCGGCGCCTCGGTTGCGGCCGAAGTGCTGCAGCACAAGCGCGGCCCCAAGGTAATCGCGTTCAAGAAGCGCCGCCGCAAGAATTCGCGCCGCAAGCGTGGCTATCGCGACGAGATCACGGTGCTTCGCATCACCGAGATCCTGGCCGATAACGCAAAGCCTTCGATCGGCCCGCGTCCGAAGAAGGAAAAGATTGTTGCAGCGCCCGCCGAGGGCGACGACGAGGCCCCGGCCGCAAAGAAAAAGGCGCCCGCCAGGAAGACCGTGGCGAGGAAGGCTCCGGCCAAGAAGGCCGCCGCCAGGAAGTGATCGTCACGGATCAAAAATTGAAACGTGACAAAAAGTGAAATGATTCCGTCAAGGAATTGATCTAGAGATCAGAGCGAAGTTGGAGACGGGCTATGGCTCATAAAAAAGCAGGCGGTTCATCGCGAAACGGACGCGATTCAGCGGGCAAGCGCCTGGGCATCAAGGCCTATGGCGGTGAGCGCGTGATTCCCGGCAACATTATCGCGCGTCAGCGCGGCACCACCTGGCATCCCGGCCTTAATGTCGGCATGGGCACCGACCATACTCTGTTCGCCAAGGTTGAAGGTCATGTCGAGTTCCGCGCTAAAGCCAATGGTCGCACTTTCGTATCGGTGGTTCCGATGACGGAGGCGGCCGAATAGACGGTGGACAAATTGAGTCCGCCGGGTCCTGTTGAACCGGCGAGCTCGAGAAGGCTCCAAGGGGAGGCGGGAAACCGGCCTCCCCTTTTCGTTGCGCGAATTCCTGTGAGGGAACCGCGCGCAACGAGTCCCAAGCGTTGCGTATTGTTTTCGCATCCCAGGAGCCCGACATGCTGCAGGACATCCCGACACCGACCTTGCGCGAGGCGAGAGCCTGCGTCCTCGAGACCGAACGGCTGACGTTGCGCCGGCCGACGCTCGCGGACGTAAAAGCGATTGTGCGTCTCGCCAATGATCGCCGCATTGCGGAAAACACCCGCCGCCTGCCACACCCCTATTCCCAGGACCACGCCGTCGAATTCGTGCGCGCGACCGTCGAGGATCGGTGCGAGACGGTATTCCTGATCGAAAACAATCATGTGCCGATCGGCATGGTCGGCATCGACCGCCGCGACCCGGATGCGCCGGAACTCGGCTATTGGCTCGGCGTCGACTATTGGGGCCAGGGCTTTGGCACCGAGGCCGCACGCGCCGTGATCGATTTCTTTTTCGAGGAATTTGATTGCGACCACCTGATCTCGGGCGCCCGTGTCGCCAATCCGTCGTCGCGCAACATTTTGGAGAAATGCGGCTTCCAGTGGAGCGGCGTCGAGCTGCACCGCTTCGAGGCGCTGGGATCGTCGACCCCGGTCGATTGCTTCCGGCTCTCGCGCAGCGTCTGGTCGTCGCTGAAGAACTGGGGCAGTTCGACGCGGCGAGCGCGGTAGGCTCGTGCCACAACAACGAGTGTCGTCCCCGCGAAAGCGGGGACCCATAATCCCGGTCGCCTGTTGTTACCCTGAACTGTTGCTCCAACCTTCTCAAAATTGACATCGGTGGCTATGGGTCCCGGCTCAAGGCCGGGAAGACGGCCGCATTTTGGTTCGCGTCAATTACACCGGCGGACTCGCCATCGCGTCCTCGCGCCCCAACTTCTGCTCGCGCAGAAAGATGTAGAGCCCGGCGCCGATGATGATGGCGGCGCCGACGATCGTCGCCACCGACGGCACATCGCCGAACACGACGAAGCCAAAGATCACCGCCCACACGATCATCGAATATTGGTACGGCACCACCACGCTGGCCGGCGCCAGTTTCAGCGAGCGATTGACGCATAATAACGCGGCGACCGAGATAATCCCCGCCGCGGCAAACAGCCCGAGACTGCCGGCGCTCGGCGTAACCCAGCCGAATGGCGACATGATCGCACCGAGCAGGAACGTGCCTGCGAACTGCGACGAGGCCAGCACGATGTCCGGCGTCGCCCGCAGCGAGCGCGTGATCAGCATCAGCACCGCGAACGAGGTGCTGCCGCCGAGCGCGATCATCGCCGGCCAGCTCACGGTCTGCGCCGACGGCCGCAGCGCGATCAACACGCCGCAGAACCCGATCAGGATCGCAGTCCAGCGCCGCCAGCCGATGCGCTCCCCCAGCACAATGCCCGAAAGCGCCGTGACGAAAATCGGACAGGCCAGATAATAGGTGATGACGTCGGCAAGCGGCAGGTAGACGGTGGCGAGAAAGAACGCCGCGACCTCGAGCGTGGAGAGCGTCACCCGCAGCAATTGCAGCCATGGCCGTTCGAGGCGCGTGAACTCGGCCCGCTGTTTCCAGATCATCGGCAGCAGCACCAGCAGCGCCGCACAGGCGCGCAGCAGAAGCAATTGCCCGACCGAATAGGTCGCGACGATGAACTTGCCCATCGCATCGCCGAACGAGAACATGAAGATCGACAGCAGCATCAATCCGATGCCGGCAAGCCGCGCGGAACGCTCGTCGTAGGTGGAAAGCTTTGCGAAGAGACCCATGAGAATTGCGGCGTTTCCCTGTTATGGCCGGGCGAAAGCGCGAAGCGCGTCTTTGCACTGGCATTCCGGCCATCCACGTCTTGTTGCAGCGACGTTTTAAAGACGTGGATGCCCGGGACAAGCCCGGGCATGGCGAATTGAACCAATTGTCGCAGTGCTTTCTCTGCGATACCGGTACATCAGCTATTCGGAAACATCGCAGGAATGTGGCCATGACCGACTTCGACCCCGCCCAGCATCGTATGGTGCCGGAACAACGCTGGTTCGAAGATTTCGTGCTCGGCGAGCGTTTCGTGATCCCGAGCCGCACCCAGACGTCGGCCGTGTTCGCCGCGTTCCAGACCGCAAGCGGCGATACCCACCCGATTCACTACGACGTCGAATATTGCCGCAGCCGCGGCATGCCCGACCTGCTGGCACATGGTTTCCAGACCCTGGTCCACACCGCGCCGGGCGCAGGCCTGTTCCCCTACATCGTGGAAGAATCGCTGGTCGGCTTTCTCGAACAGTCGAGCCGGTTCTTGAAGCCGGTCTATGCCGGCGACACGATCTATCCCGCGCTCGAAGTGATCGAGCTTGTGCCCGGCCGCAGCACCGGCGTGGTGACCTTGCGCTCCACCGTGTTCAATCAGCGGCGCGAGCTGGTGCTGGAAGGGACGCAGAAATTTTTGATCCGGCGGCGGCCGGCTTAGCCGATCACGTCATCGGCGAGCCCGTGTGCCGGAATCCGATCACCGGCATCGCGGAGGGTTACGCACGCGCCGCGAACAGCCAAGAGAAGGCGACGCCGCCGAGCACGCCAAGAAACTCCCGCCGCCTCATTCGATCACCTCGTCGGCACGCGCAACCAGCGTCGCCGGAATCTCGAGGCCGATCGCCTTGGCGGTCTTCAGATTGATGATCATCTGGAATTTGCTGGGCTGATAGAACGGAATATCGCCCGGCTTGGTGCCGTTGAGGATCTGATGAACGTCGCTCGCCATGCGTTCGGCGAGTTCACCGAGATCGGGTGCCAGGGCGATCAGCCCACCCTGCTCGACATAGTCGCGGTAGGGATAGATCACCGGCAGACGATATTTCTCCGCCAGCTCGGCGATCGCAGTACGCTGCGCCAAAAAGCTGCCTCCCTCATCAACGACCACGGCATCGACTTTCTGTTGGGCCATATCGGCAAAACTGCGCTGCAGCTGAGCGTCGTCGACCACCGCCAGCAAATTGCGCGTGACCGTTACGCCCAGACGTTGGCCTGCTTCGTCAAGCGCTTTCGCACCGTCACCCACCCAAACCCCTGACAGCAGATGGACGACCCTGGCCACCGACGGTATTGCCTCCTTCAGGATCTGCAGCCGCTTGGCTTCGATTTCGATACCTGCATTGATGCTGACACCGGTGACGTTGCCGCCGGGGCGCGCAAGGTTCGTCACCAGCCCACCTGCAATTGGATCCCCCGTGATCACGACAATCGGTATCTTGGTGGTGGCCGTCATGAAGGCTTTGACGAGATCGTTGAGGTTCGAAACGATGACATCAGGGTTGCGGCTCACGACTTCGGCAGCGAGTGCCGCAAAGCGTTCGGATCGGCCTTCGGCAGAAAAACGCTCGACGACGAGGTTGCTTCCCTCGACATCGCCAAAACCGCGCAAGGTTTCGAAGAACCGCCGCACCCAGAACGGCCCGGCCTTCTCTGTCAGGTGATCGGCCGGAATGCCGGAATGAGCGAACGCGATCCGGTGTGGCTTCTGCTGCGCGCGCAACGCCTGAGGCCAGGCGGCGACAGCCCCGACGGCAAGCCCGATAAATTCCCGCCGCTTCATTCTTCCCCTCAAAGCCCACCCTTTGGCGCAAGCCAGCTATATCACACCAAGCAGCGCCGAATATCGTCGGGGAGCCGCAAAAAGGCCCGAAAATTAAGGCTTTTCGTCAATCTTGGGCCGCTTGAGGGTTGCCGCACCGGCCCCCCTGCCTTACCTAGTAGAAATCATGAAATTCCTTGACGAAGCAAAGGTCTATATCCGCTCCGGCGATGGCGGTAATGGCTGCGTGGCGTTCCGCCGCGAGAAGTTCATCGAGTTCGGCGGTCCCTCCGGCGGCAATGGCGGCCGTGGCGGCGACGTCGTCATCGAGGTGGTCGATGGATTGAACACGCTGATCGACTATCGCTATCAGCAGCACTTCAAGGCGCAGAAGGGCACCAACGGCATGGGCAGCGACCGCCATGGCGCCAACGGCAAGCCGATCGTGCTCAAGGTGCCGGTCGGCACGCAGATATTCGACGAGGATCGCGAGACCCTGATCCACGACTTCACCACGCTCGGCGAAAAATTCACCCTGGCCGAAGGCGGCAATGGCGGCTTCGGCAACGCGCATTTCAAATCCTCCACCAACCGCGCGCCGCGCAACGCCAATCCCGGGCAGGAGGGCGAGGAACGCTGGATCTGGCTGCGGCTGAAATTGATCGCCGATGCCGGCCTCGTCGGCCTGCCCAACGCCGGAAAATCGACGTTCCTCTCCGTCGTCAGCGCGGCCAAGCCGAAGATCGCCGATTATCCCTTCACCACCCTGCATCCGCAGCTTGGCGTGGTGAATTCCGATGGCCGCGAGTTCGTGCTGGCGGATATTCCGGGCCTGATCGAGGGCGCGCATGAAGGCGCAGGCCTCGGCGATAGATTCCTGGGCCATGTCGAGCGCTGCCGTGTGCTGCTGCATCTGATCGATGCGACCTGCGAGCATGCGGGCGAGGCCTACAAAACAGTCCGCACCGAGCTCGCCGCCTATGAGGGGCATCTCGCCGAGAAGATCGAGATTGTCGCGCTGAACAAGATCGACGCCGTGACGCCGGACGAACTGAAGAAGCAAAGAGACCGCCTGAAGCGCGCCGCGAAGAAAACCCCGCTGCTGATGTCGGGCGTCACCGGCGACGGCGTCAGGGAAGCGCTGCGGGCGCTGGTCGAGGTGATCGGCGAAGCCCCGGTCTCGGCCAAGGCCAAGGGCAGCCCGGCGGACCCGTGGTCACCGGCGACGCCGCAGGGCTGACGCCGAAGCCTGCCTCAAGGCTGACTTGCGCGTGTTACGTTCGGCTGCAAGACTTTGGCACTTCCGAAAAAATGCCAGGAGGAAATCATGATCGGTTACGTCACGGTTGGTACCAACGATCTCAAGAAATCCGGCGAATTCTACGACAAGATTTGCGGCGAATTGGGTATGGGGCGCTTCATGACCATGGATCGGCTGATCGCCTGGGGCGGTCCGGGCGGTGGCGCGGGTTTCGGCGTCGCCCTTCCCTATGACGGCAAGCCGATGACGGTCGGCAACGGCGTGATGGCGGCGTTCGGCGCCAAGGACAAGGCCCAGGTCGACCGCGTCTACAAGCTCGCTCTGTCGCTCGGCGGCACCTGCGAAGGCCCTCCCGGCCAGCGCAGCGAAAACTTCTACGCCGCCTATTTTCGTGATCCCGAAGGCAACAAGCTCAACGCCTTTGTGATGGGCTGACCCGACGGCACTTTCACGCTGCCGCGTCACTTCCAAATCATGGAGGTGGCGCGTATTGCTTCCCATCCAATCCGCTCCATTCGACCGAAACCATGGCCCGCCCGAGCTTAAAAAACTTCCGCCGCATCGTCGTCAAGGTCGGCTCGTCGCTGCTGATCGACTCGGCTGCAGGCGAGGTCCGGGCATCGTGGCTGTCGGCGCTTGCCGCCGATATCGCAAAGCTGCACGGCGAAGGCCGCGATGTTCTCGTGGTCTCGTCGGGCTCGATTGCGCTCGGGCGCAGCCGCCTGAAATTGCCGCGCGGCCCGCTGAAGCTCGAAGAGAGTCAGGGCGCAGCCGCCGTGGGGCAAATCGCGCTGGCGCGGATCTGGTCCGAGGTGCTCGGCAATCACGGCATCGGTGCCGGGCAGATTCTGGTGACCTTGCAGGACACTGAAGAACGCCGCCGCTATCTCAACGCCCGCTCGACGATTGCAAAACTGCTGGAATGGCGCGCGGTACCGGTCATCAACGAGAACGACACCGTCGCCACCAATGAGATCCGCTACGGCGACAATGATCGCCTGGCCGCGCGCGTTGCCACCATGGCGAGCGCCGATCTGCTGATCCTGCTCTCGGATATCGACGGTCTCTATGACGCGCCGCCCGGCGCCAATCCGAATGCAAAACTGATTCCGATCGTGGAATCCGTCACCTCTGAAATCGAGGCGATGGCGGGCGCGGCTGAGTCCGAGCTGTCGCGCGGCGGTATGTACACCAAGATCGAGGCGGCGAAGATCGCGACCACGTCAGGCACGCACATGCTGATTGCCTCCGGCAAGATCGAGCATCCGCTTGCTGCGATCGCCGATGGCGGGCGCTGCACCTGGTTCCTGACACCCGCAAACCCCGTGACGGCGCGAAAACGCTGGATCGCGGGCTCGCTGGAGCCAAAGGGCACGCTGACCATCGACGCCGGCGCAGTCAACGCGCTGCGCGCCGGAAAAAGCCTGCTCCCGGCCGGCGTGATCCGGATCGACGGCCAATTCGCCCGCGGCGACGCCGTGGTGGTGCGTGGCCCCGACACCCATGAAATCGGCCGCGGCCTCGTCGCCTATGACGCCGAGGACGCCGAAAAGATCAAAGGCCGTTCCTCGCCGGACGTGATGGCCATTCTGGGCATCAGCGGGCGGGCCGAGATGATTCACCGCGATGACCTGGTGGTGGGCCCGGCCGGGGCTATTTCTGCAAAATAGGCCATTGGCCGAGCCGCCATGGCCCTTCCCGCCCGCCTGCCATGCCGGTTCCGCACCTCGCAAAAGGTGGATTTCCGTGCTAGCACATGGCCTTAACCGGGACTAAACGACATGAGCGCGCCGCTGAAGGCGATCGACGGCAACGCCGATTTGCCTCACTTGATGACTGAACTCGCTAGCCGCGCCCGCGCCGCCGCGCGGGTGCTGGCGCTCGCCTCGCCCGAGCAGAAGAATCGCGCACTGGACGCGATCGAGCGCGCGATCCGCGCCAACGCGCCGGCGATTCTCGCAGCCAATGCCGAGGATGTCGCGGAAGTGCGCGCGGGCGGCGCGACGTCGGCCTTCATCGATCGCCTGACGCTGACGCCGGCGCGGGTCGCGGCGATGGCCGATGGCGTCGCCACCGTGCGCGGGATCGCCGATCCGATCGGCGCCATCACCGAGAGTTGGCAGCGCCCGAACGGCATGATCATCGAACGTGTACGCGTGCCGCTCGGCGTGATCGCCGTGATCTTCGAAAGCCGCCCCAATGTCGCGGCCGACGCCGGCGTGCTGTGCCTGAAATCCGGCAATGCCGTGATCCTGCGCGGCGGCTCCGACAGTTTCCGCTCCTGCCGCGCGATCCATGATTGCCTGGCGCAGGGTCTTCGCGAGGCCGGCCTGCCCGAGGCGACGATCACGCTGGTGCCGACCCGCGACCGCGCCGCGGTCGGCCTGCTCTTGACCGGATTGAGCGGCGGCGTCGATCTGATCGTGCCGCGCGGGGGAAAAAGCCTCGTCGCGCGCGTCGAGGCCGAGGCGCGCGTGCCGGTGTTCGCGCATCTCGAAGGCGTCAACCATGTCTATGTCGATCATTCCGCCAATCTCGAAATGGCGAAGTCGATCGTGCTGAACGCCAAGATGCGCCGCCCCGGCGTCTGCGGCGCCGCTGAAACCCTGCTGGTCGATCGCGCCGGCGCGTCCAACAGCCTGAAGCCGCTGGTCGAGATGCTGATCGATGCCGGCTGCGAGGTGCGTGGCGACGATTCGGTGCAGCGCGTCGATAGCAGGGTAAAACCCGCTTCCGACGAGGACTGGGACACCGAATATGAGGACGCGATTATCGCAGCCCGGGTGGTCGATGGCGTCGACGAGGCCATTGCGCATATCCACAATCACGGCTCGCGTCACACCGACGCGATCGTGACCGAAGACGCAGGCACCGCGCAAAAATTCCTCAACGAGGTCGATTCGGCGATCGTGCTGCACAATGCGTCGACGCAGTTCGCCGATGGCGGCGAATTCGGTTTCGGCGCGGAGATCGGCATCGCCACCGGCAAATTCCACGCTCGCGGCCCGGTTGGCGCCGAGCAGCTGACCAGCTTCAAATACCGTATTCACGGCACCGGGCAGACGCGGCCGTGAACGGCCATAGCGTTTTCACGCGAAGCATGCCCTCGGACTTGATCCGAGGCTGGGAACCGGTTCGCGTGAAGAAAACGCGTCAAAAAAACAAAGTCCGGCGCTTGCGGTGAACCATTTGAAGCCAACTCCGGTGGCGTCGCAATCCGTCGCTCAAACCATACCGTTCTACGCCAACGGCATGCGCATTGGCCTGCTCGGCGGCTCGTTCAATCCGCCGCACGCCGCGCACCGCGCCATCAGCCTGTTTGCGATCAAGCGATTGAAACTCGATCGCGTCTGGTGGCTGGTGACGCCGGGCAATCCGCTCAAGGAGAATGGCGCCTTGCGCGATCTCGACGAGCGCGTCGAGGTCGCCCGCAAGATGGCCAACGATCCGCGTATCGATGTCAGCTGTCTCGAATCCGTCATTGGGACGCGGTACACTGTCGACACCATCACCTATCTGCGCCGGCGCGCTTCCGGCCTGCGCTTTGTCTGGATCATGGGCGCCGACAATCTCGCGCAATTTCATCGCTGGCAGAACTGGCGGCGCATCGCGGCCGAGGTTCCAATCGCCGTGATCGACCGCCCGCCGCAAAGTTTTCGCGCGCTCGCCGCACCCGCAGCCCAAGCGCTGGCGCGCTGTCGCCTGCCTGAGAATCAGGCGGCCCGGCTAGCGGATCAGCACGCGCCTGCCTGGGTTTTTCTCACCGGCATGAAGCTGAACCTGTCGTCGACCACCCTTCGGAACCCGGACGGGAGCTGGAGGACGAAGTGAAGATGGGGCTAACTGGAATATTGAAACCATTAACCCCACATGCGTAATATAGCCCGCGGACGTCAGGATTCGGCGTTCGCGATACAGTGAAAGGAATGGTCCCTGGCCACATCTGTATTGTCCAAGTCTGTTTTACCCAAGGTTCCCAAGACTGCGCGTAAAACATCGACCGAAGCTGCGGCCTTGAAGGCGCAACCCGACGCCGACAAGACGCTGAATATGATCCTCTCCCGCCTCGACGATATGAAGGCGGAAGAAACGGTCACCATCGACCTTCGCGGCAAATCTGCCTTTTCCGACTACATGATCGTCACCACGGGCCGGGCCAACCGGCACGTCGGCGCGATCGCGGAAAACGTCACGAAAGCCCTGAAGGAAACCGGCATCAAGAGCATCCACGTCGAGGGCTTGCCCAATTGCGACTGGGTGCTGATCGATTCCGGCGATGTGATCGTGCACGTATTCAGACCCGAGGTGCGTGAGTTCTACAATCTCGAGCGATTGTGGACGCAAAACCCGGCAGTGGCGGCGGTCTGAGTTTACGGAGCCGATGCGAATCGGCGAGAGCGCATGCTAGCGTGCGTTGATGCGCCTCGTTGTCGTTTGCATAGGCCGGCTGAAGCAGGGTCCGGAGCGGGATCTGGCCGAGCGCTATCGCGAGCGGTTCGACGATGTCGGCCGCAAGCTTGGGTTTCGCGGCCTCGAGATTCATGAAATTCCGGAAAGCCGGGCGCGTGATGCGGCCAGCCGCATCGCTGAAGAGGCCGCCGCGATCTCGGCGCTGATACCGGAGAAATACGTGCTGGTGGCGCTCGACGAGCGCGGCCAGAACGTCGATAGCGCCACGTTTGCCCGCCATCTCGGCCGCTGGCGCGACGAGGGAAGCGCCAACACTATCTTCATAATCGGCGGCGCCGACGGACTTTCGCCCGATTTGCAGCGCAAGGCTAAACTGCGCATCGCGTTCGGCACGGCGACCTGGCCGCATCAAATGGTCCGCGTCATGCTTCTGGAACAGATTTACCGGGCCGCGACCATTCTGGCCGGCCACCCCTATCACCGCGCCTGAGCCCGGTGACGTGAACACAGAGAGCGCTGATTGAGTCGAATGCAGCCAACGCGGGACATTTTGTCTTACCCCAGCACCGCCAGCCGCGATCGGCATCTGGTGTCCCCTGTCCCGCTTTCCGTCGTTTTGCTGTCCGCGAGCTTTGCCGGCCTGTCGCTTGCGCCGGCGGCGGCGCAGGTAACCGCGCCATCTCAGCAAACATCCGCACAGCAAGCGGCGGCCGCTTCGCCGGACGCCATCAAGCAGCGCGAGCAGGAACTCGAAGCCGCCCGCCTGCAGCAAAAAAACGCCGCCGAGCTGCAACAGAAATTGAAGGCCGATATCGCGGCGATCGGTCAGGACCGCAGCAAGCTCAATCAGCAGCTGATCGACATCGCGGCCCAGGTGCGCAG
Source organism: Bradyrhizobium sp. Ash2021 (assembly GCF_031202265.1). Lineage (NCBI taxonomy): Bacteria > Pseudomonadati > Pseudomonadota > Alphaproteobacteria > Hyphomicrobiales > Nitrobacteraceae > Bradyrhizobium > Bradyrhizobium sp. Ash2021. Next base: position 469,528 of record NZ_CP100604.1, on the reverse strand, counting down.
CGTTGAGACGAGGATCGGCGACGCCGAAGCGCGGCTGCGCCCGCTCGACAGCCGCGAGCAGCAGATCCGCTCCTCCCTCGATTCACGCCGTGCCGAGATCGTCGAGGTGCTGGCAGCGCTGCAACGCGCCGGACGGCGCACGCCACCGGCGCTGCTGGTGCGGCCGGAAGACGCGCTGCAATCGCTACGCACCGCGATGCTGCTCGGATCGGTGGTTCCCGAGTTGCGCGGACGCGCGGAAAAACTGGCCGGCGACCTCGGCGAACTGGTCGCGCTTCGCAAAACCATCGCGACCGAGCGCGATGCGATGGCGCAGGACCGCGACAGGCTGAAGGACGACCAGGTCAGGCTGGCCGCGCTGGTCGACGAACGGCAACGCAAGCAGAGCGCGATCGAGAAGGACATGGAGGCGGAAGGCGCCCGCGCCATCACCCTGTCCAAACAGGTCGACAGCCTGCAGGGCCTGATCGCCAAGATGGAGCAGGACCTCAAGAGCGCCGCAAAAGCGGCCGCCACCGCCAGCCTGCAGGGTGCTCCTGCCAGCCTCAATGGCAAGCCGAATCTGGGGGCGCTGAAAGACCCCGCCCGGCTCAGCCCGGCCATTGCCTTTGCGTCGGCCAAGGGGCTATTCGCATTCCCGGTTAATGGCACCAAGATTCGCGATTTTGGCGGTTCCGACGGTGCCGGCGGGGTAGAAAAAGGCATTTCTTTGGCCAGCCGGGCCGGCGCCCAGGTCACAACCCCGTGTGACGGATGGGTTGTTTACGCCGGACCCTTCCGCAGCTACGGACAACTCTTGATCCTCAATGCCGGGGGCGGGTATCATGTCCTGATCGCCGGGATGGAGCGCATTTCGGTAAACATCGGCCAGTTTGTACTTACGGGGGAGCCGGTCGCGACCATGGGTTCGACGTCCCAGGTCGCATCGATTCTCGCAACCAATGCGAGCCAGCCCGTGCTCTATGTCGAGTTCCGTAAGGACGGCACTCCAATCGATCCAGGTCCATGGTGGGCCGCAAATGAAGGCGAAAAGGTTCGCGGATGATGCGCAAGACTTCTGTAATTCTCCTGAGCGCCGCCACCGGCGCAGCACTGACGCTGTTCGTGACCCAGCCGCGCGCGGTGTTCATGGGATCGAGCGCGCGTGCCGCGACGTCCGACACCTATCGCCAGCTCAATCTGTTCGGCGACGTGTTCGAGCGGGTGCGTAGCGACTATGTCGAGAAGCCCGACGACTCCAAGCTGGTCGAATCCGCGATCTCCGGCATGCTGGCCGGCCTCGATCCGCATTCCAGCTACATGGACGCCAAGAGTTTCCGCGACATGCAGGTGCAGACCCGCGGTGAATTCGGCGGGCTCGGCATCGAGGTCACGATGGAAGACGGCCTGATCAAGGTGGTCTCGCCGATCGACGATACGCCGGCTTCCAAGGCCGGCATCATGGCCAACGACATTATCACCAATCTCGACGACGAAGCCGTGCAGGGCCTCACCCTCAACCAGGCCGTCGAGAAAATGCGCGGACCGGTCAACACCAAGATCCGCCTCAAGATCATCCGCAAGGGCCAGGACAATCCGATCGACGTCACGCTGGTGCGCGACAATATCCGCGTCCGTTCGGTGCGCGCCCGCGTCGAAGGCGACGATATCGCCTATATCCGCATCACCACTTTCAACGAGCAGACCACCGAAGGCCTGAAGCGCGAAATCGGCAATTTGTCGAACCAGCTCGGCGACAAGCTGAAGGGCTACATCATCGACTTGCGCAACAATCCCGGCGGCCTGCTCGAGGAAGCGGTGACGGTCTCCGACGCCTTCCTCGAGCGCGGCGAGATCGTCTCGACCCGCGGCCGCAACGCCGAGGAAACCCAGCGCCGCGCCGCCCATCCGGGCGACCTGACCAAGGGCAAGCCGGTGATCGTCCTGATCAATGGCGGCTCGGCATCGGCGTCGGAAATCGTCGCCGGCGCATTGCAGGACCACAAGCGCGCGACGCTGGTCGGCACGCGCTCGTTCGGCAAGGGCTCGGTGCAGACCATCATTCCGCTCGGAAGCGGCAACGGCGCGCTGCGTCTCACCACCGCGCGCTATTACACGCCGTCGGGCAAGTCGATTCAGGCCAAGGGCATCGTGCCCGATATCGAGGTACTGCAGGACGTGCCGGATGAGTTGAAGTCGCGCACCGACACCAAGGGCGAAGCCTCGCTGCGCGGCCATCTGAAGAACGACGGCGACGAAAAAACCGGTTCGCAATCCTACGTGCCGCCGGATGCCAAGGACGACAAGGCCCTGAAGACAGCCGACGACCTGCTGCATGGCATCAAGTCCACTGCCGTGACGACGCCGCCGGCACCGGCGACCGGCGACAAGGCCGCGATCGAGAAGCCTGCCAACAAGGCGGCGAACTGATCCACCCGACTTTGGGATTTCGCGAAAAGGGCGGCCTTCGGGCCGCCCTTTTTGTGGCCGGTTCCAACCGCCCGCGGGAAGCTCCCGCGGGCTTTTGCGCGTGCAAAGGGGCTCGAATCCACCCCGTCGTGGTATCGTCGGCACAGTTGATTCGGGGAGGTTCATGGCAGAGACGGCCGACGAACTGAGCGCGCCACTCGGACAGAAAGCGGCGCGCAAGAAGCGCTGGTTTCGGCTGCCGTTCACGGCCATGCAGGCGCTGGCTGTGTTGCTCGGCCTGTTTTTGGTCGCCTTTGCCGGTATCGCCCTTTTCACCGACAATCCGCTCGGCGGCGAGCCGGTCGCCCACATCGCCTTGCGCAAGGCGCCGGCCGACGAAAAGCCGGCCATGGCGGCGGCCGGTCACGACGAACCGGCGGCGAAAGCCGCGCCCAAACAGGCACCGTCCGGCGAGAACAAGACCGTCACCATCATCGACGGCTCCAGCGGCAAGCGCCAGGACGTCGTGATCGGCGGCGAAGCCACCGACAAGGCCGAGGGCGACGCCGCGCCCGGGATGATGGCAGGCATCGACGCGCGCCTGCTGGAGAAGTCGCGCTACGGCATGATCCCCGTGGTCGCCGACGGGCTAAAGCCGTTCACGGTCTATGCGGCCGATGCCGACCGCACCAAGGCGGCCAAAATGCCCGTGGTTGCCATTGTCGTCGGCGGCCTTGGTGTGGGCGCCGCCAAGACCACCGACGCCATCATGAAGCTGCCGTCGGCGGTGACGCTGGCATTTACGCCTTATGGGGCGGATCCGACCAAGCTCGCCGAACGGGCGCGGGCGCAGCGCCACGAGATCCTGCTGCAGATCCCGATGGAGCCGTTCGATTATCCCGATAACGATCCAGGTCCCCAGACCCTGCTCACGACGCTGGCCGCCGAGCAAAATCTCGACCGGCTGTACTGGCACCTCAGCCGGTTCCAGGGGTATGCCGGGATTGCCAATTTCATGGGTGCACGGTTCGTTGCCACCGAAGCGGTGATGCAGCCGATCATCCGCGAGGCGGCCAAACGCGGCCTCGGCTACCTCGATGACGGCGCCACGCCGCGCAGCGTCGCCCCCTCATTGGCAGCCGGCCAGGCCATGCCCTTCGCCAGAGCCGATCTGGCCATCGATGCGGTGCCGACATCGGCGGAAATCGACCGGACGCTGATCAAGCTTGAAACCCTGGCCAGGGAACGCGGGGTCGCCGTCGGCGTGGCTTCGGCGTTGCCGGTTTCGATCGAACGGATCGGCGCCTGGATCAAGACCCTCGATAGCCGCGGCATCATGCTTGTGCCATTGACAACGGCAATGTTGAAATCAAAATCGGGCTAAAGATCAATCTGATGGCGCGACTTCGGACCCGCCGGGTCTTAAGGGTCAGCCCCCCTGAGTATGCGAGGTTTTGACGGCATGGCGCGCTACGAGGACCTGCCCTACCGAACATGCGTCGGCATGATGCTGATCAATGCAGCGGGGCTGGTCTTCATCGGTCGCCGCGCCGGCGGCATCGAACATGTCGATGAAACCCACGTCTGGCAGATGCCGCAGGGCGGCGTCGACCCCGGCGAGGACACTTGGGCGGCGGCCAAGCGCGAGCTCTACGAAGAAACCAGCGTCCGCTCGGTGGAGAAACTCGGCGAAGTCGCCGACTGGCTGATCTACGACATCCCGCGCACCGTCGCCGGCCGCACTTGGAAGGGCCGCTATCGCGGCCAGCGCCAGAAATGGTTCGCGGTTCGCTTCACCGGCGCCGATAGCGAGATCAATGTCGCCAGCCCCGGCGGCGGCCACAAGGCCGAATTCGTGACGTGGCGCTGGGAGCCGATGAAGAACCTTCCGAACCTGATCGTGCCGTTCAAGCGGCCAGTCTATGAGCGCGTGGTGAAGGAATTCTCCAGCCTCGCGGGCGGCTAGTCCTGATGGAAGCCAAGCCCTATCGCCCCAATGTGGGGATCGCCTTGTTCAACGCGTCCGGCCAGGTGCTGATCGGCCGGCGGTATCGGGACGATGGACCGGAAATCATTCTCCCCGGCCTCGAATGGCAGATGCCGCAGGGCGGCATCGACGCCGGTGAGGACCCGCGCGAGGCGGTCATGCGCGAGCTCTGGGAAGAAACCGGTGCGGTCAGCGCCGACCATCTCGGCGAAACCGACTGGATGACCTACGAGTTTCCGCCCTACGACGGGCCATCGTCGCATCGCCTCGCCAAATTCCGCGGCCAGCGCCAAAAGTGGTTCGCGCTGCGCTTCACCGGCCGCGACGACGAAATCGACCCGCTGACGCCGCGCAACGGACAGCCCGCGGAATTCGACTGCTGGCGCTGGGAGCGTCTCGATCGCGTCGCCGACCTCGTGGTTCCATTCCGGCGCGAAGTGTACCGGACTGTGGCGCAGCGCTTTGCGAAATTCGCGCTTTAATTCGGCCCAACCGCGAACGGGCCGATCGCGATGACGTGGCAATCGCTGTCGTGCTTGACGCAGTTGCCGAGCGCCTCATTGACCGCGTTCTGCTCGGTCGCCGCCTTGAGCGCCAGTCCGGGACGCCCCGAGGTGCCGACGGCGACTGCGTTCCAGCCGGATGACGCATCTGCCAGTTTACGGGCCACGTCATCCTTCGCATCCACGGCAATGGAAGGATTTCGTTCCGGCCGAAAGAAGCCGATGGCCTTCAAGGTGGTCGGCACCGGAACGACGAAGACATCGTCAGCAGCCACGATCATGCAGGCAATGCCGACGACAGCGCCGCATGTTTCCAGAATTCGGCGCGCCGATTCCTCGACGCTTTCCGCGTTCGAATTGAAGAAGTAAGCCCCACCAGGTCCAATCGCGATCGTCTTGCTCTTTCGGGCCGACGGATAGACGCTCTCAAGCCTGGCCTTTCCGGGGTCACGCACAATCGGCACATCCTTGGTCACGAACGGCTTCTCGGTAGACGGGTCGTGCCTGATCCAGGGCATCGGTGGTAGCGGCGGGCGGGGATGCGGGTAGACCATCGCGTTGCCGACCGCGTAAAGCTCGCATTTTCGCACCGGCTGACTGTTGTCGGCGCGTTTCTGACATTGCTCGAGCACGGCATTTTTCGCCGCTTCTTCGTTCGGCTGGCCGGCGACGAACACGTTGACGCCGTTGGTGTTCAGAGCGAACGCTTTGTAATCCGCCGCCGGCACATATTCGTTGGTCAAAACAACCCGGGTGCGATCAGAAACGAACGGCACGGTCTCCGCAGCAAACTTCTCGCCGGATGGAATCGGTAGTGGCGAAGGTGGTGGAGGTGGCGGCGCCGGTGCGGCCATGGTTGGTGTCGGGGCAGGCGTCGGAGCAGTCGACGCCGAAGGTGCGGGGCTCGCGTCCTTGCTGCTCGAAGACGCGACCTTGGTCGCAGAGGTTTCCAGCTTGGTGAAATAGAGGAAGCCGCTGACGCCGATCGCGGTCAGGCAGACCAGTGTGACCGCGACCGGCCACATCCAGTTCGGCGCCGTCGTGGCCCCAGCCTTGACGGGCTTCTTGACTTGCGGCGTCGCATAGGTGCCGTCCTCGCGCCGCATCGCCACCATATAGGCATGCACCGGGGTTGGGATGTTCTTCACTTCCTGCTCGCCGATATCAGCGAACTGCACCGACAATTTGTTGGCGACCTGTTCATGCACCGCGCGCGAGACGCAGATGCCACCGACCTCGGCCAGCCCTTCGAGGCGCGCCGCGATGTTGACGCCATCGCCGAGCAAATCGCCGTCACGCTCGACCACGTCGCCGATCGTGATCCCGATGCGGAAGCTCATCTGGCGGCTCGGCGGATAGGCCATATTCCGGGTGCGCAGGCTTTCCTGGATGTCGATCGCGCAACGCACCGCCTCGACCGCGCTTGGAAATTCGGCGAGCACGGCATCGCCCGCGGTGTTGAAAATCCGGCCGCCGCCCTTGGCGATGAAATCGTCGGTCACCAGCCGATAGGAGGCGAGCCGCCGCAGCGTCTCCTCTTCGTCTTCGGCAACCAGTCGGCTGTAACCGGCTATATCGGCCGCAAAAATCGCCGCGATCTTGCGTTTCATCAATGCCCGCCATGGACAACCATCTGCCGGGGCAGAATGCCGCTAGACGTTCCCGAGCGCAACCATAGCGTTTTCAAGCGAAGCGGGTAGCGCTTCGAGAACAGGCCTCCAAACAAAATTAGCGCCCGTCACCGTGTGACGAGCGCTGAATTTATTCAGGTTTTTGTCGAGCCCCGGCGCGGTGCACCGGGGCTTAGTGCATAGCCGTCGTGTTGAGTTCGTGCTGGATGCCCTTGAAGTGATCGAGCCGCTCGATCGCGCGGTCGAGTTCGGAGCCTTCCTTCTCGGCGAGCTTGGCTTCCATCTCGGCGATCGACTCGGCGAATTGAGCGCGGTCGAGCTCCTGTATCGAGGTGGCGACGTCAGCGAGCACGGTGAGGCCCTTCTCCGAGACTTCCGCCAGACCGCCGAGCACGATGATCTTCTGATGCGTGTCGCCTGACGTGATGGTCAGGATACCCGGCCGGACCGCGGCAACGACCGGCGCATGACCGGCGAGCACGCCGAATTCACCCTCCACGCCGGGAACGTCAACCTGATCGACCTCGCCGGAGAAGGCGAGCTTTTCGGGGGAGACGAGATCGAAGTGGAAGGTGGCCATGGTCTTTCCGTTCTTTCCGCTGTCACCCGCGGGCTTGACCCGCGGGTCCATCAGCAAAAATTTTGTAGCGATGGATTGCCGGGTCAAGCCCGGCAATGACACATCAAAAGCTTAGGCCGCTTCAGCCGCGAGCTTCTTGCCCTTCTCGACGGCTTCTTCGATGGTACCGACCATATAGAAGGCGGCTTCCGGCAGGTGATCGTACTTGCCTTCGCAGATGGCGCGGAAGCCCTTGATGGTATCGGCGAGGTCGACGAACTTGCCCGGCGATCCCGTGAAGACTTCGGCCACATGGAACGGCTGCGACAGGAAGCGCTCGATCTTGCGCGCGCGTGCCACCGCGATCTTGTCCTCTTCCGACAACTCGTCCATGCCGAGAATGGCGATGATGTCCTGCAGCGACTTGTACTTCTGCAGCACCTGCTGAACCATGCGCGCCGTGTTGTAGTGATCTTCGCCGACGACCAGCGGCGACAGCATGCGCGAAGTCGAGTCGAGCGGATCCACCGCCGGATAGATGCCTTTTTCCGAGATCGCGCGGTTCAACACCGTGGTGGCGTCCAAATGCGCGAACGACGTCGCCGGCGCCGGGTCGGTCAAGTCGTCGGCCGGCACGTAGATCGCCTGCACCGAAGTAATCGAGCCCTTGTGCGTCGTGGTGATGCGTTCCTGCAGCGCGCCCATGTCGGTGGCGAGCGTCGGCTGATAACCCACGGCCGAAGGAATACGGCCGAGCAGCGCCGACACTTCGGAGCCTGCCTGCGTGAAGCGGAAGATGTTGTCGACGAAGAACAGCACGTCCTGGCCCTGATCGCGGAAATGCTCGGCGACAGTCAAACCGGTGAGGCCGACGCGGGCGCGGGCGCCGGGCGGTTCGTTCATCTGGCCGAACACGAGAGCGCATTTCGACTTAACGTTCGGATCAGGATGATGCGGGTCGGCGTTGACCTTCGATTCAATGAACTCGTGATAGAGGTCGTTGCCTTCGCGGGTACGCTCGCCGACGCCGGCGAACACCGAGTAGCCACCATGGGCCTTGGCGACGTTATTGATCAGTTCCTGAATCAGCACGGTCTTGCCGACGCCGGCGCCGCCGAACAGGCCGATCTTGCCGCCCTTGGCGTAAGGCGCCAGCAGGTCGACGACCTTGATGCCGGTGACGAGAATTTCGGCTTCGGTGGACTGGTCGGTATAGGTCGGCGCTTCCTGATGGATCGCGCGCAGGCCTTCCGAAACCACCGGGCCGGCTTCATCGATGGGCTCGCCGATGACGTTGATGATGCGGCCAAGCGTGCCGGCGCCGACCGGCACCATGATCGGGTTGCCGGTGTCGGTGACTTCCTGGCCGCGGACCAGACCCTCGGTGGTGTCCATCGCGATGGTGCGCACCGTGGATTCGCCGAGATGCTGCGCCACTTCGAGCACCAGACGGTTGCCGCCGTTCCTGGTCTCGATCGCGTTCAGAATGGCGGGCAGATGTCCCTCGAATTGCACGTCGACGACGGCGCCGATGACCTGCGTGATGCGTCCGGTCTGGTTGGCGGGTGTGGCCATAAACTCTCTCCTTCGAATTCGAATCTAGACAACCGTCAGTTTGATCGTGCCTGTCGCCGTTACATCGCCTCGGCGCCGGAGATGATTTCAATCAGCTCCTTGGTGATCATGGCCTGACGGGTTCGGTTGTAAATCAGGGTCTGCTTGCGGATCATGTCGCCGGCGTTGCGGGTGGCGTTGTCCATCGCGCTCATCTGCGCGCCGTAGAACGAGGCGTTGTTTTCCAGCAGCCCACGGAACACCTGCACCGCGAGATTGCGCGGCAACAGGCGCGTCAGAATCTCGTCTTCCTCGGGCTCGTATTCGTACGAAGTCGCGGGACCGGCATTGGCGGCGGGTGCTTCCACGACCAGCGGAATGATCTGCTGGGCGGTCGGCACCTGCGAAATGACAGACTTGAAGCGCGAATAGAACAGCGTGCAGACGTCGAATTCACCGGCCTCGAAACGGGCGATAACCTTCTTGGCGATATCTTCGGCATTGACGAAGCCGAGCTGGCGAACCGAGCGCAGGTCGACGTGTTCGATGATCTGCTTCTCAAAGGTGCGGCGGAGCTGCTCGTAGCCCTTGCGGCCGACGCAGAAGAACTTGACCTCTTTGCCCTGGTTGATCAGCGACAGCGCGCGCTCGCGGGCGAGACGCACGATCGACGAGTTGAAAGCACCCGACAGGCCGCGCTCGCCGGTGCAGACCAGCAGCAGATGCACCTGATCCTTGCCGGTGCCGGCCAGCAGCGCCGGTGCGCCGGGCGATCCCGCGGCAGCGGTCGCGATGTTGGAAATCACCGAATCCATTTTTTCGGCATAGGGCCGCGCGGCTTCGGCGGCGGTCTGCGCGCGACGCAGCTTGGACGCCGCAACCATTTGCATGGCCTTGGTGATCTTTTGCGTCGCCTTGGTGGAGGCGATGCGGACCCGCATGTCTTTCAGTGAAGCCATTCTTAGTTCACCCTAGCGACCTGTTTTTCAACCCGGTCGCGAACCCCTCGTTCGTCATGCCCGGCCTTGTGCCGGGCATCCACGTCTTAATTCTTGCCACGCGCGAAGACGTGGATGGCGCAGGAACTCGTTTCACGAGTTCCGTCCTTGTATCTAATTTGCGCAAGTCGGGTAAACCCGACTTGCGGTGTCAAGCCCGGCCATGACGGCGTTACGCAAACGCCTTGGCGTGACCTTCAACAGCGCTTTTCAGCTTGCCGGCGAGATCGTCGGAGAGATCGCGACTGTCACGAATGCCGTTGAGAATCTCGACGTGCTTGCCGCGCAACAGCGACAGCAGGCCGTCTTCGAAAGCGCGCACCTTGTTGAGCGGGAGCGCATCGAGATAGCCGTTGGTACCGGCCCAGATCACGCAGACCTGCTCTTCCATCTTCAGCGGCGAGAACTGCGGCTGCTTCAGGAGTTCGGTCAAACGAGAGCCGCGATTGAGCAGGCGCTGCGTCGAGGCGTCGAGGTCGCTTCCGAACTGCGCGAACGCCGCCATTTCGCGGTACTGCGCGAGCTCGCCCTTGATCTTGCCGGCGACCTTCTTCATCGCCTTGGTCTGCGCCGAGGAACCGACGCGCGACACCGACAGACCGACGTTCACCGCGGGACGGATGCCCTGGAAGAACAGGTCGGTTTCCAGGAAGATCTGGCCGTCGGTAATCGAGATCACGTTGGTCGGAATGTAGGCCGACACGTCGTTGGCCTGGGTTTCGATCACCGGCAGCGCGGTCAGCGATCCCGATCCCTGGTCCTTGTTGAGCTTCGCGGCGCGCTCGAGCAGGCGTGAATGCAGGTAGAACACGTCGCCCGGATAGGCTTCGCGGCCCGGCGGACGGCGCAGCAGCAGCGACATCTGGCGATAGGCGACGGCCTGCTTGGACAGATCGTCATAGATGATGACGGCGTGCATGCCGTTGTCGCGGAAATACTCACCCATGGTGCAGCCGGTGAACGGCGCGATGTACTGCATCGGCGCCGGATCCGATGCGGTCGCGGCGACGATGACCGAATATTCCAGCGCGCCCTGCTCTTCAAGCACCTTGACGAACTGGGCAACGGTAGAGCGCTTCTGGCCGATCGCGACATAGACGCAATACAGCTTGATGTTCTCGTCGGGCTGCGCGTTGAGCGGCTTCTGGTTCAGAATCGTGTCGAGCGCGATCGCGGTCTTGCCGGTCTGGCGATCGCCGATGATCAGCTCGCGCTGGCCTCGGCCGATCGGGATCAGCGCATCGATGGCCTTGAGGCCGGTCGCCATCGGCTCGTTGACCGATTTGCGCGGAATGATGCCGGGCGCCTTGACGTCGACGCGCATGCGCTTGTCGGCCTGGATCGGACCCTTGCCGTCGATCGGATTGCCGAGCGCGTCAACGACGCGGCCAAGCAGGCCCTTGCCGACCGGCGTATCGACGATGGCGCGGGTGCGCTTGACGGTCTGGCCTTCCTTGATCTCGCGGTCGGCGCCGAAGATCACGATACCGACGTTGTCGGTTTCGAGGTTCAGAGCCATGCCGCGGGTGCCGTTCTCGAACTCGACCATTTCACCGGCCTGGACGTTGTCGAGGCCGTAGACGCGGGCTATGCCGTCGCCGACGGACAACACCTGTCCGACTTCGGTAACTTCAGCCTCCTGGCCGAAATTCTTGATCTGGTCCTTGAGGATCGCGGAAATTTCCGCGGCGCGGATGTCCATCAGCCTGCCTCTTTCATCGCGTGCTTGATCGAATTGAGTTTGGTGCGAAGCGAACTATCCACCATGCGGCTGCCGAGCTTGACCACAAGGCCGCCGATAATGGAGGGATCGATTTTCACGTTGAGCGCGACGTCCTTGCCCGTCACCGTTTTCAGTGCGGTCTTGAGGGCGTCGAGATTCTTGTCGCTGAGCGCTTCGGCGACGGTCACGTCGGCGGTCGCCTCGCCCTTGAACTTCGCCACCAGCGCGCGGAAGGCGCGGATCACGTCGGTGACGGCGAACAGGCGCCGATTGGCGGTGAGAACCTTCAGGAATTTTGCAGAAGTGCCGGTAATTTCGGCCTTCTCGAGCACGGCGGCGATCGCCTTCGACTGCGAATCCGCCGAGAAAACCGGGCTGCGAACCAGCCGCTTCAAATCGGCGCTGTCGGCCAGCATGGCCTCGAATCGATCGAGATCGGCCCTTACTGCGTCGACGGATTTCTCGTCGCGCGCCAACTCGAACAAGGCCGTTGCATAACGACCTGACACTCCCGAAACCGACGGATCTTCAGCAGCCACTGACGCGCTCTTTTTTTGCTGTCAAACTCGCAAGGGAAAAACCGTCGCCACGAAGCGGCGCCTAGCGATCCAAGCCCTTGGAATTCAAGCGGGACTTCGATTTTCGACCGGCACTGGAAGTCCCGGGACCGTTAAAATCGCGGCTTTGCTAACATAGCGAGCGCGCAGGTGCAACATGACGGCGCGCGCCGGCGATGCCTTGTCGCACGTGCTGTTTTCGGTCCGCCGCGCCCTGTCCAACCGCCATTCTGTGTCACGAAAATTGCGGCCTGGATCGCGGCCTTCTCGCTGGAGCGTCATCGCTGATCCCCGGATCGTCATCGATCCCTGGAGCGCCGTCGCTGAAAAGATTCGTTCCACCAGCGATTGCATGGCCGCCATGAGCCCTCGCCCCGGAACCGAAGCGGCCGGTTGATTCCATTTACGCATTACTTGCGCAAACCTCGCCGGCGGCGGCCGATGACTTCATTCGTCAGTATTAACAAGTACAGTATTGGTTAATAATTCGTTAAAGTAAAAGATTACGGAATATCTCCTGACTACTTGCAATAGGTAACAAGATATTGCAGCCGGATACAATCCGGATTTACTGCCCAATTCATGCCTCATTGCGCAACCAAACGGCAATCACGCAAGACGGGACGGGGGTTCCACTTGCCACGTGTATGGCAATACTGTCTGAGGGACAATTTAATGCTGAATACCAATAATGTCGCGCTGGGAAATGTAACCCGGTCGCGCACGGCGCTCGCCTTTGTCGCCGCAACTCTCCTGGTCGGTGGCAGCGTCACCGAAGCTTCCGCCAAATCCAGGCACCATTATCGCCACCATCACCACCAGGCCGCATCCGAGGGTTCTTCCTGGCGCGACGCCAATGCCTCGATCGCCTCGTCTTCCGGCGGGCACAGCTTCTCGGGCATGGCCTCCTTTTACGGCAATGAATCAGGCAGCCACACCGCCTCAGGTCAGCGCTTCAACCAGAACGCCATGACCGCGGCCCACCGCTCGCTGCCCTTCGGCACCAAGCTCCGCGTGACCCATGGCGGCCAGAGCGTCGTCGTCACCATCAACGACCGTGGCCCGTTCGTCCGTGGCCGCGTCCTTGATCTGTCCACGGGCGCCGCCCGTGCCATCGGCCTGACCGCCGCCGGCGTCGGCCGCATCACCGCCGAGATCGTCTCGTAAGGCGTCTGACCCGCCGCTTTCGATCCAACCATTTCGGTAAGCGTTGCGTAGCGTAACGATCGCGGAACTTTTCGCGCATCGATAAAGGCCTGCCGTCGCGAATGACGGCAGGCTTTTTGTTTCGGATGGGCTCTCAACGTCATTGCGAGGAGCGAAGCGACGAAGCAATCCACACTTTCTTTGTCGAACGATGGATTGCTTCGCGGAGCCTGTCATCGGGCGCGCATTCGCGCGACCCCTTGGCTCGCAATGACGGGAGGGGATTTACAAAAAGCTCTGCGGATCGACGTCGACTTCGAGCTTGAGATTGCCTTTGGTCTTCGGCCCGGCCGCGAGCCATTCGCGCAAATAGTCCGAGAGGTCGACATTGCGCAGCGACTTCACCAAGAGCCGAAAGCGATAGCGGCCCTTGATGACCGCGAGCGGCGCTTCCGCGGGGCCCAGCACCTGGATCCGTTCATCGATCGGCGCCACCGCGGCAAGGCGGCGCGCAAAACCCTCGGCGGTCGGCCGATCGCCCGCGGAAATAATCAGGCTGGCGAGCCGGCCGAACGGCGGATAGCCGGTGCGCTCGCGCGACCCGATCTCGCTGGCGTAAAACGCCTCGCGATCACCAGCGACCAGCGCCTTCATCACGGGATGTTCGGGCTGATGGGTCTGCATGTAGCCGACGCCGCGGCCCTGATCGCGCCCGGCGCGCCCGATCACCTGGTTCAGCAGCTGAAACGTGCGCTCGGCGGCGCGCGGATCGCCATTGCCGAGGCCGAGATCGGCATCGACCACGCCGACCAGATTGAGCCGCGGGAAATTATGCCCCTTTGCCACCAGTTGCGTGCCGATGATGATGTCGACGCGGCCTTCCGCGATCTCGTTCAGTTCGCTGCGCATGGTCTCGATCGAGGTGATCAGATCGCTCGACAGCACCATGGTCCGCGCTTGCGGGAACAACGCGGCCGCTTCCTCCTGCAGGCGCTCGACGCCGGGACCGACCGCGACCAGTGATTGTTCCGCCGCACAATGCGGGCAAACATGCGGGCGCGGCATCGAGAAGCCGCAATGGTGACAGACCAGGCGCTGGCGAAATCTGTGGTCCACCAGCCAGGCGTCGCAGATCGTGCAGGCGAAGCGATGCCCGCAGGCCCGGCACAGCGTGAGCGGCGCGTAGCCACGGCGATTGAGGAACAGCAGCGCTTGCTCGCGCCGCTCGATCGCGATTCCGATATATTCGGCGAGCCGCGGCGAAATGAAGCGACCGCGCGGCGGCGGTTCGCGGCGCAGATCGATCGCCTCGATCTGCGGCATGTGCTGGCCGCCAAAGCGCGACGGCAATGCGACGCGCTGGTAGCGCCCCTTGCGCGCATTGACCTCGGTCTCGATCGACGGCGTCGCGGACGCCAGGATGATCGGGATTTTGGCGATATGGGCGCGCACCACTGCCATGTCGCGGGCATGATAATGCGCGCCGTCATCCTGCTTGTAGGCCTGGTCGTGCTCCTCATCGACGATGATCAGACCCAAATCGGCATAGGGCAAGAACAAGGCTGAGCGCGCGCCGACCACGACCGGCGCCTCGCCGGCCGATATCGCGGCCCAGTTGCGCGCGCGGGTGCGCGGGGTCAGTTCGGAATGCCACTCCAGCGGACGCACGCCGAAACGCTGCGCGAAGCGATCGAGGAATTGTCCGGTCAGCGCGATCTCCGGCATCAGGATCAGCGTCTGCTTGCCGCGCCGGATGATTTCGGCGATCGCCTCGAAATAGACTTCGGTCTTGCCCGAACCGGTGACGCCGTCGAGCAACGCGACGTGAAAGCTGCCGTTCGCCGCCAGCGCCCGCAAGGCATCGACGGCCGCGCGCTGCTGGCGCGAGAAATCAGGCTGCGCAAACTGAGGATCGGGCGGTGGCGGCGCCAGCGGCGGCGGCATCGTCTCAATCGTCAGCGTGCCCTCGTCGACCAGGCCGTCGATCACCCCGGCGCTGACGCCGGCTTCCCGCGCCGCCTCCGATTTGCCGTGCAGCAATCCGTCCGACAGGATTACGATCAGGCGACGCCGCGCGGGGGTCATCCGCCGCGGCGGCTCGCCTGTCAGCCGCACGCCGATGCGCATCCGCTCGGGCCCGAGATTCTCGCCCATCCGCAGGCACATCCGCAGCACCATGCCGCGCGCCGATAGCGTGTAATTGGCGACCCAGTCGACGAGACTGCGCAGTTCCTCCTTCAGCGGCGGCACGTCGAGCTTTTCGCCGACATCCTTGAGGCGGTTGTGCAAGCGCGGGTCGGGCTTTGCATTTTCCGCCCACACCACCGCGACCACTTCGCGGGGGCCGAGCGGCACGCAGACCACGTCTCCCGGCTTCAGCTCCATGCCGCGCGGCACGCGATAGGAATAGGCATGGTTGAGCGCAACCGGCACCAGCACATCGACGACCCGGGTCGCGGAAGCGGTGGAAGTGTCGGGGCGCGTGGCGTGGTCCATTGGGAGGCTGATTCGATGCCGGAGGAACGAGCTAACTTAGGGGCGTGCCGGGTTCGGGGCCAGCCTTTGACTGCACCGGTTTGCGCAAGTTAGCGAACGGTAAACGAAACCGGTGCGATATAATCGTCAGAATCAGGGCGCCGATAGCTCCATGACCAAACCGGCCACGTCACTTCAACCGATCGAACTCGATTGCGCCGACGAAACCGTCACGCTGGAGATGACGCGCTGGCTGTCGCATCTGCGCGCCGAGCGGCGGCTGTCACCCAAGACATCTGAGGCGTATGCCCGCGACGTCCGCCAATGTCTCACCTTTCTGGCCGAACACTGGGGCAGGCGGGTGACGCTCAAGGCTTTCGCCGCGCTGGAAGCCAGCGACATCAGGGCGTTCATGGCGATGCGCCGCGCCGATGAGATCGGCGGGCGCTCGCTGATGCGGGCGCTGGCGGGCTTGCGTTCGTTCGGCCGCTTCCTCGAGCGGGAAGGCAAAGGCAAGGTCGGCGCGCTCTCTGCCATCCGCGCGCCCAAAGTTGCAAAAAGCCTGCCGAAGCCGATCCAGATGGCTGCGGCGAAGCGTTTGACGGACGCCGACGAGCGCGCCGGCGAGGATCGCGATCCCTGGATCTGGGCGCGCGACGCCGCCGTGATGGCGCTGCTCTACGGCTCGGGCCTGCGTATCTCCGAGGCGCTGGGCCTGAAGCGCCGCGACGTGCCGTTGCCCGGCGAAGGCGACGTCCTGATCGTGACCGGCAAGGGCAACAAGACCCGCATGGTGCCGGTGCTGCAAAATGTGCTGCAATTGATCCAGGATTATACCGCGACCTGCCCGCATCAGCTCGCCCCGGCGGGGCCGATCTTCGTCGGCGCCCGCGGCGGCCCGCTCAGCCCGCGAATCATTCAGCTCACCATGGAGCGATTGCGCGGCGCGCTCGGCCTGCCCGACAGTGCAACGCCGCATGCGCTGCGGCATTCGTTCGCCACCCACCTGTTGAGCCGCGGCGGCGATCTGCGCGCGATCCAGGAACTGCTCGGCCACGCCTCGCTCTCGACCACGCAGATTTATACCGGCATCGACAGCGAACGGCTGCTGGAAGTCTATAGAACGGCGCATCCGCGCGGCTGATCTCCGGCGTTTTCATCCTGACGCGCTCCCGTCACATCCGCTTGCCACTTGCGTAAGCGATGCCGTTCGGCAATCGTGGACAGGGTCTCATTCGGGGAGAGAATCATGAGCGCACATGAGAGCATGGAGCAAGCGGACCACGCCAAGGAAGCCGCCGGCGAGAACAGGAAGATCGCGCTATTGATCGCCGTGATCGCGTTGTGTCTTGCGCTATCGGAAACGCTGGGCAAGGGCGCGCAAACCGAATCCATCAGCAAGAACGTCGAGGCGTCGAACCTGTGGGCGTTTTTCCAGGCCAAGAGCATTCGCCGCACCACGGTCCAGACCGCGGCAGAACAGGCCAAACTGAGCCTCGGTGCCGGCGACGACGCCACCAAGGCGGCGGTGCAAAAGCAGATCGACGACTGGCAGAAGACCGCGGCGCGTTACCGCTCCGAACCGGAAACCGGCGAAGGCTCGGAGCAATTGTCCGAGCGGGCCAAGCACGCCGAGGAGGAGCGTAACCTCGCGGAGGCCAAGTACCATCACTTCGAACTGGCCTCGGCGGCCTTTCAGATCGGAATCGTGCTGGCCTCGGCAACCATTATCACCGGGATTATTGCGCTGGCCTGGATCTCCGGCCTGCTGACGCTGGCGGGCATCGCCGTTACCGCGCTCGGCATCTTCATGCCGCACCTGCTGCATCTGCCTTGATACTGTTCCTCTGCGTCACACGCGCAGCGGACTCCGCTTTCACCTCTCCCATCGGGAGAGGACCGAGCGCATGGCGAAGACGCTTCTATCAGCGGAACAATCAGCGCGCCTCGTGCACGCTTTTGCGAAAGCGCTGGATCAGCCGCAGCATCCGCGACGACCAACCGCCGCCGTCGGCGCGTAAAATCTCCAGGATTCGCCGCTTGGTTGGTTCGACCAGCGCGGCCGCTTTGGCGCGCAGACCCATGATGAATTCATAGAGCTTTTCGAACCACGGCATTTCCAGAAGCTTCGAGCGTGTCACGTCGAAGATGAACGCGGTGACACCGACGCCGACGAGTTTCGCGAAGATGATGGTGACGATGGCGCTCAGCCAATATTCATGCATCATCAGCCACAGGCCGACCAGCTTGAGCGGAAACAGCGGGATCACCGGCACGATGAATACGATCAGCGTCATCGCCGGCGACAACGTATCGACGCGGTCGGACAGCCATTGCTTGAACGCACGCAGCGGAATCAGCGCCACCACACGCGCCACGATCGGCTCGAGATGATCCCACAGCCATGCTTCGATCAGGAAGATGACCGCGAGCAGAACCCAGATCGGTTGAAGAAGGCGGCGCATCATGGACGTGGTCTCTACCCGGCGCGTGCCGGATGTCGATCACATATGGATCGCCCGCTTGCCAACCGCAAGCGCGGCTTCCTTGATGGCTTCCGATCGTGTCGGATGGGCATGACACGTTCGCGCCAGATCCTCCGCCGAACCGCCAAACTCCATCAGAACGGCGGCCTCATGGATCATTTCGCCGGCTTCGCGGCCGATAATGTGCACGCCCAGCACCCGATCGGTCTTCGCATCTGCGAGAACCTTCACGAATCCGTCAGTGGTCTGGTTGACCTTGGAGCGGCCGTTGGCGGTGAAGGGAAATTTACCTGACGTGTAAGCCACGCCGGCCTGCTTCAATTCTTCCTCGGTCTTGCCGACCGACGAAATTTCCGGCGTGGTATACACGACGCCAGGGATAACGTCGTAGTTCACATGCCCGGCTTGCCCGGCGATGATTTCCGCGCAGGCGACGCCTTCATCTTCCGCTTTGTGCGCCAGCATCGGACCCGCAACCACGTCGCCGATCGCATAGACGCCCTTCACGCTGGTCGAAAAATGCTGGTCGATCTGCACGCGGCCGCGATCGTCGAGGGCTATGCCGGCCTCCTTCAGGCCGAGGCCTTCGGTGTAGGGCACGCGGCCGATACAGACCAGCACCACGTCGGCTTCCAGCGTTTCCGCAGCCCCGCCCGCGGCGGGCTCGACCTTTGCAATGAGCGTCTTGCCCGACGTATCGACGCCGGTGACCTTGGCGCCGAGCTTGAACGCAAAGCCCTGCTTTTCGAGGGTGCGCTGGAATTGCTTTGCAACTTCGCCGTCCATGCCGGGCAAGATGCGATCGAGGAATTCAACCACCATGACCTGCGCGCCGAGCCGCTGCCATACCGAGCCGAGTTCGAGGCCGATCACGCCGGCGCCGATGATCAACAGTTTTTCCGGCACCTTGTCGAGCGACAGCGCGCCGGTCGACGACACGATGCGCTTCTCGTCGATCTCGATGCCTTTCAGCCGCGCGATATCGGAGCCGGTGGCGATGACGATGTTCCGGGTCTCGACAATCTCGGTCTTGCCGTCGCCGGAGACCCCGACCTTGCCGGCGCCGAGGATCTTGCCGATACCCTTCAGGACATCGATCTTGTTCTTCTTCATTAGGAAGTCGACGCCCTTGACGTTGCCGTCGATGCCCTGCTGCTTGAAATTCATCATCGCGGGCAAATCGAGCTTTGGCGTGGAGACGCTGACGCCCATCTTGGCGAAGGAGTGCTCGGCTTCCTCGAACATCTCGGAGGCATGCAGCAATGCTTTCGACGGCATGCATCCGACGTTGAGGCAGGTGCCGCCGAGCGTCGCGCTCTTTTCGACCACGGCGACCTTCATGCCGAGTTGCGCGGCGCGCACCGCGCAGACATATCCGCCGGGACCGGTGCCGATGATGACGAGATCGTAGGTGGCCATGATTGAAGTCCTGTAGCTGAATAGTGTGACAGGTGTTTACCGACCACCCGACACATCGAGGATGGCGCTGGTGACGTAGGACGCATCGTCCGACATCAGCCAGACGATGGCGTTGGCGATTTCCTCCGCGCTGCCGACACGTTGCATCGGCACCATATGCGCAAGCCGATGCGCGCGGTCGGGCTCGCCGCCGCTGGCGTGAATTTCGGTGTCGATCAATCCCGGGCGGATCGCCGCGACTCGAATGCCTTCGCCGGCAACTTCATGGCCCAGTCCGATGGTGAAGGAATCCACCGCGCCCTTGGACGCCGCGTAATCGACATAGGTATTGGGCGCGCCAAGTTTCGCCGCGACCGAGGACAGATTGACGATCACGCCGCCTTTGCCGCCGTTCCGCGTCGACATTCGTTTCACGGCTTCACGCGCGCATAGAATGCTGCCGGTCACGTTGACCGCCATCATGCGCTGGATGCGCTCGGCCGACATGTCCTCGACCCGCGCCGACGGCCCGACAATACCGGCATTGTTGACCAGTGCGCCCAGCGTTCCGAATTCGTCGGCAGCCTTGAACAGCGCGAGAATGTCATGCTCGCTGCCGACATCGCATTTCACCGCGATGGCCTTGCCGTTCTTGGCTTCGATGACGGATACGACTTCCTGCGCCGCTGCGTGATTGCTGGCGTAACCGACCACAATGCGAAAGCCGCGCGCCGCAGCGCCAATGGCGGTGGCGCGGCCAATGCCGCGACTTCCGCCGGTGATGACAGCAACTCGATCAGTCAAAATCGCCCCCAAAGCTCAACGCAGATGATCAACGCCCGCCGGTCGGCTGAGGTCCTCGCAAACGGACTCCGGCAGACGGATTGCATCAGAGATCCAGCACCAGCCGTGCCGGGTCTTCCAGGCTTTCCTTGACGCGGACCAGGAAGGTGACCGCTTCCTTGCCGTCGATGACGCGGTGATCGTAGGACAGCGCCAGATACATCATCGGGCGAATCTCGACCTTGCCGGCGACCACGACCGGGCGATCCTGGATCTTGTGCATGCCCAGAATGCCCGACTGCGGCGCGTTCAGGATCGGCGTCGACATCAGCGAACCATAGATGCCGCCATTGGTGATGGTGAAAGTGCCACCCTGCATCTCGTCGATCTTGAGTTGGCCGTCGCGGGCGCGGCGGCCGAAGTCCGCGATACTCTTTTCGATATCGGAGATCGATTTGTGGTCGCAGTCGCGCACGACAGGCACGACCAAGCCCTTGTCGGTTCCGACCGCAACGCCGATGTGGTAATAATTCTTGTAGATCAGATCGGTGCCGTCGATCTCGGCATTGGCCGCCGGGATATCCTTCAGCGCCTGCACGCAGGCCTTGGTGAAGAAGCCCATGAAGCCCAGCTTGCTGCCGTGCTTTTTCTCGAACACCTCCTTGTACTGCGCCCGCATCGCCATGATGTGGCTCATGTCGACCTCGTTGAAGGTCGTGAGCATCGCGGCTGTGTTCTGCACGTCCTTGAGCCGCCGCGCGATCGTCTGGCGCAGCCGCGTCATCTTCACGCGCTCTTCGCGCGCGGCATCGTCGGCGGGCGACGGCGCGCGCACCTGGACGGCGGCGGCGGGCTGATTGACCGGCGTCGGCGCCGAGGCCGCCTTCTCGATCGCAGCCAGCATGTCGCCCTTGGTGACACGGCCATCCTTGCCGGAGCCGGGAACCGTGGCCGCATCGATGCCGCTTTCGGCGGAGAGCTTGCGCACCGACGGCGCCAGCGGCGCGTCGGCCGGCGCAGCCTTCGGAGGCGCGGCGGCAACGGGCGCAGCGGCCGGCGGCGGCGCAGCCGGGGCTGCGGCCCTGGCGGGCGCGGCCGCCGGTTTGGCGGCGCCCGCCGCACCGTCATTGATCTGTCCGAGCAACGCGCCGACCGCGACGGTCTCGCCGTCCTTGGCGGAGATCTCGCCGAGCACGCCCGCCGACGGCGCCGGGACTTCGATGGTGACCTTGTCGGTCTCGAGCTCGACCAGGGGCTCGTCGACCGCTACAGCATCGCCGGCCTTCTTGAACCAGCGGCCGATGGTGGCCTCGGTCACGGACTCGCCGAGCGTCGGAACGCGAATTTCAGTCATTGTGTGTTTTCCTCAATCGCTTCTGCAGTCATCGTCCGCGAGGGCGAACGATCCAGTACCCCGTAACGTTCGTGATCGGATTGAACGGTGCGGGTCACCGGATGCCCCGCTTTCGCGGGGCATGACGAATGAAAATTTCTAGTTCAGTGCCTCATCCAGCAGCGCCTTGAGCTGTGCCAGATGCTTCGACATCAAACCAGTGGCGGTGGCGGCCGACGCCGCGCGGCCGGCGTAACGCGGACGCTTGTTCGGCGCGTGGATCTGGTTCAGCACCCATTCGAGATAGGGCTCGATGAAGTGCCACGAACCCATGTTGCGCGGCTCTTCCTGGCACCAGACCAGTTCGGCGTTCTTGAAGCGCCCGAGCTCATGCACCAGCGCCTTCAACGGCACCGGATAAAGCTGCTCGACGCGCATGATGTAGATATCGTCGATGCCGCGCTTCTCGCGCTCGTCATAGATATCGTAATAGACCTTGCCGGCGCACAGCACGACGCGACGGATCTTGTCGTCCGGCACCAGTTTGGTCTTGTCGTCCGGCAGCATCTGCGCGTCATCATAGAGAATGCGGTGGAACGTGGTGCCCTCGCCCAGTTCGTCCAGCCGCGATACCGCCCGCTTGTGCCGCAGCAGCGATTTTGGCGTCATCAGGATCAGCGGCTTGCGAATTTCGCGATGGAGCTGACGCCGCAGCACGTGGAAGAAATTCGCCGGCGTCGTGGCGTAGACCACCTGCATGTTGTCTTCGGCGCACATCTGCAGGAAGCGTTCGAGCCTTGCGGAGGAATGCTCCGGTCCCTGACCTTCATAGCCGTGCGGCAGCATGCAGACGAGACCGGACATGCGCAGCCATTTGCGTTCGCCCGACGAGATGAACTGGTCGAACAACACCTGCGCGCCGTTGGCGAAGTCGCCGAACTGGGCTTCCCAGATCGTCAGCGCGTTCGGCTCGGCCAGCGAATAGCCGTATTCGAAGCCGAGCACCGCTTCTTCCGAGAGCAGCGAGTTGATGACTTCGTAATGGCCCTGGTCGCCGCCGAGATGATTGAACGGCGTGTAGCGGCCCTCGTCTTCCTGGTCGATCAGCACCGAATGCCGCTGCGAGAAGGTGCCGCGCTCGGAGTCCTGTCCCGACAGCCGCACGTGATGGCCTTCCTGCAGCAGCGTGCAGAACGCCAGCGCCTCGCCGGTCGCCCAATCGATGCCAACGCCACCGTCGATCGCCTTGGCGCGGCTGTCCAGAAACCGCTGCACCGTGCGATGAACCCGAAAGCCATCGGCCACCTTGGTGATCTTGCGGCCGATATCCCGGAGCACCGTGACATCGACGCCGGTGACGCCGCGACGGGGATCTTCCTCGGCATCGGCCGACTTGAACCCTGCCCATTTGCCGTCGAGCCAGTCGGCCTTGTTCGGCTTGTAACCTGAGCCGGCCTCGAGCTCGGCATCGAGCCGCGCGCGCCAGTCGGCCTTGGCCTTGTCGACCTCGCCCTCGGTCATCACGCCCTCGGCAACCAGCCGCCTGGCGTAAATCTCCAGCGTGGTCGGATGCGAGCCGATCCTCTTGTACATCACCGGCTGGGTGAACGCCGGCTCGTCGCCCTCGTTGTGGCCGTGGCGGCGATAGCAGAACATGTCGATGACGACCGGCTTGTGGAATTTCTGCCGGAACTCGATCGCGACCTTGGCGGCGAAAACCACGGCCTCCGGATCGTCGCCGTTCACATGGAAGATCGGCGCGTCGATCATCTTCGCCACATCGGAGGGATAGGGCGAGGAGCGCGAATAGCGCGGATAGGTGGTGAAGCCGATCTGGTTGTTGACGATGAAATGCAGCGAACCGCCGGTGCGGTAGCCCTTGAGGTCGGACAGGCTGAAACACTCCGCCACCACGCCCTGGCCTGCGAACGCCGCGTCGCCATGCATCAACAGCGGCAGCACCGAAATGCGCATGTCCGGTGGATCGCCGTGCTGGTCCTGCTTGGCGCGCACCTTGCCGAGCACCACGGGATCGACGATTTCCAGATGCGACGGGTTGGCGGTCAGCGACAGATGGATCTTGTTGTTGTCGAACTCGCGGTCCGATGAGGCGCCGAGGTGATATTTGACGTCGCCGGAGCCTTCGACCGCGTCCGGGTTGGCCGAGCCGCCCTTGAATTCATGAAACAGCGCGCGGTGCGGCTTGCCCATCACCTGTGTCAGCACGTTGAGGCGGCCGCGGTGCGGCATGCCGAAGACGATTTCCTTCACGCCGAGATTGCCGCCGCGCTTGATGATCTGCTCCAGCGCCGGGATCAGCGACTCGGCGCCGTCGAGGCCGAAGCGCTTTGTTCCCGTGAATTTCAGGTCGCAGAATTTCTCAAAGCCTTCGGCTTCGACCAGCTTGTTGAGGATCGCGCGCCGTCCCTCGGGGGTAAAACTGATTTCCTTGTCGGGACCTTCGATGCGTTCCTGGATCCAGGCCTTTTGCGCGGCATTGGTGATGTGCATGAACTCGACGCCGAGCGTCTGGCAATAGGTGCGTTCGCAGATCACGACGATTTCGCGAAGCGTGCCGTATTCGAGGCCCAGCACGTGGTCGAGGAAGATCTTGCGGTCGAAATCGCTCTCGGTGAAGCCGTAGGAGCGCGGATCGAGTTCTTCGCGATCGCGCGGCGCCTCGATGCCGAGCGGATCGAGCTTGGCATGGAAATGGCCGCGCATGCGGTAGGCACGGATCAGCATCAAAGCGCGGACGGAATCGCGGGTGGCCTGATTGACGTCGGCGGCCGAGATCTCCGCGCCCCTGGCCTGTGCCTTGGCCGCGATCTTGGTGCCGACCGCCTTCTCGACCGTCGCCCAGTTGCCGTCCAGCGCCGAGGTCAGATCGTCGCGCGGTGTCAGCGGCCAGTTGTCGCGACCCCAGGAGGCGCCTTCGGCGTTCTTCTGGACGTCCGCGGGGGTGTCCTTCAGGCTTTTGAAGAATTCCTGCCATTCGGGATCGACCGAAGCCGGATCCTGCTCGTAGCGAGAGTAGAGGTCGTCGATGTAGGTGGCGTTGGTGCCCTGCAAAAACGAAGAAAGGGCAAAAGCGGCATTCGCGTCCTGGCGAGACATGGTGGCTTCCTGGTGATTTTCGGTTCGCGCGTGGAAGACGGCGCAACGCCGATCCGGAAACCGGATCAGCGGGATAAAGAACCCTTTACCCTATTTGGGACGAATATTCCCGCCGAAAAGAGCCAAGAATTGAATTAGGACCTCAATTTTTCGACGAGGGTGTGTCCGAGCCGGGCAGGGGATGGAGAGACCGTGATTCCGGCCGATTCCATCGCCGCAGTCTTGGAACCGGCGTCGCCCTTGCCGCCGGAAATGATGGCGCCGGCATGGCCCATGCGGCGGCCGGGAGGGGCGGTGACGCCGGCGATGAAGCCGACCATCGGCTTCTTGCGACCACGCTTGGCCTCGTCCTTGATGAACTGGGCGGCGTCCTCTTCGGCCGAGCCGCCGATTTCGCCGATCATGACGATCGAGGTGGTCTTGGGATCGGCCAGAAACATCTCCAGCACGTCGATGAATTCGGTTCCCTTGACCGGGTCGCCGCCGATGCCGACCGCCGTGGTCTGGCCGAGCCCCTCCTGGGAGGTCTGGTACACCGCCTCATAGGTCAGGGTGCCCGAGCGCGAAACGATACCGACATTGCCCGGCGTGAAAATGTTGGCCGGCATGATGCCGATCTTGCATTCGCCCGCCGTCATGACTCCCGGGCAGTTCGGTCCGATCAGCCGCGATTTCGATCCCGACAACGAGCGCTTCACCCTGACCATGTCGAGCACCGGAATGCCTTCGGTGATGCAAACGATCAGCGGAATTTCCGCATCGATCGCTTCGCAGATCGCATCCGCCGCACCCGGCGGCGGCACGTAAATCACGCTGGCGTTGGCGCCGGTCTTGTCGCGCGCTTCGGCGACCGTGTCGAACACCGGCAGATCGAGATGCGTCGACCCGCCTTTGCCGGGCGACGTGCCGCCGACCATTTTTGTGCCATAGGCGATCGCGGCCTCGGAATGGAACGTGCCGTTCTTGCCGGTAAAACCCTGGCAGATGACTTTGGTGTTCTTGTCGATCAGAACGGACATGGTTGATGTTGCTTTCGTAGATGATCGGGAAATGGAGTCAGTGCACGCGCCGATACACGCCGGTGAGCACATCGGCCCATCCTTCCGCGTCGGGCGAGAACTGGATTTTCATGGTGTAGTTGTTGTCGTCAACGACTTCATAGACATGCCGCGCGTTGCCGCGCAGCGAGCCGCGCACCAGGATCAGCGTCTTGCCGGTCCAGCCGCCGGAGGCCGGCGCCGGCGAGTAGTAGCCGAGTGAATCGTGCCAGAACAGTTTGTAGTGCCGGTCCTCGCGATCGTAAGTGAACACGCCGTGGGTGGCGAAGCTCTCCTTGCCGTCGCGCATCTGGCGCGTGTCCTGGATCAGATAGAGGCCGTTGAGATCCATGCGCGCGACGACGCGCGAGGTGGCCGGTCCGCCCGCGGTCCAGCGCGACGGGAAAACCACCTCTTCGCCAGCCCACTCGCCGGCGAACACCGCGAGTTTGCGGTGCTCTTCCAACGCAGTCGGTGCGGCGAGATGGTCCTGGGGCATGGAACTAGCTCCCTTTGACGGCTTTCACGATCTTCTGCGCGGCGTCGTCGAGATTGTCGCCGGCCACGACGTTGAGGCCGGAGTCCTCGATGATCTTCTTGCCGGCTTCAACGTTGGTGCCTTCGAGCCGCACCACCAGCGGCACTTTCAGGCCGACTTCCTTGACCGCGGCGACCACGCCTTCGGCGATGATGTCGCATTTCATGATGCCGCCGAAAATGTTGATCAGGATACCCTTCACGTTGGGATCGGCGGTGATGATCTTGAACGCCGCGGTGACTTTTTCCTTGTTGGCGCCGCCGCCGACATCGAGGAAGTTCGCCGGCGCCAGGCCGTAGAGCTTGATGATGTCCATGGTCGCCATCGCAAGGCCGGCGCCATTGACCATGCAGCCGATGGTGCCGTCGAGCGTGATGTAGTTGAGATCGTATTTCGACGCCTCGATTTCCTTGGCGTCTTCCTCGCTCTCGTCGCGCAAAGCCACCACTTCGGGATGCCGGAACAGCGAGTTGTCGTCGAACGACACCTTGGCGTCGAGCACGCGCAGATCACCATTCTTGGTGACGACCAGCGGGTTGATTTCCAGCATCGCCATGTCCTTGGCGACGAAGGCCGTATAAAGCTGGCTCACCAGCTTTTCCGCCTGCTTGGCGAGAGGACCCGACAGGTTCAGGGCCTTGGCGACCTTGCGGCCATGGTGGGCCATGATGCCGGTGGCGGGATCGACCGAGAAGGTGACGATCTTTTCCGGCGTATTATGCGCGACGTCCTCGATGTTGACGCCGCCTTCGGTCGAAACCACGAACGACACTTCAGAGGTTTCGCGATCGACCAGTATCGAGAGGTAAAACTCCTTGTCGATATCGGAGCCTTCCTCGATGTAGAGGCGGTTGACCTGCTTGCCGGCCGGCCCGGTCTGCACGGTAACCAGGGTTGCGCCGAGCATCTGCTTGACGAATTGATTGACCTCGGCGGCGGACTTGGTGACACGGACGCCGCCCTTGTCGCCGGCGGAGGCTTCCTTGAACTTGCCCTTGCCGCGACCGCCGGCATGGATCTGGCTCTTCACCACCCAGACCGGACCGCCGAGTTCGTCGGTGGCAAGATCGGCGTCGGAAGGCTTGAGAATGGCCACCCCGCGCGGCACGGCCACGCCGTATTCACGTAGCAACGCCTTGGCCTGGTATTCATGGATGTTCATGTGGACGCTCCCCGAAGTCTCGTGCGGTGAATTTGGGTTTCACACCGATTTTGTAACTGGTATACCATATACCACAGAACCTGCAAATCCGAAATCACCCAGGAATTTCATCGCATTAGTGCTGTCTCGATGCCGAGTCCGCACCGGATTGGGTGCGAACCTTGGAAATTGAAGTGCCGAGGAACGATTGGCCCGATCCGTCGGCTGATCGTCGGGGCGCGATCACTTGCCGAGCAGATCGGGCGCGATCTTCTTGCAGGCGTCGACCAGGCCCTGCACCGCGCCGACCGATTTGTCGAAGGCTTCGCGGTCCTTGCCGGCCAGTTCGATCTCGACAATGCGCTCGACGCCTTTCGAGCCAATGACGGTTGGCACGCCGACATACATGTCCTTCACGCCATATTCGCCGTTGAGATAGGCCGCGCAGGGCAGCACGCGCTTCTTGTCGCGCAGATAGCTCTCGGCCATCGCGATCGCGGAGGCGGCCGGCGCGTAGAAGGCCGAACCGGTCTTCAGCAGGTTGACGATCTCGGCGCCGCCGTTGCGGGTGCGGTCGACGATCTCGTCGATGCGCGCCTGCGAGGTCCAGCCCATCTTGACGAGGTCGGGCAGCGGAATGCCGGCGACGGTGGAATATTTCACCAGCGGCACCATGGTGTCGCCGTGGCCGCCGAGCACGAAGGCGGTGACGTCTTCCACCGAGACGTTGAATTCGTCGGCGAGGAAATAGCGGAAGCGCGAGGAATCCAGCACGCCCGCCATGCCCACCACCTTCTTGTGCGGCATGCCCGAGGCCTTCTGCAGCGCCCAGACCATCGCATCCAGCGGGTTGGTGATGCAGATGACGAACGCGTCGGGGGCATATTTCTTGATGCCGGCGCCGACCTGCTCCATGACCTTGAGATTGATGGAGAGGAGATCGTCGCGGCTCATGCCGGGCTTGCGCGGCACGCCAGCGGTCACGATGCAGACCTTGGCGTTGTCGAGCGCTTCATAGGAATTCGCGCCGGTCATATGCGCGTCAAAGCCGTCGACCGGGGAGGACTGCGCGATGTCGAGCGCTTTGCCCTGCGGCACGCCCTCGGCGATATCGAACATCACGACGTCGCCGAGCTCCTTCAGGCCAACGAGGTGAGCCAGCGTTCCGCCGATCTGACCGGAGCCAATCAAAGCAATCTTGTCGCGCGCCATGGGAAATCTGTCCTTATGAGACGAAGAGGAAGAGTGGAAAGTCGCTTGGAGGGCTGGTTATCCCTTTCGAATGATACGTTCAAGTCGCGGCGCGCCCAATTGTCGGTCTCTTGCGGGCCTTGCCTCGATTTCGACTAGGTATGCCAAGAAGTCCCCCTCCCGTCATTGCGAGCCAACGGGTCGCGCGAATGCGCGCCCGATGACAGGCTCCGCGAAGCAATCCACCTCTCCGCCCGGGGATAGATGGATTGCTTCGTCGCTTCGCTCCTCGCAATGACGGAGAAAACTACGTCTCCACCAATCCCGTGCTCGACCCGCTTGCCGCGGAGTCTTTTCGCCCATGCGGGAGCGCCAGATAGGATTCCGAACTCATTTCGATCAGCCGCGACGAGGTGCGCTTGAACTCGTTGGCCTCATTGCCCTCGGTCGCCAGATACAGCGACACCGGATTGGCCGCGGCCGACGCCATCAATTTCACGGCGTTGTCATAGAGCGTGTCGATCAGCGAGATGAAACGCTTGGCGGCGTTGCGCTCGGCATAGTCCATGACGGGAATCCGATCGATCAGGATCGTGTGGTAGTCGTGCGCCAGCCGCAGGTAATCCGACGCGGCCAGCGGTTTTTCGCAGATATCCGCAAAACTGAATCGCGCGACGCCGTGCGACGAACAGGGCACGTGCAGGATCCGGCCCTTGATCGCGATATCGCGCGGCTTGCAGGGCGCGTTGCCGGTCATCCTGATCCAGGCCTTGTCGAGCGCGGTATGGGCGTCGTGATCCGCCGGCACCAGCCACATCTTCACGCCCACGAGTTTTTCCAGCCGAAAATCGGTGCGCGCATCGAGCCGCAGCACGTCCATATGGTCCGATATCTGCGCGATGAACGGCAGGAACAGCGCGCGGTTCAGTCCGCCCTTGTAGAGATCTTCGGGCGCGACGTTGGACGTCGCCACCACGACGGTGCCGAGCTCGAACAGTTTTGTGAACAGACGGCCCAGGATCATGGCGTCGGCAATGTCGGTGACATGGAATTCGTCGAAGCACAGCAGCCACGCCTGCTCGAAGATCGCATGAGCCGTCAGCGTGATCACGTCGCCATCGGCGATCTCGCCGCGCGCGATCTCCTGGCGATAGCCGTAGATCCGCTCATGCACCTCGGCCATGAATTCATGGAAATGGGCGCGGCGCTTGTGCTCGACCGGGCTCTGCTGAAAAAACAGATCCATCAGCATGGTCTTGCCGCGGCCGACTTCGCCGTGAACGTAGAGACCGCGCGGCGGCGGCTCGCCCTTGTCGGCGAATAGCCGGCCGAGCAGGCTTTGTTTGCGGAACGGCTTGTAGCTCGACAGCCGCTCTTCAAGGCCGGCAAAGGCCTCGACGGCGCTGGCCTGGGCGGGATCGGCCTCGATCGAGCCGAAGTCGACCAGAGCCTGGTAATGGGCGCGGAACGAGCTGGGCGAGGTGGACAGCATGGCCCTCTTACGGCCCAGCGGGAGGAAAATTGCAAGCCGCGAATTGGTGGTGGGGGTATGCGCGGCCGGCGCTGACCCAGCCGCAAATCGTCATACCCGCGACAGCGGGTATCCAGTACGCCGCGGCTTCTCGGTTAAATCATGGCGGCTCTGGAATACTGGATCGCCCGGTCATAGGCGAGCGGAAGCGACGCCGTCCTTCGGACGGCTATGGCGAGCGGAAGCGACGCCGTCCTTCGGACGGCTATGCCGGGCGATGACAGCGGTGGATGTGACGAGCGGGCGCTCCCGCCCTCAGGCACTCAACGCGTAAGAATCCTCGACCACATAGGGCCCCCCGCCGGTCGAGGCGCGGGACGAGAACAACACGAAGCGGGAGACGGTGAAGACGCGGCTCGGAAAATAGCCGCGCACCGAGAGATAATCGGCGACGTCCTGGCTCGAGGCGTCGTACAGCCGCGCCAGCGTCACATGGGGGGTGAATTTGCGCCCCTCGGGATCGAGCCCGATCCGCTGCATCAGCCGTTCGAGTTCGGCCTGCAGCTCGATCAGCGGCCGGCACGGCTCGACGGAGGCGACCACCGCGCGCGGCTTGCGGCCGCCAAAACTCGACAAGCCCTGCAGCCTGACCTCGAACGGCTTGCGGTTGACCCGAAACAGCATCAAGGCGATCTCATTCGCCGACATGCCGTCGATGTCGCCGATGAAGCGCAAGGTGACGTGATAATTTTCGGGATCGACCCAGCGGGCGCCGGGGAGGCCGCCACGCAAATTGGAAAGCGTTTGGCCGATCTCGGCCGGAATTTCCAGACCAGTGAACAGACGCGGCATCGCTCGACTCCCGATGCTGAAACCCGGTGACGAATCACCGATCGCTAATTTCTACCTGACTTATGTGACTCTGCGAAGCATGCGAGGCGAAAGTCCGGGAAAACACGGTGCTTAAGGTTATCACTGCTGATTTTTCAACTCCGTTGCCCGGATAATTTGCCGAGAAATGCCTCCACCGTGGGCAAGATATTTTTCACGACGAGGTCCACGCCCTCCGCGGTCGGGTGCATGCCATCCGCCTGATTGAGCCGGACGTCGGCGGCAACGCCGTCCAGAAAGAACGGGTAGAGCGGCACGCCGAATGATTTCGCGAGCTCCGGGTAGATCGCGTTGAAACGGGCCGCATAATCGCTGCCATAATTTGGCGGCGCGACCATCCCGCAGAGCAGAACCGCTACCCCGCGCGCCTTCAGCCGCGTCAGAATGTCAGACAGCGCCGCATGCGTGACCGCGGGATCGGTGCCGCGCAGGGCGTCGTTGGCGCCGAGTTCGACGATCACGGCGTCGGTTCCCTCGGGCACCGACCAGTCGAGCCGGTCGCGGCCGCCGGAGGCGGTATCGCCGGATACCCCGGCGTTGATCATGTCGACCTTTATCCCTTTGGTATCCAAGGCTTTTTGTAGGCGAACCGGGAACGCCGCCCCGGCCGGCAGGCCGTAGCCGGCGCTCAAGGAATCGCCCAAAACCACCATCTTGACCGGCTTTGCCGTCACCGCCACGGACCCTTGCCCCAAAGCCGTTCCCGCCGTCATCAAGGCCATAATCAACACGAGTATGTGCACGAAGATCACGAACCGGCCCTCGACCCGAGCGGCTGAAGTGCCATATGACCGAGCCATGGACAGTCTCATCGAACCCTCTTCACTGGCCGGCCTCGAGCCGGACACTATTTCAATCGCCAATGTCAATCTCTCACTCGGCAGCGGCGCGGCACGCGTTCATATCCTGAAAGATATCAGCCTTCGTGTGGCACCGGGCGAAGCGATCGGACTGATCGGACCGTCAGGCTCGGGGAAGTCGACCTTGCTGATGGTGATGGCGGGGTTGGAACGTCCTGACAGCGGAGAGGTGGTGGTCAACGGCACGCCGTTCAATGCCCTCGACGAGGACGCCCTCGCCCGCTTTCGCGGCCGGCATGTCGGCATCGTATTCCAGTCGTTCCATCTGATACCGACCATGACAGCGCTGGAAAATGTCGCGGTGCCACTGGAACTCGCCGGCAATCCCGATGCATCCGCGCGCGCCGCGCAGGAACTGCAATCGGTCGGCCTCGGCGACCGCCTGCATCATTATCCCACGCAATTATCCGGCGGCGAGCAGCAGCGCGTCGCCCTTGCGCGTGCGCTGGCACCCGATCCCGCGATCCTGGTCGCGGACGAGCCGACCGGAAACCTCGATGAAGCCACCGGCAAGCAGATCGTCGACCTGCTGTTCACCAAGCACGCCGAGCGCGGCATGACGCTGGTGCTGGTGACGCACGACACCTCGCTGGCGCAGCGCTGCGACCGCGTGGTGCGGCTGCGCTCGGGCCGGATCGACGGGCATTCCAGTACATGAGCATCGCATCCGAGGCCGCTGACCGCGGCAGCCGCGCGTCGTCGCTTGCGCTGCGCTATGCGCTTCGCGAGTTGCGCGGCGGCTTGCGCGGCTTTTACGTCTTCATCGCCTGTATCGCGCTTGGCGTGATGGCGATCGCCGGCGTCGGCTCCGTTGCGGCCAGCCTCAGCGAAGGCCTTGCGCGCGAGGGCCGTACGCTGCTCGGCGGCGACGTCGCATTCTCTCTCATCCAGCGCGAAGCCAAGCCCGACGAGATCGCGTTCCTGCGTTCGCGCGGCGACGTTTCGGTCGCGGCGACGTTGCGCGTCATGGCCCGCAGCGCCGACGGCAGGCTGGCGCTGGTCGAGCTCAAGGCGGTGGACGGCAACTATCCCATGCTGGGTGAGCTGACGCTCGATCCGGAATTGCCGATCGCGGATGTGTTGGCCGAGCGCGACGGCGCGTTCGGCGCGGCGGTGGATTCCACCCTTTTGGCGCGGCTTGACCTCAAGCTCGGCGACCGCGTCACCATCGGCAGCGCCAGCTTCCAGATCCGCACCGTTGATAGCGCCGAGCCCGACAAGCTTGCCGGCAATGTCGGCCTCGGCCCGCGTTTCCTGGTCAGCGAAGCCGGCCTGCGCGCGACCGGGTTGTTGCAGCCCGGCAGCCTGGTGCGCTGGATCTACCGCTTGAAACTACCCGACAACGCAGCCACCGACCGCGCCGCGACCGCGCTGATCGACAGCGCGCGAAGCGCGCTGCCGGCAGCCGGCTGGGAGATTCGAAGCCGCGGCAACGCCTCGCCGCAGCTCGAGCGCACCATCAGCCGTTTCACCCAATTTCTGACCCTGGTCGGCCTTGCCGCACTGTTGGTCGGCGGCGTCGGCGTCGCCAATGCGGTCAAGAGCCATATCGATCGCCGCCGCGACGTCATCGCGTCGTTCAAGGCGCTGGGCGCCACCGGCCGCGACGTCTTCACGATCTATTTGACCCAGGTGGTCGTGCTTGCCGGGATCGGCTCGGTGATCGGCCTTGCCGCCGGGGCGGCGCTGCCTTTCGTTATCGTCGGCCTGTTCGGCAAGCTGCTGCCATTGCCGGTGATTCCCGCGTTGCACGCGGACGAACTCGCGCTGTCGTTCATCTACGGCCTGCTCACGGCGCTGGCCTTCGGCCTGTGGCCGCTCGGCCGGGTGCATGATGTGCCGGTCGCGGCGCTGTTCCGCGACGAAGTAGCCCCCGAATGGCACCGCCCGCGCTGGAGCTATCTGGCGCTGATGGCGGTGGTGATTGCGCTGTTGATCGCGGTTGCGATCGGGCTTGCCTATGACAAGCGCGTCGCGGCGGTGTTCGTCGTCTCCTCAGCCGCGGTGTTCGCGCTGCTGCGCGGCGTCGCCGCCGGGCTGATGGCGCTGGCGCGCCGCCTGCCCCGTAGTCGCATCACCATGCTGCGGCTGGCGATCGCCAACATCTACCGGCCCGGCGCACTGACGCCGTCGGTCGTGATGTCGCTCGGCCTGGGGCTCGCGGTGCTGGTCACCATTACCCAGATCGACGGCAATCTGCGGCGGCAGTTCCTGGCGGCGCTGCCGGATCGCGCGCCGTCGTTCTACTTCATCGATATTCCCACCACCGAAGCCGACCGCTTCGCTGCCTTCCTGAAACAGACCGCGCCCGGATCGACCGTGGAGGACGTGCCGATGCTGCGCGGGCGGATCGCCGCCGCCCGCGGCGTCAAGGCCGAAGACCTCAAGGCGTCGCAGGATTCCGAATGGGTGCTGCAGAGCGACCGTGGCCTGACCTATACCGGCGAGATTCCCAAGGGCTCGAAGATCGTCGAGGGCGAGTGGTGGGGGCCGGATTACAGCGGTCCGCCACTGGTCTCGATGGAGAAGAAGATCGCCGACGGGCTCAAGCTCAAAATCGGCGACGAGATCGTCGTCAACGTGCTCGGCCGCGACATTCCGGCCAAAATCGCCAATCTGCGCAATATCGACTGGCAGGGCCTCGGCATCAATTTCGTGCTGGTGTTCTCGCCGAACGCCTTCAAGGGCGCGCCGCACAGCCATGTCGCGACCCTGACCGAGACCCATCCGGACGCCGCCGGCGACGCCCGCATCATCAAACAGGTGGCCGACGCCTTCCCGACGGTAACCAGCGTGCGGGTGCGCGAGGCGCTGGAAACCATCGGCAGCGTGGTCACCAACCTCGTGATGGCGATCCGCGGCGCCAGCGCGGTGACGCTGATCTCGGCCATCCTGGTGCTGGGCGGCGCGCTCGCCGCCGGCCATCGCCACCGGGTCTACGACGCGGTAATCCTGAAGACGCTCGGGGCCACCCGCGCGCGGCTGCTCGGCGCCTATGCGCTGGAATATCTGATGATCGGCTTTGCCACCGCCGTGTTCGGCGTGATCGCGGGCTCGATCGCCGCCTGGCTGATCGTGACCCGGCTGATGACGCTGAGCTTCATCTGGCAGGCCGGAAGCGCCGCCGGCGTGGTCGTGGCCGCGCTGATCGTCACGGTGGGGCTGGGACTGGCCGGGACGCTTTTGGCCCTGAACCAGAAACCGGCCACGGTGTTGCGGAATTTGTGACAATTTGTAGCGGCGGAGCGAGCAGGGTTAACGCCGTTTTTGCCCCTAAATCGCGGTTTAGAGCGACATTCGGCCGCGCGTGGAAGCTTGCAGCGAATGTGCTAGTTTCCCACATATCGGATGGGAAGAGAGCCGGTTTGATGACGCAAAATTAATGTCAGCAAAATCGCGCTATCTGAGATAGATATCTAACCGGCGTCGCAAACCCCTTGCGCTCCGCCGGGCAACCAACGGGAATTCGACCATGTCGGACCTAGACCGTAACTACGCTTCTCCTTTCGGCCGGGCCGCCGGACGCATTGACGCTGCGGCCGTCGACGCCGGTCTGCGCGCCTACATGCTGCGCATCTACAATTACATGAGCATCGGGCTGGCCATCACCGGTCTCGCGGCGCTCGGCGTCTATATGGCGGCGGTGACCGGCGATCCGGCGGCCGGCGCGGCCAAATTCGGCAACGCCTTCCTGACGCCGTTCGGCTATGCGATGTATGTGAGCCCCCTGAAGTGGCTTTTCATCTTCGCGCCCTTGCTGATGGTGTTCGTGATCTCGGCCGGCATCAACCGGCTGCAGCCCGCTGCCGCCCAGATGCTGTTCTGGGTGTTCTCGGCGCTGATGGGCGTTTCACTGTCGTCGATCTTCCTGGTGTATACGCACACCTCGATCGTGCGGGTGTTCTTCATCACCGCGGCGACCTTCGGCGCTCTGAGCCTCTACGGCTACACTACCAAGCGTGACATGAGCGGCATGGGGTCGTTCCTGTTCATGGGCCTGATCGGCATCATCATCGCGAGCCTGGTCAATTTGTTCCTGGCGAGCACGATGCTGCAGTTCATCGTCTCGGTGGTCGGCGTGCTGGTATTCGCGGGCCTCACCGCCTGGGATACCCAGCGGCTGAAGAACGACTACATCTACGGCTATGCCTCGCAGGGCGGCGTGGTGGCGGAGCGTGCGGCCATCCTTGGCGCACTCTCACTCTACCTCAACTTCATCAACCTGTTCACGCTGCTGCTGCAGCTGCTTGGCCAGCGCGACTAGCCCAAACGCCTCAGGCGGACGAATTGAAGCCCCGGCCTTACCGCCGGGGCTTTTCTTTTGGCTGAAGCAAAAATAATCTGGCGTCCATGTCACCCGCCGAAATCAGGCCCGCCACCGAGGCCGACCTCCCCTCTGTCACCGAAATCTACGAGCACGCTGTGCTCTACGGCACCGCGACGTTCGAGCTGATACCGCCGGACCTTGCCGAGATGACCCGGCGGTTCAAGGCGCTGCTGGACGGCGGATTTCCGTATTTCGTGGGCGTCCTGCAAGGCGGCGTGGTCGGATATGCCTATGCCGGCCCGTACCGTCCGCGGCCGGCCTACCGCTTCACGGTGGAGAATTCGGTCTATCTGAGACCTGCAATCCACCGCCGCGGCATCGGCCTGCAATTGATGCTGCGGCTGATCGCCGAATGCGAAGCGCGCGGCTACCGGCAGATGATCGCGGTGATCGGCGATTCCGCCAACGCCGGATCGATCGGCGTCCACACCAAAACCGGCTTCCAGATGATCGGGACCCATCCCAGTGTCGGCCTCAAATTCGGTCGCTGGCTCGACACCGTGATGATGCAGCGCGCGCTCGGCGACGGCGCGACGACTGTGCCGGGGGATGATGCAGAACAGCGCTAGTTGTCCGGTGTTATTCCGGGGCGCGAAGCGAACCCGGAACCTCGCGCCGCAGATTACGCCTAGCTAACCTCTGGATTCCGGATCCAGCGCTGCGCGCTGGTCCGGAATGACAGCATGGCTAAACCACCGCCAGCTTGCGATCGATCACCAGCAGCACGCGCTCGAGCTCCTGGCCGCGGCGCAGGATCAGGCCGGTCGCGGAGATCACGCTGTACATGCCCTGCTTGCGCGCGAGCCGCGGATCTTTTTCGATGCGGTAGATCGGGACTTCGGAAGCGCGGCGGAACACCGAGAACACCGCGCGATCCCTCAAGAAGTCGATGGCATAGTCGCGCCATTCGCCATCGGCGACCATGCGGCCATAGAGATTGAGAATACGATTGAGTTCCAGACGATTGAACGTAACGCGGCTTTGCTGGGGGCCTGCAGCGGCGGTGCGCGCCGCCGCGCGATTCTCGCTTGGATCAGTGTCCTCCGATAGCGAACTCATGGAGCGCCTCCTGTCATCCAGGCATCATCTTGTCCCGAAAACCGGTGCCCACTTTTCGGGATCATGCCGAGACGTAGATGATCGCGCCAACCGCCGGACGCTGCAAGGGGCCCTTGAGAAATACCGCCGCAGGCCCGGCCGATTGCCCGGCCTCCGGAATCCGGAAATATAGGGTCACGGGATCGTTAGCGGAATCATATTGCTGCCCCACTTCCGCCCATCGACCGCCCCGCTGCCTTGCGAAAAGAAAATCCTGCGTTGGCCCGGTCCTTTCGGTTCCGGATTCCTCAGCCCCCAGCCCCCCGGGGCCGTCGGGATCGGGCCTGTTCGCAGGGGAGCTAATCCCCGTACTGGGCCAACGAAAGTTGGTCCTTTTTCTTTTTTGGGGGGTACTTCATCACTGCCGTCATTCCGGGGCGCGCCAACGGGTCCGCGCAAAGCGCGGCCCGATGACAGGCTCCGCGCGAGCTTTGATGTGCAATTGCACATCAGAGAATCCATAACCACGATCTTGAGTATGGATTCCGGGCCTGCGCCAAGAGGCGCATCCCGGAATGACGAAAGGGAATCAGTGCAGGCTTGTGAACGCCGCGCCCAGCATCGGGCCGGGTTTGTCGCGATTGCCGTCCTGGACATAGACAACCGCGGCATCGACGCCATCGCGCGAGATATTTTCCAGCGGCACGGTCCAGCTTCCGGAACTGCCGTTCCAGTCACCCACCTTGAGCAGATTGCGCACCACATTGTGGTAGGTAATTTCCTGGCCGCGGTTTTCGCCGCGCCCGATCGCGATCGGAATGGCCTTCGAGACCGAGCAGATCCAGACTTCGCCATGCGCGGCGTTCGGCGCCTTGCTGGCCGCGACCGAAACATTGATCTGCTTGCCGGACAGCGTCATCGTGACGGGCACCGACATCACACCATCGGCCTTGCT
The DNA here is from genome assembly GCF_031202265.1 of Bradyrhizobium sp. Ash2021. NCBI lineage: Bacteria > Pseudomonadati > Pseudomonadota > Alphaproteobacteria > Hyphomicrobiales > Nitrobacteraceae > Bradyrhizobium > Bradyrhizobium sp. Ash2021. Next base: position 431,441 of record NZ_CP100604.1, on the reverse strand, counting down.
GGTATCCTTGATCGCACCTTCGATGCCGGCGCGATCGCTGCCGATCAGATGCGCCGATCCATTGACGACAACTTGCGGCGTGTAGACGTCGCGATCGCCGCGCACATGCGAATAGGCCTTTTGCCGCGCGCTGAAGCGGGAGTCGGCGAGCGTATCCTTCCAGCCAAGATAGTCCCAATAATCGATCGGCATGCTCAGCGCGATGACATTGGGATCCTTGGCGAGCTCACCGATGATCTTGTCGGCGGGCGGACAGGACGAGCAGCCTTGCGAGGTGAACAATTCGACGACCGCACGCGGATCGGCATGGGCCGGACGGATAATTGCGATAATCGCGCATACGCTGAGCGCACCGGACCACCGCGAGATACAGTTATAGGCCATCATCGCTGTCATACTGCGAACCGGTCGTGACGATTTCCATCCGTATTTGTACGGGCATGATCTGATCCTAAAAGCGCGCCGCAAACGCGCGAAAGCGGCCTTTGTCATAGGCCGCCTTCTTTTTACCTGCCACTCACTAAGCAGTGAGCCACCGATCACAAATCCGCGTTATGCCGCCAGTTTGCGCAGCACATAATGCAGAATGCCGCCATTCCGATAATATTCGAGTTCGTCGAGCGTATCGATGCGGCACAGCAGCGGCACGCGCTGCAGCGAACCGTCACCGGACTCGATCTCCGCCGTCAGCGTTTGACGCGGCTTGAGATCGCCCTGCAAGCCCCGGATCGTCACCTTCTCGTCGCCCTTGAGGCCCAGCGACGTCCATGACGTGCCGTCCTCGAAGGTGAGCGGCAGCACGCCCATGCCGACCAGATTGGAGCGGTGGATGCGCTCGTAGCTCTGGCAGATCACGGCGCGGACGCCGAGCAGCCGCGTTCCCTTCGCGGCCCAGTCGCGCGACGAGCCGTTGCCGTATTCGGCGCCGGCGAAAACCACCAGCGGCACTTGCTCCGCCTGGTACTTCATCGCGGCGTCGTAGATCGACATCTGTTCGCCGTCGGGCCAGTGCTTTGTCAGGCCGCCTTCCGGAATGTTGCCGTCGGCGCCCTTCAGCATGAAGTTCTTGATACGGATGTTGGCAAACGTGCCGCGCATCATGATCTCATGATTGCCGCGCCGGGTGCCGTACTGGTTGAAGTCAGCCGGACGCACCTGATGCTCTGAGAGGAATTTTCCGGCCGGCGAGGTCAGCTTGATGGAGCCTGCCGGCGAGATGTGGTCGGTGGTGATCTTGTCGCCGAACATCGCCAGAATCCGCGCACCGACGACGTCGACGATCGGGTCCGGCTCTTTTTTCATGCCTTCGAAATAAGGCGGGTTCTGCACATAGGTCGAGCTCATGTTCCAGCGATAGGTTTCGCTCTCCACGGTCTTGATCTTGCGCCAGTTGGTGTCGCCCTTGAACACGTCGGCGTAGCGCTTCTTGAAGATCGTGGCGGTGACGAACTTCTTCATCACGGCGTTGATCTCTTTGGTCGTCGGCCAAATGTCCTTCAGGTACACCGGCTTGCCGTCCTTGCCCTCGCCGATCGGCTCGACCGCGAGATCCTTGGTCACCGTTCCCGCCAGTGCGTAGGCCACGACCAGCGGCGGTGACGCCAGATAGTTGGCCTGCACGTCCGGGCTGACGCGACCTTCGAAGTTGCGGTTACCCGACAGCACGGCGGCGGCGACGATGCCGTTGTCATTGATCGACTTCGAAATATCCTCCGGCAGCGGGCCCGAATTGCCGATGCAGGTGGTGCAGCCGAAGCCGACCAGGTTGAAGCCGACCTTGTCGAGATCGGCCTGCAGGCCGGAATTGGCGAGATATTCCGCCACCACCTGGCTGCCCGGGGCCAGCGACGTCTTCACCCACGGCTTTGCCTTCAGGCCTTTGGCGGCGGCGTTGCGCGCCAGCAGGCCCGCGCCGATCAGCACGCTCGGATTGGAAGTGTTGGTGCAGGAGGTGATTGCTGCGATCACGACGTCGCCATGGCCGAGATCGAAATTGTGGTTCTCGACCACATAGCGCTTGGCGGCATCGTCCGCCTTCTTGTATTCGCTGGTCATCGCGGTAGCGAAGCCTGCGGCGACCGCCGGCAGCGCGACGCGGCCCTCGGGACGCTTCGGGCCGGCCATCGACGGCACGACGTCGGCGAGATCGAGCGTCAGCGTCGCCGTGAACACGGGATCGGTCGACTTGGCGGTGCGGAACAGACCCTGCGCCTTGGCGTAGGCGGTGACCAGCTTGACGCGGTCAGCCTTGCGGCCCGAGGTCTTCAGATAGTCGATGGTCGCGGCATCGACCGGGAAGAAGCCGCAGGTCGCGCCATATTCCGGCGCCATGTTGCCGATGGTCGCCTTGTCCGCGACCGAGAGAAAATCGAGGCCAGGGCCGAAGAATTCGACGAATTTTCCGACCACGCCCTGCTTGCGCAGCATCTGCGTCACGGTCAGCACGAGGTCGGTGGCGGTGACGCCTTCCTTGAGTTGGCCCTTGAGCTTGAAGCCGATCACTTCCGGCAGCAGCATCGACAGCGGCTGACCGAGCATGCAGGCTTCCGCCTCGATGCCGCCGACACCCCAGCCGAGCACGGCGAGGCCGTTGACCATGGTGGTGTGCGAGTCGGTACCAACCAGCGAATCCGGATAGGCGACTTCAAAGGTGCCGGTCTTCTTGCCGACCGTCATCTTCTCCTTCCTGGTCCACACCGTCTGCGCGAGATATTCGAGATTGACCTGATGGCAGATGCCGGTGCCGGGCGGCACCACGGAAAAATTCGAAAACGCCTTCTGACCCCATTTCAGGAATTCGTAGCGTTCCTGGTTCTGCTTGTATTCCTCGACCACGTTCTTGCCGAACGCCTTGTTGTCACCGAAGAAGTTCACGATCACCGAGTGATCGATGACCAGATCGACCGGCACCAGCGGATTGATCTTTTCCGCATCGCCGCCGAGCTTCTGCATCGCATTGCGCATCGCGGCGAGATCGACCACCGCCGGCACGCCGGTGAAATCCTGCATCAGCACGCGCGCGGGGCGGAACGCCACTTCATGCTCGAGCGCGCGCTTCTTCAGCCATTTCGACACCGCGACGATGTCGGCCTTCTTGACGGTGCGATCGTCCTCGTTGCGCAGCAGATTTTCCAACAGCACCTTCATCGAATAGGGCAGTTTGGAAATTCCCTTCAGACCGTTCTTCTCGGCGGCGGGCAGGCTGTAATAGACATAGGACTTGCCACCGACCTTGAGGGTCTTGCGGCATTTGAAGCTGTCGAGCGATGTCATGTGAGGAAATCCCAATTGTCAGTTATACCCGGCAAGGGTATTTAAACACCGTCCGCGAGGCCGGCCTTTGGCTTGCAGTCGCCGATTGTGTGCTGCATCAAGTTCGGGGCTTATAGAATCTTTCCAGAAGCGCCGCCACACTGACAATCGTGCTGCAGCAATGCGGTACCCACAAATTCCGATGCGGTACCCTTAGTTTCCAAAGGGCTGTAAAGGGGCAAAATGCAGCTCTTGGGACGCAGTATCTGTTGTGTGCGAGGCGGCCGTGAGGTGTTTTCCGGCCTCGATTTCGAGGCCGCCTCGGGCCGGGCGCTGGCCGTCATCGGCCCCAATGGATCCGGCAAAACCTCGCTGCTGCGGCTGATCGCGGGCCTGCTGGTGCCATCGGCCGGATCGATTGATCTGCAAGGCGGCGGGACCGAGCTGACGCTGCCCGAGCAGTCGCATTATCTCGGCCACCGCGACGCCCTGAAGCCGGCGCTGAGCGTGCGGGAGAACCTGTCGTTCTGGCGGGATTTCCTCGGCGGCGATGCCGGGGATGGGGAACAAACCCTCGCTCAAATCGGCCTCGGCCACGCGGCGCATTTGCCGGCGGCCTACCTGTCCGCCGGCCAGCGGCGGCGGCTCTCGATCGGCCGGCTGCTCGCGGTGCGACGCCCGGTCTGGCTGCTCGACGAGCCGACCTCGGCGCTCGATACGGCCGGGCAGGATTTGTTCGCGGGCCTGATGCGCGACCATCTTGGAAGCGGCGGAATCATCATCGCCGCCACCCACGCCCCGCTCGGGATCGCGACCAGGGAACTTCGGATGGGAGGCGCGACATGACCGCCCTCGCCGCGCTGATTCGGCGGGACATCAGAATCGCGCTGCGCGTCGGCGGCGGGGCGCTGATCGGCGTGCTGTTCTTCCTCACCGTCACCGTGCTGATGCCGTTCGCGGTCGGCCCCGATCTGGCGCTGCTGACACGGCTGGGGCCGGCCATTCTCTGGCTCGGCGCGCTGCTGGCCAGCCTGCTGACGCTCGACCGACTGTTCACGGCCGACCATGAGGACGGCTCGCTCGACCTGATCGTGATGAGCCGGATGCCGCTGGAACTGGCCTGTGCCGCCAAAGCGCTGGCGCACTGGCTCGCGGCGGGGCTGCCATTGATAATCGCCACGCCGGCGCTGGGGCTGCTGCTCAATCTCGACGCCGCGTCGACTTCGGCGGTGGCGCTGACGCTGCTGGCGGGCACGCCGGCGCTGACTTTTACCGGCATGATCGGTGCCGCGCTGGCCGTGACCTTGCATCGCGGCGGCTTGCTGCTCGCGGTGCTGGTGCTGCCGCTGTCGATCCCCGTCCTGATCTTCGGCGTTGCGGCCTCGCAGGCCGCGATCACCGGCCCGCTGTCGTTCGGAACGCCGTTTTCGATCCTGTGCGCGCTTTCCCTCGTAAGTTTCGTGATCGGGCCGTTTGCAGCCGCCGCCAGTTTGCGGCACGGCCTGGACTGACACCGGTTTGACGCCGATCAACTCTCGCGGAGGCCAAATGAAACAAAGCATGCCACATTGCCTGCCCGGCCGCTGACGACTATCAGGGTGCCATGACGCTGATCGACCTCGCCAACCCCACAAAATTCCTGTCGCTGACGGCGCGGGTGCTGCCGTGGCTTGCGGGTGCTACCGCAATCCTGCTGCTGATCGGTTGCTATCAATCGGCCATGGCGCCCGACGACTATCAGCAGGGCGCCACCGTCAAGATCATGTTCATCCACGTGCCGAATGCGTGGCTGTCGATGTTCGTGTGGGGCGTGATGAGCCTGGCCGCCCTGGGCACGCTGGTGTGGCGGCATCCGCTGGCGGATGTCGCGGCCAAAGCGGCAGCCCCGATCGGCGCCGCGTTCACGTTCCTGGCGCTGGTCACGGGTTCGCTGTGGGGCCGGCCGATGTGGGGTACCTATTGGGAGTGGGATGCGCGGCTGACGTCGGTGTTGATCCTGTTCTTGATGTATCTCGGCCTGATCGCGCTGTGGCGCGCGGTGGACGATCCGTCGCGCGCGGCGCGGGCTGCGGCGATCCTGACCCTGGTCGGCGCGATCAATCTGCCGATCATCAAATTCTCGGTGGACTGGTGGAACACGCTGCATCAGCCGGCCTCGGTGATGCGGCTGGGCGGGCCCTCGCTCGACCGCGCCTTCCTGATCCCGCTGCTCGTCATGGCCGTCGCCTTTTCGCTGCTGTTCGTCACGCTGCATCTGGCGGCGATGCGCAACGAGATCTTGCGCCGCCGCGTGCGCGCCTTGCAGATGATGCAAGCCAGCCAGCAGGCGGCGTGACGCGATGGCGCTCGGTCCCTACGCCTCCTTCATCGTGACTTCCTATGCGTTGGTAACAGGAGTGGTTTTGATTCTGATTGTCTGGATCGCCGTCGACTATCGCCGCCAGAAGGAGCGCCTGCGCGATCTCGAGGCCAGCGGCGTGGTCAGGCGCTCCGGCCGTAGCGCAGCGGATATCTGATGAGCGAGCCCGCGACCACCAACGAGACATCACCGCGGGGCCGGCGCTGGCTGGTGAGCCTGCCGCTGCTCGGCTTCATCGCGTTGGCCGGACTGTTCCTGCTGCGGCTGCACGGCGGCGACCCCTCGAGAATTCCCTCCGCCCTGATCGGCCGCCCGGCGCCGCAAACCGTGCTGCCGGCGCTCGAAGGCCTCGTCGTCAACGGCGCGCAAATACCGGGCCTCGATCCGGCCGCGTTCAAGGGCAAGGTCAGCATCGTCAATGTCTGGGCGTCCTGGTGCGTGCCATGCCACGACGAGGCGCCGCTGTTTGTCCAACTGGCCAAGGACAAGAGGCTGCAAATGGTCGGCATCAATTACAAGGACGGGCCCGACAACGCCCGCCGCTTCCTCGGCCGCTACGGCAATCCGTTCGGCATCGTCGGCGTCGACGGCAACGGCCGCGCCTCGATCGAATGGGGCGTCTACGGCGTGCCCGAGACTTTCGTGGTCGGCCGCGAGGGTACCATTCTCTACAAGATGGTAGGACCGGTGACGCCGGAGAACATCGACAGCGTGCTCAAGGTCGAGATCGAGAAGGCGCTGAAAGCGGGATCCTAATCTACTCGTCATTCCGGGATGCGCCTCTTGGCGCAGGCCCGGAATCCATACTCACGATGGTGGTTATGGATTCTCTGATGTGCAAGTGCACATCATAGCTCGTGCTGCGCACGCCCCGGAATGACGTAGACAAATAATTTTCCGCTTTTATCTGCCGTTCATTTCACGGCCATGGCGCTGCCACGAATTCAAAGCTACCTCCATGACGTTACTTAAACCGTCCTTGGAGGGACACACCCAATGCGTCATTTCACGCTCGCTTCACTTCTCGCTACTGCGCTCACTTTAGGTCTGATGACGGCGACGCCGTCGATGGCCCAGACCGCGCAGCCCGCGGCCAAATCCGACAGCAAAATGGCGCCCGCGCCGAAGCCGGCCACCGAGTCGAAGATGGCGCCGGCCCCGAAAGCGGACCTGCTCGACATCAACTCCGCGAGCGCCGACCAACTCGACGCGCTGCCGGGCATCGGCAAGGCCTATTCGGCGGCGATCATCAAGGGCCGTCCCTACAAGGGCAAGGATGACCTGGTGAACAAGAACATCGTCCCGCAAAAGACCTATGACGGCATCAAGGACAAGATCATCGCCAAGCAGAAGAGCTGATCCCTCAGCGTCATTGCGAGCGAAGCGAAGCAATCCATAGCGCCACATGCGGTAAAATGGATTGCTTCGTCGCGGAGCTTGTCATCGGGCGCGCGTTCGCGCGACCCGTTGGCTCCTCGCAATGACGGCGGAGAGACGATCCTCACCCCTTCGACACATCGCCCGCTTCCGCCTCGCTCGCCTCGAGCGTGGCCGGCTCCAGATGGTAGCGCTTCGTCAGCGGCATCTGGGCGATCGCAAAGATCATCGTCAGCGGAATCACGCCGAACGCCTTGAAGCCGACCCAGAAATCGGTCGTCTGGGTGCGCCAGACGATTTCGTTCAGGACCGCCATCGCAAGGAAGAACAGCGCCCAGCGCATCGTGAGGATGCGCCAGCCATGCGGCGTCAGGTTGAACATCTGGTCGAACATGATGGCGATGAAGGAGCGGCCGAACAAAAGCCCGCCGCCCAGCACGGCCGCGAACAGCCCATAGATGATGGTCGGCTTGACCTTGATGAAGGTTTCGTCGTGCAGCACCAGCGTCAGCGTGCCGAACACGATGACGATGATGCCGGTGACGATCGTCATGACAGGCACGTGCCGCGTCACCACATAGGACGCGATCATCGCCGCCACGATCGCCACCATGAACGCGCCGGTGGCGACGAACAGATGGAATTTGGCGTTTGCGACAAAGAATACGAGCAGCGGACCGAGCTCGGTCGCGAGTTTGAACAACGGATGCGGCTGGGTCTTGTCCATCACTTAATCCATCAAACCTTACTTGCCGCCATCCTTCGAGACGGCGCTTCGCGCCTCCTCAGGATGAGGACTTCCCGTATCTCTCCCCTCATCCTGAGGAGCGCGCACTCGCGCGCGTCTCGAAGGATGAAGCCTATTCAATTCCCGCAATCGCCTGCGCGAAATCGCGTGCGGTGAACGGCGCGAGATCGTCGACGCCTTCGCCGACGCCGATGAAGTGCACCGGCAATTTGAATTTCTCCGACAGCGCCACCAGAATGCCGCCCCGCGCGGTGCCGTCGAGCTTTGTCATGACAAGCCCCGTGACCCCGGCGGTACGATGAAACGCTTCGACCTGCGACAGCGCATTTTGTCCCACCGTGGCATCGAGCACCAGCAGCACGGCATGCGGCGCCGAGGCATCGACCTTCTTGATGACGCGAACGACCTTTTCCAGTTCGTTCATCAGTTCGGCCTTGTTCTGCAGCCGGCCGGCGGTGTCGATCAGGAGCACGTCGAGCTTTTGCTCTTTCGCCGCCGTAAGGGCATTGAAGGCCAGGCTCGCCGAATCCGAGCCCTGCGCGCCCGCGATGACCGGCGATTTGGTGCGTTCGCCCCAGATCTTCAGCTGCTCGATGGCGGCCGCGCGAAACGTATCGCCGGCGGCCAGCATGACCTTGCGGCCCTCGGCAGAGAGTTTCGCGGCGAGCTTGCCGATGGTGGTGGTCTTGCCGGAACCATTGACGCCGACCACGAGAATGACGAACGGCTTTTGCGCCGCATTGATCTCCAGCGGTTTTGCCACCGGCGCCAGCACTTTTTCGACTTCGGTCGCGACCACCGTCTTCACGTCGTCCGCCGAGATCGCCTTGTCGTAACGCCCCTTGCCGACCGCGTCCGCTATGCGGACGGCAACCTCGGTCCCGAGATCGGCGCGCAGCAGCACATCCTCGATATCGTCGAGCATGGCACGGTCGAGCTTGCGCTTGGTGACGAGATCGGCGACCGCGGTCCCGAGCGCACCAGAGGTCCGCTTCAGGCCGCCGGACAGCCGCCGCCACCAGCTCAGTTTGGGGGTTCCCGCAGTGGTATCGTTCATGGCGCGGCTGTGTTAGCGGTTTCGCGTCATGAGCGAAAGTCTCGAACGATTGATCGATGTTCCCGAATTGACCGCGGAGGAAATCCAGGCGCGGGTGCTCCACCGCGACGGATTGATGCTGGTCATCGACAAGCCGGCGGGGCTGCCGGTGCATCGCGGCCCCAAGGGCGGCGCCAATCTGGAGGCGTCGTTCGACGGCTTGCGATTCGGCCTGCCGCGGCCGCCGGTGCTGGCCCACCGGCTCGACAAGGACACATCCGGCTGCCTCGTTTTGGGGCGCCACCGCAAGGCGACCGCATCGCTTGGCCTGCTGTTCAAGCACGGCAAAATTTCAAAGACCTATTGGGCCGTCGTTGAAGGCGGGCCTGCCGAAGATCAAGGCACCATCGACATGCCGCTCGGCCGGCTGAATGTCGAACGCGGCTGGTGGCAGAAGCCGGACCCCGACGGTCAAAAGGCCGTCACAAACTGGAAGGTGCTGGGGCGCGGCGATGGTCTTGCCTGGCTCGCGCTCGAACCGGTCACCGGCCGCACCCATCAGCTGCGCGTCCATTCCACTGCGACCGGCTGGCCGATCGTCGGCGACAATATTTACGGCAACGGCCCGCGTTTCGGCGAGCCGCGGCTACATCTGCATTCCCGCGAGATCGGGATCCCGATTTCGAAAAACAAGGAACCCGTACACGTGATCGCGCCGGCGCCGCCGCATATGCACGAGCGGCTCAGGGTGTGCGGGTGGAACGGGGAGTAGGCGCCGAACGAGCGCAACTCTTGCCGCAAACTGCACTCGTCATCATCCGCGAAAGCGGATGATCCAGTATTCCAGAGAAATTCGTAGTCGACCGAGAGGCCGCGGCATACTGGGTCGCCCGGTCATAGGCGAGCGGAAGCGACGCCGTCCTTCGGACGGCTATGCCGGGCGATGACCGTCTGGGATCAGCCGCACACCATCATGTCCGGCGATTGTCAGCGCCCGCACCGCGCCCGGCGTTTGGCCACTGATCGCCACCGGCAAAAAGTGCTCCGTCCGCCCCTGCTTGCCGCTCTCGATCAAGACCTGACGCGTTGCACCAATCTCGGCAGCGAGCCGCTTCCGCAGCGCCGCCTCACCCGTCGCGCGCAATCGTTTCGCACGCGCCTTGATCGCCTCGCCCGCGACCTGCGGCATTCGCGCGGCCGGCGTGCCCGGACGTTTTGAGTAGGGAAACACGTGCAGGAAGGTGAGGCCGCATTCCTCCACCAGATCCTGCGAACGCGCGAACATCTCTTCGGTTTCGGTCGGAAAACCGGCGATGATGTCGGCACCAAGCGCGATGTCCGGCCGCAGCCGCCGCACCTGCGCGCAGAATGCGATGGCATCGTTGCGCAAATGCCGCCGCTTCATCCGCTTCAGGATCAGATCGTCGCCGGACTGCAGCGACAGGTGCAGATGCGGCATCAGGCGGTCATCGTCGGCGACGACGTCGAGCAGATCACGGTCGGCCTCGATCGAGTCGATCGATGAAATCCGCAGACGCTTGAGCTCGGGCACGTGCCGCAGGATCTGCTTTGTCAGCTGGCCGAGTTTGGGCGTGCCCGGCAGATCCGCGCCATAGCTGGTGAGGTCGACGCCGGTCAGCACAATCTCCGCATGGCCACGTTCGACCAGCGCGCGGACCTGGTCGACCACCGCGCCCATCGGCACCGAGCGCGAATTGCCGCGGCCATAGGGAATGATGCAGAAGGTGCAGCGGTGGTCGCAGCCGTTTTGCACCTGCACGAACACCCGCGGCAGGCCGTTCTGAAAGCCTTCCAGCAGATGCGGCGCCATCTCCGTGACCGCCATGATGTCGGCGACCGCGATCTTCTCGCCGGCGGCAATGCCAAATCCGGCGTCGAAGGCGGCGCGCGCGTTGCGCCAAGCCTCGCCCCGCATCTTGTCGTCATTGCCGACGACGCGATCGACCTCCGCCATCCCGGCGAACATTTCGGCCTGCGTCTGCGCCGCGCAGCCGGTGACGACAATCCGCAGCCCAGGCCGCTCGCGCTTCAACCGGCGGATTGATTGCCGCACCTGGGCTACCGCCTCATTGGTGACCGCGCAGCTATTGATGACGATGGTGTCGGAAAGCCCCGCCTTCTCTGCCTCGTGCCGAATCACTTCGGATTCGAAGGCATTGAGGCGGCAGCCGAAAGTGAGGACCTCGACACTCATGATTTAGGCGACGGACGCAAACAGCGCAGGATCGAATCGTCCCTCATATTCGAAATCAGCGGTGCCCGTCATCAGCACATGGTCGTCGCGCTCGCGCCATTCGATCGAGAGCTTTCCGCCCGGCAGCGTAATCTCGACCAGACGATTGGCGCGCTTCAGCCGCGCCGCCGCAACCGCGGTGGCACACGCCGCCGAGCCGCAGGCCCTGGTCAGCCCGACGCCACGCTCCCAGGTGCGGATCGTGATGTGATCGCGATCGACGATATGGGCGAGCGTGATATTGGCGCGCTCCGGAAAAATCGGATGATTTTCCAACAACGGGCCGAAGCGGTCGAGATCATAGGCGTTGACGTCATCGACCCAGAAGATCGCATGCGGATTGCCCATGCTGACCACGGACGGTGAATGCAGCACCGGCGCATCGATCGGTCCGACCTGCAATTCGATGTAGCGGGTATCGCGAAACTCTTCGGCCAGCGGAATATCCTGCCAGCCGAATTTCGGCGCCCCCATGTCGACGGTATACAGATCGGGCGCCGGGCCCTTCCAGCAGTTCAACAGCCCGGCCCGGGTCTCGAAAGTGACCGCGGTCTGGCCGGTCTGCTCGAACAGGCGGCGCACCACGCAGCGCATGCCGTTGCCGCAGGCGCCGGCCTCCGAACCGTCACTGTTGTAGATGCGGATGAAGGCCTCGGTGCCCTGTAGCCGCGGCGGCTGCAGCACCATCAACTGGTCATAGGGCACGCCCGCCGGCGAGGCGACCGCACGCGCCTCCTCCGCCGTCACGACGGCGGGCTTGTCGCGCAAATCGACCACGACGATTTCGTTGCCAATGCCGTTCATCTTGGCAAATGCGTGGTTGGCGAGCGCGCTCATGGAATTTCCCAATTTATGCCTGTCTTATATGGCGAATGATGGCGGATTGGCCAGTCCGCCGGGGCTGCAAGGCCCCATGACGCATCTGTCATGGGACGAAAGCGGAACTTGCGTGTTAGGAATGGCAGCGTCTTTGCGGGCGTGAGCCGGGACCTACCGCGACCGCTTGGAATGGGGATGGAGAATATCGAAATGAACCGTATCGGCACCTTCCGAGCCGCCCTGGTCGCGCTGATCCCGATCGTGGCAATCGCGTTTGGCAGCGCCGCGCTGGCGCAAACGCCCGCGCCGGCGGCCTCGCCCACCGCAACGCCTGCGCCGGCCCCGTCCGCGACGCCGGTTCCGCCGCCCGCCGAGACCAAATCGCCGGCCGATACTCCCGCGGCCGCCCAGACGCCGGCGCCGCCGCCGATCGCACCGGTCCAGACCGCCGACCCCTTTGGCGAGCAATTCACGCTGGAGCCCAAAAAGGTGGTGGTCATGAAGGGCACGGCCAACTGGGATGCAGCCTTCGACACCCTGATCGAGTCGTTCAAGGCACTGACCGCACTGCTCGACAAGCAGGGCATCAAGGCGTCAGGCAATTCGATGATCGTCTACACCTCGACCGACGATACCGGCTTCACCTTCCTGGCCGAAATTCCGGTCGAGCAGGATCCGAAGAACCTGACCAAGGACATGAGCATGGGCAAATCGCCCGACGGCAAGGCGCTCAAATTCGTCCATCGCGGCTCCTACGACAATATGGACAACACCTATGAGGCGATCACCAATCACCTCGACGACAAGAAGCTGGAAGCCAAGGACACCTTCATCGAGGAATACATCACCGATCCCCTGAAGACGGCGGAGGACAAGCTGGTGATCAACGTCTACGTGCCGTTGAAGTGAGACCCATGAAGCATTCCTTCGCTGTCGTCCTCGCCGCGGCGGCACTGCTGGCCGCGCCGGCGCTGGCGCAGACGGCTTTGCCGGCCGCGATTTCGGTGACCGGCGAAGCCACCGTATCGGTGCCGCCGGATCAGGCGCAGATCGACGGCGGCGTCACGTCTGACGCCAAGACCGCCCGCGAGGCGTCGGACGCCAACAATGCGGCGATGGGCAAGGTGCTGCTGGCACTGAAGGGCGCCGGCATCGACGAGAAGGACTACCAGACCTCACGGCTGTCGCTGCAGCCGCAATACGCGCCGAACCGCAGCGGCCCTTCGCCCGTTGTCGGCTACCGAGCCAGCAACCGCGTCACCGTCCGGATCCGCGACGTCACCAAGGTCGCCAACATCATCGACGTGCTGGTCGGCGCCGGCGCCAACGACATCGGCGGTATCAATTTTGTGGTCTCGCAGGCCTCGAAACTGCTCGATGACGCCCGCGAAAAGGCGATCGCCGATGCCCGCCGCAAGGCCGAGATTTATGCCAAGGCCGCCGGCGTGACGCTTGGCGAGCCGCTGAGCATTTCCGAGGAAGGTTCAGGCGCGCCGATGTTCCGCAGCGGCAAGATGGTTGCCGGCGGCATGGCCGCCGCAGCACCGGTCGCCCAAGGCGAAGAGACGCTGTCGGTGACCGTGAGCGTGTCCTGGGCGATCAAGGCCAAGGAATAGTACTCACGTCATTGCGAGGAGCGAAGCGACGAAGCAATCCATTCTTTCTTTTTGTGGCGAGATGGATTGCTTCGCTTCGCTCGCAATGACGTTCAAATCTCCACCACCTGCCCCGGCTTCAGCACCGCAAACCGCTCCCGCGAAACCTTCGCTTCGTCAAGCGCCTCGCCCAACCCGATCACCGGCGCGTCGATCGCCTCATCGGTCAGTTGAAACGTGCCGTGATGATGCGCCAGCGCTTGCTGCGCGCCGCAATCGGCCAGCGCTTTCACCGCGTCTGACGGATTCATGTGCTGGTCGCGCATGAACCAGCGCGGCTCATAGGCGCCGATCGGCAAGATCGCGAGCCGTAGCGGACCGTGCGCCTCGGCGGCACGGCGGAAATGCTTGCCCTCGCCGTAACCGGAATCGCAGACGATGTAGAGTTTGCCTACGGGAGTCTCCAGCACAAAGCTCGCCCACAGCGCCTTGTTGCGGTCGAACAGGCCGCGCGCCGACCAGTGCCGCGTCGGCACCAGCGTCACCGCGACGCCGCCTCCGAGCTCGACACGATCCTGCCAGTCGAACGCCTCGGCCTTGATCGCGGCATCCGCATCGCGCATCGTCACATCATTGCCGAGCGGGGTGATCACGCGCGGCGAAAACTTTTCCGCGAGTTTCGACAGCGTCGCGAGGTCGAGATGATCGTAATGGCCGTGCGAGACCAGCACGATATCGATCGGCGGCAACGCATCGAAGGCAATGCCGGGATCGTTGTGCCGCTTCGGTCCGGCCCATGCGAACGGCGAGGCGCGCATCGACCACACCGGATCGACCAGGATGTTGAGACCGGCGGTCTGGATCAGCCAGCTCGCGTGGCCGACGAACGATAGCCGCACCTTGTCGCCCTCGACGTGTGGCGGCGGCGTATCGGCATGCGGGCTTGGCACCCATTCCGGCCAGTTCGCGCGCTGCCGGCCGCTTCCGAACTGCCAGCGCAGCACCTCGCCCAGTGATTTCGGCGGCGAGCCGTCGGGATCGAAGAAATGCAGGCCGTCGAAATGATCGGAAACGGGGCCGTCATAGGTTTTCATGCGGGAAATCCAGATCGATGGCACGCCGACCGCCGCGGCGGCGCCGGCGAGCAGTCCGAGAACTTTGCGGCGGGTGATTGGCACGAGGTGAGATCGCTAAGCGGCTGACAGGGCGGAAGGCATGAGGCGTTATATGGCGTCGGCGGGACGAACATGGAACCTGCGACAGAATTTGTGCTCTTACCGAACACAGTAAGTTCTTCCATTGGGAAAAGATCAGCATTTCCAGCTGCTTGATCAATTAAATTGGCTGGAGCCGGGCAACTTTCCTTGACTTTCCGCGTCCATAGGGGTTTAACCCCGGCACTTCTCGGAAAGACGTTCTTTTCGACCCGCCGCCCGGCCCTTGAGACCGGAGGCCAACGCCCGACAGCGCGATGCGCCCTCGGGCGTAAATGTGTTTGGACGACCCTCATCCTGAGGAGCCGCGAAGCGGCGTCTCGAAGGATGAGGCCACGGTGGTCGCCGCCACCCTTCGAGACGCAGGCTCCACCTGGTCCTTGAGGAGTGAAGGCAGCAACAGGACAACGGCATTGTTCGACAGTCTGTCGGAAAAGCTTGGTGGGATCCTCGATCGGCTGACGGGGCGCGGTTCGCTGTCGGAAGCCGATGTCGACGCCGCGATGCGCGAAGTGCGCCGCGCGCTGCTCGATGCTGACGTCTCGCTCGACGTGGTCCGCAGCTTTACCGACCGTGTCCGCGAGCAGGCGGTCGGCGCGACCGTCGTCAAGTCGGTCACCCCCGGCCAGATGGTGGTCAAGATCGTCCATGACGAACTGGTCGCCACCCTCGGCTCAGACGGTCAGACCATCGACTTAAATGCGGTGCCGCCGGTTGCGATCATGATGGTCGGCCTGCAGGGTTCCGGTAAGACCACGACAACCGCCAAACTCGCCCGCCGCCTGACCCAGCGCGACAAGCGCAAGGTGCTGATGGCTTCGCTCGACGTCTATCGTCCCGCGGCGATGGAGCAGCTTGCGGTATTGGGGCGCGATCTCGACATCCCGACGCTGCCGATCGTGGCCGGCCAGAAGCCGGCGCAGATCGCGCGACGCGCGCTCGAAGCCGGAAAACTCGGCGGCTACGACGTGGTGCTGCTCGACACCGCCGGCCGCACCACGCTCGACGAAGAGATGATGGCGGAAGCCGCCGAAATCAAAACCACCGCCAATCCGCATGAAGTGCTGCTGGTCGCGGATTCCCTGACCGGCCAGGACGCGGTCAATCTCGCGCGTGCCTTCGACCAGCGCGTCGGCCTCACCGGCATTGTGCTGACCAGGGTGGACGGCGACGGCCGCGGCGGCGCCGCGCTGTCGATGCGCGCCGTGACCGGCAAGCCGATCAAGCTGATCGGCACCGGCGAAAAGACCGACGCACTGGAGGATTTCCACCCGAGCCGGATCGCCGGCCGCATCCTCGGCATGGGCGACGTGGTGTCGCTGGTGGAAAAAGCTGCCGCCAACATCGACGCCGAAAAGGCCGCGCGCACCGCCGAGCGGATGCGCAAGGGCCAGTTCGACCTCAACGATATGCGCGAGCAATTGCTGCAGATGGCGAATATGGGCGGCATCAGCGGGCTGATGGGCATGATGCCCGGCATCGCCAAGATGAAAAACCAGATCGCCGCCGCCGGCATCGACGACAAGATTTTGAAGCGCCAGGTCGCGGTGATCGATTCGATGACGCGGCAGGAGCGCAAGCATCCCGACATCCTCAAAGCCAGCCGCAAAAAGCGCATCGCCGCAGGCGCCGGCCTGGAGGTCCAGGAGGTCAACAAACTCCTGAAGATGCACCGGAACATGGCCGACATGATGAAGGCCATGGGCTCTGGCAAGCGCGGTCCGATGGCCGGCATCGCGCAGGCGATGGGCTTTGGCGGCGGCATGAAGCCGCCCTCGGCGGAGGAAATGAAGGCGATGGCTGAGAAGATGCAGGGCGGCGCTGGTCCGGGCGGCCTGCCCAGTCTGCCGAAGGATCTTCCCGCGGGTCTGCGCCAGGGATTGCCGAATTTGCCGGGGCTCACGGGCTTGAGCGGCAAGCCGACGCTTCCGGGCCTCGGCGGTTTCCCGGGCAAGAAGAAATGACCTTTTTCGTCATTGCGAGGAGCAAAGCGACGAAGCAATCCAGCTTTCTGCCTCGCGGCCACATGGATTGCTTCGCTTCGCTCGCAATGACGCGAATTCAGACCAATCCACTCACTTAAGTTTCGTATTCAACAGGAGAACCAAATGTCAGTCGTTATCCGCCTCGCTCGCGCAGGCACCAAGAAGCGTCCCGTTTATCACGTCGTCGTCACCGATTCGCGCTTTCCGCGCGACGGCCGTTTCATCGAACGTCTCGGCCATTTCAATCCGCTGCTGCCGAAGGACAATGAGGCGCGGCTGAAGCTCGACATGGACAAGGTCAAGGCCTGGCTCGCCAAGGGCGCGCAGCCGTCGGATCGCGTCACCCGCTTCCTCGACGCCGCCGGTGTCGTCAAGCGCGCCGCACGCAACAACCCGGAAAAGGCCGTGCCGCGCAAGGAACGCAAGGCCGCTGCCGAAGCCGCCGCCAAGGCGTGAGCGTTAACGGCGCGTGACGGTGACAACACCGATTTGCGTCGCCCGTATCGGCGCCGCGCATGGCGTGCGCGGCGCGGTAAGATTGTGGGCTTTTACCGAAGACCCGCTGGCCGTGACACGTTACGGCCCGCTGACGACAAAGGACGGCGCGCGCCAGTTCGAGGTGACGCACGCGCGCGAGGCAAAGGATCATCTGGTGGCGACGCTGAAAGGCATCGCCACCCGCGAAGACGCCGAGCGGCTCAATGGAATCGAACTCTACATCGCGCGCGAGAAGCTGCCTGATACCGTTGACGACGAGTATTATCACGCCGACCTGATCGGGCTTGCCGCGGTCAATGCCGCGAACGAGCCGCTCGGCCGCGTGATCGCGATCCATAATTTCGGTGCCGGCGACATCATCGAGATCGCGCCACCGCAGGGGTCGACCATGCTGCTGCCGTTCACCAATGCGGTCGTGCCCACGGTCGACCTTGCGAACGGGCGCGTGGTGATCGAATTGCCCGCCGAAATCGACGGCGACGATCCCTCCCCGAGTCGTCCCCGCGAAGGCGGGGACCCATAACCACCGATGGCGGGTATCGGTTTGGATGGCGCGCCAGCTTCACACTACATTGGCAGTCGTGGTTATGGGTCCCGGCTCCTGATGCGCAATTGCGCATATGGGCCGGGACGACGAAGAATTGGAATGATCGCCGATGCCAAACACCCACAAAGCCTGGCGCCTGCACGCGCAAAATGATCTCAGGTTCGACGAGGTCGAGACGCCAAAACCGGCGCCTGACGGCGTCATCGTCCGCATCGAAGCCGGCATGGTGCTGTCCTACACCGGCAAGGTGCTGTCGGGCTCGGTGCCCTACAGCCTGCCGCCGATGCCGTTCGTGCCCGGCACCAACGCGATCGCACGCGTGGTCGCGGCCGGCGACAATGTCACGCATGTTCGCAGCGGCGACCGGGTTTTCCTGAGTCCGCATTTGCGCGGCGACGTGCCCGACCGCGAGCCGCCGCAGATTCTGATCGGACTGACCGCCACCGTGACGACGCCGGAAGCGCTCGCCCTGCAGTCGCGATGGCGCGACGGCGTGTTCGCCGAAATCGCGCACTGGCCGGCGGCCTGCGCCACGCCGCTGACGGGTCTCGACGACAGGCCGGCGACAGAATTGATCGGGCTCGCCAAACTGATCGTGCCGTTTGGCGGACTGCAGCGTTCGGGGCTGCGCGGCGGCCACACCATCATCATCAACGGCGCGACCGGCTATTTCGGCTCCGGCGCCGTCATGCTGGCGGTCGCGATGGGTGCCGCGCGCGTCGTCGCGGTGGGACGCAAGCAGGCGGCGCTCGAATTGCTGGTTGAGGCTTTTGGCCCGCGCGTGATTCCAGCCGTGGTTACCGGCGACGCCGTGAAGGATCTCGCGGTCATCCGCCACGCCGCCGGCGGCGGCGCCGACGTCGCGCTGGATTTGCTCGGCGCCGCCAAGAGTACCTCGACCACGTTGTCGAGCCTGCGCGCGCTCAAACGCGGCGGCCGCCTGGTGCTGATGGGCAGCGCCGAAGTGCCGCTCGAGCTTTCATTTCGCGAGATGCTGGCCAACGACTGGGAGGTGGTCGGCCAGTTCATGTACGACCGGACGGCGCCGGGTCAGCTTGCGGCGCTGGCCGCCGACGGCCTGCTCGATCTCGGCAAGATCGTGGTGACGACCTTCAAGCTCGCCGACTTCAGACAGGCGGTCGAGGCCGCCGCCCTGATGCAGAGCCTCGATCTCACCGCCATAGTGCCGTAACAACGGTCCATGGCCTCCCAAGCGACGATATGGCGCGCGACCGTGCTGACGCTATTTCCGGACATGTTTCCGGGGCCGCTTGGCGTCAGCCTGGCCGGCAAGGCGCTGGCGTCCGGGCTTTGGACGCTGGAGGCGCGCGATATCCGGGATTCGGCGACCGACCGTCACCGCAGCGTCGATGATACCCCGGCGGGCGGCGGGCCCGGCATGGTGCTGCGCGCCGACGTGCTGGCGGCGGCAATCGATGCGGCCGATGCCGCGCGGGACCAGCCAAAGTTCCGCCCGCGGCTCCTGATGAGCCCGCGGGGTCGGCCATTGACCCAGTCGCGGGTGATGGAACTTGCCGCAGGGCCTGGTGCCCTGATCGTCTGCGGCCGGTTCGAGGGTATCGACGAGCGGGTCATTACCGCCCGCGGCCTCGAGGAGGTCTCGATCGGCGATTATGTGCTTTCGGGCGGCGAAATCGCCGCCATGGCACTGATCGACGCCTGTGTGCGGCTGCTGCCAGGGGTGATGGGAAAGCAGGCCTCCGGGGCGGATGAGAGCTTTTCCGAAGGACTACTCGAATACCCCCAATATACCCGTCCGCAGGAGTTCGAGGGCCGCCCGATCCCGGAAATCCTCACCTCCGGCGACCATGCCAAGGTGGCGGCCTGGCGCCTGGCCGAGGCCGAAGCCTTAACCAAGGCGCGAAGGCCGGATTTGTGGGCGATTAAGGCCAACCAAAAACGCCCAAAAACCACGACAGACGGGTGACAAAGCTCAGCGATTGCCTTATACGAGCGCCAAATCCGCGCAATGGCAGGATCGATGGACGTTCGCGCAGCCCGCGCCGGACAGGCTGGGCGCGCCGCCGATGGAGATTTCAATGAACCTCATTCAACAGCTCGAAAAAGAGCAATTCGACAAATTGGCCGCGACCAAGGTGATTCCGGAGTTCGGCCCCGGCGACACCGTGATCGTCAACGTCAAGGTGGTCGAAGGCGAGCGCACCCGCGTGCAGGCCTATGAAGGCGTCTGCATCGGTCGTTCCGGCGGCGGGCTCAACGAGAGCTTCACCGTTCGCAAGATCTCCTACGGCGAAGGCGTGGAACGCGTATTCCCGGTGATGTCGCCGATGATCGACTCGATCAAGGTGGTGCGCCGCGGCAAGGTGCGTCGCGCCAAGCTCTATTACCTGCGCCAGCTGCGCGGCAAGTCGGCCCGCATCGTCGAGAAGCAGGACCGCGCCACCGCCGTCGGCGAGTAATTTCGTCCTTGAAGGATGTGACGAAAGGCGCGGGGTTTGGCCCCGCGCTTTTTTGTTGCGCCATGCCTATCTAGGCATATGCCCTGCCCATCGATTGATTGTCGCAGGTGCAGGCCCTGTGTTAGAAATTCTAGATGGTTCCAGATCAGACCAGCCCTGCCAGCCGGCGCGTCGCACCCATCGTGATCGACGATCGCTCGCGGCTGCCTGGCCGCTTCTTTGGACGCTTTGCGACCTCGGCGACGTCAGAGCTTACCGGCGCGCTTTGAAGCCGCGCTGAAATCTCCCTTGCTCGCGCGTAGCCGCGCATACCGCTCACACAGAATTCTCATTGGAGCTTACGCTCATGTCCAAACCGACCACGCTGTACGACAAGATCTGGAACGACCATCTGGTGCACGAAGCAGATGACGGCACCTGCCTGCTCTATATCGATCGCCATCTGGTGCACGAGGTAACCTCGCCGCAGGCGTTCGAAGGCCTGCGCGCGACGGGGCGCAAGGTGCACGCGCCGGAGAAGACGCTGGCCGTGGTCGATCACAACATCCCGACCACCGACCGTTCCAAGCCGAATCCCGATCCCGAAAGCATCGAGCAGATGCGGGTGATGGCGGAGAACGCCAAGGAATTCGGCATCGAATATTACAACGAGCACGACAAGCGCCAGGGCATCGTGCACGTCATCGGCCCCGAGCAGGGCTTTACGCTGCCGGGCACCACCATCGTCTGCGGCGACAGCCACACCTCGACGCATGGCGCGTTCGGCGCGCTGGCGCACGGCATCGGCACCTCGGAAGTCGAGCACGTGCTGGCGACGCAAACGCTGATCCAGAAAAAAGCCAAGAACATGCGTGCGGTGGTCGACGGCAAATTGCCCGATGGCGTCACCGGCAAGGACATCATCCTGGCCATCATCGGCGAGATCGGCACCGCGGGCGGCACCGGCTACGTGCTGGAATATGCCGGCGACGCGATCCGCGCGCTGTCGATGGAAGGCCGCATGACGGTCTGCAACATGTCGATCGAAGGCGGCGCCCGCGCCGGCCTGATCGCGCCCGACGAAAAGGCGTTCGAGTTCCTGAAAGGCCGGCCGATGTCGCCGAAGGGCGAGGCCTGGGACGCCGCGATGCGTTACTGGGAAACGCTGCGTTCCGACGAAGGCGCGCATTTCGATCACGAGATCAGGCTCGACGCGGCAAAGCTGCCGCCGATCGTGACCTGGGGCACCTCGCCCGAGGACGTGGTGTCGATCACCGGTTTCGTGCCGGATCCCGACAAGATCGCCGACGAAGCCAAGCGGCTGTCGAAACATCGCGCGCTACAGTACATGGGCCTGAAGGCGGGTACCAAGATCACCGACATCAAGCTCGACCGCGTCTTCATCGGCTCCTGCACCAACGGCCGCATCGAGGATCTGCGCGCGGCGGCGAAAGTCGCCGAGGGCAAGACCGTCAACGGCCACGTCAATGCGATGATCGTGCCGGGCTCCGGCATCGTGAAGGAGCAGGCGGAAGCCGAAGGCCTCGACAAGATATTCATCAAGGCCGGCTTCGAATGGCGCGAGCCGGGCTGCTCGATGTGTCTCGCCATGAACCCCGACAAGCTGGCGCCGGAAGAGCGCTGCGCCTCAACCTCGAACCGCAATTTCGAGGGCCGTCAGGGATTCAAGGGCCGCACCCATCTGGTGTCGCCGGCGATGGCGGCGGCCGCGGCGATTGCCGGGCATTTCGTCGACATCCGGGAATGGAAGTAGCGTTTTCGAGCGGAGCCTGTCCCGCACTTGATGCGGGACGGGTACCGATTCGCGTAGCAGTCAAGTTTACGCAGATTGCGTAGACTTATCTGCGGTAGAAAACGCGTCAAACCCGGAGACTTTAACCCTGCTTGCCTCAACAGCGAGGCGTTCTGGAAACGCCTCGTTAAGGTGGTGGGGGCAGACTGGCCGCTTGCGGAAAGAACTCTTTCGCGAGGGAGCGCGCCATGGCCGACAAGCCGGAATTCGTCGATATGATCAGCGAGGCAACGCGCCAGAGCCGGCGCAAGTTGCCGCGCATCGTCGACCTCGCGCCGGTCAAGGAAGCCTCGCGCCTCAGCCACTGGCCCCCGGATCGCTGGGAACAGTGGCGGATGGAGACGCTGACGCCGTGGAAACTGAAACGCTGGAAATTCAAGAATTGGGATTGAACCCGCGTCTCGGATTCGAGCGCCCGCAAAGCAAATAGTCGTCATGGCCGGGCCTCGTCCCGGCCATCCACGTCTTAGCCTCACCAATAGCGGTAATGATGCCAGTGGCGGCGATATCTCGAGATTTCAAAAGATCGCAAAGCTGGCGCGCAGGGCGTCGTGCTGCTCGCGAAGGGATTTGCAACCTGATCCATCACCACCAGGACGGCCCAAATCCGAAGCCGAAAACGAACGGCGCCGGGGCGTAATACGGATACGGGCGATAATAGTAAGGCCGCGCGTAATAGGAAGGATAAGGCCGGTAATAGCCGTAGTGATGATAGCGCCGGTAATGACGGCGCGCGCTGATATCGGTCGCTCCGGATGCGCCGGCGGTTTGCGCCTTCATCTGCGGCGCCGCCGCCGCCGGATTGATTGCTGCCTGGCCGGCAAACGCCAGGACGCCTGCGACAACCGCCGCTCCGATCAAACTCCTCATGAACGAGTTCCTCGTGCTGATACAGGTTCTAATTTCAAGTCGCCGAATAACGCGCAGCACTCGTGCCTCTTGTCGGCGATGCGCGAGACGAAAACAGGCCCGCGCTGAACGGGCCTGTTGATCTTATGCGCGCAAGGAAGCGATCACCAGCGGCGCCAATGCCGATGATGGTGCCAGTGATGATGATGGTACCGCCCCCATCGCACCTCGGTGGTTGCCGATTTGGCATCCTGCTGGACCGCCGCGGCGGCGCCGGGATTGCTGAGCGACAGCGCTTGGGCGCGCTCGGTCGGAGCGGCCAGGACGAGCAATGCGCCAACGGCGGCAAGCCCCAGAACTTTCGTCACGTGCATATGTAGTCTCCTTGGGTCCACGGATGTCACGTCGGCGCCGAACAGCTCTCATCGTGTAAGCTGCATCGACGCCATGCGGATCACAGACTGAGGTAAGCGACGTGAATGTGGGGTGAACGACAGCGCCGTGAAGATGAATGCGGATCAGGCGAACCCGTTCCGATTTCCGGCCAACATTTTCGCTGTGTGCTAAAACCGGCGTAGACTGTCGTCGTATCTTCTGCAGTTCGTTGGCACAGGAGATTGTCATGACGTCTTTAGGCATCCGCGATTGGATATCGCGGGCTGGCTCCGCCATGATACCGGCCATGTCCGTTTTGCTATCAACCGACACAGCGTTCGCGTCACAAGGCCCCGGCGGCGGTATGGGAACGGCCAGCCCTCTTACCCAGCTGGCGATGGCGATCATCGTCTATGGCGCGTCGGCGATTGTGGTGGGCGCGGGGCTTATCGGCGCCGCGCGCGGTCGCTACTAGCCGGGACGCCAGTAGCAGTTCATGCGCGGCGTGATCACGGTGCCGCTCGGGCGGTATTCCTGAACATAGGTCGCGGTGCAGTCGCGCACGGCGTTCGGGCCGGGGTTGTAGCGCGGATAGACATCCGGTTCCCATTGGTTCGAGCGGTAGATCGGCACGCGCCGCAATGGACGCCGGCGCTGTGAGGAGGCCTCCGTGACCGCCGGCGTCGACGCCTGCGCGGTCCGGACCCCCGCCGGCGCCATCTGGGCCTGCGCGGCCGCCGCCGGCAGCAAGAAACCCGCCAGAGCCGCCGATAGCGCAACCTTCCCAATTCGCTTCATGACGCCCACCATAAACCCGTTATCGGGCCGCAACGTCTCCGATTGCAGCGCCAAGGTCAACTGCGTGCGTGAGTCCTTGTCGAACTCAGGCTAAACAGGCCCCATGTGGACATCAGCAAAAGCGCCCTCGCTAGCCGAGATGGAGGCGATGGCGCACGAGGTATTTGAGCGCCTGCCGAAGGGTTTTCGCGACCTGTGCGAAGGCGTGATCATTCGCGTCGATGATTTTCCGACCGATGAGGTCCTCGATGAGATGGAGGCCGAGAGCGAATTCGACCTGCTCGGCCTGTTCCAGGGCATCGGCCTGCCGTTCCGCAGCAATGACGACATCGCCCGGCTGCCCAACATGGTCTGGCTGTATCGCCGGCCGATCCTGGATTACTGGGCCGAACACGACGAGACGCTGGGCCATATCGTCCGCCACGTGCTGATCCATGAAATCGGCCACCATTTCGGCCTGTCGGACGCCGATATGGAGGCGATCGAGGCAAGGGCAGGCTAGGATTGCGCAAATTAGCCTTTTGCCCGGGCCCCATTCGCGATAAATAGCGGCCCCTATCCCCTCATTTGGCCGGGAAGTGCATCGATGGACAAGTTCACCACACTGGAAGGCGTTGCGGCGCCGTTGAAGATCATCAATGTCGACACCGACATGATCATCCCGAAGCAGTATCTGAAAACCATCAAGCGCACCGGCCTCGGCAAGGGCCTGTTCTCGGAGCAGCGCTACAAGGATGACGGCAGCGAGAATCCGGACTTCATCCTCAACAAGCCGGCCTACCGGAATTCCAAGGTGCTGGTCGCCGGCGACAATTTCGGCTGCGGCTCGAGCCGCGAGCATGCACCCTGGGCGCTGTTGGATTTCGGCATCCGCTGCGTGATCTCGACCTCGTTCGGCGACATCTTCTACAACAACTGCTTCAAGAACGGCATTTTACCGATCCGCGTCACCCAGGACGACCTCGACAAATTGTTCGACGACGCCGAGCGCGGCGCCAACGCGACGCTGTCCATCGACCTCGCCAAACAGGAAATCCGCGGCCCCGACGGCGGCACGGTGAAATTCGAGATCGATCCGTTCCGCAAGCATTGCCTGCTCAACGGCCTCGACGACATCGGGCTGACCATGGAGAAGAAGTCCTCGATCGACGCCTACGAGGAAAAGGCCAAGACCGCGCGCGCCTGGGCTTAATTCCAATACCCCTTCCTGGAAGGTGACGCATGCGTCCTGACGTCGTCACCTTCTGGCATGGGCCGCTCGACAGGCTCCGGCAAACCTGCCTGCGATCGCAGGTCGCCGCCGGCCACAAGGTCACCGTTTACAGCTTCGATACCATCCCGGGCCTGCCCGACGGCGTCGGCAATGCCGAGGCCGAGGCGATCCTGCCGCACGCATTTTCCGAACGGCTGCGCCCACCGCAGCCGGACGGTTCGTGGCGCGACTGGACCACATTGCAATTCAGCGATTTTTTCCGGATGCGGCTGATGGCCGAGAACACCGGCCTGTGGCTCGATGCCGACGTGCTGCTGCTGAAACCGGTCGAGCTTGATGTGACAAAACCCTATTTCGCCTGGGAGCGGCCGCGCCAGCTCGGCAATTCGGTTTTGTATCTGCCGCCCCGCGATCCAATCGTGACGGCGTTCGAAAACCTGCTGGCGCGGGACGAACTGACTCTGGACTGGCTGGCGCTGCGCCACCGCCTCACCTTCGCGCTGCGGCGCTTGGGCGGTGGATCGAACCGCCTCTCCGACATTCGCGTCGCGATCTTTGGTCCGGCCGCGCTTACCGCGCTCGCCCGCCGCGCCGGCGAGTTGCAGCACGCATTGCCGAAGCAATCGTTTTACGCGGTGCATGCCGAACCGAGATTATTTTTCGAACCAACGGATTTTTCGAAGTTGATTGCCGACCCCGCAATCATCGGCCTGCACGTCTCGCCAAAAGGCCGCGGCGGGCAGAAGCCTATTGCGGGCAGCCTGTATGCATGGGCGGCGGAACGATTTGGCACACGCTGAGACGTTCGCGACGCTTCTTCCCCTCTCCCCTTGTGGGAGAGGGTGGCGCCTCACGAAGTGAGGCGACGGGTGAGGGGTCTGTCTCCGCGGATAGAGACCCCTCATCCGGCGCGGACTGCGTCCACGCCACCTTCTCCCACAAGGGGAGAAGGGAAGAGCGATGCGAGCCTAATGTCCCATCGCCGTAATCGCATCTGCGATCGCGATCGTACGCTTGGCCATATCGGCGTGCAGGCGTTCCACCATCCGCCCGTCAAGCTGGATCGCGCCGCGGGTGGCGTTCTCGGGCTGCTCGAACGCCGCGATGATCTTGCGCGCCTCTGCGACTTCTTCGGCGGGCGGCGTGAAGATCGCGTTGCAGGCCTGGATGTGGCTCGGATGAATCAGCGTCTTGCCGTCGAAGCCGAGGTCGCGGCCCTGCGCGCATTCTGTGGCAAAGCCGTCGATGTTGCTAATATCGCTGTAGGGTCCGTCGAGGATTTCGAGGCCATGCGCCCGCGTCGCCAGGATGCAATGGGTGATCATCGGGATCATCGCGGCGCGGCCGGGCTGCATGCGTATCCGCGTCTCCCGCGAAATGTCGTTCGGCCCGAACACGAAGCCCGCCAGCCTTGTCTTCGGATCCTTGGCCGCGGCGGCCAATTGATCCGCGTCCAACACCGCGCGTGCGGTCTCGATCATCGCCCAGACCCGGATCGACGGGTCCGCGTTGATGTCGCTGAGCCGGTCGGCGACGGCGTTGAGGTCCGCCACGCTGGAAATCTTGGGAACCAGGATGCCGTCGGGCCGGGCCTGGCCTGCCATGGTCACGTCATCGACCCACCATGGTGTGTCCAGGCTGTTGACCCGGATCAGCACCTCGCGTTTGCCAAAACCTCTTGCGGCGACCGCCTTGGCGATCTGGTCGCGGGCCAGCGCCTTGCCGTCCGGCGCCACCGAATCCTCGAGGTCGAGGATGATGCCGTCAGCCGGCAGGTTGCGCGCTTTTTCCAGCGCCCGCGCGTTGGATCCCGGCATGAACAACAGGCTGCGGCGCGGACGGATCATGGGCTGGTTCCTCGGGGTTTTTTTGAACAAAGCTTATTGTTTGGGCACGATCTTGTCGGGAAATCGCCGCCCGTTTCCGGACTATGCCCCTAACATTTCGGCTTCCGGTCCGAAAGCCTTGTTCCTGTCATCGGCTTATGGTTAGGCATGGCGATGGCATCATTCCCGCAACACCTTATCGACGGCTACCGGGCCTTCACGACACAGCGGCTGCCGACCGAGCAGACGCGCTACCGCGAACTGTCGGAACGCGGCCAATCGCCGGAAGTGATGGTGATCGGCTGCTGCGATTCCCGGGTGTCGCCGGAAGTGATCTTCGATGCGGGCCCCGGTGAGCTGTTCGTGGTGCGCAACGTCGCCAATCTGGTTCCGGTCTATCAGCCCGACGGCGGCGCGCACGGCGTTTCGGCCGCGCTGGAATACGCGGTCTCGGTGCTGCGTATCAAACATATCGTGGTGCTCGGCCACGCCCAGTGCGGCGGCATCCGTGCCTTCATCGACAATATCGAGCCGTTGTCGCCGGGCGACTTCATCGGCCGCTGGATGTCGATGTTCATCAAGCCCGGCGAGGTCGTCGAGCAGCGCGAGCGCGAAACGATGCAGGAGTTCACGGTCCGGATCGAGAAGGCCGCGATCTTCCGAAGCCTGGAGAATTTGATGACGTTTCCGTTCGTCCGCGCCCTCGTCGAGCGCGGCGAGATGAATTTGCACGGCGCCTATTTCGGCGTGGCCGAAGGCTCGCTGTTCGTGCTCGATCCGGCGGCGAAGGAATTCCGCAGCGCGCGGGAAGAGCTGCAGGCGAGCGAATAGCGAACTCGCTACTCGCCGCCGTGATCGCCGCCGCTCCAGCGGTCGGACATCGCCAGCATGAACGCCGAGACCACAAACACCAGATGCACGCCGACCAGCCAGGCCAGCTTCGAGGGGCATCGATGTTCATGAAGGCCTTCAGCACCTGAATCGCGGAAATCGCGACGATCGAGGCCAGCAGCTTCTGCTTCAAGCCGCCGAAATTGACCTTGGTCATCCAATCCGGCCAGTCCGGATGGCCGCCGGGATCGATTTTCGAGACGAAATTCTCGTAACCGGAAAACACCACGATCAGGATCAGATTGCCGGTTAGGGAGATGTCGATCAGCGACAGCACGCCAAGGATGATGTCGGATTCCCCGGAGCCCGGCGCGTGGACGATGAACTCCCACAGCACCATGCAGAATTGCAGCAGCAACACTGCGAGGCTGACGACGAGGCCGAGATAAAACGGCGCCATCAGCCAGCGGCTGTTGAAGATCAGGCTTTCGAAGCCGTTCTCGATGCGCTTCAGCTTTGGATTGGGCCGATAGGGAGCCGGCTGATCGGTCATTGCGGTTTTGGCTCCCGGGTTTCTCGGTCTTATGTAGTGACAAGAATGATGAAGCGCGTCATTCTTGCTTAGATTGAGGACGTGACGAACAACCACCAAAGGATTGCGCGCGACATTGTTTGGGGTAGGTATGATGATTGAATGCGCTCGGTGCAAGGCACAGAATGCTGACGGCCAGAAATTTTGCGGCGATTGTGGCGGACCTCTCGACCCCGCGATCGGCGCGATCAAGGAGCTAATGAACTCGACCCTTCGCGACCAGGTGCACGAGATTATCGAGCAGCATTACAAAGATCAAAAGGTCGTCGAAATTGAAACCACTCAAGCCATTGTCAGCAGATTATCGGATTGGGCGAAGCTGTTCGCCTTCTTTGTCGGGATTCCAATTGGACTTCTACTCCTGATTTTAGGTGTCCTCGGTATAAAGACGTACACCGATTTTTCTAAGCAGGTGGACAAGGCCAAAACGGATGCCACCGCCCAGCTGGCGAAGGCGCAGGAGGGCGCGGCAAAGCTAAAATCGGAAGGCGATTCTCTTGCTGGCGAGTATCAAAAACTACGCGACCAGTTCGCCGATACGGCAGCGTTAGGCGAGCAGGTAAAAACTCTTTCGAAGAAAGTGGACGTTATCGGCGAAAAGCTGGGATTTACGCCGACGTCGAAGATATCCGCCGAAGCGCGAGGCCGCCTGGAAGCTTCCTTCGCGAAGTTTCAAGACTACGTGAAAGGCCTCGGCTATCGGGGCACGACCGGTTCGCTCAGTTTTGACATTCGAGATCAGATAGAGGTCGGAGCTATCGCATACTACGATCCCGAAAAACGAATGATGGTGATCGACGCCAAATATGTCGGCGATTCGGCCGTCGTTAATCGTGAGTATATGCACCACGTGCTATATTCGTCGGGAATGCCCAACGATCCGAATTCCGTCTTGGCAACCTATTATGCCATCGAATCCGGCTTGGCCTGGTATTTCCCTTGCAGCTACCTTGGAAATCCAAACCCCAGCCCAACTTCATCCTCGTGGGACTTGGTAAAGAAGCGGCAATTTTCCGAACTGCGGCCAACGGTCTCATCCGCGATGAACGACGGCACTCAAGTTTGGGGAGGCGCCTTTTGGGAGCTGCGGATGATTCTGGGGCAAAGCGCCGCCGACAAACTGCTGTTCGACGCGTGGTTCAAGCTCAAACCCGACGAAGTCAAGGCCGACAACGGCGCAAGTTTCGTGCGAAAGCTTTTCGATCTCGACCCCACCCATAAATCACAAATCCGCGCCGTTTTTGTTCAGCGCGGACTTCCATTATGACACCGAACGGGGCCAGCCTTCAGCTTACGCCGCCCTTTTCTTGGCGCTGATCAGCTTGCGGTTGATCAGGCATTCGGCGATCTGCACCGCGTTCAGCGCGGCGCCCTTGCGCAGGTTGTCCGAGACGCACCACAGCGACAGGCCGTTTTCAACGGTATTGTCCTCGCGGATGCGGCTGATATAGGTCGCGTCCTCGCCGGCCGCCTCGTAGGGCGTGACGTAGCCGCCGGGCTCGTGCTTGTCGATCACGAGGCAACCCGGCGCGTTGCGCAGGATGTCGCGCGCTTCATCGGCGGTGATCGGATTTTCGAATTCGATATTGACGGCTTCGGAGTGGCCGACGAACACCGGCACCCGCACGCAGGTCGCGGTCAGCCTGATTTTGGGATCAAGAATCTTCTTGGTCTCCATCATCATCTTCCACTCTTCCTTGGTGTAGCCGTCCTCCATGAACACGTCGATCTCGGGGATGACGTTGAAGGCGATACGCTTGGGGAATTTCTTGTTGATCAGTTCGCTGTTGGTATAGACGGCCTTGGTCTGCGAAAACAGTTCGTCCATCGCGTCCTTGCCGGCGCCCGAGACCGACTGATAGGTCGCGACCACGACGCGCTTGATGGTGGCCTTGTCGTGCAGCGGCTTCAGCGCGACAACGAGCTGCGCGGTCGAGCAATTCGGATTGGCGATGATGTTCTTCCTGGTGAAGCCACCGACCGCATCCGCGTTCACTTCGGGCACGATCAGCGGCACATCCGGGTCCATCCGCCAGGCCGACGAATTGTCGATCACGACCGCGCCGGCGGCGCCGATCTTCGGCGACCATTCCTTCGACACCGCGCCGCCCGCCGACATCAGGCAGATATCGACGTCGGAGAAATCGTAATGCTCGAGCGCTTTGACCTTCAGGGTGCGGTCGCCATACGAAACTTCCACGCCCACGCTGCGGCGTGACGCCAGCGCCACCACCTCGTCGGCGGGGAATTTACGTTCGTCGAGAATGTTGAGCATTTCCCGCCCGACATTGCCGGTCGCTCCGACCAGCGCGACTTTGTAACCCATCGTTCACTCTCCGAAGAAAAATGGCTCGCCTCCGCCAGCCGCGGAAAGGGAGAAGGCAGCGCTTCTATGCGAGAAACGCGCTTAAGACAACGTTTGACCTTAGCGTTTGGGCGTTTGATGCATTCGTTTGAGGCCGATCCGGCCAATTTCCATTATACGACCAGAATTCACCCGGCGCTCACCAGCTTCACCGACGAAGTCTGCGGCACGCTGGCGCGGCTGATTGCCTATGTGGTGATGCTGGCGCTGCTTGCCATCGGCGGCATCTATTTCTGGGAACAGTTGCCGGATGCGGTGGCGATGGAGCCCCCCGCAAGGGGTAGCTGGAGCCTGGCCAGCCGTGCGGCGACGGCGTTCGCCATCAGCGGATTCGATTCGCAAGATAAGACAGAGGCTTACGCGATTTTTCGGCATCCCGAGGGCGGCCGCAAGGACCTGTTCCGCTGGACCGCTCAGGGCCAAAGGCCGATTGCCGAACTCGAAATCTACCGTCCGGGCGGCGGATTGAATCAGGCGGGACCCGCGATCGCCGAAATCGCCGCGCGAATGGATTCGGAAGGCACGCGCCAGCTTGAGGCCGCCGGCATCATCGACAGCAAGTTCGGCACCGTGACCCTGCTTCGCCTCGTCGGCGGCGTGGATACCGCACGCTCCTGCCTCGGATACATCAAACGCGTCGATGATCCCAATTTCCGGATCTCCGGCTGGTCGTGCCAGGGCGATAATTTGGCGGCCCGCCGCGCCGCGATTTCCTGCATGCTGAACCGGCTGGTGCTGCTGACCGCCGGAAATGACCCGAAACTGGCCGAATTATTTGCCCATGCCGAACTCAGGCGCAGCGATTGTTCGCTCTCGGCCGCGCCGGCCCTGTCGGCGGATTGGGTGACCGGCGCTGAAAGCCCGCGGTTGCGCGGCGCCTTCTAGCCTTTATTTTGACGCGTTTCCGTCGGCCAAGATACTGGTTTTCATGCAACTTTTTCGCTTCACCCGACATTATTGTGATCCGGTGTGGCGCAATTGACCTAGTGCCGATAGGCTCGCCGCGGCTACAATGTGCGCCAATCGGCTTTTGGCGATCGGCGAGCCCCCAAAGGGCGAAATGACGAGGATGCGATGACTTGGAAATTCACTGCTGCGAGCAAGCTCGCGGTGTTCGCTGCAGCAGCGGTCGTTGTAGTTGGATTTAGCGTTACCCCGGCCAGCGCGCAGACCAAGCATCAGTATGACAAGGACGGTCGCCCTTATTACGGCGCGAATGGTCCCAACCGGTCCTACCAGCAGGGGCCTCGCACCCGAGTCTACATCACCACGCGCTCGTGGCTTGACGCCGGCACCGAAGTTTTGCCGGGCGACCGCAAGTTCACCGACTACGCCTTCCCGCCGGCGATCGGCTACCCGTCGTTCGCGCGCGAGAACCGCAACCGCCCGATCGACCGCCAGCCGCTCAACCCGCCGTCGGACCTTGGCGGCTATTATCCGACGACGTTCCCGCTGTATTGAGTTAGCGAAGATGTAGTGTGAGCAAAGCCACCGGGTCGCGCAGATGCGCGCCCGATGACAGGCTCCGCGTGCCCCCCGCCGACGATTGATGGTGGGCACGGCGCAAGGGCGCCTTTGCACACCCTGCGATCCGTATGCGCTTACGCGTGCAGCTTCTGCAGTTCTTTCAAGATCGCCTCGCCCATCTGGGTGGTGCTGGCAGCCGTCGTGCCCTCGGACTTGATGTCCGCGGTGCGCAGACCGCTGGCGAGCACGGCGGCGATCGCGGCATCGACCTTGTCGGCCAGCGCGCCCATGTCGAAGGAATAGCGCAGCGCCATGCCGAACGACGAGATCATCGCGATCGGATTGGCGAGGCCTCTGCCTGCGATATCCGGCGCCGAGCCATGCACCGGCTCGAACAGCGAGCGGCGCTTTTTGGTCTTCGCATCGACTTCGCCGAGCGAGGCCGACGGCAGCATGCCGAGCGAACCCGTCAGCATCGCCGCGATATCGGAGAGCATATCGCCGAACAGATTGTCGGTGACGATGACGTCGAACTGCTTTGGCGCCTTCACCAGATTCATGCCGCCGGAATCGGCGAGCTGATGCTCCAGCGTGACATCCTTGTATTCGCGCGCGTGCACCTGCGTCACCACCTCGTTCCAGAGCACGCCTGACTTCATGACGTTGCGCTTTTCCATCGAGGTCACCTTGTTGCGGCGCTTGCGCGCCAAATCGAAGGCGACGCGGGCGATGCGCTCGATCTCGTAGGTGTCGTAGACCTGGGTGTCGATGGCGCGCTTCTGGCCGTTGCCGAGGTCGGTGATGGTCTTCGGCTCGCCGAAATACACGCCGCCGGTCAATTCGCGCACGATCATGATGTCGAGGCCTTCGACCGCCTCGCGCTTCAGGCTCGAGGCATCCGCCAGCGCCGGATAGCACACCGCCGGGCGCAGATTGGCGAACAGGCCGAGATCCTTGCGCAGCCGCAACAGACCGGCTTCGGGCCTGACATCGTAGGGCACGCTGTCCCATTTCGGCCCGCCCACCGCACCGAAGATGATGGCGTCGGCGGCCTTCGCCTTGGCCATGTCGCCTTCGCTGATCGAGACCTTGTGCGCGTCATAGGCTGAACCGCCGACCAGCCCCCGCTCGGTCTCGAAATGCGCAATGCCCTGCGCGTTGAGCCAGTCGATCAGGCGTTGCACCTCGCCCATCACTTCGGGGCCGATGCCGTCGCCGGGGAGAAGCAGCAGTTTATGGGTCGCCATTGATTATTCCTCATATAACTCGTCATGGCCGGGCATAGCCGTCCGAAGGGACGGCGTCGCCTACGCTCGCCTATGCCGGCCATCCACGTCTTGTTTGCAACGAGCGAGAAAGACGTGGATGCCCGGCATAAGGCCGGGCATGACGAAAACGGTGGAAATCCGCGCGGAGTGCTAAAGCGGCGTTGCGCAATTGGCAAGACACCATTGCTGCACGCGCGCCTGTGCAAGCCCGCCCTCGCCTGTCACAATGCGGTTCCTGCCGGAGTACCCCGTGAGAGCCCCCGACCGTCCACCGCCTTATGCGCATCCCGCCCGGCTGATCCTCATTCTGTCGCTGGCGCCGATCATCGGTCTTGGCATCGGCCGCTTCGCCTATGCGCTGGTGCTGCCCGATATGCGCGATTCGCTGCAATGGTCGTATTCGGCGGCCGGCTTCATGAACACGATCAACGCGGTCGGTTATCTCGCCGGCGCGCTGCTGGCTTCGCGCATGATCCGCCGCTTTGGCCTGGCCGGGGCCGTGCGCTGGGGAACCCTGGCTGCCATCGCCTCGCTGGTGCTGTGCGCCAGTTCGGGCAATTTCATCGTGCTGAGTTTTGCGCGATTGCTGGCGGGTGTCGGCGCCGCTGGCGGATTCGTCGGCGGCGCCGCACTGGCGGCAACGATCGCGCAGTCGCGCCCCGAACGGGCGAATTTCCTGCTCAGCCTGTTTTACGCCGGGCCCGGGCTCGGCATCCTGTCGTCGGGACTGCTCGCGCCGTTTGTGCTGCAGCGTTTTGGGCCGGGCTCGTGGTGGATCGTATGGTGGGCGATGACGCTGTTATCCGCGGTCATGATCATCCCGTTGTTGCTGGCGCCGCTCGGTGGCGGTGCCGCGATCGACCGTGCGGCGCCGACCCAATTTTCCGTCCGGCCGGCGCTGATCTATCTCATTGGCTATTTCCTGTTCGGCGCCGGCTACATCGCCTACATGACTTTCATGATCGCCTATGTCCGCGACGCCGGCGGCGGTGCGGCGGCGCAGAGCGCGTTCTGGTGCCTGATCGGCCTGAGCGCCTTCGTGACACCCTGGGTGTGGCGCCGCGTGCTCGCGCTCGACCGCGGCGGGCTGGCCACCACGATCATCCTCGGCGTCAACGCGATCGGCGCGAGCTTGCCGATCTTCGGTCACTCGCCGCTATTGCTCGCGATCTCGGCGCTGGTGTTCGGCGTCGCGTTCTTCGCGGTGGTCGGATCGACCACCGCCTTCGTGCGCTTCAACTATCCGCCGGCGTCCTGGCCGACCGCGATCGCGGCCATGACGATTTCGTTCGGGATCGGCCAGACGCTGGGCCCGATCGCGGTCGGCGCGATCACGGACGCGGTGGGCAGCCTGTCGTTTGCGCTGAACGTCTCGGCGGCGATGCTGGCGGCCGGCGCGATCCTGTCGGCGTTTCAGAAGAAGCTGGAACCACCCTCCAAATTCGCCTGAGGGAGCACCGGCGGTGTGGGCGATTGAGTTCGATCGCCGGGACAGTATCGTTGCACCGATTCCGATATGCTGTTCGTCGAACCCATCCCGGACACCCATGATGGCGAGACAATGAAATCTGCTCCCCATAGTCCGCGCGGCCGCCGACGCGTTCGAGCTATTCACGGGATGTGTGCGGTCCACGGCCGAGTTGTGAATTGCATTCGACGAGGCGATGGCAAAAAGACCCGCCGCTTCGGATGCGGTGTGACAGACGGCCCGGAAGAAGCCGCGGCGCGCCGTAAACCAACCCGGTTCAGCTTCCGCTGAACGAATTGTAACCCTGGTCTTCCCAGTAGCCGCCCTTGTAGTCGTTATTGACTTCCATCGAGATCACGTATTTCGGATTCTTGAAGCCGAGCTTGGTCGGCACCCGGATCTTCATCGGAAAACCATAGGCGCGCGGCAGGATCTCGTCGGCGAATTTGAACGTCATCTGGGTCTGCGGATGCAGCGCGGTGCGCATGTCCAGCGGCGAGTTGTAGCCGTCCTTGTCGGCGCACTGGAACCAGACATAGTTGGCGCGGGTGTCGGCGCCGACCAGTTTAAGGAAATCGCGCAGCGGCGTGCCAGTCCAGCTTCCGATCGCGCTCCAGCCCTCGACGCAGATGTGGCGGGTGACCTGCTTGACCTGCGGCAGCTTGTACAATTCCTCCAGCGTCCACGACTTCTTGTTGTCGACGAGGCCGCGCACTTCCAGCTTCCATTGCTTGCCGTCGATTTCGGGCGCGTCGTCGATCTCGTAATAGGCGTTGAACGGGAACGGTTTTGTGATCGCGCTTTCCGGAAACGTCGGCGCCAGCGCGTCGGGATTGAACATCCAGGCCTGCACGCCGTCATTGAATTTTGAGACTTTCTTCAGCATCTCCTCGGCTGAAAAGCTGTCGGAGACGTCGCAGCCGGTGAGCAAGGTCAGCGCGCCCAGGCTGGCGCCGCTGGCAATGAAGCGCCGGCGCGTCAGGTCCGGCATCGCCTTGACGACGTCCCTGACCAAAAGTTTTTTGTCGACCCCGGGGATCAACAGCGATCGCATGCGGCCCATAATACTTCTCCTCTTAACGACCGATGATCATGGCGCGCAGGCTCTTCGGCACCAGAACCGCGAGCGCGACATGAACCATCAGGAAAGCGACGATCAGGGACATGCAGACGAAGTGGACGTAACGCGCGATGTCGTAGCCGCCGAACAATGCGGTCAGCCATTGCAGCTGCACGGGTTTCCAGATCGACAGGCCCGACAGCACGATGACGACACCGACGATGATGATGCCGGTGTAGAGCAGCTTCTGCACCTGGTTATATTTGCTGAGGTCATCATGCGCGAGCTTGAACGTCAGCGCGGCCTTGGTGTCGGAGATCACGCCCGCCGGCGTGATCGGCAGCAGCTTCTTGCGGAAGCGGCCGGTGGCAAAACCCAGCGCAAGATAGATCAGGCCATTGACCATCAGCAGCCACATCGCGGCAAAGTGCCACAGCAGCGCGCCGCCGAGCCAGCCGCCCAGGGTGATCATATGTGAGAACCGGAAATCGAACAGCGGCGAGGCGTTGTAGATCTGCCAGCCCGACATGATCATCACCACCATCGCCACCGCATTGGTCCAATGCAGGGCCCGCACCCAGGCCGGCTGAATGATTTTGGCGGCCTTGGCGGCGCCGACTTGCTCGTCGCTGACTGTGAGGCTGGACATGGCTTTTCCGTCGCTATCGTCGATACCGGTTTATACGCCGGGATCCGGGTTTCCGTTACTGCCTTGCAGGCTATCAGTTTGATACATGGGGCCTATCGTGGTCACAAAAAAGCGAGCCGGGCTGCCCCGGCTCGCTTCCTGCCGGGATCAGGACGCCGGCATCAGCACGGTGTCGACCACATGGATCACGCCGTTCGACTGATTGACGTTCGAGATCGTCACCATCGAGGAACCGCCCTTGGCGTCGATGATCCAGACCTTGCCGTCCTGGTGCTTCACCGTCAGTTCCTCGCCCTCGGCGGTCTTGAGCTTCTTGCCGTCGGTGAGGTCGGAAGCCGCGAGCTTGCCGGGCACGACATGGTAGGTCAGGATCTTGGTCAGGGTCGCCTTGTTCTCCGGCTTGACCAGGCTGTCGACGGTGCCGGCCGGCAGCTTGCCGAAGGCGGTGTTGGTCGGCGCGAACACCGTGAACGGGCCCTTGCCTTCCAGTGTTTCGACCAGGCCGGCGGCCTTCACCGCGGCAACCAGCGTGGTGTGGTCCTTCGAGTTGACGGCGTTCTGAATGATGTTCCTGGAGGGGAACATCGCGGCGCCGCCGACCATCACGGTCTTTTCCTGCGCGCTGACCGGCGCGGTGATGGTGGCCGTGAGCGCCAGCACGCTGAAGGCGGCGGCGGACAAAAATGCAATACGCTTCGACATGGGTCGTCTCCCGATGATTGAGGTAACCGGCGGGTCATCCGCCGGCATTGAAACAACGAGGCTGGTCGATTGACCTTGCGTCGTCGTTGGCCGAGCTACGGGAGGGTTTCGGGGCGGTTTCGGCGAATAATTTATCGTGATCTCTGAAACTATTTTTGGGGCCGGCCGTGGGGGCTAATTTCTTGCGTCGTCCCTGCGAAGGAGCCGTCATTGCGAGCGAAGCGAAGCAATCCATCTCACCGCGCCAAGAAAGAATGGATTGCTTCGCTTCGCTCGCAATGACGCTCTCATGACACGCCTTCCCGATCCCGCGGCGCGAAGCGCCCAAGTTTTGCACAAACGCTGTCCCTCGAAAAAGAGGGAGCGGGGAATGCCGGGTGCACGCTGCACCCGCTCCCGTCTGTCTCATCCCTGCGATGGAGCCGCAGGGCAAATTGATCGCCGCATCTGCCTTGCGAGGCTGCCAAAGAGTTTTGCGTTTTCGGACATTTCGCGGATGTGGGTTTGAAGGAGGGCAAGGCCCTCCTCGAGCGCCGCAAATTGCTCAAAGAACTGTTCCTCGGTGATCTCCTGTTCCGGGAAACTGCCCTTGCTTTTGACGTGAGCGTCGAAAAAACATTTCATGATGATACTCCTTTGTATCGGATTGAGCCGTGTGCCTACACGTCCCGGCAAACCGAACTCTGCACGCTCGGCCGCGTGTGTGCGCCTGTGTCAGGCCGTCACGGTCACGCAGGAATGTCGCCGGAATGGTGGTGGCATCCTTACCTGGGCTTGTGTTCTGGCTGTTAAACAGCACTTCCAGCTCCTTCTGCAGATCACCGGCCCGACCGTTGTTTTCTGCGGCCTCGAATGCATTCATGGTTGGTCCGTAGTATTTTCTGAATGCATCGACGAGCTCTGATGGTGCGGCAGGAAAGTTGAAGGTATAGGTGTCTCTGACGAACGATATTCTTTCTTTTGGTATCCCGGCGCCTGCAAATCGCTCTGTAACGTTATTCTCGATCCCCCACGTCGCAGGGCTGATGAAACCTTCCGGCGGTGGCGGCGAATATGCCGCACTGATCTTCAGGATTTGCGCCACCAATGTGGGATCATCCGGAATCCAATTCCCCATAACGATTCGCCCTCCGGGGCGGGTGACGCGCACCATCTCCCTGGCGACATCAAACGGCTTTGGCGCAAACATGGCCCCAAACATGCTGACGACGAGATCGAAAGAATTATCCTTCAATTCGTGCAGATTGGATGCGTCGCCTTCCTGAAACCTGCAGTTCGCGAGGCCTGCCTCCCTGGCGCGGATGTTGCCGGCCGCAACGAGGTTCGCTGCAATATCGACGCCCAGGACATCGGCTCCGAGCCGTGCCTCCGGCAAGCCGTCGTTCCATCGCCGCACCCAAGATCAAGCACTTTGAGTCCTTTTGTAATTCCGAGGCTCTTGACGAAAGCTTCTCCGCTCTCGCGCATGCTCGCCGAAATGCGGGTAAAGTCGCCTTTTTCCCACAGCGCTTTATTTGGATTCATTGAAACCCTCCTGCTATGTCGCTGAACGACCGGCTAGCTTGGCGATATCTCGGTTTTGCCGAGACCACGCCGCGACCAAGATGCCGGTCGTGGCCGATTCGATTACTCGACGATCAGGGCCGGCTTGAGCGCCACCGGCCGAGCCATGTTGTAGAAGTTCGGCGAGGTCGCCATTACCGCCTCGTGGATTTCGGCGAACTGGGCCTTGGTGCCGCTGCCTTTGATGCGAACGGTGTAATTCAGCTTCTCGTAGCCCCGCGGCACCGCAGGATCGATGCCCAGGAAGCCACGGAGATCGATCTCGCCATCGGTCTCGATCGCCAGGCTTTCGAGGCTGATTCCGCGCACCGCGCACTGCGCCACGTATCCGACCGTCATGCAGGCGTTCAGTGCCGCAATCAGATGCTCCTGCGGATTGGCGAAACGGTTCGATCCGCCGAGTTCGCGGGGCTCGTCGATGTCGATCGAGAACCGGCGCGGCACCTTTTCGCCGCCGATCTCGTAACTCTCGATTTCTGCGCGGCTCCGTGCCTGGCCCTGCCAGGTCGTGGCGACGCGCCAGTTTGTCTTGCCTTTGGCTGGTTCGCGCCTGACCCCCTCGATAAGGGCAAACAGGTCGTCGACATTGATGCCGTTGACGACGTTGGGTTCGGGAGTCTTCGGTTGAGCACTCATGATGGGTCGCCTTTGCATGGTTTGGGTAAAAATTTCTGCGGATTGAACTATTGCAGGGTTGCGAGCGCCGACTGAATTCGCTGGCCCTGCTGCTCGGTGATCAGGCCGGCAAGCACCTTGCCGAAGTGCGGGTGCTGGGCGCCTGAGTGGATGTATTGCCAGCGATAGGCTTTGAGAAATGCGGCCTCGATTGCGCGCGCTTCCGCCTCGCGGACCACGCGGCCGCACGTTCGCGTGAAGTAGCCTGCGTCAGCTTTGGCCTGGGCCTGCAGGATGCCGTCGACAGCGGCGACCAATTCAATGAATTCGTCGACCGCGGAATCGCGTTGCTCTGCCGTTAGCCCGGCATCGTGGCGCACCCATTCGAGTTCGTCGAGAATCGCGTGCTGGCTTTCCTCTTTCCAATGAAAAAGGAAGATGTCCTTGAACAGCTCGGAGAGCTTGGGATCGGCGTCGATGCTCTGGCGATAGTGGAGCTGGGTGAACAGCTCGATATCCAGCGTCAGTGCCAACACCGCCCAGGTGCTCTTGCCAAGAACAGCATGGGCAACTGCGTTGTGATCCACGTCGAAGCGATAACCGCCGGGCAAGACATCGTCGACCATCGCATCGACAAGGCGGAACAGCGCCTGATGTTTCAACTCCTCGTCGCTGAACCGTACCAGCGCCTCGAGCGCAACCTGGTCGCCGAACCAGTGATCCTCGCTGAGCTCCAAAACCTTGGCGTTGATGAAGCGCTCGACCAGACCAAAAATATTGGCGTAGGTGCGGCCCTGGATCTGGCTGACGAACCGTTTTTCGTCAGCCGACAAGGTCGTGAACGCATCCGCCAGAGAAAGCCCGTCTGGAAGAAACTTGTTGGCGGTATCGAACTTGCGCCCCCGGATCACATCCTTGTCGATGTCCCAGCGAACCCGCTTGGACGTTTGAATGCAGCGTGCGTAGCGTTCGCTGCCGTCGGAAATATTGCTGATCACGTTCATTTCAGTCTCCTTTCGCGGAGCGGTGCGCCGATGGCGCAGACCAACCGATCGGCTGATGCAGCGATTTTTAGGTCGCCGGACCGGCGAGGGTCTATGACCGGCGCACCTTGAGACATGACCAAAGCACCGGCTTCTGATAGGAGGGCCGGTATGGATGCATTGTCCGACGTTCTGAGAGTGGCGCATTTGACCGGCGGCGTTTTCCTGCACGCCGATTTCTTCGCGCCATGGTGTATGGCTGCCCGCGTCGGTCCAGAACATTGCGCGCCCGCTCTCGGGCCAGCATCGCACCTGATTCTCTATCACTACGTCGTCGAGGGTGAACTGCGTATCCGGGTCGATGGCGAGGATGGAGAGGGCCTCGTGCTTGGAGCCGGCGACGTCGTTTTGTTGCCGCGCAATGACCTGCACCTTGTGGGTAGCGACCTGACCCTGCCGCCGGTGGCTGGTAGTGATATTATCCAACCGCCCAGGGACGGCGGGCTGTTCTCGATCCATCACGGCGGCAGCGGAAAACGCACGCGGATGATCTGCGGATTCCTCGGCTCCGATTGCGCCGCAGACAATCCAGTGATCTCGACCTTGCCGTCGCTGCTAAAACTCGATGCCGAGCAAGGCGGGGCAGCCGAATGGATCCGCTCGACCTTCCAATATGCTGCCGAGGAGGTCGCCGCTGGCCGCCCTGGTTCGGAGACCGTGCTGGCGAAGCTGTCGGAGCTATTGTTCGTTGAAGCCGTGCGGCGCTACGCTCAAGCACTGCCGCAGGGGCAGACCGGTTGGCTCGCCGGCTTGCGCGACCCACACGTTGCGCGGGCACTGGCACTGGTGCACCAGGACATCGCGCGGCCCTGGAGCGTGGATGACCTCAGTCGCGAGGTCGGCCTCTCGCGTTCAGCGCTGGCCGACCGCTTCATTGATTTGATCGGCATGCCCCCGATGCACTACGTCGCCAGTTGGCGCATGCAGGTTGCGACCCAGAAGCTTCGCAGTACCAGCGCCTCCCTGGCACAGGTTGCCGACCTGGTCGGTTACGGTTCCGAGGCCGCTTTTTCTCGCGCCTTCAAGAAGACATTCGGGACGGCGCCGGCCACGTGGCGGCGTTCCAACAGATAGCCATGTCCCATCC
Organism: Bradyrhizobium sp. Ash2021; assembly: GCF_031202265.1. NCBI lineage: Bacteria > Pseudomonadati > Pseudomonadota > Alphaproteobacteria > Hyphomicrobiales > Nitrobacteraceae > Bradyrhizobium > Bradyrhizobium sp. Ash2021. The sequence continues at coordinate 389,753 of NZ_CP100604.1, read as the reverse complement.
GTGCGTCAGCAAGCTCCGTCGAGCCGCATAAGCCAACGGGAGCAAGTGGTCAGTGATTGGTGCCGTGGCCAGTTGGTCCAGCAGTACGCGAAGCATCGAACACTGCCGCCATTTGCTTATCCACCGTTCCAGCCTTGCGCATACCTTCGATAAACATCGCGGCATCTTCCGAACGTTGGAATCTCGACGCGACACCAAGAGAAGCGCCAATGCATCCTCCTTCACGACAGTATCCGGCGTCCTGGTCATTTCTGCCGGTATGCCGGTGATAGACCCATGACGGCCCCAGGCCTTACAGATCACCGCATTGGCCGACTGCACGTGCCTTCGGCAATCCCCCAGGAAGGGAAGAGCAAAACCAGCAAACCGGGCAGATCGTTCGAATTGCCGACCTGTCCAAGGATTCTTGCGATGACGATGTTGAATACGGTCCCACCCAATGCAACGGTCGCGTCGGCGATGCAGCGAAGAGCTCGCTTCCTACTGAAACGCATGGGCTGGCTATTTAATCACTGGCTTTCTGCGGCAATTGCGGAGCGAGCGCGCCAGGCAGATATTATTGTTCTCCGTCACCTCAATGATCGAGAACTGAAAGACATCGGCCTCACCCGCAGCGACCTTGGTGAAGGCCGGGCAGAGGCCGCCAGATGTCGGATCCGGATGCAGCGATCAAAGCGACCATAATCGAAGAGGGTCGGCTTTGGCGCGTGGCGCCAGGGTGGGTTTCGCGGAGTTTATCATCGGGCGCGCATGCGCGCGTAACGAACGGGTGCCCGGCGTCATTGCGAGGAGCGTTAGCGACGAAGCAATCCATTCTTCCTTTCGGGGCGAAATGGATTGCTTCGCGGAGCCTGTCATCGGGCGCGCATTCGCGCGACCCGTTGGCTCGCAATGACGATCGATAGCGCAACGCCGTCTAATCCCGGCTGTGCGGCGTCTGAATAAACCCGCGATTATGCGTCGGGCTGATCAGGATCTCGTTCATGCAGACGCGCGGCGGCATGCTGGCGACGAAGGCGATGGTGCGGCCGCAATCCTCGGGCTGCAGCATCCGCGCCTGCTCCTCTTCGCTAGGCACCACCGGCCGCAATTTCAGGATCGGGGTCGCGACCTCGCCGGGCGACAGGCAGCAGGCGCGCAGGCCGTTGACGCATTCGTCCATGTTGAAGGAATGGGTCAGCGCCAGCACCGCGTGCTTTGTCGTGGTGTAGGCCGGGCCCGGCATTTTCGAGACATGGCGGCCGGCCCAGGACGCGACATTGATGATGCAGCCGTCCTTTTGTTTCCTCATGGCCGGCAGCACCGCGCGCATGCAATACAAGACGCCGTTGAGATTGACCTCGACCAGCTTGTCCCAGCCTTCCAGTTCCATGTCGGCCCAGCTCCGCTTCGGCACATTGATGCCGGCACTGTTGACCAAAAGGTCGATCCGGCCGTGCCTGGCCAAAATCTGCTCGGCCACCTTGTTGACGTCGGCCTTGTTGCTGACATCGAGCGGGATCGCCTGGGCCTTGCCGCCCGTTTTGGTGATGTTGGCCACGACCCGGTCCAGCTCCGCCTTGCGGCGGCCGGAAACCACCACGATCCAGCCGTCCGCCGCGAGAAATTCCGCCCCGGATTCACCGATTCCGCTGCCGCCGCCCGTCACCCAGGCCACGCGTTTCCCGTTATTTGTCATGCAAACTGTCTCCGTTGCTTTTTGAAGGGCGTTTTTGCTAATGCAGCGCTCAGCCGCCCCTTTGGGAATGATGCATGAACACGACCGCTAACGCCAACCTGTTTTGCCGCCTGTTCGATAATCTCGACGACCCCTCCCGGCTCGCGATCGAAATGCTCGATGGCGCCAGGATCAGTTATGCCGATTTGATCGCCCGCGCCGGGCAGATGGCGAATGTGCTGGTTTCCCGGGGCGTCAAGCCCGGCGATCGCGTTGCGGCGCAAACCGAGAAATCAGTGCCGGCGCTCGTGCTGTATCTCGGCACGGTGCGGGCGGGCGCCGTGTATCTGCCGCTCAACACCGCCTATACGCTCAACGAACTCGACTATTTCATCGGCGACGCCGAACCGTCGCTGGTGGTGTGCGACCCCGCCAAGGCGGACGGGATCGGCGCGATCGCAGCTAAAGTCGGCGCGAAGGTCGAAACGCTGGATGCCAACGGCAAGGGATCGCTGACGGACGCCGCCGCCAAGGCGAGTGCGGAATTCACCACCGTGCCGCGCGCCGACGATGACCTCGCCGCGATCCTCTACACCTCGGGCACCACCGGCCGCTCCAAGGGCGCGATGCTCAGCCACGATAACCTCGCGTCGAATTCCTACAGCCTGGTCGACTATTGGCGTTTCACCAGGGACGACGTGCTGATCCACGCACTGCCGATCTATCATACCCACGGCCTGTTCGTGGCGAGCAACGTAACCCTGTTCGCGCGCGCCTCGATGATCTTCCTGCCGAAATTCGATCCCGAACTGATCATCAAATTGATGGCGCGCGCAACCGTGCTGATGGGCGTGCCGACCTTCTATACGCGGCTGCTGCAAAGTCCGGCACTGACCAGGGAATCCGCCAGACACATGCGGCTGTTCATTTCGGGCTCCGCGCCGCTGCTCGCCGACACCCACCGCGAATGGGCCGCGCGCACCGGCCACGCCGTGCTCGAGCGTTACGGCATGACCGAAACCAACATGAACACGTCCAATCCCTATGACGGCGAGCGGGTGCCCGGCGCCGTCGGCCATGCGCTGCCCGGCGTCACCGTGCGCGTCACCGATCCCGAAACCGGCAAGAAACTGGCGCCCGACACCATCGGCATGATCGAGGTCAAGGGCCCCAACGTATTCAAGGGCTATTGGCGGATGCCGGAGAAGACAAAAGCCGAATTCCGCGACGACGGTTTCTTCATCACCGGCGATCTCGGCAAGATCGACGACAAGGGCTATGTGCACATTCTCGGCCGCGGCAAGGATCTCGTGATCTCCGGCGGCTTCAACGTCTACCCGAAAGAGATCGAGAGCGAGATCGACGCCATGCCGGGCGTGGTCGAATCCGCCGTCATCGGCGTGCCGCATGGCGATTTTGGCGAGGGCGTCACCGCGGTCGTGGTCTGCAACAAGGGTGCTGATGTCGACGAGACCTCGGTGCTGAAGGCGCTCGACGGCCGGCTGGCGAAATTCAAGATGCCCAAGCGCGTCTTCATCGTCGACGATTTGCCGCGCAACGCCATGGGCAAGGTGCAGAAGAATATTTTGCGGGATAATTACAAGGATATCTATTCGAACAAGTAGGGAGCGCGAGACATCGCGCCGGGGCAATGAACCGCGAACAGGCCGTCCGGATTCAAGAACACATACTTGACGCTCACGTTGCACTGGACGATGCGCGTATGGCTATCGCCGGCCTCGGCAAAGAGGAGCGGCTAAGATTCGATGGCTTGCTTTGGGAAGTCGTCGCTGACTTGCAGCGGAAGCTGCTTGCGCCGATTCATGATCAGTTCCCAGACATCGAGCCGCCTCTCCTTGACGAGCAAGTCGCAACCATCAGCAGCGAACTTAAATGGGATCAGGTCCGCCTCCCGTCCTCTGTGACCGAGTCTGATCTCGACGGCATTATTTTCCCGATTTTGCAGCCGATGTGGCAAAAGACTGCGAAGGTCGTCATTCTGGCCCTGCAGCGCTGCAAGGCGCTCGACCTGCCCGTCGGGGACGAGGCAATCGCGGCACGACTGCAAGTGCTCTCCGATTCCGATCGCATCGAAGGAATCGGCGATCTCCGAATGTGGTTTCATAGCGAGGTGCGATTAAAGGATTAAGGCGGCTTCCGCGGCGCGAATGATGACGATGCCCTGAGGTGCCTCGCCGAAAGCTCCTGCCCGGCTCGTAACGTGCAGGCCTTTTGCCGTTCAGAGCAGGCTTATCACAAACCGGCTGCCGACAATAAAGAGATACGCGCCAAACGCGATCTCCAGCCGCCGCTTCGACAACGCATGTGCCGCCCTGACCCCGAGCGGCGCCGTCAGAAGGCTGGTCGGCATCACGAGAATAGCGCCGATCAGCGAGACGTAGCCGATCGCGAACGGCAATTGCAGCGCGGCCACATCAGGGTAGCGCGCGGCCGCGGGCCAGCCGGCATAGATGTAGCCGAGCGCGCCGGGGATCGAGATCAGCACCGCCAGCGCCGACGAGGTCGCGACCGCCTGATGGATCGGCCGGCCGTAGAATGTCATCAGCAGGTTCGAGAACAATCCGCCGCCGATCCCCATCAAGGTCGACAGCAATCCGACGACGAAGCCGTAGACCCGCATCAGCGGCCCTTTCGGGAGATCGTCGCCGAATTTCCAGTTCTCCTGCGCCAGCAGCAACCTTGCCGCCGCCGACCACGCCACCATCACGAACACGATCTTGAACAGCCGCTCCGGCGCGTAGCGCGCAATGACGCTGCCGGCGACGACGCCGGTCACGATCGGCGCCCACCACAATCTGAGGATTTGCATGTCGACCGCGCCTCTGAGGTAATGGGCGCGAAACGATCGGATCGAGGTCGGGATGATGATGGCGAGCGAGGTGCCGATGCAGAGTGGCATCCGCGCCTCCAGCGGCACGCCGGCGAGCCGGAAGCATTCATAAAATACCGGCACCAGGATCGCGCCGCCGCCGATGCCGAAAATGCCGGCGAAAAATCCCGACAGCGCGCCGACTGCCACCAGCATCAGCGCCAGTTCGACAAGCTCCGCGGGATTGAGCCCGGCCATCATCATTCCCGCATCTGCCTTCAGGGTACGAATTTCCCAAGCTTTACCGATAAATTCGTAGCGCCACCAATGCCGCGACCGGCGCGGCACCCAAGATCAAGGCGACCCGGAGCGCATCCAGCGATGCTTCATCCTGAATCGCCAGCGCGAGGCAGCTGGCGAGCAATCCCACCGCGGAGAAAGCCAGCGGGCAGGTCAGCCGATCGTCAGCGTCGCGACTGGAATCTGTGGGCCCATGGATGGTCCCTGAATGCGAGGTGGGGTTGAACATCGAAGCCATGTCAAACTCCCCGGGTTACGAAGATTTTGCACAGGGTACACCCTTCCCGAATGCGGGAGTATTACGCAAATTACGCCACGGGGTGCCGCAGATACCCGCCGATCTCAGCCGTCACGACTGTCTGGTGTTCTCCGATGCACCCGGCATCGCCGAATGGCGCTTCAAGGAGGGCGCGAAGGCGGAACGCAGAATCCGCATATCCGGCCGGCTCTGGGTGAATAGCCTCGACGCCGTGGTATCGGCGGCGAAAGAGGGCGCCGGAATCATCCGAGTGCCGTCCTGGCAAATTGAGGCGGATATCGCTGATGGCGCCTTGCAGCCCATCCTCGTCGAGTTCGAGCCGACGCCCGCGCCGCTGCAGCTGTTGTTTCAGCCTTCCAGGCTGACATCGCCAAAAAGCAGGGTATTCGTCGATTACCTGGTCGAGCGATGGCGTGCCACCAATCCTTTTGGCGCGCACGCGATCGCCCGTTCGAAGCAATAACAGAACGCGGATTCGATCTTTCAGCAGCGTTGCGTTAGCTGGTATACCAAGCAACGGATCGATTTCGCTTCGTCACCGATCTAGTAATGAATACGAGTTCGATTTCCCGGCATTTGGTCGTTGCACTGGCTGTTTCGACTACGTAAATAGAATTCATCAACCGCGATCCCCAAAGGGCCATTCGCGGCCCCGCAAACCGTCAAAAGCCGCCGATGACCGCCAGGATCGAACGACCGCTTTCTCCGCATCTGCAGACCTATCGCTGGACCCTGACGATGGCGCTGTCCATCGTCCACCGCGCCACCGGCGTCGCGCTGTATTTCGGGACCTTGCTGCTGGCCTGGTGGCTGATCGCCGCCGCCTCCGGCCCCACCGCCTACGCCCATGTGCAGGCCTTTACCGGCAGCATCATCGGGCGGCTGATCGTGTTCGGCTACACCTGGTCGCTGCTGCATCATCTTCTCAGCGGGCTGCGCCATTTCGTCTGGGACCTCGGCTACGGCTTCAAGGCAAACGAACGCGAAGCGCTGACCTGGGGCGCGCTGATCGGCGGCATTTCGCTCACAGTGCTGGTGTGGATCGTCGCCTACACGATCGGAGGCGGACGATGAGCGCGCCAAACTCTCCCTCGATGCGCACGCCGCTGGCGCGCGTCCGCAATCTCGGCGCCTCGCATTCCGGCACCAAGGATTTCTGGCGCCAGCGCCTCACCGCGGTGGCGATGACGCTATTGATCGTACCGGTCATCGTGATCGTACTGATGCTGCTTGGCCGCAACCAGGCCGGAGCGGCGCAAATCCTCGGCTCGATGCCGATCGCCATCATCCTCTTGCTCTTCATCATCGCCAGCTGTTGGCACATGAAGATCGGCATGCAGGTCGTGATCGAAGACTACGTGCATGGCGAGAAGGTGAAGCTCGCCAGCGTGATGGCCAACAACTTCTTCTGCATCGCGGTGGCGCTGGCCTCGATCTACGCGATTCTCAAACTGTCATCGGGAGTTTAGCGCATGGCCGCTGATGGCAATGGCAACGCGACGAATGGCAGCGGCGGTCCCGCCACCAAGGGAAAAGCCTATCCGATCGAAGATCATACCTACGATGTCGTCGTCGTCGGCGCCGGCGGCGCCGGCCTGCGCGCCGTGGTCGGCTGCAGCGAAGCAGGCCTGCGCACCGCCTGCATCACGAAGGTGTTTCCGACCCGCTCGCATACGGTCGCGGCCCAGGGCGGCATCTCCGCGTCGCTCGGCAACATGCATCCAGACGACTGGCGCTGGCATATGTACGACACCGTCAAAGGGTCGGACTGGCTCGGCGACCAGGACGCCATCGAATATATGGTGCGCAACGCGCCCGAAGCGGTCTACGAGCTCGAGCATTGGGGCGTGCCGTTCTCGCGCACCGAGGACGGCAAGATCTATCAGCGCCCGTTCGGCGGCATGACGCTGGACTACGGCAAGGGCCAGGCGCAGCGCACCTGCGCCGCCGCCGACCGCACCGGCCACGCCATGCTGCACACGATGTACGGCCAGGCGCTGCGCCACGCCGCGGAATTCTACATCGAATTCTTCGCCATCGACCTGATCATGGACGACCAAGGCGTCTGCCGCGGCGTGATCGCGCTCAAGCTCGACGACGGCACGCTGCACCGCTTCCGCGCCCAGACCACCATCCTCGCCACCGGCGGCTACGGCCGCGCCTACGCTTCCTGCACCTCGGCGCATACCTGCACCGGCGACGGCGGCGGCATGGTGCTGCGCGCCGGCCTGCCGCTGCAGGACATGGAGTTCGTCCAGTTCCACCCGACCGGCATCTACGGCGCGGGCTGCCTCGTCACCGAAGGCGCGCGCGGCGAGGGCGGCTATCTCGTCAATTCCGAGGGCGAGCGCTTCATGGAGCGCTATGCGCCCTCCGCCAAGGACCTCGCTTCGCGCGACGTGGTCTCGCGCTCGATGACCATCGAGATCCGCGAAGGCCGCGGCGTCGGCAAGAAGAAAGATCACATCTACCTGCACCTCGATCATCTCGATCCGAAGGTGCTGCAGGAACGGCTGCCCGGCATTTCCGAATCGGCAAAAATCTTCGCCAATGTCGACGTCACCCGCGAGCCGATCCCGATCGTGCCGACGGTGCACTACAACATGGGCGGCATCCCGACCAATTATCACGGCGAAGTGCTGACCAAGCGGAACGGCGACGACAACGCCACGGTGCCGGGACTGATGGCGCTCGGCGAAGCGGCCTGCGTCTCCGTGCACGGCGCCAACCGGCTTGGCTCGAATTCGCTGATCGATCTGGTCGTGTTCGGCCGCGCGGCGGCACTGCGTTGCGCGGAAAAGCTGACCCCGAACGGCAAGCAGCCGGAACTGCCGGCGGGCTCCGCCGACAAGGCGCTCGGGCGGCTCGACCATTACCGTTATGCCTCCGGCGGCACGCCGACGGCTAAGCTGCGCGACAGCATGCAGCATGTGATGCAGACCAATTGCGCGGTGTTCCGCACCGGCGAGATTCTGAACGAAGGCCAGAACCTGATCCACAAGGTGCATGGCGGCATCGGCGACGTCTCGACATCGGACCGTTCGCTGGTCTGGAATTCCGATCTGGTCGAAACCCTCGAATTCGACAATCTGATCATGCAGGCGGTGGTGACGATGGACTCGGCGGCGAACCGCACCGAGAGCCGGGGCGCGCATGCGCGGGAAGATTTCTCCACGCGCGACGACAAGAACTGGATGAAGCACACGCTGGCGTGGATGGACGATGCCGGCAAGTCCAGCATCGATTACCGCCCGGTGCACGACTACACGATGACGAACGACGTGCAGTACATCCCGCCGAAGGCGCGGGTGTATTGATCTCTACTTGTCACGCGCGGGCTTGACCCGCGCATCCATCTTTCTTCGAAGATGATGGATTGCCGGGTCATCTAGTGCAAAGACGCGCTTTGCGTTGTTGCCCGGCACTGACGAACTGAACCGCAGAGGCAAGGCAGATGGTTGAATTCGCGCTTCCGAAGAACTCAAAAATCACCGGCGGCAAGACCTGGCCGAAGCCGGCGGGCGCGACCGAGACGCGCGAGTTCAAGGTGTATCGCTGGAATCCGGACGACGGCAAAAACCCGAGCGTCGACACCTACACCATCGACACCGCCGAATGCGGGCCGATGGTGCTGGACGGCCTGATCTGGATCAAGAACCACATCGATCCGACCCTGACCTTCCGCCGCTCCTGCCGCGAAGGCGTCTGCGGCTCCTGCGCCATGAACATCGACGGCCAGAACACGCTGGCCTGCACCAAATCGATGCACGACGTCAAAGACGGCGCGGTCAAGGTCAATCCGCTGCCGCACCAGCCGGTAGTGAAGGACCTGGTGCCTGACCTCACCAATTTCTACGCGCAATATGCCTCGATCGAGCCGTGGCTGAAGACCACGACGCCGACGCCGCAGAAGGAATGGAAGCAGAGCCACGAGGACCGCGAAAAGCTCGACGGGCTCTACGAGTGCATTCTGTGCGCGTGCTGCTCGACCTCGTGCCCGAGCTATTGGTGGAACAGCGAGCGCTTCCTCGGCCCCGCCGCACTGCTGCAGGCGACGCGCTGGGTCAAGGATTCCCGCGACGAGGCCACCGGCGAGCGGCTCGACAATCTCGAAGACCCGTTCCGGCTCTACCGCTGCCACACCATCATGAACTGCGCCAAGGCGTGCCCGAAGGGCTTAAATCCCTCGGAAGCGATCGCCGAGCTCAAGCTGAAGATGGTCGAGCGGCAGATCTAAAGCGTTTTCGAGCGAAGTGGATACCGGTTCGCGTAAAGAAAACGCGTCAAATCTGGAGCTTTAGCCATCGGCGGCGGGCAGGCGCACCGTCGCCCGAAGCCCGGTTTGCTCGGCACCGCTGATATTTTCGAGCAGCACCGATCCATCGAGGCGATCGACCGTTCGCTTTACGATCGACAGGCCGAGGCCCGTCCCCTCCTCGCTCGGCCGGCTGCCGCGGAAGAACGGCTCGAAGATTCGATCGATATCGCCTGGCGGAATCCCCGGTCCGGTATCTTCGATCTGGATGACGGCATCGTTGCCCTCGCGATAGACCCCGATATCGACGCGACCGCCCCGGGGCGTGAAGCGCACCGCATTGTCGATCAGGTTGCGGATCATCGCGGCTATCATCACGGGTTCGCCCCTGGTCGCGACCGGCTCGATCATCTCGAAGCCGAGATCAATGCCCTTGCGCGCGGCGTCGGGCAGCAAGTCGGCCACCAAATCCTTGACGGTGCGGTCGAGCTGCACCATCGCCGCCTCGCTGCAAGGGCCGGCGTCATGCCGCGCCAGCGCGAGCAATTGTTCGAGCAGGTGCTTGGTGCGGCGCATGCCTTCGCTGAGCGCGGCCAGACGTTCGCGCGCTTCCGCGGGCAGATCGACCGGCGCGAGATTCTCGGCCTGCAGGCTGAGGGCGGTGATGGGCGTCCGCAGTTCGTGCGCGGCATCGGCGATGAAACGCCGTTGCTGATCCATCATCAGCTTCATTCGCTCCAATAACCCGTTGATCGATGTGATGAACGGATGAAGTTCGCTGGGAGTCCCGGAGAGCGGAAGCGGGGTCATGTCGTCGGCACGTCGCAAGTCGAGATCGCCGGCCAGCCGGACCATCGGGCGCAGCGACCGCGCGATGACGAAAGCCGTGACCAGCAGCAGGCATGGGATCAGCGCCGCAATCGGCAGCAGCGTCCGAAGCGCCATATTGCCCGCGATATCGTCGCGAACGTCCGTAGGCTGCAATACGGCAAACCGGCTTCCATCGGGCCGCGTCCGCACCAGCACTCGCATCGATCCGGCTTGGCGCGACACCACGTGCAAGCCGTCCCGGAAGTTCCAGAGTTGACGTTCCTCGGCCGAGCCGCGAGGCGCCGTCCCCAATTCCACGACATCAACCTGCGCGTCCGCGTCAACGCCGTGCAGTGACTGCTCGCTCTTGACGCTGCCGTTCTGTAACAGGCTGCCAATCTGGATCAGGATCGAATCCTGCATCTCGATCGCTTCGTCGAAGGCCCAGACGTAGCTGAACAAGCCACCGACGCAGCCCGCCAACAGGATGATGGCGGTCAACCCGACGAAGAGACGCGCGCGCAACGACCTTGTCATGACGGGCGGTCCACCATCCAGCCGACCCCGCGCACGTTGCGGATGGCCGTCGCTCCCAGCTTCTTGCGGATGGTATGGATCAGGAACTCGATCGCGTTGCTCTCGACCTCTTCATTCCAGCCGTAGATTTGCCGCTCGAGCTCGCTGCGTGACAGGATGGTGCCCGGCCGCGTCAGCAGCGCCTGCAGCAAGGCGAACTCGCGGGCCGTCAATAGCGCCGTCTCGCCGGAAAACTGAGCCTCCCGTGTCGCCGGATCGAGACGGAGGTTGCCGTTGCTGAGCAGTGCCGGCGAGCCGCTGCCTTCGCGGCGAAGCACCGCGCGCATGCGCGCCAGCAATTCGCGAATTTCGAACGGCTTTACCAGATAATCGTCCGCGCCAAGGTCGAGGCCGTCGATGCGGTCGTCGACGCCGTCGCGCGCAGTCACGATGATGATGGGTAGCTTGCGGCCGAGCCGGCGAATCCGGCGCAACACCTCGCGGCCGTCGGCTACCGGCAGCCCGAGATCGAGCAGCGCCACCTCATACGCCTCGTTTTCCGCGGCATGGATCGCGGTCTCGCCGTCCGTCACCCAATCGACCGCGTAGGCGGCATCCCTGAGCGCCTGCGCGACGGCCGCCCCGACCATCTTGTCGTCCTCGATCAGCAAAACCCGCATGCCCGATTCCTCGTCCCGCGCGCAAGGCGAGCTTCGCGCCTCACATTTCCGCCCTGCACCGGGGTGTCACCGTTCCGTGCGCGGTGATTTTTGATTTGGCACCGGCACCAAGTCTCCCGCGCCCGACTTAGCGCAGACTTAGAACGCGCGAACAGGCGTTTTTGCATCGCCGGCACGCGTTGGCCGCGGCTTCGGAACATACTCCCCCTAAGGAGCGCCTAAGTCGACGTCGCCAGGGTCCGGCATCGGCTTTCACGCAACCCGAAATTCCCTTCACGGAGATATACCACGTGCCCGTTACCGCAACCCCGCGCTTGCAGCAGATGCTCAACAAGGTCCCGGAAGTCACGGCGGTGTTCTGGGTCATCAAGATCCTCTCGACCACCGTTGGCGAGACCGGAGCCGATTATCTCGCGGTGCATGTCGGCCTTGGCGCCACCGTGACCGCCGCGAACATGGCTATCCTGCTTGCCGCCGCTCTGGCGCTGCAGCTTCGCGCGCGGCGCTACGTACCCTGGATCTATTGGCTGACGGTGGTTCTTGTCAGCGTTGTCGGCACAGAGATCACTGATCTGCTGACCGACAAGCTCGAGATCAGCCTCTATATCAGCACGGCTGCGTTCGCGTGCGCGCTGGCCGCCACTTTCGCGATCTGGTACGACGTCGAGCGAACCCTTTCAATCCACACCATCGTCACCTCGCGGCGCGAGCTGTTCTACTGGCTTGCTATTCTTTTCACCTTTGCGCTCGGAACGGCGGCGGGCGATCTGGCGACGGAAGCCCTCGGCCTCGGCTTCCAGCTCGGCGTCATCGTGTTCGGCGCCCTGATCGCGCTGATCGCGGCCGCCTGGCATTTCGGCGCCAATCCGGTTCTCACCTTCTGGCTGGCCTACATTCTCACGCGCCCGCTTGGCGCTTCGCTCGGCGATTTGCTGTCGCAATCGAGAGGCTATGGCGGCGTCGGTCTCGGCACGATCTACACCAGCATCGCATTTCTGACCGTCATCATCGCGCTCGTCATTTGGGTAACTTTTGAAGGCGACCGCGCGGGCAAGGCCGATCCGGCGCGATGATTTCCAATCTCAATGTCCACCAGAAACCCACGCAATCGCGCGGGTGAACTACGAGGAGAATAGGCATGAACAAGATAATTTTGGCGCTGGCCGTCGGCGTTCTGACGGTGTCGACCAGCGAACCACGCCTGCACACGTATGATCCAATCTCATTCGTCTCGCTCGCCGAAGCGGCGATGTCGTCAAAACTCGGCGACCTGACGCCCTTCCGCACCATCGTCATCGATGTCTCCGCCCTGCTCGACAAGGGCGATCTGGCCGGCGCCAAAACCCGCATCAAGGACCTCGAGACGCGGTGGGACGACGCGGAAGCCGCGTTGAAGCCACGCGCCGCCGCCGACTGGCACACTGTCGACAAGGCGATTGATCGCGCGCTCGAAGCGCTTCGCGCCAGCACGCCGGACGCCGCCAAGTGCAAGCAGACCGTCGCGGAATTGTTATCGATCATGGATTCGGCGGCAAAATCCTGACGCACAAAGCGTTGTATCCAAAGATGTTCAAAGCGCGGCTGACGGCCGACAACAAGCTTGGCCGTCGTCATCAAGTGAAAGTGAAGCAGCATGGATGAATATTACAATGAGCTGGTCGTCAGCGAGGACGCCAGCAAGATTCCCCAGGTCACTCTGGGCTTCTGGATCGTCAAGATACTTGCGACGACGCTCGGCGAGACCGGCGGCGACGCCGTGACGATGTCGATGAATCTCGGCTATCTGGTCGGGACAGCGATCTTTGCGGCGATTTTCGCCGCCGCCGTCGCCGCGCAGATGGGCGCGCGACGGTTTCATCCGTTTCTTTACTGGACGGTGATCGTCGCAACCACCACGGTTGGAACCACGCTCGCCGATTTCGTCGATCGCTCGCTTGGGATCGGCTATCTCGGCGGCTCGTCGCTGCTCGCCGCGCTGCTGGTTGCTTCGCTGGCGATCTGGTATCGCACGCTGGGAACGGTTTCGATCGCCTCGATCAATTCGCGGCAAGCAGAGACCTTCTACTGGGTCACGATCATGTTTTCGCAGACCCTGGGCACCGCGCTCGGCGACTGGATGGCCGACTCCACGGGGCTCGGCTATGGCGGCGGCGCGCTGGTGTTTGCCGCCGGACTTGCGGTCATCACCGCCGCCTATCTCTGGACCAACACTTCGCGCACCGTACTGTTCTGGGCCGCGTTCGTGCTGACCCGGCCGCTCGGCGCCACGGTCGGCGATTTCCTCGACAAGCCGCTCGACCATGGCGGCCTGGCGCTCAGCCGGTACACGGCATCGGCCTCGCTGGCGATGGTCATGGTGCTGTTGATCCTGCTGTTGCCGCAGCGCGCCGGCGAGCATCCGGCCTGACCCCGGCCCCCGCGCCGGGCCGCGGATCGGACGCGGGATTGGTGCTGGCGGGCATTCGATCGATTGAAGACCGGTCGTTCGCGGATTACGCTTTCCGCGAACCCCAGCCTTGAAGGATCGCATGCCCGCCACGTCTCCGATCATCATGCATCATTTCGACGGGTCGCCGTTCTCGGAGAAGGTCCGCATCGTCTTCGGCCTGAAGGACATTGCGTGGACCTCGGTGCAAATTTCGCGGATCATGCCGCGGCCGGACCTGATGCCGATGACCGGTGGCTATCGGCGTACGCCGGTGATGCAGATCGGCGCCGACATCTATTGCGACACGCAGTGCATCCTTCGCGAGTTGCAACGGCGTTTCCCCGAGCCGACGCTGTTTCCGGCCGGAAACGAAGGTATCGCCTGGGCCACGGCGATGTGGACCGACCGCTCGTTCTTCCAGAACAACGTCAACCTCGTGTTCGGCTCGCTCGCCGACAAGGTTCCGCAGGAATTCATCGCCGACCGCGAAAAGCTGCGCGGCGCCAGGTTCGACGTCGTGGCCATGAAAGCGGCGATCCCGCAGATGCGCGATCAGTTTCGCGCGCATTTGCAGTGGATCGAAACCCAATTAAGTGACGGACAGAAGTAGATGAGCGGCGACAGGGCCGGCCTTTGCGACGTCCACGCCTATATGAACGTCTGGTACGTGCGCCAGAACCTGCCTGACGCCGACGGAATGTTGGCGGAATTCGCAAACCTGCGGGCGTGGGAAGCGCGAATGCGCGCGATCGGGCACGACATCCGCGGCACTCGACATCGCCGCGGCCGCCACGCCACAGACCGCCATCATGGCCGATCCCAATGAGCCGAACGGCCGCAAGCCCGGCGACCGGGTCGAGGTGATGCCGGACGATTACGGCAAGGTCAAAGTCGCTGGCGAGATCGTGGCGCTGTCGCCGCAGCACATCGCCATTCGCAGGCACGATCCCCGCGCCGGCGAGGTCGTCGTGCACTTTCCGCGCGCCGGCTTCCTTGTGCTTCCGGCTTAGCATTACAGTTGCTTTTTTGATTTGAAGTGGGCGCGTTGAGCGGCAGCCTGGTGAGCTCTGCGCCAAAAAGACCATGCGATGATGTGTGCGGGTTGAATCCGCTTTCGCGCAAGTCTGATGGCAATGCGGCGGATTTCCTGGATTGACCAACGGATCAGTGGTGGGGTGGTTATGCTTTGGCTTTTGCCGGGGGGCGCCGTTTCGTTTTTTTGGGCGGTGGCGGATTGGCGCGATGTCGGATCGCGGCCATCATGGCGAAGGCGAGCATCACCAAGGACACATGACGGTGCCAGCCATGCCAGGATCTGCTCTCGTTGTGATCGAGCCCGAACTCGTTTTTCGCGGTTTCAAAGCCGTCCTCGATCGCCCATCGATGGCCTTCGACCGCGACCAGCGTTTCAAGGGCTGTTCCCGCTGGGCACCAGGTGGTGAAGAAGGCGAGGTCATCATCGGCGATGCGACGACGGATCAGTAGACCGCGTGTCCACAAACCGTCATTTGCACTGTTGAACTGCTCGGCCTCGAGATCGGCCAATTCGAGATAACACCAATCGTGCAGCCGCGGTCCTTTGGTTCCGGCTCCCGCCGACAGGCGCTTCCAGTCGGATGAGTGCCGCGTCCGGGCGAGGTCTGCAGCCGTACCGGCGACCGGCGGTCGCTTGCCCCAGGATCGAAACACATGAGCGCTGCTGACCCCAAGCACGTAGCCTTTGCCTGCCCGACGTAGCTGCTGTTCGATGTTGCCAACACCGTAGACGGTATCGCCGGCAACCCACCTGAATGGTACAGACGCGGCTATCGCGCGTGCGATCATTCTCGTCGCAAGCCTTGGTTTGGTCGCAAAGCCGACATCGGCAGGCACATATGCGGCTTCCAGACGATCCGGATCGTCGGTCCATTCCTTCGGGAGATACAACGCGCGATCGATGAACGCATGGCCATGACGCGAAACGTAGGCAGCGAAGACGCCGATCTGGCAGTTCGTGATCTTCCCTGCCGAACCAGTGTATTGCCGCGCCACTCCGCATGACGCTTTGCCCTGTTTGAGAAAACCGGTCTCGTCGATCACCAGCACCGCATCGTCATCCGCCAAATGCTCGATGACGTAGTCGCGCACGATATCGCGCAGGGCATCGGCGTCCCAGTCTCCACGACCCAGAATCGCCTGCTGCCGCCATGGGCCGGGATCGCCAGCCGCCTCCGCGCGCATCCAACCGGTCTTGCGCTGCTCATCTCCGAGCAGACCTTCCAGGAATAGACCTGCATTCGTCGCAACACGCTCTTGCGTGAACAACGGACGTATCCGTTGCTTGATCTCTCGAAGCGACGCCGCCCACAACGCAAGCGTCTCCTCAACCGACGCGGCCCGCGCCCACGACATTCGAATCATGGTTGCCCATGGATTCAGAAGCCCGCAAAAAAAGCAACTGTAATGTTAGGCCGCCGCCCGCGCATTTCCGCCGCAAACTGCGTCGTCATCCTGAGGTGCGAGCGCAGCGAGCCTCGAAGGATGAGCCGCAAGCACCGGGTCAGCATCCTTCGAGGCTCGCCGAAGAGGCTCGCACCTCACAGGATGACGCCAACTATCAGGCTGCAGCTTTCCTTCCGCTCGCCTCCGCGTTCTGCCTACGGAACGCGCCAGGCGCCATGCCGACGACGCGGTGAAACGCCTTGCTCAGCGCCGCGTCGCTCTCGTAGCCGACTTCATTGGCGATTTCCGCCAGCGAGCGCTCGGTGTGCCGCAGCAGCACGCCGGCGCGGAACATGCGCCAGCGCGTCAGATACTCCAGCGGCGCTTCGCCGAGCTTTGCCTTGAAGCGCGCGGCAAATGCCGAGCGCGACATGTTGGCACGCGCCGCGAGCTTCTCCACGGTCCACGCGTCGGCCGGACTGCCGTGCAGCGCGCGCATCGCAGCACCGATGCGCTTGTCGGACAAGGCCGCGAGCCAGCCGACGTCGTCCTCATTGGCGTGGTTGAGATGGCTGCGGATCGCCTGCACGAACAGGATATCCGCAAGCCCCGAAATGACGACGCCGGAGCCGATGCCGGGGCGTTCGGTCTCCTTCGCCAGCAATTCGAGCGTCGCTTTCAAAATCTCGGTGCGGTAGCCATCGACGCTTGTATGCAGCACGCGCGGCAGCAGCGCGGTCAACGGGCGGGCGCCGAGTTCGTCATAGACGAACCAACCGGTCACGACGGTGGCCGCCGCCCCACCGCCGCCGATGCCGACCGCGCCATCGACCAGTTTTGGCATCACGTCAAAACAGTTCTGCGGCGCCGAGCGCGGATCGTCGCCGAGCGTGTAGGTCGAGCCATCCAGGATCACGTAGCAATCGCCCGCCGCGAGCGGGATCGATTTCGAAGGCGCCTCCGTCGTGAGCCAGCAGGAGCCTGCGACAACCAGGCCAAATCGCGCGGCTTTGCCTTCCCGGAACCGGATCGCCCAGGGCGCGCCGGCATCGACCCGCGCATAGAGCGATTGGCGCACCCGCATGACCGAAAATGCATCGTCGAGGGGATCCATGTGCTCTTCCTCACCCACCGCTGGTCTGGACGTCTGGACAATAATCTAGGCCAAATAGCCATTCATCGTCCAGTTTTCCATCCCTATCCTCTCTTCATCGCCGGTCAGCCGGCACGAAAAATTCGAGAAGAGATAGGTCCCATGTCCCACGCCGAAGACCTCGCCAAGCGTTACATCCAGGTCTGGAATGAAGCCGATCCGGCCGCCCGCCGCGCCGAGGTCGCAGCCCTCTGGATCAAGAATGGCACCCATTATGTGCGGGAGCGCGAGGTGCACGGCCACGCCGCTCTGGAGACCCGCGTCGCCACCTCGCACCAGACCAACGTCGCCGAACGCAATTACCGGTTCGAGCCCAACGGCGGCGTCGAGCAGCTCCGCGACCTCGTCAGGTTCAACTGGCGCATGGTGCCGAAAGGCGGCGGCGCGGTCGCCGCGACCGGACTGATCGTCTGCCTGCTGGCCGACGATGGCCGGATACGAATTGATTATCAGTTTATCGATTGATCGCAGGCGCCGAGAGCTACAGGCGCCGCCGTCATCCCAAGGCGCCGTCGCAATTGCGACGGCCTCGAACGATGGCCACATCCGATCTGGTCATGCTTCGAGGCTCGCCGAAGAGGCTCGCACCTCCTGCGATAACGGCAAAGCCGTTACGCCGGCGATAACGGATCGGCCGTTACGCCGGGATAACGGAAAGGCTGGTGTTCCGTCTCATCACTTGGCTTTGTGACGCGGGAAAGATTGCAGTAAGCTCTGCATGGAGCAGGAGCGCCCGTGCAGACTGCGCAACCCAATTCGCTAAGACTGCTGCAATGGATGATGGCCGCCTCGCTGGCCCTCCCACTGGCGCTGTTCGTCTTTGCTTCCGCCGTCTCCTGGGTTTCCACCAACGAGACCGCCGACCGGGAAATCGAGCGCGCGCTGGATGTCGCGCACGAGCACGCGCTAAAAGTGTTCGAGACCATCGACCGCAGCCTGTCGGAAATCGCCGAGATCGTCCGCGGCATTCCCGACGCCGGCATCGCCTCCCGCGAGGAGACCCTGCACCCGCGGCTCAAACAGCTCGCCGATTCGCTGCCGCAGGTGAAATCGGTCTGGATTTTCGACGCCAGGGGCCGGGCGCTTGCCAACAGCCTGGTGGTACCGGCGCCCGCCATCGATTTCTCGGACCGGGATTATTTCAGCGCCCATGTCGAGCGCGATGTCGGCACCTATATTGGCGAGGCGTTGAAACCGAGGCCGCCCTACCAGGGCGCGGCGTTCTTCGGCGTCAGCCGGAGGCGGGAGAACGAGGATGGCAGCTTTGCCGGCGTGATTCACGCTTCCGTGCTGCCGGAATATTTCGCGAATTTCTACGCCCGGATCGGTCGCGAACCCGGCAGCTTTTTCGCGCTCGTCCGGACCGATGGCGCGGTGCTGGCCCATTTCCCCGCCCTCGACCGTGATTTCCGATTCGAGCCGAACGGGCCGCTCGGGCAACAGATCGTCGCCCACCCCCAGGCCGGACTAATCACGGTAAAATCGCCGGCCGATGGCATCGAGCGCCGCCTCGGTTATCAGCGGCTTGCGGAATATCCGATCTATGTCAGCGCGGGGCTGGAGACATCGGCAATACGGGCGCGCTGGCTCGCCACCATGAGCCAGCATCTGATTTTCGGCGCGCCGGCCACCGCGCTGTTGTTCTTCCTGCTCTCGCTGGCGCTGCGGCGAACGCGGCACCTTCATGCCGAAGCCGCCAAGCGCGCCGAAGCCGAGGACGCGCTCAAGCACGGCCAGCGGCTGGAGGCGCTGGGGCAATTGACCGGCGGCGTCGCGCATGACTTCAACAATCTTCTGACCGTCATCAGCGCCTCCGTCGATATGTTGCGGCGGCCGGATCTGCCGGAGCCGCGGCGGCTGCGCTACATCGACGCGATCTCGGACACCGTAACCCGCGCTGCAAAACTGACGGGCCAGTTGCTGGCCTTCGCGCGGCGGCAGACCTTGAAGCCGGAACTGTTCGACGTCGGTCAAAACGTGCAGATGCTCGGCGAAATGATCGCCACCCTGATCGGTTCACGGATCCAGATCGTCATCCACGTGCCGGACGAGCCTTGCTTCATCAATGCCGATGCGGGCCAGTTCGAGACCGCTGTCATCAACATGGCGGTCAACGCCCGCGACGCCATCGACGGCCCTGGGCGGCTCACCCTTACGGTGCGGATGGTCGCCGAATTGCCGGGTACTGCCGCGCCATCCAAAAATCCGCACGGCTATGTTGCGGTGTCCGTCGAGGATACCGGCATCGGGATCCCCCAGGACCGGTTCGGGATCATCTTCGAACCGTTTTTCACCACCAAGGAAGTCGGACAGGGTACCGGACTCGGCCTGTCGCAGGTGTTCGGATTCGCCAGACAGTCCGGGGGCGAAGTGATCGTCGCCAGCGAGCTTGGCAAGGGCAGCATCTTCACGCTGTACCTGCCGCGCGCCGCCGGCGGCGGCCGGCCGCGGCAGGTCGCGGCGGAAGACGCGCCGCCGGTCGAAGGTCAGGGCATGTGGGTGCTCGTGGTCGAGGACAATGCCGAGGTCGGCAAGTTCGCGACCGACGCGCTGGCCGGGCTCGGCTATCACACCACACTGGTCGGCAACGCCACCCACGCGCTCGAAGAACTGATGAGCGATGCCAGCCGTTTCGACGTGGTGTTTTCGGACGTGGTGATGCCTGGCATGAGCGGCATCGAACTGGCGCAGGAAATCCGCCGCCGCCATCATGACCTGCCCGTGGTGCTGACCAGCGGCTACAGCCACGTGCTGTCGCAAAACGGCAGCTACGGCTTTGAGCTGCTGCAAAAGCCCTATTCGATCGAACAGCTCGCCGAAGTCCTGCAGAAGGTCGGCCGCTGGCGCAAGGTGAAGCGTGATGCCGCGCCGGTGTCATCCTAGGGCAGGGGACGCAACGCTCGTCGTCGTCCCTGCGAAAGCAGGGACCCATAACCCCCGACCTCAGTTGTTACGGGAAGTATCAACGCCGACTACCCAAGATCGAGAGGCCGCGGCGTATGGGCCCCTGCTTTCGCAGGGGCGACGGAGCCGTTGGAGTCGTCGCTAAAGTCGGCTATGCCTGCGCCGGCTTTGACACAGGATACAAGCGTGACTCCCGATAACGATCCATCACCGCCGCCGTTCGGCGCGTTCGCACCCAATGCCGCCCAGGCCGCGATCATCGCGCTGGCCCAGCGCTCGCGGCTGAAGCGCGGCGCGTTTCGGCCGATGCTGTCGCGGCTGGTCAATCTGCTGCGCGCGGGACCGGTGGACGTGCAATATCAGGGCGCCTCGTTCCGTTTCTATCATCAGGCCAGCGCCACCGAGCGCGGGGCGCTGTTCAATCCCGATTACAATCTCGAAGAGCTGGACTTTTTGCGGGCGCATACCCGCGCGGGCGGCGTGTTCGTCGATGTCGGCGCCAATGTCGGCACTTATGCGCTTGCGCTCGCGCGGCACGTCGGCGCTGGAGGCAAGGTGATCGCGATCGAGCCGCATCCCGTCACCCATGCCCGGCTTGCCTTCAACAATTCGGCGTCCGGCTATCCGCAGGTGAGGCTGGTGGCAGCGGCGGCCGGCCCTGCCGATGGCGACCTGATGATCGAGACCGACGGCGACAACCTCGGCGCCAGCCACATCGTGTCGGGAAATGCTTCGGTCAAGGCCATCAAGGTGGCTTCACTGCGGCTGCAGCGGATTCTCGAAGAGGCCGGCGTGTCGCGGGTCGATGCTTTGAAGATCGACGTCGAGGGTTTTGAGGATCGCGTGCTGACCGGCTTCTTCAGGGAAGCGCCGCGATCGCTGTGGCCGCAGGCGGTGGTGATCGAACATCTGTCGAAGAACGAATGGCTGGAAGACTGCATCGCCGACATGCGCGCGCGCGGTTACGTCGAGACCGGCAGAACCCGGAGCAACACCTTGCTGGCGCGCGAATAGAGCGTCGCCTCCGGCGTCGTGCCGCGTGACGTATGCGTGCGGCTGGACCGACCGGCACGCCGGCGTGCCCTGGTCAGCGCCCCGAAAGCCATTGACCTGATTTACCTTGGGTTGCAGGATTGCCCTCCCACCACGTCAGCCGCTTGAACGGAGGGATGCACCATGGCCCGCAAACCAAGCCTGCAATTCGCAACCACGTCCGAACAAAACTCGCACGAAAATCTACGCCGGGTCGCCGGCAGCGAGAGGTTGCCGCTGCCGAACGCCCGTGTGATCGGTCCGGCAGATCCCGAGCAGCCGATCAGGCTGACCGTCTATGTGCGATCCCGTCCTGCTCACGCCCACATCCCCTCGCTCAAGGAAATCGGGCATAGTCCATATGAGTGGATGCATTCGACGCAAAGCGCCCGGGTGTTGAGCGCCTTCGAGGCCGACGCAAAGGACATCAACGCGGTAAAGAAATTTGCCACGGCAAACAAGTTGAAGGTGATTGAAGCCAGCGAGGTCAAGCGAAGCGTTCTGATTGAAGGAAAGATCGGCGATGCCACGCGCGCCTTCGGCGTCGACCTGCAAATCTGGGAACATCCGGGCGGCCGCTATCGCGGCAGGGTCGGGCCGGTCCACACCCCGGACTCGTTGCGCGGCATCGTTGAAGCGGTTTTCGGCTTCGACAACCGGGTGATGGGACGCCCTTATTTTCGGCGCAGCCGGCACCGCTTTGTGTCCCGCGCTGCGCAGCCCCTGAACTACCTTCCGACCGAGATCGCGGATTTTTATAGCTTTCCGGATGCAGACGGCAGCGGACAGACGATCGCCATCTTCGTATTCAACGGCGCGCTCGGCGATTCCGGCCAGACAGCGGTCGGTGGTTATTCGCAGAAGCTCGTGAAGAGTTACTTCAAGGATACGCTTCACTTGGCGCCGCCAAAACTCACCGACGTCGTCGTCCACGGCCCGGGCAACAAGCCCGGCGACGGCAGCCAGGACACCGACGTGACCGGCGAGGTGCTGCTGGATATCTGCATGGCAGGCGCCGTCGCGCCGAAAGCCAAGTTCATGATGTACTTTACCGAGTTCACCGAGCAGGGCTGGGTCGATGCACTGACCTCGGCGGTGACGGCGATGCAAAACCGGCCGTCCATCATCTCGATCAGCTACGGCAATCCCGAGGACGGACCGACGGGCCAAATCCTCTGGACCCAGCAAGCGATCATGAAGGTGAACGAGGCGTTGCAGCGCGCTGCGCTGGCCGGAATCAACGTCTGCGTCGCCGCCGGAGACCAGGGCTCGACCGAGGAAGTAACTGACCAGCGGCAGCACGTCGACTATCCGGCCTCGAGCCCGTGGGTCTTGGCTTGCGGCGGCACCCGGGTTGTCGCTGCCAACGGCGTGATCAACCGCGAGACGGTGTGGAATGACGGTCCATCCAGCGCAACCGGGGGAGGGGTAAGCAGCCTGTTTGCGTTGCCGACCTATCAGACTTCGGCGAACGTCCCGGTGTCGGTCAACCCCGGACATCGCATTGGCCGCGGCGTACCCGACGTCTCGGGAATCGCCGACCCCGATACGGGAGTCCTGGTCATGGGCCCCGACGGCACCGTCGGGGGCATCGGCGGAACGAGCGCCACGGCGCCGATGTGGGCGGGCCTGATCGCACGTCTCAACCAGTTGCTGGGAACGCCGCTCGGGTTCCTCAATCCGATCCTGTACAAGAATTTGGCCTCCGGCGTTCTCCGCGACGTCAGCGAAGGCGACAACGGCGCGTACCGCGCCGGCGTCGGCTGGGATGCGTGCACAGGGCTCGGCAGTCCGAATGGCACGCGCATATTGGCGGCGTTGAAAGGGCTGGTGAAGTAGATCTACGAAGGATCGCGCCACCGTTGACGCCTTCTACAAAGCGGCCATCGCAGCCGGCG
This sequence comes from Bradyrhizobium sp. Ash2021, assembly GCF_031202265.1. Classification (NCBI taxonomy): domain Bacteria; kingdom Pseudomonadati; phylum Pseudomonadota; class Alphaproteobacteria; order Hyphomicrobiales; family Nitrobacteraceae; genus Bradyrhizobium; species Bradyrhizobium sp. Ash2021. The sequence goes on along the minus strand of NZ_CP100604.1, from coordinate 366,610 downwards.
GACGCGACAACGGCGCGCCCGGAATCCGCGCGCATTATCACCCCAATTATTACGGCGCGTTTGTCCTCGATCCCGACTGTCACAACATTGAGGCGGTGTGCCATACGCCGTAGGAACGGTTCCAGTTCCGGTAGCGGCGCGGAACATCGCGGCGATCTCGCCGTTGTCGTCGATGCCAATCGAACCACCGGAAATTCCGGCGGCAACGCCGGGTACGCCGACTGAACCTCCGCCGGGAATTCCTCCGGGCAACCCTCGCCCGGAAGTGCCTACCCCTATGCATGAACCCGGCGAGCCGTCGCGGCCGGAGGAGTTACCGGGCAAGATGCCGGACGAACTGCCGGTCCGCGGACCGAACAGTCCGACCGCACCTCCGCTTGGAACCGATGCCGGCAGTTTCGGCTTTTCAGGCACGCAGCCGAAACTCCATACCAGCGCCTCAGAGATGCCACAGGGGACAATGTAAAAGTTCGATTTGAAAGCATCGTCTGAATGCGTAATGAACAATTGCGTATGCAACCCGTTATGCTGTCGAAATAAATAGCGTTCGCGTTTTGTAGCCCGCCACAATCCGGCCTAACGATTAGCCGTTGATCGACCCGCCGAAACGTTCGGCGAAAGCCACTCTTTTTCCCGCCAACCTTGCCGCCAGATTTTTCCGGGGATCCAGGACATCATGACAAAACTTCGCATCGTGCTGCTTGCCACGTCTGCTCTGACCGTGACGCAGCTCGCAACCTTCGCATCGCATGCGCAGACCGCGCCGCTCGTTGTGGCGCAGGGAACCAAGGAAGAATTGGGCCCCGACGGAAAACCCAAGGCGCCGCCGAAGGGCGCGCCGCCGCCGGCCGCAGCGCCTCAGCGTCCCGCACAGCCGCCGCCACCCCCTGCTGCGGCACCGCCGCCGCGTCCGACGCCGCCACCTCCTCCGGCTTCAGCACCGCCGCCGCGTCCGACACCGCCACCTCCTCCGGCGGCAGCGCCACCCGCACGTCCGACGCCGCCCCCGGCGCCGCCTCCGCATGCGCCGCCGCCACCCGCGGCCGCACCGCCCGTGCATACCGCTCCGCCGGCTCCCCCGACCGCAGCGCCACCCGCACACGCGCTCCCGCCGGCACCTCCGGCGGCGACGACGGCGCCTGCGGCCCCCAAGCAACCGACGGCGCCGACCCCGCCACCCGCGCTCCAGAAGGGCACGCCATCTCAGGTGCCGCCGCCCCCACCGCCGGCGGGCGTCAAGCAATTGCCGTCGGCCACAACGCCGGCTCCTGCGCCGCAAACTCAAACTGCGCCGCCGGCTGCCGGAAGCCCGACGGCGCTGCCGCCGCATCCCGGAGTATCGCCGACACCGCCGGCTGGCGCAGCCACTCCGACCACAACTCCCACCGCGCCGCCGCCGCGCGGCGGACCGCCTCCCGGTGCGCCGGCACCGGGTGCCGCCGCTCCGGCTGCTCCGGGCGCTGTTCCGGCCGCACCGGGCGCCACCCCGCCGCCCGGCCGGGTACAAAACACACCTCCGACGGTCGCGCCTGCGTTCCAGCGCGCGCCGACGGTGACCGCACCGCTTCCCCCGCCGCCACCGGCGCTGGGAACCAAGGCGCTTTCAGCGGGCGCACCGGCTCCGGGACCGCGCAACATGGATCAATTCCGCAGCGAACGGCACGAAGTCCAGGAAGGCGGCCGCACGGTCATCACCGAGCCCGGGCGCGTCATCATTCGCGATCCCGGCGGCCAGGAGTATATTCGCCACAACGAGGAGGATCGCTTCCGCTACGGCGCGCGCGACATCCAGACCCAAACCGTGGGCGGGGAAACCCGCACCATCGTGATCCGTCCGGACGGCACGCAGATCATCACGGTGGTCGGCCGCGACGGCGAGTTGCTGCGCCGGATAAGGCGCGATGAGGGCGGTCGCGAGGTCATCATCATCGACAACAGCTATCGCGATCCCAGAGCGATCGGCGGCTTCTATGTGGACCTGCCGCCGCCGGTGATCCGCATCCCCTATGATCGCTACATCGTCGATTCCGAGGATGCAACACCGGAGGTTATCTACGACACTATGGAGGCGCCGCCAGTGGACCGGATCGCGCGGCGCTATTCGCTCGATGAAATCCGCTACAGCCCGTCGGTGCGGCAGTTGATGCCGAGCATCGACCTCAACACCATCACCTTCGAAAGCGGATCGTGGGAAATTCCCCCCGATCAGGCGGCCAAGCTGCAGGTGATTGCGGACGGACTCAACCGCGCCATCCAGCGCAATCCGCGCGAGGTGTTTTTGATCGAGGGCCACACCGATGCGACCGGCAACGACACCGACAATCTGTCGCTGTCGGACCGGCGCGCCGAATCCGCAGCCGAGCTATTGACGCAGCAGTTCGCCGTGCCCGCGGAAAACCTGACCTCGCAAGGCTATGGTTCGCAATATCCGAAGGAGCAGACCTCGGGACCCAGCCGCATCAACCGCCGCGTCACCGTCCGCCGCATCACGCCGCTGCTCAACGGCGGAACGGCATCGCTGCCGCCGCCCCCGCCCGGCATCGCGCCGCCGCGGTAAGGCAATCGCTCACTGAAAATGGCCGGGAGAAATCCCGGCCATTTTTTTTAGCCCGTCATTGCGAGGAGCGTAAGCGACGAAGCAATCCATTCTTCCTTTTATGTGGCGAGATGGATTGCTTCGCGGAGCCTGTCATCGGGCGCGCATTCGCGCGACCCGTTGGCTCGCAATGACGCGGAAAGACGATTTGAAAACGCTCAGCTCTTGTCGCTCTCGAGTCTGAAGATCTGGGAGCCTTCACCGCTCGATAGCAAGCCTGTCTTACCATAGAGATTCAGTTTGGCGCGGGTATCGGCTATGTCGAGGTTGCGCATTGTCAGCTGGCCGATGCGGTCGGCTGGCGTGAACGCCGCATCTTCCACCTTCTCCATGCTCAGCCGCTCCGGCTGATAGGTCAGATTGGGGCTCTCGGTGTTCAGGATCGAGTAGTCGTTGCCGCGGCGCAGTTCGAGCGTCACCTCACCGGTGATCGCACGAGCCACCCAGCGCTGGGCGGTTTCTCGCAGCATGAGGGCTTGCGAATCGAACCACCGTCCCTGGTAGAGCAGTCGGCCAAGGCGCATGCCGCTGATCCGGTATTGCTCGATGGTGTCTTCGTTGTGGATGCCGGTGACCAGACGTTCGTAGGCGATGTGCAGCAGCGCCATGGCGGGAGCTTCGTAGACGCCGCGGCTCTTCGCCTCGATGATCCGGTTCTCGATCTGGTCGCTCATGCCAAGGCCATGTCGACCGCCGATGGCGTTGGCCTCGAGGAACAGCGCGACCGGATCGGCGAACGTCTGGCCGTTCAGCGCGACGGGCCGGCCCTCCGTAAAACGCACGGTGACCTTTTCGGCCCTGACGACACAGTCGTCGCGCCAAAACGGCACGCCCATGATGGGATTGACGATCTTGATGCCACTATCGAGCTGCTCGAGATCCTTGGCCTCGTGGGTTGCGCCGAGGATATTGCTGTCGGTCGAATAAGCCTTTTCGGCGCTCATCTTGTAGCCGAATCCATGGGCGGTCATGAACGCCGACATTTCCGCACGGCCGCCCAACTCGTCGATGAACTGCTGGTCGAGCCATGGCTTGTAGATTCGCAAGCTCGGGTTGGTCAGCAGGCCGTAACGGTAGAAGCGCTCGATATCGTTGCCCTTGTAGGTGGAGCCGTCGCCCCAGATGTTGACGCCGTCCTCCTTCATCGCCGCTACCAGCATCGTGCCGGTCACGGCGCGACCAAGCGGCGTGGTGTTGAAGTACGCGATGCCGCCGGTCGAGACGTGGAAGGCACCGGATTGGACGGCGGCAATACCTTCGTGCACCAATTGCGTGCGGCAATCCACGAGTCGGGCTTTTTCGGCGCCGTACTCCAGCGCCTTGCGCGGAATCTCGTTGTAGTCGGCCTCGTCAGGTTGGCCGAGGTTGGCGGTATAGGCAAAGGTGCGGGCGCCTTTTTGCTTCATCCACAGCAGCGCCGCGCTGGTGTCGAGACCGCCCGAGAAGGCGATGCCGACTTTTTCGCCTTTGGGCAGGCTTTTCAGGATCGTACTCATAGAGCTTCCAATCGGTCGAAGTGCCAGATGTCGTGTGCGGGTTGAGTGCGCGATTACCAAATTTCACGCTGATGGGCACGCGTTTAAACGACGGATTACCCCAGCGGGCGCCAGCGCCGCGTCAAGCGGGACCAGGCCGAGGCCAGCCGCGCCAGACCGGCGTCAACCTGCGCGTCGGTCATGCGGGTGGCCGGCCAGCGGTAGATGAAGGCATAGGCCAGCCAGATCACCAGAAAGCTCACCAGGCCTGCGGCCGCGACGTCGGTGAAGAAATGCCCGCCGAACGCCATCCGCAGCACAGAGGTCGTGATCCCGAACAGAGTCGCCGCCGCATAGGCCAGCGGCCGCCACGCCGGCGGCGTCAGCGCCGCGGGCGCATAGGTCCAGAACGCGGTGGCGCCCTCGCCGGAGAAGAACGAGCAGTTCTTTCCGCAAGCCCCGCGCGGATCCCACCACGGCACGAATTGCCAGGGGCCGTTGAATTCCGTCACCATGACCGGCCGCGGCCGGCCCCAGTAGGACTTGAAGGTGAAATTGGTCAGAATGCCCGCGGACAGAATGATCGTGACCAGCAGGAAGATCGCCGCGCGACCCGGGATCAGCATCGGCCGGTGCGGCCGCGCCAGTTTTACGACGAAGGCTACGATCGCCGGCAGTGCGAAAGCCCATGCGATCCACATCGCGGCGTCGCGCGCGAATTCGGCCACCGCATCGAGTTTTATCGGAAACGATTTGGTGGCGGGATCATAGAACAGCGCCGCCAGCTTCAGGTCGAGTTCGGGATAAATCCCGAACAGCAATCCGATGACGAGCGCCAGTCCCAGCGCGATGAAAAGTCCGGTCCGGTTCATGGCGCGCGGTTTAGCCGAGGCGATGGGGGATGAAAAGGGTGGGGATTATCGTCATCCTGAGGTGCGAGCTCTTGCGAGCCTCGAAGGATGGACACAGCCCGTGGCCCATCCTTCGAGGCTCGCCCAGCGGTGCAAGTGCACCGCAAGGCTCGCACCTCGCGGGTGAACGCAATTGCGTTCATCCCGGGGATGACGGCGGAGATTGTGGAGGCGCTGAAGATAAGGGCGTTTGCGACGGCAGCGGCGGAGGCGGCCTTGAGGGTCGCGGCGGCTCGCGCCAGGCGCCGGCGGTGCGGCCCGCGATCATCCAGTAGACGAGCCCGGCGACGATGCCCGCACCGGTCATGATTTCGAGATGACGGCGGACGATACCGTCGAAATGCAATGTTTCGGGATCGAACGGGATCAGGCCGAGATAGAAGGCGGCTCCGACGATCGCACCGCCGACCGCATAGGTCAGCACGCCCCGGACATAAAAGGCCTCGGTGATCAACACCACGATCAGCGCCGGCAACAGCGCAAAGCCGGAGATGAAGATGAAGCCGAAGCCGAGCACGACATTGATCGCGCTCTGATCGATCGGGCCGGTGCCGAGATCGGAGAATTCCGGATACAGCACCGCGCCGACCACGATCATGCCCGCGACCAGGCAGGCGAACAGGAAGGCGAAGAAAATGACGAACAGGCGGCCGATCAGCGCCATGACAGCACCGTCATTGCGAGGAGCGAAGCGACGAAGCAATCCATCTCTCAGCAAGCGGAGAGATGGATTGCTTCGCGGAGCCTGTCATCCGGCGGCGCTTCGCGCCGACCGGGTGGCTCGCAATGACGGCCTGAGTGACAGATCGCGTCATCGGATCAATCCGTCATCGCCATCGCGCGCAGCGCCTGGCGCTCGCGCACGGACAATTTTTCGGTCTCCGATTTCAACTGGCCGCAGGCGGCAAGGATGTCGCGGCCGCGCGGCGTGCGCACCGGCGAGGAATAGCCGGCGTTGAAAATATATTCGGAGAATTTTTCGATCTGGTCCCAGTCCGAACATTCGTAACGCGTGCCCGGCCACGGATTGAACGGAATCAGGTTGATTTTCGCGGGAATGCCCTTGAGCAGTTTCACCAGCAGCTTGGCGTCATCGAGCGAATCGTTGACGCCCTTGAGCATCACATATTCGAAGGTGATGCGCCGCGCATTCGACGAGCCCGGGTAGTCGCGGCAGGCCTGCAGCAGTTCGGCGATCGGATATTTGCGGTTGAGCGGCACCAGCTCGTTGCGCAGCTCGTCGCGCACCGCGTGCAGCGAGATCGCCAGCATGACGCCGATCTCGTCGCCGGTGCGGATGATGTTGGGCACCACGCCCGAGGTCGACAGCGTGATGCGGCGGCGGGAAATGCCGATGCCTTCATTGTCGGCGACGATCAAGAGCGCATCGCGCACCGCGTCGAAATTATACAAGGGCTCGCCCATGCCCATCATCACCACATTGGTGACGAGGCGGCTGCCGGTCGGGGTCTCGCGATCGGCCCAGTCGTTGAGACGGTCGCGCGCCACCATGATCTGGCCGACGATCTCACCGGCGGTCAGGTTGCGCACCAGCCGCTGCGTGCCGGTGTGGCAGAACGAACAATTCAGCGTGCAGCCGACCTGCGAGGAAACGCACAGCGTGCCGCGATCGGTTTCGGGAATATAGACACACTCGACTTCATGCGGCCGCTCGACCTTGTCGCCGCTCGGTAACCGCAGCAGCCATTTGCGGGTGCCGTCATTGGAGATTTGTTCGGCGACCACCTCGGGACGATCGACCGTGAAGTGCTGCACGAGCTGGCTGCGCATTTCCTTGGAAATACTGGTCATCTCGTCGAAATTCCGGGCACCGCGCACGTACATCCAGTGCCAGAGCTGCTGCGTGCGCATCTTGCGTTGCGCCGGCGCGACGCCGATTTCGCCGAGCCGGTCGGCGATCTCCGCGCGCGACAGCCCGACCAGCGACGGCTTGGCCGGCGGCACGTAGGTTTCGAGCGCGATCTTTTCCAAGGGCGCGCTGGAAGCGGAACTGGTCTCGGTCGTGCTGGTCATGGTGTCTGTCATGGAACATCAAATAGGCCCTCCAGAAGCTGCTGGAAAGCCGGGAAATGCAGCAACGGGCGCCAAACACCTCTCCCATCGGGAGAGGTGACCCGGAGGGTCCAAACCGGCTACATAGGTAACACAATAGACCGGCGACATGGGTAACAGGTCAAGTGATCGGCAGGGAGGGCCTTGCCGATGGTTTGGATGGAGACCTGTGCGGTGGACGAGCGGATGCGCTTTGTGATTGCGGCGGAGGAGCACGAGGAGTCGTTTGCGGCGGTATGCCGGCGGTTCGGCGTGAGCCGAAGGGTCGGATACAAGTGGCTTGAGCGTTATCAGGAAGCCGGTGTTGAGGGTCTGTGGGACCGCCCACGTGCGCCGCTGCATCATCCCCAGGCGATTGGCGAGGAGATCGCCGAACGCTGCCTTGCGGTGCGGCGGGCGCATCCGAGTTGGGGACCCCGGAAGGTTCTGGCTTTTCTGGAACGTCGGGCGCCGGCGCTCGAATGGCCTGCGGCGAGCACGATCGGAGCCTTGTTCGACCGCCAGGGATTGACGGTAAAGCGGAAGCTGCGCCGCCGCAGCCCGCCCTCGAGCGCACCGTTTGCGGAATGCACGGCAGCCAACGAGGTGTGGTGCATCGACTTCAAGGGCTGGTTCATGACGGGGGACGGCAAATGCTGCGAACCGCTGACGCTGACCGATGCCCATAGCCGGTATCTGCTGCGCTGCCAGGCGATGACGCGTACCGATACCGCGCACGTCTGGCCGGTCGTGGAGGCCGCCTTCCGCGAGTTCGGCCTGCCGCATCGGCTGCGTTCCGACAACGGTCCGCCCTTTGCGTCGCGCGGTGCCGGCGGGCTTTCGCAACTGTCGGTCAAGGTGATCAAGGCGGGCGTGCTGCCGGAGCGGATTGCGCCCGGCAAACCGCAGCAGAATGGCCGCCACGAGCGGATGCATCTGACGCTGTTGCAGGACACCGCCAGTCCACCGGCGCACAGCCTGCGCGAGCAGCTCAAGCGCTTGCGGAACTTCCAGCGCATCTACAACGAACAGCGTCCGCACGAGTCGCTCGACGATGACACGCCGGCCGATCACTATACCTCCTCGCCGCGCCGCTTCGACGGCGTCTTGCGCGAGCCGGAATACGGTGACTGCGAAGTGCGGCGGGTGCGTCATAACGGCGAGATCAAATGGCAGGGCCAAACGATCTACATCAGCGGGGCCTTGATCGGCGAGCCGGTCGGCCTCTGCGAACACGATGCCGCTGGATGGACGGTCTGCTACGGCCCGATCGTGCTCGGCACGATCGCCCACCGCGACGACCGCCTGCGAAAACCCAAACAGGCCTGTGGACTTGTGGACGATGCAAGAGCATCGCCCACAGGGTCCACAGCCACAAAAACAGCAGACCTGAACGAAACGAGAATTGTGTTACCTATGTCGTCGGGCTGAACTGTTACCTATGTCGTCGGTTGCAGAGGAACTTGCCTCAAGGCATGGCTCAAAAACCAAGATTGAGTTTAGCGCTTGCAATCCTGCGCCAGTTTGTCGAGCGCCTGCGACAGGCCCTTCAGCGAGAAGGTGTCGGTGGTCTCGGTGCCCTTGGCCGAGACGCCCTTGACGGTGACGTCGGCGGATTTGCGCATGGCCTCGACCATCCGCTCTTCCTCGGCGGCGTTCTTGATCCAGAGTCCGTCGCCCTGGGTATACATCGTATACGACGCGCCGCCGACCTCGAGCGAGGATTCGGAACCCGGCTTCAGCGTGTAGCCGATCATGATCGAGACTTCGTTGGTGACTTTTTCCGCCGGACGCGTCGAGACGAAGGCATAGGCCGGATCGCGCGGACGATTCGGCGGATTGGTTTTCGAGGACGACGGCTTTGCCAGCGCAAAGCACACCTTCTTGCCGTTCGGCGTCGCCGTATAGGCGCCCCAGGTGCCGAACTGCCCGATCAGGGTCGGCTCCGCCCCACCTGCCGCTGCCGCGGCGGCCGCTTCAGGTTTGGCCGCAGGCTTCGCCGCTGTCGCAGGCTTGGTCGTCGCGGCAGCAGGCTTGGCCGCGTCCTTGGCGGCCTTCGGCGCAGCACTTTGCGCCTGCGCAAGGGACATCGTCCCGCACACCAGCATACCCGCAACCAGCGATGTCAGTATTTGCCGCACGGACAACTGGTTCCCTCATCATTGTGACTGGAAGATGGCCCGACGGCGTCGTCCCACCGCCGATGGATAGCCGGAAAATGCCTTTTTGGGAAGGCAGTTACGGGGTGGGTGCAGTTCGCGTGCGGCGCAAATCCGCCGCTGCCGCGCTTAGCCCTTCGCGCGCCCCTCGCGCTGCTTCGCCCACTGCGCGTCGGTCCATTGCATCAAATCCTCGGCGCCGGAACTGCGCAAATGCGCGCCGCCGTCCTGCACCACCATCTCGCCATTGATATAGCCGGCCTGATCGGAGATCAGGAAACTCGCGAGGTTGGCGAGTTCGCCATGTTCGCCGGCGCGGCCGAGCGGGTTGCGGTGCGCCCAGCCTTCATCGCGGCCCTCGGGGCGGAGTTGGCCCGCAGCGCCCGGGGTCGGAAACGCGCCCGGCGCAATCGCGACGGTGCGGATGCCTTTCGGGCCCCACTCTACCGCGAGGCTTTTGGTCATCGCCAGCACCGCGGTCTTCGCCATCGCCGAGGGCACCGTGAAGGCGCGGCCGGTGATGGTCGAGGTCGAGAGAATGCTCAGCACCACGCCCTTGTGTTGGCCCTCGATCCAGCGGCGGCCGGCGGCCAGCGTGCAGTACATCGTGCCGTGCAGCGTCGGCGCCAGGATCGCGTCGGCCGCACGGAACGACAGATGTTCGCTCTGCGCGATGAAGGTCGCCGCTGCGTTGTTGACGAGCACGTCGATCGGCGCTTCGCGCCAGACCGCATCCATCATGGCATCGACCGCCGCACCATCGCGGATGTCGCATCTGGCCACGGTGACCTTGCCGCCGAGCGCGCTGCGCAATTCCGCCGCAGTTTGTTCCAGCAATTCGAGCCGTCGGCCGCAGATGATCAACTCCGCGCCGAGTTCAGCAAAACGGCGTCCCATCGCGGCGCCAAGCCCGGAACCGCCGCCGGTGACCAATATGCGCTTTCCCGCCAGCAGGCCTTTTTCAAACATCGTTTCACTCCCTATATCCCCGTCATTGCGAGGAGCGAAGCGACGAAGCAATCCATTCTTTCTTTGCGCGGCAAGATGGATTGCTTCGCTGCGCTCGCAATGACGCAGGATAGCCCTGCACGCAGCCCAAAGACACCGAATCGCATTGTAGCCCGGCGTCAAATCCGGCAAGAAGCGTCCAGCCTTCCTTGTGCGTCCGAAAATCAGGTGTGTCCATGAAAGCCATTCTCTGCTCGCAATATTGCCAACCCGACGATCTCGTGCTGGCCGACGTGCCCGATCCGGCGGCCGGGCCCGGCGAGGCCGTGATCGCGATCAAATCCGCAGCGCTGAATTTCTTCGACATCCTGATGATCCAGGGCAAGTACCAGATCAAGCCGCCGTTCCCGTTTTCGCCGGCCGCCGAAGTCGCCGGCGTGATCGAGAGCGTCGGCGCCGGCGTCACCGGTCTGAAAGTCGGCGACCGCGTGGTGGCGTCCTGCGGCCATAACGGCGCCCGCGAAAAGATCGCGCTGCCGGCGAATTCGATCGTAAAAATTCCCGACAATCTGGATTTCGATCGCGCCGCCGGCATCATCATCATCTACGGCACCGCGCTGCACGCGCTGGAAGATCGCGCCAGCCCGAAACCCGGCGAGACGCTCGCGGTGTTGGGCGCGGCCGGCGGCACCGGGCTGGCTGCATGCGAACTCGGCAAGCTGATGGGCCTGAAGGTGATCGCCTGCGCCTCGTCGGATGAAAAGCTGGAATTCGCCAAGGCGCATGGCGCCGAGCTTGGCCTGAACTATGCCAAGGAAGATCTCAAGGAAGGCTTGCGGCGGCTGACCGGCGGCAAGGGCGCCGACATCATTTTCGATCCGGTCGGCGGCACCTATGCCGAGGCGGCGCTGCGTTCGATCGCATGGGAAGGCCGCTTCCTCGTGATCGGCTTCGCCGCCGGCGACATTCCCAAAATGCCGCTCAATCTGGCGCTGCTCAAAGGCTGCGATATTCGCGGCGTGTTCTGGGGCGCCTGGGCCCGGCTCAATCCGGAGAAGAACCGCGCCAATCTGGAAAAGCTCGTGAAGTGGACCGCCGAGGGCAAGATCTCCTCGCATGTCGACCGCACCTTCCCGCTGGCGCAAACCGCCGAGGCGTTAAAGGTGCTCGCCGGCCGCAAGGCGATGGGCAAGGTGATTTTGCATCCGTAACCGCCTGTGCCTTCGTCATCCCCACAAAAGCTGGGATTGATCACGTTCGAAGTGCAACACCTCCAGCCGGAAGTGTTGCACTTCGCTTGTGAACTCAGGTGACATCCTGATGGTCGGTTGAGACGGACGATCGCAGCAAGCCCGGTTTCAACGCGCAAAATGTTCCCGGTCACCTTTAAATTCATTGAATTGGGCAATCCCGCCCCAATCAAACCAAAATAAGTCCCAATTCGTGCCGGCCGGTGCCGTTTTTTGGGCCTATTCGGCATGCGAGTTAGCGCCCGAAGTAACGGGCGTTCTTCGACAACGACAATAAAAACCAGAAGCCGGGATGCCCGATCGTTGCGTAGTAGTAGCGGGGAAGCATCACCATGGTGGGGAATTCGACACATTTACACTCCAGCGATCCGCCCGTCGCGACGATTGGGGAAGACATCAACGATCCCGGATTTGCGCATTATCGCTATCGGCGATCGCATGCGGCGGAAATCAGTTCAGACGGGCCAGCTCCGCTGTTTCTTTCCGGCGATGCGGACGACAACGCGCCGCAAATCCGCAAAGGACGGGCGATATCCCCGTCGCGTATCCTGACAGTAATTTCCGCGGCATCGGCAGCAGCCATGGTGCTCGCCCTGTTTTCGGTCGACGCCACACGCGCGGTCATCGTCAGCACCGCAGCGTCGTTTGCCGGGGCATCACTCGCTCAACTCAGCGCGCCGCAGCCGGAGCCAGTTCAAACCGTTGCGCTTGCGCCGCCGGCCGGCACCGACCTGCCATCGCGCGACGAGATCGCGGCCGCCTATCAGGCCGCGATCAAAAGCCTGGTTGCGGTAGCCGAGACGCCTGCGACGCCTGCGACGCCTGCAGTTCCGGCTCCGCCGCCGGCAAGACATCTCGATCCCGACGAAATCGCCGCATTGCTCAAGCGGGCAAAGGGCCTGCTCGCGAACGGCGACATCGCATCCGCCAGGTTGCTGCTCGAACGCGCCGCGGACGCGCGCGAGGCCGATGCAGCGCTGCTGCTGGCGCGGACCTATGATCCCGCGGTGCTGGGAACAGGTGATGCGCGCAGCGTCACACCGGATCCGGCGCGGGCGCGCAACTGGTACCAGAAGGCAGCCGAATTCGGCTCCTCCGATGCGCAAGCGCGCGTCGCGCAAATGCAAAACTGATTTTCGATCGGGGAACAAATGAGACGTTTATGGGGACTGGCGTTATTCGCCACGATGATGATCTGCGGCTTCGCGGCGCAGGCCGAGCAAGCCGAATACGATCCGGCCAAGGTCAGCGAAAGCCTGAAAGCGATTTTCCAGTTCGGCTCGACCAGTACCAAGCAGAGCCTGAACGCCAACACGGTCACACTGATCTCGGGCACGATCGGCGGCACTTACGTGCAGTTCGGCGCCGACCTCGCCTCCGTGCTCGATGACGGCAACAAGCTGCGCATCCTTCCCATTGTCGGGCGCGGCTCGGTGCAGAGCGTCGCCGACATCCTGTTTCTGCAAGGCGTCGATCTCGGCATCGTCCGATCGGACACGCTGGATTATCTCGAGCGGAAGGGCTTTGCGAAAGACATCAAGAAGCAGTTCACTTACGTGACCAAGCTCTACAACGAAGAGGTGCACGTGATCGCGTCGAAATCGATCCGCAATCTCAGGGATCTCGAGGGCAAGACAGTCAGCGTCGACCTGCCCAATGGCGGCACCTTCGTCACCGCGCTGACTGTGTTCGAGCGACTCGGGATGAAACCAAAGGTCGTGTATATTGAGCAACGCATCGCGCTGGAGAAATTGAAGGCCGGCGAAATCGACGCCGTGATCGTTTGTGGGGGCAAGCCGTATAAGTCGGTGAGCAGTTTCAAGGACGATCGGTTCCATTTGGTGACGGTCAACTACGAGAAGCCGTTGCAGGGCGACTATCTGCCCGCGAGCCTTTCGGCGAAAGACTATCCCAACCTGATCGAAGGCCAGGAGCAGGTCGATACGATCGCCGTTCCCGCTGTGCTCGCGGCCTATAATTGGGCGCCCAACTCCGAGCGCTATCGCAAGCTCGCAGTATTCGTGGACGCCTTCTTCACGAAATTCCCGACGTTCCAGAATCCGCCGTTCCATCCGAAATGGAAGGAGGTTTCGCTGTCGGCGCCGCTTCCCGGCTGGCAGCGCTTGCCCGTCGCGAAGCAATGGCTGGAGCAACATGGCGTCGAGTCCGTCGCGCGCAACCGGTTCGAGGATTTCCTGAAACAGAGCCCTGCGGCCGGAAAGCCGCAGTCCGATGCCGAGAAGGAAGCGCTGTTCCGACAATTCCAGGCCTGGGACGCCGAGAAAAATGCCCGCGCGCAGGTTCGCCCCGCACAGCAGCGCTAGGATTTGGCCGGCACGAAGATTTCCTGATCGACGCCGACGCCCTTGAGCGAAAACGCGCCGAGCGAGGTCGCCGGGATTTTCCCGGCGCCGACGAAATCGGACGACAGCAACAGCGTCGTCCCAATTGCCGGCACATCGATTCGATGCGCGCCGTGAGATTGACGGCCGGGCCAATCACTGGGTCAGATGCGGCCGCTGCCACCACGCGAACGCTCAATCTTCGCGATCGATTCCGCGCTTCAGCGCGGCGCGCGCGGCGTCGCGATGTTCTGGCGTGATGTGGCTCGCGACCATGCGGATCGCGGTGGCCAGCACCGCGGCGTCATCGGTGAAGCCGAGCACCGGCAGCATGTCCGGGATGAAATCGAACGGCAGGATGAAATAGGCGATGGCGCCGAGTAGCGCCGCCTGGACGTGGCGCGGCGTCTGCTTGTCGAAGGCGCAGTAGTAAGCCGCGAGCAACTCCTCGGCGAAGGGAAGTTTTGCGACTACCTGCTTCAGCTTGATCCAGAAGCGCCGGCGCACGCTTTCGCGGTCCTGCGCCAGCCGGTCGGCAGGCTCAAAACCCACGGTGTGTTCGGATGTAGCCATCGCGGCGCTCCTTCAAAGCCGGCGCGGCCGTTTCGCCGTGGCGGGCATGGCAAGAATTGGGGGCGCGAGGTCGCCGTCGCAAGATCGGCTGGCCGCCCGTTAGACCACGCCAAGCTGTCTGGCGATCCCGTTCATGGCCTTGGCAAGCTCGATATCCAGCCTGGTGACGCCGCCGGAGTCATGGGTCGCCAGCACCACCTCCACCGTCTTGTAGACGTTCTTCCACTCCGGGTGATGGTCGTTCTTCTCGGCCACCAAAGCGGCGCGGGACATGAACCCGAACGCTTCGTTGAAATTCTTGAAGGTGAAGGTCCTTGCGATCGCCTCGCGGCCGGGCACCTCGGACCAGCCGGATAGCTCCCCCAGCGCCGCCTGACGCGCCTCCGCCGACAGCCGTTCCACCATGATCGCCTCCCGTTTCATGCGCACTCTACCCTAACACCGGACGTCGCGGCTGGGGTCCATAGCGAAAATATAGGTTTTCGAGCGAAAGCGCGCCCCGCAATTGATGCGGGGTGGATGCCGGTGCGCAGAAGGAAAACGCATCAAATCATGGCTGAAAGCCGCGTCCAATGGCCGCCGGTAACCATGACGGAGATGTAACCCCGGCTAGGCAGGAAATTTGCTAGAATGTTCGTGTAAGCGCGTTGGCAATGTGAAATTGAACCTCGAACGATCGTTTAGAGATCGATGACCGACGGCCCGGATCAGGACAATGCCGAACCGATAGTCCCGCCTTCGCCCCGCTCGGCGCAGCGGCGGGCGGCATTCGTCGTGCTTGCCGGCGTGCTGGCCATCATCGGGGCGCTGGCGGCCGGCTATTACTTTGCGATGCGGCCGGTCACCTTGCGGATCGCGGTCGGCCCGGCCAGCAGCGACGACCTCAAGGTGGTTCAGAGGCTGACGCAGGCCCTCAACAACCAGCCGCACAGCCAGGTCCGGCTGCGGCCGGTGCAGACCGATGGCGCCGCCGCAAGCGCCACCCTGCTCGGCGAAGGCAAGGCCGATCTCGCCATCATCCGCGGCGATCTCGATGTGCCGAAGAACGCCCAGGCCGTGGCAACGCTGCGCAAGAACGTCGCGGTGCTGTGGGTGCCTCCGGCCGCCAAGGCCAAAGGCAGGAAGGCCGGGCCGAAAATCACCAAGATCGCACAGCTTGCCGGACATCGCATCGGTGTCGTCGGCAGCACCCAGGCCGATGTCAATCTGCTCAAGGTGATCCTGCAGCAATATGGCGTCGATCCGGCCAAGGTCGAGATCATCCAGTTTCCAGCCAACGAAGTGGTTGAAGCGATCCGCAACCAGAAGGCGGACGCGTATCTCGCCGCCGGGCCCGTCAACAGCAAGATCACGACGGACGCGATCGCGGCGTCGACGCGCGACGGCGGCACGCCGACCTTCCTGGAGATCGATTCGGCGGAAGCGATTGCGCAGAACCATCCCGCCTATGAGGCGTCGGAAATTCCCGCCGGCTCGTTCGGCGGCTCGCCCGCCCGGCCGGACGACGAGGTCAAGACGATCAGCTTCGCGCATCATATCGTGGCGCGAAAAGGCGTCTCGGAATCGACCATCGCGGCCTTCACCCGGCAGTTGTTTGCGGTCCGGCAATCGCTGAAGGCCGAATTTCCGCTGGCCGCCAAGATCGAGACGCCGGATACCGACAAGGACGCCACGATCCCGGTGCATCCGGGTGCTGCCGCCTTTGTCGACGGCGAGGAAAAGACCTTCCTCGATCGCTACAGCGATTACATCTGGTGGAGTCTGATGGCCTTGTCGGCGATGGGCTCGGCCGGCGCGTGGTTCGCGGGCTATTTGAAGAAAGACGAGCGCAGCAACAACTCTTCGCAGCGCGAGCGGCTGCTGGACATGCTCACCACCGCCCGCCACAGCGACTCGACGGAAGAACTCGACCAGATGCAGTCGGAAGCCGACGACATCCTGCGCGACACCCTGCGCTGCTTCGAGCATGGCACGATCGAACAGGGAACCTTGACCGCTTTCAATATCGCGCTCGAGCAGTTCCACAACGCGGTGGCCGACCGCAAGTCGCTGCTAATGAGCATACCGCAAAGCCTGCAACGTGCAGGCGCGCAGTTCCGGGCAGCCGGCACGGCGTAAACGGCCGTCGCTGTAATCGGGTCGTCACAGAGTTTTCCTATAGCGTGTCCGCACCAAGCCGTCATTCCGGGATGGTACGCCAGCACCAGACCTCAGATGCGCAATTGCGCATCGGGGATCTCGAGATTCCGGCTCGATGCTTCGGATCGCTCCGGAATGACAGAGCCAAAACGAGGCACGCATGACGACCGGTTTTTCCTCCAAGATTTCCCGCCGACGATTCCTCTCCACCGCCGCAGCGACCGGCGCGGGCGTGATCGCGATGCCTTATCTCAGCCGCGCCGCCGACCGTCCGCAGATCACCCATGGCGTGCAGTCCGGTGACGTCGGCGCCGATGGCGGCGTGGTGTGGGCCCGCGCCGACCGTCCGTCGCAGATGATGGTCGAGGTCGCCACCACCGAATCGTTCGGCAACGCGCGGGCCCTGCCGCCGATCGCGGCACTCCCGGAGAGCGACTTCACCGCAAAAATGCTGCTGGAAAACCTGCCTTCCGGCCAGGACATCTTTTATCGCGTCCGGTTTCGCGACCTGGCGCACACTGACATCCAGAGCGAGCCGGTGGTCGGCCGCTTCCGCACCGCGCCCGGCGACCGCCGCGACGTCAGTTTCGTCTGGGGCGGCGACGTCGCGGGACAAGGCTGGGGCATCAATCCCGATGATGGCGGCATGGTCACCTTCGCCACCATGCGCAAGCACAAACCGGATTTCCTGCTGCATTCCGGCGACACCATCTATGCCGACGGCGTCATTCCCTCCGAAGTGAAATTGCCTGACGGCAAGGTCTGGAAGAACGTCACGATCCCGGAAAAAGCAAAAGTCGCCGAGACGCTCGACGAATTCCGCGCCGCGCACAAGTATAATTTCATGGACGACAATGTGCGCGCCTTCAACGCCGAGGTGCCTGTCTTCGTGCAGTGGGACGACCACGAAGTGATGAACAACTGGTCGGCCTCGAAAGAAATTCCGGCCGCCTACAAGGTGCGCGACATATCGCTGCTCGCCGCGCGCGCTGGCCGCGCGTTTCACGAGATGTATCCGATGCGGGAAAGCATCGTCGAGCCGGGCCGGGTCTATCGCACGCTCAATTACGGCCCGCATCTCGACGTCTTCATGCTCGACGAGCGCAGCTATCGCGGCCCCAACGGCCCGAACCTGCAGACCGCTTACGGCCCCGACAGCTATTTCATCGGCCCCGACCAGCTCGCCTGGCTGAAGCGCGCGCTGCTGAATTCGCGCGCGACCTGGAAGGTGATCGCGTCCGACATGCCGCTCAGCATCATCGTCTATGACGATGCAGCCAACAAAAAGGGCTCGGAAGCGTTTGCGCAAGGCGACGGCCCGCCGCGCGGCCGCGAGCTTGAAATCGCCGAGATCCTGCGTTTCATCAAGACATCCGGCGTCGTCAACACGGTGTGGCTGACGGCGGACGTGCATTACGCCGCCGCGCATTACTACAACCCGGACAAGGCGCAATTCCAGGAATTCGATCCGTTCTGGGAATTCGTCTCGGGCCCGCTGCACGCCGGCACGTTCGGTCCGAACGAACTCGACAACACCTTTGGGCCCGAAGTGAAGTTCATCAAGGCGCCCGGCCTGGACAAGCAGAACCTGCCGCCGTCGGCCGGCATGCAGTTCTTCGGCCACGTCAAGATCGACGGCGCCAGCGGGCAGATGACGGTGACCTTGCGCGACCGCGCCGATGTCGCGCTGTGGTCGACGACGCTCGACCCGAAGCGGGTGTAAGAACTAGCACGCGGCGGCGCCTGGACGCCGCCGCAACGCTGCTTCCAGCGCTGCGCTGGAGCATGGTTTCGGCAACCGCGGCTTGCCGGCGAGCGCGGCCGGGAGCCTGACGTCGGCGCCATAGCCGGTGACGAACACGTACGGAATCTTCAGCGCATCCAGCCGCTCGGCGAGCGTAAAGGTCTTTTCGTGGACCAGCCCGACATCCAGCAGCGCGAAATCCGGCGGGTGATCGGCGATCATGTCGAGCGCCTTCGCCACGCTCCCCGCGCTGCGCACCGTCTTCACCCCGAAGCCGAGAATCGTGTCCTCGAAATCGAGCGCGATGATCGGATCGTCCTCGACGATCAAGACGTCACTGGGCAGGCCGTCAAAAAAGGCGGGGTCCATGATCTGCTGGCACATTGGTTCAGAGGTGATTGCGTTCCCCGGCAGAAGCCCGGCGGACGGCCGCTGCCGGCGCCCCGGATAAGCGCGCCGACGGTTCCGGAACTGAAACGACCACATCGGCGTTCTAACGTCTGTTCACTTGTGCACATATAAGCCGGGCGGGATCGATTATTGTCGCGGCCGGGGAATTGAGGACTTTCGATGCTCACCCGGCGTGAAAATACCGCCAAGGCCAGCGAGCGGCCGTTCAACAATCTGTTGCGGCGCTTGAACGACGCCGATTTCGCGTTGATTGCACCATATCTCGCGCAGGAAGAGGCCAATCCTAACGATCTGCTCTACAGCCCCGGCGACAATGTCGAGACCGTGCACTTCCCCTGCGGTCCGAGCCTTGCGTCCTTCATGGTTGCCAATGAGGACGGCCGTGACGTCGAGACCATCCTGATCGGCCGGGAAGGCGCCGTCGGCGGAATCGTCAGCCAAGGCTATCTGCCGGCCTATACCCGCATCATGGTCAAATTCGCAGGACCATTCGTGCGACTGAACGTTGGAAAACTGGAGGCGGCGAAGACGAAGTCGGCCACGCTGCGCAACATCTTCGCGCGTTATGCCGATTGCATGCTGGCCCAGATGTTTCAGTCCACCGCCTGCAACGCGATCCATTCGATCGAGCAGCGTACGGCGAAATGGATCATTTCGGCGATGGAACGCACCGATGACAACGATGTCGTGCCGCTGACCCATGAGCAGCTGGCGACCCTGCTCGGGGTCGGCCGCAGCTATACCAGCCGGGTGATTCAGACCTTCAAGGCGGAAGGCATTTTGCAGACCCGCCGCGGCTCGATCCTGGTGCTCAATCCGGATGCGCTCCGCAACCGGTCCTGCCGGTGCAATGAGGCGGTCAAGGGCCACTTTGAGGAGGTGCTGCGGGGCGTCTATCCCGACCCCGAAAAGGGCAATTGAGGCGGGTGCCAACCGAAAAACGGCTAACCAAATGCCAAACAAACCATTGTTTTTTGGCGTTTTCTGACTATATTGCGGCGCAACGCGTAGGATGTGCCCGGTCCTTTTGGCCGGGCTTCCTTTTTGGGCCGCGGGCCCAGAGCGTGATCCGGAAAAGTGAGAAGCGGTTTTCCGAAAAGATCACGCTTAAACGAGAGAGAATTCCAGGTTTTTGAGCGCGATCCGGAAAAGTGGGTCCCGGTTTTCCGGCGAGATCGCGCTCCAGCCATTGCACGACCAGAAGAAGAGCCATGAACCTTCGTAACGTCG
Source organism: Bradyrhizobium sp. Ash2021 (assembly GCF_031202265.1). NCBI lineage: Bacteria > Pseudomonadati > Pseudomonadota > Alphaproteobacteria > Hyphomicrobiales > Nitrobacteraceae > Bradyrhizobium > Bradyrhizobium sp. Ash2021. The sequence continues at coordinate 346,780 of NZ_CP100604.1, read as the reverse complement.
CTATCATCGCCCACGTCGACCACGGCAAAACCACGCTGGTCGATCGCCTGCTGCAGCAATCCGGCACCTACCGGGACAACCAGCGCGTGGTCGAACGCGCGATGGATTCCAACGATCTGGAGCGCGAGCGCGGCATCACCATTCTGGCCAAAGCGGCGTCGGTGCAGTGGAAGGATACCCGCATCAACATCGTCGACACCCCCGGCCACGCCGATTTCGGCGGCGAGGTCGAGCGCATCCTCAACATGGTCGACGGCGCGCTGGTGCTGGTGGACGCCGCCGAAGGCCCGCTGCCGCAGACCAAATTCGTGGTCTCCAAGGCGCTCAAGGTCGGCTTGAAGCCGATCGTCGTCATCAACAAGGTCGACCGCCCCGACGCGCGCCCGACCGAAGTCATCAACGAAGTGTTCGACCTGTTCGCGGCGCTCGACGCCACCGAGGAGCAGCTCGACTTCCCGATCCTTTACGGGTCGGCCAAGCAGGGCTGGATGGCCGACAGTCCGGATGGTCCGCAGGACGCCGGCATGCAGCCGCTGTTCGACCTGATCGTGCGCCACGTCGCGCCGCCGACCGTTGAGGAAGGGCCGTTCCGGATGATCGGCACCATTCTCGAGGCCAACCCCTATCTCGGCCGCATCATCACCGGCCGCATCACCTCCGGCTCGATCAAGCCGAACCAGAGCGTCAAGGTGCTGAGCGGTGACGGCAAGCTGATCGAAAGCGGCCGTATCACCAAGATTCTCGCCTTCCGCGGCATCGAGCGCACGACGCTGGAGGAAGCCGAAGCCGGCGACATCGTCGCCATCGCAGGCCTCACCAAGGGTACCGTCGCCGACACCTTCTGCGATCCGACCGTGGAGACGCCGCTGGTGGCGCAACCGATCGATCCGCCGACGGTGTCGATGTCGTTCATCGTCAACAACTCACCGCTGGCCGGCACCGAAGGCGACAAGGTGACGAGCCGCATGATCCGCGACCGCCTGCTGCGCGAGGCCGAAGGCAATGTGGCGCTGCGGGTGGTCGAGGCCTCCGACAAGGATGCGATGGAAGTGTCCGGCCGCGGCGAATTGCAGCTCGCGATCCTGATCGAGACCATGCGCCGCGAAGGTTTTGAGCTCTCGGTGTCGCGCCCGCGCGTGGTGCTGAAGAAGGACGAAGCCACCGGCCAGTGGCAGGAGCCGATTGAAGAGGTCGTGATCGACGTCGACGAGGAGCATTCCGGCGTCGTCGTGCAGAAGATGAGCGAACGCAAGGCCGAGATGATCGAGATGCGCCCGTCCGGCGGCAACCGCCTGCGCCTGGTGTTCTACGCGCCGACCCGCGGCCTGATCGGCTATCAGGGCGAATTGCTCACCGACACCCGCGGCACCGCGATCATGAACCGGCTGTTCCACGGCTACGCGAACTACAAGGGCGACATCCAGGGCCGCCGCAACGGCGTCCTGATCTCCAACGATCAGGGCGAAGCGGTAGCTTACGCGATGTTCAAGCTCGAAGACCGCGGCCCGATGATGATCGAGCCGGGCTGCAAGGTCTACAAGGGCATGATCGTCGGTGAGCACACCCGCGACAACGACCTCGAGATCAATGTCCTGAAGGGCAAGCAGCTTACCAACATCCGCACCACCTCCAAGGACGAAGCGGTGCGCCTGACCCCGCCGATCCGGATGACGCTGGAAAAGGCGCTGGCCTATATCGAGGAAGACGAACTGGTCGAAATCACCCCGAAGTCGATCCGCCTGCGCAAGAAATTCCTCGACGCCAACGACCGCAAGCGCGCGGAAAAGGCCAAGGAAGCGGTAGCGTAAGCCGACTCTGGTTGTCATGCCCCGCGAGAGCGGGGCATCCAGTACGCCGCAGCCTCTCGATTCGATCGCTGCCGCCTCTGGAATACTGGATCACCCGCTCCAGTGCGCAATTGCACACAAGGCGGGTGATGACAGTTATGCTTTGGGCGACTTCAGCCTCTAACTCGAACATGCTAGAGGCAAAAGCATGTCCTCCCTCCCCTCCTCAGTCGACGTCGCCATCATCGGCGCGGGCGCCGCAGGCCTCGGCGCCGCGCATGCGCTGAAGAACTCAGGCCTCTCGACCATCGTGCTGGAAGCGCGCGACCGCGTCGGCGGCCGGGCGCATACCATCCAGGCCGCGCCCGACATCACCTTCGACCTCGGCTGCGGCTGGCTGCATTCGGCGGACGAAAACACCTTCGTTGAGATCGCCGAGCGACTGAATTTCGAGATCGACAAAACCCTGCCGCCGTGGCGCGAGCGCGCTTACGGCAAGGCGTTTCCGCAAAGCGAGCGCGACGCCTTCATCCGCGCGCTCGACGAATTCTACGACCGTGCCGATGCGGCCGCGCGGCAGGCCAGAACAACCGGCCGCGACAGCGCCGCCGATTTGTGCTTTGAGCCCGGCAACCGCTGGAATCCGATGATCGATGCGATCTCGACCTACATAAACGGCTGCGAGCTGGACCAGGTCTCGATCCTGGACATGGACGCCTACGAAGACACCAACATCAATTGGCGGGTGCGGCGCGGCTATGGCGCGCTGATCGCAGCCTATGGCGCCTCCTGCCCGCTGGCGCTCAACTGCAAGGTCGCGCTGATCGATCATTCCGGCAAGCGCGTGCGGATTGAAACCTCGCAGGGGACGCTTAACGCCGACAAAGTAATCGTCACCGTGCCGACCAATCTGATCGCTGATGAAGCGATCCGCTTTCACCCCGCGCTGCCGGCGAAAGTGGACGCCGCGCGCGGCCTGCCGCTCGGCCTCGCTGACAAGGTGATGCTGGCGCTGGACGAGCCGGAGCAGCTGCCGAAGGACGGCAACCTCCGCGGCGCCACCATGCGCACCGAAATGGGCACCTTTCATCTGCGGCCGTTCGGTCAGCCCTGCATCGAGGGCTTTTTCGGCGGAAAGTTCGCCCAGGCGCTGGAAGACGCCGGCGATGGCGCCATCGCCGCGCAAAGCATCGACGAAATCGCAGCCTTCCTCGGCAACGACTATCGCCGCAAACTAAAACCGCTGTCGGAATCCCGCTGGGCCCACGACCCCTTCGCCCGCGGCTCCTATTCGCACGCGCTCCCCGGCCACGCCGGGATGCGCGCCGTGCTGGCAGCGCCGGTCGATGGGCGACTGTTCTTTGCGGGAGAAGCGACCTCGCCGGGATTTTTCACGACGGCGCATGGGGCGCGGGATTCGGGAGAAAGGGCGGCGGGCGAAGTGATCGCCGCGAGTTCTAACCCTTGAACACTTTGTCTCGGTGAAACTTTAAATAATGCGCGTTTGGATAAAGGGTTGGATCCGTGGGCAGGTTGATCGATCCGCTTTGATTCAGCAGACGCGCGGCATCCTCCGGAACATGATCTTTGGCAATTAAAATCCTGTAGTCGTCGCCAATTGAAATAAGTCCCCTATCAAACATCCAGTGGACTGTTCCGGACAAGGCCAACCCGTTTCGAACAGAGTCGGGGCCTTTTGACGCGACAGGCTGAATGTGGGCCGCCTGAACCTCAGGGCGGCCTCCCCCGTTGATCAACCGTAGACCGGTGATAGAGCACCTATTCGAATAGGCAGCGCGCACATTGTGCATGAAGGATTTTTCTCGAAATGGACGAGAGACCATCATTTCGACCATTGGTCGCTCGAACGGCACGGGCGGCTCAGAGAATCCCGGCGGCGTCGCTTCTGACGAGAGATTTTCGCCCAGTACCGGGGCAAAGCCAGACTTCAAAATTCGATCGAACTCACCGTCCGGAATGAGACGGACCGCTCGGCCGAACGCGCCCTTATTGGTGCTTCCATCAACCTTTTCGAGTGCACTTTCGTAGTACTCACCGCCCTCATGGAACGGGACGGGCGTGTCGAAGTCCAAATAGGTAGTTTGATCAATTATTGCGAAATAATGATCCGGTAAGGCAGCATCCTCAATCACCGACTCCACTCGCGCGACCCCGAAATAGGATTGGCGACCTCCTCGGCTTGAAAGTTCAGCGCTAGACCTCCGCGGCTCATAATAGACGATATAGTCCCCGACGGCCTGCTGGACATAGTTCAGATATGTGTGCGGAAAATGATATCGCTTCTCGGGTAGGTCCTTATAGCTTGGAGTGACCTTAGTTGTGAAAACTGCTTTGGTCATAAACGAATGCCTGCAACGTTCGGTGTCTCGGGCAGATTCAGCTTAAGGCAGCTTTGCTCGGTTAGATACTGGACTCAATCCTACTCCATCACCCTCGCCCTCATCTCCGCATCCGGCACAAAGCACTCGTCATACTTCCCGAAAATCCGATAACGATTCCGCGCGACGAGGTTGTAGACGGCGTCGCGAATGGGCTTTGGGATCAGCAGCAACGCCCGCGCCCAGCGCCATCCGGGCAGCAGGCTCAAGGTCGTCAGTGCACCGTCGGATTTGAACCAGGCGATGCCGCCGTGGATGACGGCGTTGGTGTCGGGATCATTGGGATCGATGTTGAAGGCCTGCGCCAGTCGCGTACCGTAATCCGACTGGATCGCGGTGAAGCGGAAGCGGCGGCTGACGTCGTGCGTGGCGATGTAGCGGATCCAGCGCGAGCAGAACACGCAGACGCCGTCGTAGAGGATCACGTCATCGTCGGGCCATCGGTTCATCTTGCGATCATACGCCTATCGGTTATCGAGCGTCAGCAGCGCCACCAGCATCAGCACGATCGCAGGCCCGGTCTTGACCAGCGCGCCGAGCGGCTCGATCCAGAGATCGGGCGTCAGGATCGCCGCACCCGCCATATAGCCCAGCGACGCCACGATGCCCGCGATCAATCCAAGCGCTGAAGTGCGGCGGAACGCGATCAGGATGCCGATACTCATGTCCATCAGGCTGGTGATAACAGTCACGGGCGCAACCAGGTCGGGCGGAAAGCCGTGCGCGCTCAGGATTTCAGTAGCGGCCGAATAGGAAACGAACAGCGCGATAAAGCCCGACACGGTCCAGAACAGCGCCAGACTCGCAATCATCAGCGCCTTGGCGAGGTAGAGCCGCGCGAACCATTTGTCCTGAATGGTGGCGGGGCGCTGGCCGACCGCCGCGGCCAGGGTTTTCGGCACGATGCCTGATACCGCCATCCAGCAAGAGGGATCGCCGCTGACGCCGCGGCGCAATTCGGCGATCGCGGTCGATCGCATCGGCGGCATCCAGCCGAGCCGGCTGGCGAGATCGCCCAGTTTGGCACCGAGATCGAGCAGCAAGCCGGGCAGCGTGACCCGCGGCATGTCCGACGTGCCGAATGAAGCGCGGAATTGCCCGATGACGCGGCCCAACGTGACCGGCTGCGGCTGCATCAGGTCCCATGTCACCGCGCTTGCCACAGCGTCGGCGATGTCGCGGCCGGCGAGCCAGGCAATGGTCGCGGCGATGTCCTCGATGGCGACCGGCTGAAACGGCGTCGCGGATTCCCTCTTCGGCAATTCAAACGGCAATGCCGCCAGCGCCCGCAGCAGCGCGCTGCCGCCATAGGCCGACGGCGCGATCACAAAGCCCGGCCGCAGGATCGCAGAGGCAATCCCGGATGCCGCGATCAGCCGTTCGGCCTCCCGTTTCGTCATGCTGAAGGCGGTGCGGTCCTGGTTGGCGGCGCCGGTAATCGAGATGTGAATCAGCCGGATTGCGCGGCCACTGCCGCGGATCGCCTCCAGCAACCGCTCGACGAAATCGCGATGCACGGCGCGGGTGTCGCTGCCGGGGCTGTCCTGCAGCACACCGAGGCAATTGACCACGACATCGATCTCGTGATCCCGGAGCAGGCGTGCCAGCGCCGGCGCATCCATCGACATCACGGGCCATTCGAGATCGAACGACGTCACCCTTTGCGCAGGCGAAAAATGCCGGGCGATGCCGACCGCATGAAACCCTCGCGCGCGCAGATCGTCGGTGACGAAACGTCCGATCAGGCCGGAGGCGCCGAGCACGAGAATGTTGCGCGCTGGTATGGGCTCGCTCATCAGTCCCCTAGAACGGCTTTGCAATCATCAGCCACAGGATGATCATGACCGAACCAAAACCGGGAATCCCGAACAGGCACCAGCGGCGGAACAGCGAAAAATATCGCGGCGGCAGCGGCCCGCTCTGCTTTGCCGCCATCCGCGCGAGATCGCGCATTTCGATCTGCATGAAGATCACGGGCACCCAGAACAGTCCGGCGACGACGTAAAGCCCGAGCGAAGCCATCAGCCAACGCTCGGTAAAGCCGGTCGTCGACAGCACCATCAGCCAGCCGCCGGTGAGCGGCTGCAGCAGCACCGCCGTCAGCGTGAACAGCATGTCGGCGATCACGACGGTCGTCGCGGTGCGCGCGATGAAGGCGGCGTCACCGCTGCGATGCGCCGTCAGCATGAAGAACGCGATTCCCGAGCCGGTGCCGAGAATGACGATGGCGCCGAGCACATGCAGATATTTGACCAGGAAATACAGCGTCATCGCTTTTTGGCCGCGGCCGGGGATCGCAGTTTTAACGCGCGATCGAGTTCAGGTGCGGCCAGTCTTACACCGCTTTCGGTTTCCGGCAGCCAGTGGCCCTCGCCGCCGTAAGCCGCCAGCACGCGAAAATCGACCTTGCCGCCGGGGCTACGAAACGCATCGGCCAGTTGCCGCGACAGCGCCGGCGAGAAATAGCTGTCATTGGCGGCTACCAGCCAGGTCACCGGCACGCGCGCGGCCTTGCCGAATTCGCCCGCCGCGGCAATCAGCGTATGCGGCGCGCAGACCTGATTGGGGAAATCGTCGGCATGGCCGCCACGGCCCGGCGCGAAGGCGACGATGGCGGCGACGTCCGCCGGGTTTTCGCCGGCCAGCGCCAGCGCGCCCCAGGCGCCCGCGGAATGGCCGACGATCACGGCGCCGTCCGGCTTGATGAAGGGTTGCTTGCGGACAAAGCCGAGCGCTGCTGCGATCTCGTCGGCGGTGGCGCGGCCGGCGTGCAAATAATCGGCTTCGTCGCAGCCGCCCTGGTCCTCGAGATATTTCCCGCCGGTGGCGCCATGCCCTACGCGTTCCGGCACCAGCACGGCAAAGCCGCGCGCCACCAGCCACGCCGCCAGCGCGCGGTATTCGGGCTGCGGCATTTGCGCGCGCCGCAACACGTTCTGCGTCGAGGCATGCGCGATCAGCGCCAGCCGAAACGGACCATCGCCGGGCGGGCGAAACAGAATTGCATGTGCCGGGGTATCCGGATCGGGCGACGGCACCAGCCATTGCTGCAGGCGGTACGGCTCGCCCTCGGCGCCCTGCGCTCCAAAGCCGGGTTGCGCCGACACGCTCCGCGAAGCAAGCGCTGCAACAACAACCAGCGCGAAAAACACTTTAACCGGGGGCATGAATTGGCCTGGTGCAGCCGAAGGAGGGAAACCGGAGTAGCCAACAGAATACCGGCGGCGAATCAAATCCAGTGCATTTTTCCGTGAACCGGATTTCGCCGCGGCCCGGTCCGGATCGATTTGCCGCCCCAGGACGCAGCGAAATGCCGGTCAAGGCAGCTGTCTGTCCTCTTTCGATACAATTGGGTAGAAAACTGATGCAGAAAATCCACACGTTAACCGATAATTAACGATGGACCTTGAAGACGGCGCGCTGACTTGCTTTGATTGGGTCATGAGCACAACCCTGATCGAGGTTCGACCGGCCAAAGCTGCGGATGCAGCCGCGGTGGCGTCTACCCATGACGAAGCCTGGCGTTCCGCCTATCAGGGCATCATTCCCGGCGCCGAACTTGAAAAGCTGATCAACCGCCGTGGCCCGCAATGGTGGGACAGCGCGATCCGCAAGGGCAGCCGTGTCAGCGTGCTGGTGTTCGGCGACAAGGTCGCAGGCTATGCCAACTACGGCCGCAACCGCGCCCGCAGCCTGCACTTCGAAGGCGAGATTTACGAACTCTATCTGCGGCCGGAGTTCCAGGGCCTCGGCTTTGGCCGCCGCCTCTTCACCGCTGCACGGCGCGATCTGGTCCAGAGCGGCCTGAAGAGCATGGTGATCTGGGCGCTTTCCGACAACGATCCGGCGACCGCGTTCTATCGCGCGCTCGGCGGCCGCATGGTCGCGCGCTCTTCGGAGAAGTTCGGGCCGAAATCGCTCGACAAGGTCGCCTTCGCCTGGACCAACTAGAATCTGGCTTTTCCCGCGCCAGCGACCGGTCTAAACCGGCCTCGCCTCGTGCTGTATCCCGTTGCACGATTTCATTCTAACGCCCCGCGGAGCAGTTCATGCGTATTGACGCCATCTCGATCGGAAAAAGTCCTCCGCACGACGTCAACGTCATCATCGAAGTGCCGGTCGGCGGCGAGCCGATCAAATACGAGATGGACAAGGAGGCCGGCACGCTGGTGGTCGACCGCTTCCTCTATACGGCGATGCGCTATCCCGGCAATTACGGCTTCATTCCGCACACCCTGTCGGGCGACGGCGACCCTTGCGACGTGCTGGTTGCCAATACCCGCGCCATCGTGCCGGGCGCTGTGATGAGCGTGCGGCCGGTCGGCGTGCTGCTGATGGAAGACGAGGCCGGCGGCGACGAGAAGATCATCGCGGTGCCATCGTCAAAACTCACCCAGCGCTATGACAAGGTGAAGAACTACAACGACCTGCCCGACATCACGCTGCAGCAGATCCAGCACTTCTTCGAGCACTACAAGGATCTCGAGCCCGGCAAATGGGTCAAGGTGCTGCGCTGGGGCGACGCCGACGACGCGCGCAAATTGATCATGGAAGGCATCGCGAGGGCGCAGGCGAAGTAAGTTTCTTCGCCTCCCGGACGCCGATCAGATGTCCCTCATGCGCCGGCTGATCAAGATCATCCGCAACATCCTGCTAATCGCAATCGCTGCGATCATCATCCTCGCGGCCGTGCTGGCCTTCAACGTCGTCAGCCACGGCTCGCGGCAGATGCAGGTCGCGGCGGTGCCGCGCGCTGCGGTCGACGCACAGGCCGCCGCAACTCGGCTCGCGGAAGCGATCCGCTTCAAAACCATTTCGAGTTACGAAAAGCCCGATCAGCACGCCGAGGCGCTGCGCGGCATGCAGGCGCATATCGAAAAGAGCTTTCCGGCGTTCCATGCCGCCGCGAAACGCGAAATCGTGGCCGATTACAGCCTGCTCTACAGCTGGGAGGGTTCGGACCCCAATACTTGACGAGGAAACCGCCGGCACCGCCGGCGCGAAAAACATCGCCGCCCTGCTGGCCTCGCGCGGCGTGAAACTCGATTTCGTGATCGATGAGGGGCTCCTGATCACCGAAGGCATCATGAAGGGCTTTGAAAAGCCGGCCGCGCTGATCGGCGTCGCCGAGAAGGGCTATGCCACGCTGGAGCTGACGGCGCATGCCACCCCCGGGCATTCGTCGATGCCGCCGCGCCAGACCGCGATCGGCATGATGAGCGCGGCGCTGGCGCGGCTGGAAGACCATCGCCTGCCGATGCAGATCCGCGGCACGGTCGCGGAAATGTTCGATGGGCTGGCGCCCGAGATGAGCGGCTTCAACCGCGTGGTGCTGTCGAATCTCTGGCTGTTCAAGCCGCTGTTGCTGCGCGAATTCGAAAAGAGCGGGCCGACCGAAGCGATGGTCCGAACCACCACGGCGCTGACGATCTTCAACGCCGGCGACAAGGACAATGTGCTGCCGGGCAATGCCGCGGCGTCGGTCAATTTCCGTTTGACCCCGGGCGGATACCCAAGCAAGCGTGATCGATCACGTCCGCGACACGATCGACAACGATCGCATTTCGATCACGCCATTCGCCGGCAATACCGATCCGCCGCCGGTGACGGCGACCGAGAGCCCGTCCTATCAGATGCTCACCAAGACCATTCGCGAGATCTATCCCGACGTCATCGTCGCCCCCGGCCTGGTGATCGCCGCGACCGACTCGCGCCACTATGTCGGTATCACCGCCAGGATTTTCCGCTTCTCGCCGGTGCGCGCGAACTCCGACGACCTGAAGCGGTTTCACGGCACCAACGAGCGCCTCAGCATCGAGGGCTATGCCGACATGATCCGGTTCTACCGCGGCTGATCGAGAATAGTGCGGGGTAGTCTCCTCTTCCGTCATTGCGAGCCAACGGGTGGCGCGAATGCGCGCCCGATGACAGGCTCCGCGAAGCAATCCATGCTCGCAACACGAGGAAAGAATGGATTGCTTCGTCGCTTTGCTCCTCGCAATGACGCTGTGAGAATTGGGTTGAGCCTCACACCCCCGGCTTCGGCAGCCCGCGAATCGCGCACGCCGCGCGCAGCGTGTTGACCAGCAGGCACGCCACCGTCATTTGCCCGACGCCGCCGGGCACCGGCGTGATCGCGCCGGCGACGTGGAGCGCTTCCTGGAAGGCGACATCGCCGACCAGCCTTGTCTTGCCGTCGGCGGCCGGCATCCGGTTGATGCCGACGTCGATCACGGTGGCACCGGGCTTGATCCAGTCGCCGCGCACCATCTCCGGCTTGCCGACGGCGGCATAGACCAGGTCGGCGCGGGCGCAGAGTTTTGCGAGGTCCCGCGAGCGCGAATGCGCGATCTTCACCGTGGCGTGTTCGTTCAGCAGCAATTGCACCAGCGGACGGCCGACTAGATTGGAGCGGCCGATGACGATGGCGTCGAGCCCTTCCAGCGAGGCATGCACGCTCTTGGTCAGGATGATGCAGCCGAGCGGCGTGCACGGCGACAGTGCGGCAAAACCGCCGGCAAGCCGGCCGGCGTTGTGTGGATGCAGCCCATCGACGTCCTTGGCGGGATCGATGGCATTCATGATGGTTTCGGTATGCAGCGATTTCGGCAGCGGCAATTGCACGAGAATGCCGTGCACCGCGGGATCGCGGTTGAGCTTTGCGATCAGCGCCAGCAGATCGGCCTGCGCGACATGGGCGGGCAGTTTGTGCTCGAACGAGGCCATGCCGGCTTCCTGCGTCTGCTTGTGCTTGCTGCGGACATAGACCTCGCTGGCAGGGTCGTTTCCGACCAGCACCACGGCGAGACCCGGGGTTAGCTGATGCTCGCACTTGACGCGGGCGACCTCGTCCGCCACGCGGGCGCGAAGTTCCGATGCAATGACCTTTCCATCGATGATGCGGGCCGTCATTTCAATCCTTCGTTTGCTCTCAAGCGCGCTAATCCGTGGCCGCGGTCAGTTTTCGTAAAGTCTCGCCAAGCAGTTTTGGATCGCCGTCGACCGCGACCTGCTTCAGCCGCGACGTCACGCCGGACAAGATCTTCACCCTGGCCTTGGGCACGCCGAGCGCCTTGGCCAACAGCTCCGTGACCGCACGGTTGGCCTCGCCGCCATCGGCAATGGCACGGACGCGCACCTTGAGCACGATCCGGCCATTGGCGAGCGTCTCGATCCCATCGATGTCGTCCCGGCCGCCGCGCGGCGTCACGCGCAATGCGACACTGATGCCCTCGGTGGAATATCGCCAAGGATCTGTCAGGTGCCGCTACTCCGATCAGAACACGCTGGGATAGATGTAGTAGGTGATCACCCGCTGGATGAACATGATGATCAGGATCACGATGATCGGCGAGATATCGAGCCCGCCCAGATTGGGCATGATCCGGCGGATCGGCGCCAGCACCGGTTCCGTGATCCGGTACAGGAATTCGGCGACCGCCGAGACGAACTGGTTGCGCGTATTCACGACATTGAACGCGATCAGCCAGGACAGGATGGCGGAGGCGATCAATAACCAGACATAGAGGTCGAGGACGATGAGGACGATGTCGAGGACAGCGCGCATGTGAGGGGGGCTCGCAGGAGGGGTACAGCTGCTAGATATCGGTTCATCCCCCCGCAAACAAGGGAAGTTCCCGGCCAAAGACGCCTAAAACGGCTCTTTCACCGTTCTTGACTTGACCTTGGGGCGGACTGTAAATGGCGCCGATTGTCGGCCGGATTCACGTTACGAACCGACCGCGACGGGGCCATAGCTCAGCTGGGAGAGCGCGTCGTTCGCAATGACGAGGTCGGCGGTTCGATCCCGCCTGGCTCCACCAGCCTTCGCTTGCTTCGCAAGCTACGGCTCGGCAAGCTATTGCCGTGCCCTCTCTTAGCGAAGCAATCGAAGGCTGCCGCGCCGTAGCCCGCAGGGCGAAGGCGGGCTCTATCCGCAAACCCCTCCCCCCTCACTTCCCCGTAAATCGCGGCGGCCGCTTCTCCATGAAGCTTGCGACCCCCTCCCTGAAATCGCTGCCCTTCAGCGCCACCTGCATCTCCCGGTTGGCGTCGATGGTCGCTTCCGCCAGCGTCTGGAACGGCACGTCGTAGAGCTGGCGCTTGATCACCGAGACCGCGCTTGGCGAAACGAAATCGGCCAGATCGCGCGCATAGGCATAGGTCTGCTCGCGCAACTGGTCCGGCGGATAGATCCGGTTGACCAGACCGATGCGCAGCGCCTCGTCACTATAAACCCGCCGCGCCGACATCAGCAGATCGAGCGCGTTGGCGTGGCCGATGATGTGCGGCAGCATCCAGCTGATGCCGTGTTCGGCGATCAGGCCGCGGCGCGAGAACGCGGTAGTGAATACAGTGTTGTCGGCGGCAAAACGCAGGTCGCAATAGAGCGCATGAACCAGCCCGATGCCGGCGGTGGCGCCGTTCAGCATGCCGATCACCGGCTTCGGGATCGCCGGATAATAGGCGTAACGCGTCTGCCAGTCCGGGCGGCGGTTCATGTCGAACGGCGGCGTGCTTTCGCCGCGCCTGATCTCGTTGGGGTCGATCGCCTTCAACCCTTCCATATCGGCGCCGGCGCAGAAGGCGCGGCCCGCACCGGTCAGCACGATGACGCGCACATCGTCGTTGCCGGCGGCGGCCTCCATCGCGTGGCGCACATCGCGCTCCATGATCGCGGTCCAGGCGTTCATGCGGTCGGGCCGGTTGAGTGTAATGGTCGCGATCCTGTCGCTGACCTCGTAGAGAATATGCTGATAGTCCACCGCGAATCTCCCGTTACGTTTTCGGTTATTGATTTTTCGCGCGCGAACCTTTCGGCCGCGCCAGATAGTCTATCGTTTCCGGCCTCTCCTTGAGCCATCCGGTCCAGCGCCTGAACACTTTGGTCATTCGCTCCGGCTCGACGCCGAGCTGCGCCATCGCAACCCCGCCGTTGACGGATTCCCGGTATTCGGCAATCAGGCCGTCCCGCACGATGAAGCGGCTGATGCCGTCGATCACCACATGCCGGCCTTTGAACTGCGGAATGGTCGAGGTGAAACTCGACAGCGACCAGGCATATCCCCGGCAGCCGTCGAACACGGGGTCGAACATTTCCCAGCGATAATCGGTGGCATCGCGATGAAACAGATCCTGCATCATATGCGCGATGTCGGCGCGGCCTTTGTGCGGGCCGTAGATGTAGTCGTGATAAACCGCATTCTCGGTGAAATGATTGGCAAAGCGCGCGCCGTCGCCGGATTCCGCCGAGCGCGTGAAATCATTCAATAGCCGCGCGAATTCATCGCCGGTCATGTCGCCTCCCGTTCACCCGCTTGTACCGATGCGGGCTTGCGCGTGCAGACTATCACATCTCTGAATTTGGAGAGGCGATTGAAGCGGCCGCGATATTCCGTGCGGCGGCTATTCGGCGGCTTCCGACATGATCACGCGCGGCATGCGCGTGAGCCAGCCGTCGATGAAATTCTTCAGCCATGCGCGTTCGGCGACGTCGCGCACGGCACGATCTTCGAAGTGAAGATGATGCGGCCGGGCGCCCGGCGAATCCATCCGCACGCAGCCGCGCGTGGTCCAGCGATGCATCATCGCGTAGGTGACATCAGGATGAAACTGGAGGCCGAACGCATTGCCGGACTGGAATGCCTGCACCGGAAAATCGTCGCCCTCGGCGAGCAATTCGCAGCCGGCAGGCAGCTCGAAGCCCTCGCCATGCCAGTGATAGACACGGTCCGGCCAGTTCGGGCAGAGCACATGTCCGGCTCGCGTCGGGCGGATCGGGTAGTATCCGACTTCGACGCGGCCTTCGGGATGCGGTGCGACCGGCGCGCCCAATTGTTTGGCAAGCATCTGCGCGCCGAGGCAGATGCCGAGAAACGGCCGCTGCTCACGCAAGGGGACTTCGATCCAGTCGATTTCCCGGCGGACGTAATCATCGCCATCATTGGCGCTCATCGGGCCGCCGAAGATGACCGCGCCGGCATGCCGGTCCAGCGTTTCCGGCAGCGGGTCGCCAAAACGCGGGCGCCTGATGTCGAGGCAATAGCCGAGCGCGCGCAAGGCATTGCCGACCCGGCCCGGCGTGGAGGTTTCCTGGTGCAGGACGACCAAAACCGGCAGCAAGGGCGGCGTAACCGCTATTGGCCTTCCCCCGGGGAAGGGCAGCACGACATTGGTTTGGTTCGACCGGAACGACATCGATTTGCCAGGAACCCCGCGAGGTAGGCGGCACGCAAGCTGCCAGCATACCTAAGTGATCCTTAATTTCAGGTGAGTTCACGCGAACCCATCTAAAATTTGGAAGCAAATCACGGGCCAGATATGCCCTTGACGGGATTTGTCAGCGCCGGCCCAGCTGAAGGCGGCCGACCACCGCCAAAATGAACCAGCGCGGGAACAGGCGGAGCAGGAGCGGCACAATCTTGATGCCAAGGCCCGGCAGCACCGCCCGCTTGTTGGCCATCAGCCCGCGGTAGCCTTGCTGCGCGACATCCCGCGCCGAGACGTTCAGGATCGCCGAATCGAGTCCGGGCACGAACCCGGCACGGGCCTGAAATTCCGACGGCACCGGACCCGGACACAACACGGTCACGCGCACGCCCAGCGGGGCCAGTTCGCGGCGCAGCGCCTCGGTGAAGGACAGCACATAGGCCTTGGAGGCGTAATACACCGCCATTCCCGGCCCCGGCAGAAAGCCGGCGACCGAACCGACATTGAGGATGCCGCCGCGATTGCGGATCAGGGAATCGGAAAATCGCAGCGACAGATCGGTCAGCGCGCGGATGTTGACCGTGATGATGTTGAGCTGCTCGGCGCGGTCGCGTTTGACCGCGAGACCGAACACGCCGAAGCCTGCATTGTTGACGACATACTCGACGTCTGCGCCGGCCGCGCTCAAGGCTTCCGCGATCTTGTCACAGGCGTCGGGCTGCGTGAGATCGCAGGGAATCACAATCGGCGCAGCACCACCGGCGGCGGTGATTTCTCCCGCCAACGTCGCCAGCCGATCCGCGCGCCGCGCCACCAGCGCCAGGCGGTGACCATGGGAGGCGAAAACGCGCGCCAGCTCGGTGCCTATGCCCGCCGATGCACCGGTAATCAGCGTCACACGCTCGGTCACGATTGAATGCTCTTAAATCAATTGCAGAGATGCCGCGAACGCGGGACGAGAGCATAGGCCCATAGTGGGACGCAAGCCACCCGCGGGCATGTCGGCATGCAAACGAACGGCATTGGCGAATTGAAATGCAACATTTTCAGGCTAATCGCGCGCGAAGGCGCTGTATTGCGCCGCACATTAAAATTTCGTCATCTGTGACAAAGTACGCTCGGCGACAGAGCCCCCAATCAGAGGCGTGTCAGATTGCCGCGTCTGCGACGCCCCAGGGACCTCTCGGCAGGGCGGATTGCTTCTCCGCCACCCGATGCTTGAGATCGATGCGGTCGCGCGAGGAAACGCCGAGCAGGTCGGCGGCGCGCCAGACCACATTGTTCTCGAATTCGCTGACCTGGCCGTCGGCATAGACCAGCTCCCACATCATCTCGACGATGCGCAAGCGGCCCTCCTCATTCACCGAGCGCATGATGACGCTGGTGAAATGATAGAGGTCGACCGCCTCGCCCTCGATCCGGGTCGCCGACGCGATCAGCTTGTCCGCGGCGCCGGGATCGAGCTTGAAGCGGCTTTCGATCAGGCCGTGCAGCTTGCGCTTCTCGATCTCGGTCGGCTCGCCGTCGAGCGAGACGACGTGGACCAGGAGTGCGGTCGCGGCCAGACGAAAATCGGTGTCGTCGAAGCTGCGATCACCATTCGCATCGGGTGAGACAATATCGGCAATGAATTGGCGAAGTCCGTCGAGCATCGAGGTCTCTGTCGATTGAGGTTTGATCACGGATATATGGCGCGGAAGATCGACCGGCGCAATCGGCGCGGGGTATGCCGATTGATTACCTTTCGGCAATCTGTCGTAGCTGTCATTCCGGGGCGCGCTTAGCGCGAGCCCGGAATCTCGAGATTCCCCGATGCGCAATTGCGCATCTGAGGTCTGGTGCTAACGCACCATCCCGGAATGACGGAACATCTCTCAAGGTATCTCGTACACCACGATCTTGTCGGCGATGCCGCGCAACGCCGCCTGCTTCTGGATCGGCTTGATCGCCTCCCGCTCCAGGATCGTGGCCACCGCAGGCGAGTCGATGATCGGGCCGGTGATGTGGATCTCCTGCGAGGTCGACAGGCTTTGCACCCGCGCTGCGATATTGACGGTCTGGCCGAAATAATCCTGCCGCTCGTTCAGCATCACCGCGAGACACGGGCCCTCATGGATTCCGATCTTGACGATCAGATCCTCCTTGCCGCGCTCGGCATTGAGCGCCGCCATCGCGGCCCGCATCCGAAGCCCCGCGGCCAGCGCGTGCTCGGGCCTGATGAAGGTCGCCATCACGGCATCGCCGATGGTTTTGACCACCGCGCCTTTTTCCGATGAGATGATCTCCAGCAGCGCGTGGAAATGCGCGCGCACCAGATCGAAGGCGGCGAGATCGCCGACCCGCTCGTACAGCGCCGTCGATCCCTTCAGGTCGGTGAACAGGAACGTCAGCGAGGTGATCTTCAGCCGCTGGTCGATGTTGAGGTTGTCGGCCTTGTAGACGTCCCGGAACGTCTGGTTGGTCAACATCCGCTTGGCGGTGAGGAACGGCTTGCGCTTGCCGATCAGATGATGAAGCGCTTGCGCCGCTACAAACACCGACGGCAGCACCCGCACGCCGGCCTGGTTGTCGAGCGACAGCCGCAACGGGCCGGGCCGCATCGTCATGGTCCCGGTCGGCGCCTCAATCCTGTTGTACATCAGCGACAATTGCTGACGCTCCTTGGTCGGCTCACCCTGGACATCGATGAATTGGGCCGAGTGGGTCACCGGCTCGAACACGATGATGAATTCCTTCGGCAGCTGCAGCGACAACACCGCCTTCTCGCCGGCCGGCAGTTCGAGCGCGTCAAGCACGACGTCGTTGGAGAGCGATGCGAACGACTCCTCGTCAAAATCGACGCCGGAACTCCAGAATATCTGCTTGAAATATTCCCAGATCGGCAGCGTGTTCGGATCGTGCGCCGCGATGCGCCGGACCCGCGGACTGACGGTGAAGGCGACCTCGACCTGTTCGTCGACGGAAGCCTCATAGCCGCAGGCGCACAGCCCGCAATGATAGTCGTCGTGGCGCAGCGACTTCAGCGTCGAGTGGGCATCGAGCACGCCGCCGCAGCCCGGACACAGCACGTTCCAGGTCAGTTCGAACAGGCCGAGCCGCGAGGCATGGAGGAAGCCGGAAATCACCCGTTCCTCGTCGAGCCCGGTTCGCCGGGAGAAATCCAGCACGTTGACCCGATTGAGCTCGTGGTCCTTGCCCTGCTCGATGAGCTGCAGGATGGCATCCGCCACCGCGGGATCCGCGGTCTGCTTCAGTACCGAAAATTGTGCCTGGATATCGCTCATGCCGGAACCTTAGATGAGATTGCCGGAGCCACAAAACAAGGCCTTTCGCCCGAACCCTCAATACCTATCGGGCTGTGATCGCAAACATCGGCGAGCGATCGGGCTGCGTCGTCACCACGCCAACCGGCATGACAGGTTCCCTGTCGATCAGGCTGACGCGGAACGCGCCGATCATCTTGGCCAGCGCCAATGTCGCTTCGACGAGCGCGAAATGCGCGCCGATGCAGACCCGCGCACCGACGCCGAACGGCAGATAGGCAAAGCGGTCGGGCGGCGTACCCGTCATGAAGCGCGACGGCACGAACGCACCGGGATCGCGCCACAGCTTTTCGTGCCGGTGCAGCAGCCACGGCGCCACCAGCACGATATCGCCTTTCTTGACCGGCATGCCGGCGATGGTGTCGGGTCCAGCCGCCGAGCGCGCGATCAAGAACGCCGGCGGATAAAGCCGCATGGTCTCGTCGACCACCGCGCGGGTGAATTTCAGCCGCTCGATATCGAGCGCGCCATTCACGCTTGCACCCTGCACCTCGGCCGCCAGTTCTTCCTGGGTGGCGGGACCGAGCGCCAGAAGATACAGCGACCAGAACAGGGCGGTCGCGGTGGTCTCGTGACCCGCGAGAATCATGGTCGCGATCTGATCGCCAAGCTGTTCGTCGCTGAAGGCATCACCGGTCTCCGGATCGCGGGCGGCGCCCATCAGGTCGAACAGATCGCGCGGCGGCGCGCCCTCGTTCTTGCCGGCAGCGCGGCGCTCGGCCATCAGCATGGCGACGAATGCCGTCCAGCGCTTGCGGAAGCGGGCGCGGGCGAAATCCTGCGGACTCGGCCAGCCAAGCGGCAACAGCAGATCGAGAACATGCGGCTTCGCCAGCCCTGCGCCATACTCCATGACGAAATCACGCAACGCTGCGCCGTGGCGATCCATTCCGAACGAGAACATCGTGCGTCCGGCGATCTCCAGCGTCATCCGTTGCATCGCCTCGCGCAAATCCACCGGCCCGTTGCTGGCGGCCTTGAGCTTTGCGATCGTCGCGTCCGTCGCTGTCAGCATGTGCGGCACCAGCGTCATGACCGCGCGTGGCGTGAAGGCCGGCGCCAGCGTTCGGCGCTGGTGCTTCCAGGCGCGCCCTTCCGATATCAGCAGGCCTTCGCCGAGCACGGGACGTAACACCCGGATGCTGGCCGGGGTGCGGGCATAATTCTCGTAATTGTCGACCAGCACATGCCGGATCGCATCCGGCGCGTTGAGGATGAAACTGCTGCGCCCGAAAAAGCGGCCGCGGACGATGTCCTCCTCATAGGCCCGCTGGCCCCAGCTGCCGATCGCGCTCTCGCGGATCGCCATCATCCGCCCGAAGGCGGTCATGTTGTCGGGCGCACGCGGCGGGCTCGGCGGCACCAGCGGCGCGCGCGATACCGGCATGTCGAAGACTTCGGCTATGCTCATACGTCCCTCGCTCGGACTTTATCACAGCCATCGATCCGGGCGCCATGAAGGCGTGGGGTTCAGGGAGAGCTAGTAGGTCAGTTCGGCCACCGCAATCCGGTTCTCCGATGCCGGCCATGCCCGCACCACGATCCGTTCCTCATTGAACAGCGCCACCACGGGGCGGCCGGCCTCCGCGGCCGAAAGCCGCAGCGTCGTGACCGAATCGGTCGGCACGCCCGGCTTCACGTCCGAAGGCTCCTTGCCGTCGATCAGCACCACATCGCGCGGCAGCCCGAAATATCCGCGCGGCCGGGACATCAGGACCACCGCACCGGCGCCGGCGTCAGCCGGTCCGAGCGGGCGCGCGGCGCGCAGATGCACAATGTCGGAGGAGCGCGGAAACGGCGAGCGATAGAAATGCGTGGTGACCGAACCCGGCGATGTCAGCACGATTTCAAGATACCAGGTAGGATCGGCCTGAGCCGGACCCCAGTGGCCGTCGGCGCCGGTCTTCGAGCTGTGGATCGGACCGCCGACCCGATCGCCGGTCTCGGCGGAAACGCGAAACACATCGACCGAAGCACCCGACACCGGGCGATTGGTCTGGACGCCGCCCGGCGTGCCGGTGACGAGGCCGCTGAGTTTGACTTGCGTTTCCAGCACAATCTCGATGCGCGACGGCTCGCGGCCGGCGATGAATTTGTAGACCTCGCGGAACGCGCGCGGGGAATAAGCGGTCTCGCGATGATCGACCGCGCCCAGCACGAGATTGGTCGCGCCCTTCAGGGCCGGGCCTTCCGACGTGATCCCGGTCGGCGTGCCCGGCTTGCCGACGAAGCGGCCGTCTGCTTGCGCATATTTGTCGATGCCATCGCTGCGCAAGGTGAGGAACGCCGTGCCCGGGGTAACTTCGCTGTCGCCCTCGTTCAATCCGCGCAGGAACGGGCCGCGGCCATTGAACTCGCCGCCGAGACCCTCGTCCCAATCATAGACGCCGTGGTTGGGAACGCCGCACAGCACGGCGTGGCTGACATCGGCGCCCCCGCCGTTCTTGATATAATTGCGGATCGGATAGCCGCCGCGCGAATTGCCGACCAGCGCGATGCGCGAGGCACCGGTGCGCGAATTCAATTCCTTGATGGCATCAGCGAGTTCGCGGCGCTGGTCTTCGGTCGACGAACGGTATTGCTGCTCCACCTTGTCGTCGGTGCGCGCCAGCGGATCGGTGAAATTGATCGCGAACATCCGGTCGCGCGCCACACCGTTGGATTCCATCCGCCACAGCGTGGTGATCCACAGCGCTGCCTGCTCGCCATTGCCATGCACGAACAGGATCGGTGGAACTTCCGCGGCGGTCGGCACGACCGGCGCCGTCTGCGCCAGCACCGGAAAGCTGAAGTTCCCGGCCAAAAGAGGCAGGATACCGGCGCCCCCAAGGACCGTTCGCCGCGATAGGCTCATTTTGTAACCCCCCGTTATTTTTCAGTACTTTAGCTGGGCCTTGGCCCACCTGATAGCGGCACAATGGCTGGACAGAACAGGACTTTCGCGGGCATCACTGGAGGACCGCGGGAATCATCGACCAGCCATTAGCAGGTCATACGGAACCGGATATGACTGAACCGTCAAATCGCCCGCCTTTTGCCGCCGACAGCATCATGGCGCCGTTGCGCCATTCGGTGTTCCGGCGCATCTGGCTGGCCAGCCTGGTCTCCAACCTCGGGATCCTGATCCAGGGCGTCGGCGCGGCCTGGGCGATGACGCAAATGGCATCCTCGGCGGACAAGGTCGCGCTGGTGCAGACCGCGCTGATGCTGCCGGTGATGCTGATCTCGATGCCGGCCGGCGCCATTGCCGACATGCATGACCGGCGCATCGTGGCGCTGGTCTCGCTGGCGGTCGCGCTGAGCGGGGCGACCGCGCTGACGGTGCTGGCGTGGCTCAACCTCATCAGTCCGAATATCCTGCTGGCACTGTGTTTCGTGGTCGGCAGCGGCATGGCGCTGTTCGGGCCGGCCTGGCAAGCCTCGGTCAGCGAGCAGGTGCCGGCGGAGACGCTGCCGTCCGCGGTCGCCCTCAACGGCATCAGCTACAACATCGCGCGGAGCTTCGGGCCCGCGATCGGCGGCATCGTGGTCGCAACAGCCGGTGCGGTGGCGGCGTTTGCGGTGAATGCGCTGCTCTATCTGCCGCTGGTGGTCGTGCTGTTCATGTGGAACCGGACCAGCGAACCGTCGCGCCTGCCGCGCGAACGGCTCAACCGCGCCATCGTCTCGGGCGTGCGCTACATCGCCAACTCGCCGTCGATCCGCACCGTGCTGGCGCGAACACTGGTCACCGGCCTGCTCGGCGGCTCGGTCTCGGCGCTGATGCCGCTGGTTGCGCGCGACCTGCTGCATGGCGGCGCGCAAACCTACGGCATCATGCTGGGGGCCTTCGGCATGGGCGCGGTGCTCGGCGCGCTGAACATCGCCGAAGTGCGCAAACGCCTCAGCGGCGAGGCCGCGGTCCGCGCCTGCGCGCTGTCGATGGCGGGTGCGATCGCGGCGGTGGCGATGAGCCGGCAACCGGTCTTGACCGCGGCAGCTTTGGTGCTGGCCGGCGCGGTGTGGATGCTGGCGGTGGCCTTGTTCAACATCGGCGTGCAGCTCTCGGCGCCGCGCTGGGTCGCGGGCCGCTCGCTGGCGGCATTCCAGGCGTCGATCGCCGGCGGCATCGCGCTGGGCAGCTGGGGCTGGGGACATCTCACCGACCTCGCTGGCGTCGAAACCGCGCTATTGGTTTCCGCCGGGCTGATGGGCCTCTCGCCGCTGCTCGGGCTGTGGCTGCGCATGCCGCCGGTCGGCGCGCGCAACGAGGCGGCCTCAGAGGTGCTCGCCGATCCCGAGGTACGGCTGTCGCTTACCGGGCGCAGCGGGCCCCTGGTGGTCGAAATCGAATACCGCGTCGCGCCGGACAACGCCCGCCTGTTCCACAATGTGATGCAGGAAGTGCAGCTGAGCCGCCAGCGTAACGGCGCCTATGGCTGGTCGATCGCGCGCGACATCGCCGATCCCGAATTATGGACCGAGCGCTATCACTGTCCGACCTGGCTGGATTATCTGCGCCAGCGCAATCGCGCGACGCAATCCGAACGCGCGCTGCATCAGCGCGCGATCGATTTTCACCTCGGGCCGGATCCGATCCGCGTGCGACGCATGCTGGAGCGGCCGTTCGGCTCGGTGCGCTGGAAGGAAGACACGCCCGATCGCGCGGCGAACGAAGTATTGCCGGTCGCAACGGCGGCGGGCAGCAGCACGTAATTTTCACGCCGTCATTCCGGGATGCGCCTCTTGGCGCAGGCCCGGAATCCATAACCAAGATCGTGAGTATGGATTCTCTGATGTGCAATTGCACATCATAGCTCGCGCTACGCGCGCCCCGGAATGACGAAAATCAATTACTGCCCGTGCTCGGCCAGGGTCTTCTGGCAGGCCTTGCTGAGCCGGGGGCGGTTCTCCTTCAGGCACGCCAGCACGACCTGATCGCCCTCCTGCATGTGGGCCCGGCAAAACCGTGAGACGTCGCGCGCGCAGGCATCATGTCCCTGCTGCTGGGCCGAGGCCGCCGATGCCATCAGAACCAGCGGAATGACGAAAAGAAATCGGGTCATCTTGCTATGCCTTACACTCATCAATGAACGCTACACAGGCGTTCTAGAGCGTTTTCGAGCGAAGTGGAAACCGGTTCGCGTCAATAAAACGCGTCAAAGCAAAAAGCTGGAGTGCCCAAATTGGCGTCGCAATGCCTTTGTGGCGAGGCGACGCCGAACGCGGATGCCAGTTCCTAAGTCCGCTGGCGCGCGGGAGCACCCGCGTCGCATCGCCGCAAGCGCTGCAACGAGACTTACTGCGCGGCGACCTTGCGGCCCTGCGCGGCCAGATCGCGGTCCAGCACGACGCGACACCCGCTGGAGAGGCTCGCGCGCTGCCTGATCATGCAGGCGGTGATCTTCGGGATGTTGGGAATTTCCGAACTGCACAGGCGGAACGCATCGCCCGTGCACATCTGCTGCGCCTCCGCGCTGAAGGCAAAGCTCGACGTCGACGAAACCGCCGACAGGGAGGCGACGAAAACCAGGGCTAAACTGACCTTGCGAACAGTGCTGCTGAAGAAGGCGGTCATCGTCGGCTCCCATTGCCCGGGGCGGGCCCGTTGTTCGATCTTCCGACCTTGCGGCGCATTCGCTTTGCCGACTGTGACGTCCATCACTCAGTCGCCGCAGGCCAAATCTGAAGCCAAATTTTGTTTGTCCCCCCAGCCGGCGTTGGTGCGGCGTTAAGATCTTGTTCGCATTAATGACCCGTCGCCGAAGTACCCTTAGTTTTCTGGAAAGTGTAGCGATGCGTAATCCGTTGGGCCTGATGCTGGCCAGTGTTGTTGCGGCGGTTATGATCGCCGGAGTGTGGTTCTGGACCTCTTCGCCGCGCGCCGGCGCGGCCCCGCCCCAGACCGTTGCCGCCAAACCGGCCGAACCCGCCCCGGCTGCGGCCAAACTGGCCGCCAAGGATGACGTCGAGGTCACCGCCGCGCTGTCGAAGCCGGCGGCTCCGCCCGCTCCTCCGCCGGCGCCCGCGAAATCGACCTGCGCCAATCCCGATGCGCTCGGCGTCAGCCGCACCGTGGTGATCGACACCGCGGGCGGACCGGGTTTCGGCTTCCTGCAATACAAGCAGTTCGACTTTCTGGCCGACAAGGAGGTCGTGCTGACCTTCGACGACGGCCCGTGGCCGACAACGCCTTCGGTGCTCAAGGCGCTGGCGGATGAATGCACCAAGGCGGTGTTCTTCCCGATCGGCTTGCACACCACCTATCATCCGGAAATCCTGCGCCAGGTCGCCGCCGCCGGTCACACCATCGGCGCACACACCTGGTCGCACGCGCATCTCGACAGCAAGAAGCTGACGGAACAACAGGCCATGGACGAAATCGAGAAGGGTTTTAGCGCCGTGAAGCTGGCGCTGGGCTCGGCACCCGCGCCGTTCTTTCGCTTCCCGGCGCTGGTCCATACCCAGGCGACGACGGAACATCTCGGCAACCGGAATATCGCGATGTTTTCCTGTGACGTCGATTCCAACGACTTCAAATCCAGCAGTCCCGACCAGGTTATCCAGACCGTCATGACCAAGCTGGACAAGCAGGGCAAGGGCATCATCCTGATGCACGATTTGCAGAAACACACCGCGGCTGCCTTGCCGACGCTGCTGCGCCGCCTCAAGGCCGGCGGCTACAAGGTCGTGCAGGTGAGGGCCAAGACCCAGCTCGAAACCTTGCCGGAATATGATGCGATGCTGGTCAAGGACATGAAGGTGCCGACGGCCAGCAGCCGCCCGGTCGGCAGCGTGGTGCAGACGGTGACGGACTAGGTCGTCGGCTAAATGCCGCCTTTGCCGAAAACGTCATTGCGAGCCAACGGGTCGCGCGAATGCGCGGCCGATGACAGGCTCCGCGAAGCAATCCATGAGCGACATGCGCGGCTTTGGATTGCTTCGTCGCTTCGCTCCTCGCAATGACGGGAGAGTAATTCTCTAGCCAGCCCTACCAATAAATGCCGTGCCGATGCAGTTCGCCGATGATGCGCGATTCGGTCCAATAGCGCTTGCGCCGGGGTTTTTCCGGCTTCGGCGCTGACGCCGTCTTTTCGGCGACCGGCTTCGCCGGTTCGACGTTCGGCTGCTCGGTTTTGGACGGCAGGCTGCTGGTTTCGACCGGCGCGGGCCGCTCGACATATTTCGGCGCCTCGGCGGCCTGCGGTGTTTCCGCCGTCATCGGCGTTTCCGCCACGGGTGCGGCGGCGACGGCGGGTGCGGGCGCTGCGACCAACGGTGCCTCGCTTGCAAGCGTCAGGCTCCGCGCCTCGCCAGCCTGTGCGGTGGCGGATGCCAAGACGAACCCTGCGATCAGAATGAGTTTGCGCATGTTGTGTCTCCCGTTGCTTACCAGGGAGATTAGGCCGCGCGGGGCAGATTCCTATGTGAGATAGGTCACATAAGCTGCCCCGGGCTGGACGGGCTTGGTCGCGGCCTGTAATTCCGGAAATGGAAAAAAGCACCAGGCATGGAACTGAGTACCAAACCTCCTAATCGTCGCGACATCGACGGATTGCGCGCGATTTCCGTGCTCTGCGTCTTGCTCTACCATCTCGAAATACCGCCGTTTGGCGGTGGCTTTGTCGGCGTTGACCTGTTCTTCGTGATCTCGGGATACCTGATCTCACGAAACGTCCTGTCGGACACGGAACGCGGCCGGTTCTCCATCCAGCGCTTCTACGAGCGGCGGATCCGGCGGCTGTTTCCCGCCGCCATCGTCACCATCCTTGGTACGCTGTTGATCGGCGCCCTGTGGTTTTCGCCGGAGCATTTCAAGAGCCTGACCCAGGACGTCGTCGCCGCGCTCGGCTCCGTGTCCAATTTCTATTTCTGGCGCGGCAGCCACGCCTATTTCGCCAAAGCGGCCGATCCGAGCGCAGTCCTGCATTTCTGGTCGCTGGCGGTGGAAGAGCAATTCTATCTGGTGTGGCCTGCGGTGCTGCTGATCGGCCGGAGATTTTTGGGCAAGGCGCTGCCCGCGCTGATCCTCCTGCTCGGTGCCGGTTCGCTCTTCGCCGCGCAAGCGAGCCTCGCGACCGATTCCGCCGGCGCGTTCTATTTGCCCGCATACCGCGCCTTCGAATTCGCGATCGGCGCGCTCGTCATCTTTGCCGAGCGGCGGTTTGTCCTCCCGGCATCGGCGCAATCGATATTGGCGGCGCTCGGGTTCGGCTTGATCGCTTACGCCGTGATCTCCTTTGACGGCACGACAGCGTTCCCCGGCGCGAACGCGTTGATCCCCTGCATCGGCGCCGCCTGCCTGATCTGGGCGGGCCAATCCCACCCTCTCGCCGCTGCGCTGACGAATCCGGTCGCGGTCCGGATCGGCCTGATTTCCTATTCGCTCTATCTCGCGCACTGGCCGTTGATTATCTTCGCGGGCTACATCCTCGGCGACGGCGCGCAGACGATCGCCGCAAAATCATCGGTGTTCGTGCTCGCGGTCGCTTCGTCAGAACTGATGTATCGCTACGTCGAGACCCCGTTTCGCGCGCGCAACACCTCGCTGTTTCCGGTCATGGGCGTCGCTGCGGCATTGATCGTCATGGTCGGCTCGCTCGCCTTCCTGGCGAACCGGCAGGACGGCTGGCCGTGGCGGCTTTCAGTAGAGGCGCGCGCAACGGTCGACCTGCAACGGTTCGGATTCTGGCCCTGCACACGTAGCGCGCAGTCGAAATGCGCGTTCGGCGCAGTGAACGAAAAGATCGGGATTCAGATGATCGGCGACTCCTTCGCCGAACAATATGTCGCCGCGTTCGATCCCGCCGCAAAGCGCGCCGCCGTGCGCGGCGAAGCCTACACAGAAGAGGGATGCCCGATGCTGGTGGGCCTTTATCGCACCAATTTCGATGGCACCGTTCAATGCAGGTCGGAGCGGGACAAATATCTCGCGGCCATCAAGACTAACGCTTCACCCGTCGTTCTCAGCCAGTCCTGGCTGACCTATGGCGGCGAGATTCACAGCGAGCTCGGCCATTCCGGATCCGACGCTTCATGGATCGATGTGTGGCGCACCGGCATCGAGGACACCATTAGCGATCTTGGCGCCAACGGACGGCGCTTCCTGATCATCGGCGGCGGCGTCGAGCCGGGATGCCGGAGCCAGATGTCCCGTTTCGCCCCGGGTCCCCTCTGGCACGCGCCGAGCACGCCGTGCCCGCCGGTCCCAGTGGAAACCGTGCGATCCAGGAACAAGGAATTCAACGCGATGCTCGCGGATGTGCAAGAGCGTCATCCCGACCAGGTGCGGATATTGTTGCCGGACCAATATCTGTGCGACGCCGACTGCCCGGCAACCGTGAATGGCCTATGGCTGTACTGGGATATCGATCATTTGACGGTGGCCGGCGCGCAGCGGGTCGGCAAACTGGCCGAGAGCGTCATTCGCCAGTTCATCGAGGACGGCAAATAAGTTGTAGTCGGGCCGCCGCCTTCATCCGGCCAGTAGCGGCCAGTTCGGCGCCTCGATCGGGAAATTAGGGCATCGGTAAAATTGCCTATGTGAGAAAGATCACACAAACAGGGATTCCGGGGACAAAATGACGGACGGGCGTTCAGGTGCGGGTCAGCGGGACGCCGAGCTATTCGGCCATCCGCGGCGGCTGACTTCCCTGTTCGCGACCGAGATGTGGGAGCGGTTTTCCTACTACGGAATGCGGGCGCTGCTCATTCTCTACATGGTCGACTATCTCCTGAAGCCGGAGCATGCCGACAAGGTGCTGGGACTGGCCGGGCTGAAGCGTGCGCTCACAGCCCTGTCCGGCCCGCTCGAGATCCAGCCCTTGGCGTCGCAGATCTACGGCCTTTACACCGGCTTTGTGTATCTGACGCCGATTTTCGGCGGGATGCTCGCCGACCGCCTGATCGGACGGACGCCGACGATCGTGATCGGCGCAGCCTTGATGGTCGCCGGCCATTTCATGATGGCGTCGGAACATCTCTTTCTATTCGCGCTGTGCCTGCTGGTGTTGGGCAATGGCGCGTTCAAGCCCAATATCGCAACCCAGGTCGGCGAACTCTACGCGCCGGATGATCGTCGCCGGGATCGCGCCTACTCGATCTTTTACGTCGGCATCAATATCGGCGCCTTCTTCTCGCCGCTGGTATGCGGCGCGCTCGGCGAAAAGATCGGCTGGCACTACGGATTTGCCAGCGCCGGGATCGGCATGGCGATCGGCCTCGTGACCTATCTCGCCGGCCTTCCGCGCGCACCGGCAAGCCGCACCAGGCCCGAGCCGGCAAAACCCGAGCCGCTCGACGTCGCGCGGCTGCGGGCCGCCCTTCTCGGCTTGATGATCCTGTTCATACCGACCGCATTGTTCTGGGCCGCCTACGAACAACAGGGCAACACGATCGCGCTGTGGGCGGAAAACGCGACCGACCGCTCCGTGAATTTGCTGTTCTGGCGCGGCGAAATTCCCGTCACCTGGTTTCAGGCCTTCAATCCGCTGATGATCTTTCTGTTCACGCCGCCGTTGATCGCCTTCTGGTCGCGGCCGGGGCGCGAGCCTTCGACGGTCGGCAAGCTGTTGCTGGGATGCCTGCTGTTGTCGGCGTCCTATCTGATCATGGCGGGTGCGGCACTGCTCAGCGGCGCGACCGACGCGAGCTGGCTTTGGCTGTTGTTGTATTTTGTGGTGCTGACGATCGCGGAACTGAATTTTTCGCCGATCGGATTATCGCTGATCTCGAACATCGCGCCCGGAAGCTCGCGCTCCACCGTGATGGGGATATGGTTCTCGACCAGCTTTGTGGGAAATCTGGCCGCGGGCTGGCTCGGCGCCTTGTGGTCGCATTTTTCGCACGCCGAATTCTTCCTGCTGCTGGCCGCGGTCGCAGCCGTCGCCGCGGCCATGATCCAGCTCGCGCGGCCGTATCTGGGCGGTCTGTTGCCGGCAACGAATTCGGGAGAGAGGGCGGTTCCGGTTTAGGCATTGGGTTGCAATGGCATCGGATAAAAAATGGTGCCGCAAACAGGACTCGAACCTGTGACCCCGTCATTACGAATGACGTGCTCTACCAACTGAGCTATTGCGGCGGACCAAACGCAGCGTCCGGTAAGTGGCCGAAAACGCGTGCCACCTGATATCGGGCACGGCCCCGATTGGCAAGAAAAACGGGGGGCCTGGGCTCTGATTGATGCTGATCCAATCAGAACCCAGGCCCTAAACTTTTGTTTTGACGCGTTTTCTTCACGCGAACCGGCACCACTTCGCTTGAAAACGCTATGGCTCCCCGCCCCAGCGGGACAAAAACCCGCGCCAGCCGCCGGCCTGGGCCTTGGGCGGGCCGATTTGTTCCGAAAACTCGTCGGGCGCGCCGTCCTCGTCGATCCCGGGGTCGTCGGGGGCGCGGATGATGGGAATGACCGCCGGAATGCTGGAAGGGTTCACCTTGGGGAGATCCTGGCGGGCGCGGAACAAGGGGGCGGCGGTCACCGGGGCCGATTCGGCGGGCGGGGGTGCAGGTGCCGGCGTGGCCTCCGCGGCCGGGGCCGGATCGGCGGCGGCGAGCGGCGGGGCATTGTCCTGCTCCGTAACGGGGGCGGGCTCGATGACGGTCGCGGCCGGCTCATTTTCGGCTTCGCGCGGCGGCTCGACGCGCCGCGGCGCTGGCGCCGCCAGCATCGCTTCCTCGAACGGCGAGGATTCGATCGTGCTGCCCTTGTCGGACGGCAATGCCGCCACCGGCGTCTGCCATTGGAAGGCGTCAAGGCGCCCGGTGACCGGCGACACCGGCCGCCAGCGATCACTGACATAACCATCCGCGGTCCAGGCCGGATCGTGCAGCGCGCGCACGGCGCGCAAGGTCCACGCCCGGGCGCGGCCGCTGTCGCCATGTTCGGTGCGCTCGATCTCCGCCATCAACAGCGCCACCCGCTGCGTCGGCGCCGCGATGAACGGCGCCAGCGCCGCGCGCGCCTTGGCGAATTCCGAGGCATCGATCGCGGCGCGCGCGATCGCCAGCGCGCCCTCGATGTGGCCCGGCGCTTTCGCCGCCAGCGTCTCGACCCGCACCAGCCGCTGCCGCGCGGAATCGCCGAGTTTTACATGCGCATAGGCATCGGCGAGATCCGGATGCGGCTGCGCCAGCCACGCCGCTTCGACGATGCGCATCGAGCGCCGCACCTGATGCGCCTCGCTCTCGAACTTGCTCGCCAGCACCGCGGCCGGCACCAGCGTCGGCGCGAGCTGGATTGCCTCCATCGCGCTCTCGCGCGACAGGTCGCGGTCGACCTTCTGCAATTCCAGCGCGCGCGCCGTCAGCAGCACGCCGCGCTGCCGCCGGTAGGTCGGCTTGTCGATCAGCCCGGACGATTGATTGTTGTCGAGGATGGTCAGCGCGCCGGTCCAGTCGCCCTTGGCGCAGCAGAAGCCGAGCACGGCATGCGACGCCCAGGACGACGAGGGCGCGAGCTTCAGGGCTTCCTCGGCGATCATCACGGCGGCGACGGGATCGTCGGCCCGCTGCGCCTCGATGAACAGGCCGCGCAAGCCCAACAGCCTGGTATCCTCGCGTTCGGCCATGGCGCGGAAAGCGCGCTGCGCGCCGTCGCGATCGCCGTCGAGCTGCGCCGATTGCGCGTGCAGCAGCAGAGCCAGCGGATCGTGCGCGGCGTGTTTTCGCGCGACCTCGGCATGCGCGCGAGCAGCGCTGGAATCGCCGTGTCCGATCGCCAGCAAGCCTTGCGTGATCGCATTCCGGCCGCGGGCGTGACGCCGCTCGCGCCGGCCGCGCCTGATACGTTCAGGCGTGCGCCAGAGCGCAAGCAATATCGTCCAGGCAAGAAGCGCCGCGACAATGACAATGCCGAGCAACATCACGAATACGGGCAACGAGGGTCGAGCGCCCCAACTGCCCCACGACATCACGACCTCGCCGGGCTGATCGGCCACCCACGCCGCACCCGCGGCTGCGAGCGCGATCAGCACCAGAAACAGAATGATCCGGACCATCGAAATCCTTATTGCGCCGGTTTGGCGAACGCAGCCATGGCGTCAGCCGCGAATTGACGGGATGCGGCCAGCGCCGCGTCACGGGCGTCGGCCTTGTCCAGCCATGATTGGGCATCGGCGCGATCGGCAGGTGCAAGCGTCATCAACTCGCGCCTGGCTTCGTTGGAATCGTTTCGCAGCGCGGCCTTGGTCGCCCGCGCCAGCACGGCGCCGCGATCGCTGCCGACGGTGTCGGTTCGCTCGATGCGGATCAGTTTGGCGGCGCCGGCCTGCAGACGCTCGACGATTCCCGAGCCGGTCGTGGCGTTGTCCGGCGGCAGCGTCGACGACAGTTTCGGCACCAGCGCCAGCAATTCGCCGCTGAGCCTGGCGGCGCTCGGCACGCCTTTGGCTGCAAAGTCGTCGAGCGGATTCAGCGCCTTGGTATCGGGCGCCAGCGATTTTGCCGCCGCCAGCGCCACCGGATAGGGATCGCCGCTCCGAACCAGAACGTCGAGCAAGGCAGCCGCCACGACGCGGCGGAGCGTCACATCATCGGCCGGCCTGGCGTCGGCGGCCTTGGTGTCCGCAATCTCGGCGGTTTGCGCCCGCACGGCGCCTTCGATTTTGGCGATGCGGTCGTTAATCCCGGAAAGATCCGGCGACGGGCCACCGGCGCGCGGCGCGGCCTTGACGTCGTTGACGGCAGCAGCAAGCTTTTCGCCTTGCGCGCGCGTCGCTGCCAGTTCGCCGCGCAGCGCGGCAAGCGACTTTTCCAAAGATTCAACGCGCGCGGCGGCCGCGGGATCGGCGGCGGGCTTGCCGGTTTTGGACTCAAGGCCGGCGACACGGGCGGTGAGATCGTCGACGGCCGCGGCATTGGGTTGCGGCGCGGCCGGTGAGGCCGGCTGGACCGCGGGCCATCCCAGCATCCAGCCGACGCCGATCACCAGCGCGGCCGCGACGGCGCCCGAGACCGGTGCGACGATCCAGGGAGAAATTGGTGCAGAAATTGGTGCGGAACCTGGTGGCGAATCCGGCGACGCCGACGCGGCCTCGGCCGCTGGCTCGGCCGTCGCATCGGCGGCGGCAGGCTGGGTTTCGCTCGACACGTCGGTGGCCTCGAGATCGATCGTGGGCGGCTCGCGCCGGGGCCGGCCCGAATCGGGCGGCGATCCAGTGTCTTCGGGCCTGTTATCGACCATCGCAGCGGTTTCCTCAGCAGTTGGACGCCGGAACTCTAGCAGAATCGGCAAATCTTTTTCGGCAGGTCGTTTTAGAGCATGAACTTTCGAAAGTGGGCACCGGATTTGGGGCAAGATCATGCGCAAATAGACCAATTGCGCCCGATCAGGGCCGCAAAGCACGGCCCAGGGCTTCGAACAGGGCATTTTCGTCCGTGGACGCCGCTACCGTGACCTGGGTGGCGCCGGCGTCGCGAAGGATGGAGGCAACGGCAGAGGAAATGCAGTATTGCGGCAGCGCCAAGGCCGATATTTCGAGGCCGCCGGTCCGCGCCGCGTCCAAAAATGCGCGGGCGCTTCGACGCGAGTAATGCAGCACCGCCTCGACCTCGTTCGCCACGAAAGCGTCACATACCTCGCGCGGCAGGCTGGGCACCGGAATCATCCGATAGGTGGTGTGGGTAACGACGCTAAAGCCTTTTTCGCCCAATTCGCCGGCGAGATCGCGGGCGAGATCGGCGCCGACGAGATACAAAAGCGTGCTGCCGCCCTTCAATTGTTTTGACTTCACGGCGGCCAGCACGAGTTCGCGCAACGCCGCAGCATCGCCCTTGGCGGCGATCACTTGGCCGAATCCGGCGCTGCGCGCCGCGGACGCCGTATGTTCTCCGACGGCAAACAGCGGCAGTTCGAGCAACCGGCTGCCCTTGAGCTGAGGCTCGATCGCGCGCAATGCGTTGGCGCTGGTGACGATGACGGCGCCGTAGCGCGCGTCCGCATCATCCTGGAACGGGACGGCTGCGAATCGCAGCATCGGCGCCTGCAACACCCCAAAGCCCCTGGCGCGAAGGGCATTGGCGGTAGCCTCATCGTCCGGATGCGGGCGCGTGACGAGAACCGCCATGTCTCAGATCTCCGCCGACAAAACTTCAGCCCTACCGGACGATTGCACTTTGAGACCTCGTAATGCTAGTTCCTGATCGGGTCAGAACCGATCAGGAACCAGCCTTTATCTTTTTTGACGTGTTTTCTACCGCAGATAAGTCTACGCAATCTGCGTAAACTTGATTGCTCTGCGAACCGGGATCCACTTCGCTCGAAAACGCTCCGCTGGTTACGGAAGCGTTGCTTTAACCGATAGCACAAGGGCCGAAATTGGGTAACGACACGCCGATGCTGGTGCTGGGTATCGAGACCACCTGCGACGAAACCGCCGCCGCCGTGGTCGAGCGCCAAAGCGACGGCAGCGGCAAAATCCTGTCCAATGTCGTGCGTTCGCAGACTTCCGAGCACGCCCGCTTCGGTGGCGTGGTGCCGGAGATCGCGGCGCGCGCCCATGTCGATCTGCTCGACGGCATTGTCGACAGCGCCATGAAGGAGGCCGGCACAGGCTTTGCGCAATTGTCGGCGGTGGCGGCCGCAGCCGGTCCCGGCCTGATCGGCGGCGTGATCGTCGGCCTCACCACGGCGAAAGCGATCGCGATGGTGCATGATACGCCGCTGATCGCGGTGAACCATCTCGAGGCCCACGCGTTGACGCCGCGGCTGACCTGCGCGCTGGCGTTTCCCTATTGCCTGTTTCTGGCGTCCGGCGGCCACACCCAGATCGTGGCGGTGGTCGGCGTCGGCAACTATGTGCGGCTCGGCACCACCGTCGACGACGCCATGGGGGAAGCCTTCGACAAGGTCGCGAAAATGCTGTTGCTGCCCTATCCCGGCGGACCCGAGGTCGAGCGCGCCGCCAGCGGCGGCGACCCAAAACGATTCGCCTTTCCGCGGCCGATGCTCGGGCGCCCGGACGCGAATTTCTCGCTGTCGGGATTGAAGACCGCGGTGCGCAACGAGGCCTCCAGGTTGCAGCCGCTGGAACCGCAAGACGTCAGCGATCTCTGCGCCAGCTTTCAGGCGGCGGTGCTGGAATCGACGGCCGACCGGTTGAGCGTTGGCTTAAGACTGTTTCACGAACAGTTCGGGCCACCGCGCGCGCTGGTCGCCGCCGGTGGCGTTGCCGCCAATCACGCCATCCGCGACGCGCTGCAGGACGTTGCCGCCAAGGCCGAGACCACGCTGATCATTCCGCCGCCGGCCCTGTGCACCGACAATGGCGCGATGATCGCCTGGGCCGGGGCGGAGCGGATGGCGCTCGGACTGACCGATACCATGGACGCGCCACCGCGCGCCCGCTGGCTGCTCGACGCCAACGCCACGGCGCCGGCGGGTTATGGCAACACAAGGGCCGGATTTTAACGGGAGATCTGGTCGATGGCGTACGAATCGGTAGGCGTCATCGGTGCCGGCGCCTGGGGGACGGCGCTGGCCGGGGTCGCCGCGCGCGCGGGACGCAAGGTCGTGCTCTACGCACGCAACGCCGAAATCGCCGCGCGGATGAAGACCGGGCATGCAAATCCGCGCCTGCCGGACATGCGGCTCGACGAGCGCATCGAAGTCACCAACCGGATTGCGGCTGCCGCCAGCGCCGACATTATCCTGATCGCCACGCCCGCACAGAATCTGCGCGAAGCGGCGACCGCACTGG
This sequence comes from Bradyrhizobium sp. Ash2021, assembly GCF_031202265.1. Lineage (NCBI taxonomy): Bacteria > Pseudomonadati > Pseudomonadota > Alphaproteobacteria > Hyphomicrobiales > Nitrobacteraceae > Bradyrhizobium > Bradyrhizobium sp. Ash2021. The sequence goes on along the minus strand of NZ_CP100604.1, from coordinate 312,386 downwards.
CGCCGCTGCTGAAGCAGGCAACGCCGGTGATCGCCTGCGCCAAGGGCATCGAACGCGGCACCCATAAATTCATGACCGAGGTGATCGCGGAAACCGCGCCGAATGCAACGCCTGCGATCCTTTCGGGGCCGAGCTTTGCAGAGGACGTGGCGCGCGGGCTTCCCACGGCGGTGACGTTGGCGGCACCGGATGAAGCGCTCGCGCGCGCGCTGGTGCAGGCGCTGGGCTCGTCGACATTCCGGCCCTATCACACGTCAGATGTCCGCGGCGTCGAGATCGGCGGCGCTGCGAAGAATGTGCTGGCGATCGCCGCCGGGATCGTTTCGGGGCGCAAACTCGGCGCGTCGGCGCTGGCGGCGCTGACCACGCGCGGTTTCAGCGAACTCGCCCGGCTTGGGCGCGCCTGCGGCGCCCGCGGCGAGACGCTGATGGGACTATCGGGGTTGGGCGACCTGATCCTGACCTGCTCCAGTCCGCAATCGCGCAACTTTGCGCTCGGCATCGCGCTCGGGCGCGGCGAACGGCCGGCGCCCGGGAGACTCGCGGAGGGTGAATTCACCGCACCCGTACTGGTCGAACTGGCGGCTTCGCAAGATGTCGATATGCCGGTATCAAATGCGGTGGCGGCGATCTTGAGCGGGAAGATAACGATCGACGCCGCGATCGAAGGCCTGCTGACGCGGCCGTTCAAGGCGGAGGAGTGACGATGGCGTACTGGCTGGTGAAATCCGAACCGTCGACCTGGTCGTGGGACCAGCAGGTTGCAAAGGGCGCCAAGGGCGAGGCCTGGACCGGGGTGCGCAATTTCACCGCCCGGCAGAATCTCGTGAACATGAAGAAGGGCGACCGCGCCTTCTTCTATCACTCCAACGAAGGCAAGGAGATCGTCGGGATCGCCGAGATCATCAAGGAGGCCTATCCCGATCCGACCGACAAGACCGGCAAATTCGTCTGCGTCGACATCAAGGCCGACAAGCCGCTGAAGACGCCAGTGACGATGGCCGCAATCAAGGCCGACAAGAAGCTCGCCGCCATGGCGCTGGTGAAATATTCGCGGCTGTCGGTGCAGCCGGTGACGGCGGACGAATGGAAGATGGTCTGCAAGATGGGTGGATTGTAACTGTCATTGCAAGCCACCGGGTCGCGCGAACGCGCACCCGATGACAGGCTCCGCGAAGCAATCCAACTTGGCACGAAGCGAGGACTGGATTGCTTCGTCGCAAGCGCTCCTCGCAATGACGGAGGAAGTCTGTTACGCCGCCGCCGCCGTCACGACCTGCGCCAACAGCGCCTCGCGCTTCGACTGCGAACGGTAGCCCTTCATCGTCGCCGCAAAACGCTCGAGGATGCCGTCCTCGAAGGCGGTGACGATGGTGTCGTGGACGTAGCTCTTGCGGCAGATCGCGGGCGTATTCGACAGCTCATCCGCTGCGGCGCGAACGGCGTCCAGCACCTGCTTCTTGCGGCCGCGGGCGCTGGCCGCGGGCGAAATCCGCGACAACGACTCCAGCACCACCGCGGACGCCATCAGGGTGCGGAAGTCCTTCAGCGAAATCTTGATGCCGGCGATCTCGCGCAGGAACCCGTTCACCGTCGTGGTGCTTACCGCGCGAACGGTTCCGGAATTATCGCGATACTGGAACATCCGCTTGCCCGGCACGCTGCGCAGGATACCGATGGCGCGCACGAGCTTGGCCGCGTCGCATTCCTTGCGCACGGCCTTGCCGCCCTTGGCCTTGAAGGTCAGCACGAGGCTGTCGTCTTCCAGCGTGACGTTGGACTTCAAAAGCGTGGTGGCGCCGCGGGTGCCGTTGAGACGGGCGTAGGATTCATTGCCCGGCCGGATCGCGGTGCGGGCGATCAGTTCGATTACGGCCGACAGCGCGAATTCCCGCGTCGGCTGGTCGCCCGACAGATGCATCGAGACGTTACGGCGGATTTTCGGCAGCGCCGCGACCAGCTTGGCCAGGCGATGTGCCTTGCGGTGCTCGCGGACCTTTTCCCAATCGGCGTGATAGCGGTATTGCAGCCGGCCCGCGGCATCGAGGCCGACCGCCTGCAGATGCGAATTGGGATCCGGCGAATAGCGCACGTTCTTATAGGCCGGCGGAACCGCCATCGAGTTCAGGCGGCGGATGGTGCCGACGTGACGGATCGGGGTGCCGTTGGCCCGAATGAATGAATAGCTCTTTCCGCGCTTGATGCGGCGGATGGTGAGTTCGTTCTGGTCACCGAGCGTGAGGCCGTGTTCGCTGGCCAGCGCCTCGACCGACGTCTTGGCGGCGATCTGGGACTTGGTTGCGGAGGCCTTGGGCAGTTGGCCAAGCGCGTCCGCCAGAGCCACGGCAGGATCGGCGGAATCGGGCCGCGTAGCCTCGAAATTCAGCTGATCCATCATGCTCGTTGACGCCTTGCTCCGCCTGTTCGTCCGGTAATGCCTGTTGTTGTGGCTTGGTTCCGGAGGGCCGCCGGGCCCCGGGATCGCCATTTAGGGGGTAACCGGCGTCATTGCGAGTCACGATTCGACTAGTAACGGTTATTAGATACCGGTCATGGGAGCCATCCGCTCGATAACGTTGATTTTTGAGGTGGGTCAAAACGCGATCGTGATTGCCGGGGTCAGGTGAAACCGGGACTGGAAGGGTCGCCCGGACCAAGGTCGGAGACGTTTCCGCCTTGTCCGGGGATCGCCCGGCGACGCATAATCGCCGTAACGATCAAAACGGCTTGCGGTCGTCGCTGGTTCGGCGCCGCAACGAGTGGAGGGGACCGATGACTGAGAAAATCTATGATGTGTCCGCGGACTGGGCTAAGCGCGCCTTCGTCGACGACGCCAAGTACCGCGGAATGTATGCCCGCTCGGTGTCAGATCCCAATGGCTTCTGGGCCGAGCAGGCCAAGCGTATCGGCTGGATGAAGCCCTTCCACAAGGTCGAAAACGCCTCCTTCGCCCCCGGCAACATCTCGATCAAATGGTTCGAGGACGGCGTCCTGAACGTCGCCTGGAACTGCATCGACCGGCATCTCGAGAAGCGCGGCGACCAGACCGCGATCATCTGGGAAGGCGACGATCCCTCGCAGTCCAAGCACATCACCTACCGCCAGCTGCACGACGAAGTCTGCAAGATGGCCAACATCCTGCGCACCCGCAACGTCAAGCGGGGCGACCGCGTCACGATCTATTTACCGATGATCCCGGAGGCCGCCTACGCGATGCTGGCCTGCGCGCGGATCGGCGCGATCCATTCCGTGGTGTTCGCCGGCTTCTCGCCCGACAGCCTCGCCCAGCGCATCACCGACTGCCAGTCCAAGGTGGTGATCACCGCCGACGAGGGATTGCGCGGCGGCAGGAAGGTGCCGCTGAAGGCCAATGTCGATGCGGCGCTGGAAAAGGCCGGCGACGTCGACTGGGTCATCGTGGTCAAGCGCACCGGCGCTGCCGTCGACATGAAACTGTCGCGCGATCTCTGGTATCACGACGCCGCCAAGGTGGTGACGACGGAATGCCCGTGCGAGCACATGCACGCGGAAGATCCGCTGTTCATTCTCTATACGTCGGGCTCTACCGGCCAGCCCAAGGGCGTGCTGCACACCTCAGCCGGCTATCTGGTGTTCGCGGCGATGACGCATCAATACGTGTTCGATTATCACGACGGCGACGTCTACTGGTGCACCGCCGACGTCGGCTGGGTCACCGGCCACAGCTACATTCTCTATGGGCCGCTGGCCAACGGTGCCACCACGCTGATGTTCGAGGGCGTGCCGAATTATCCCGATAATTCGAGGTTCTGGAACGTTGTCGACAAGCACAAGGTCAACATCTTCTACACCGCGCCGACCGCGATCCGCGCGCTGATGCAGGGCGGCGACGAGCCCGTGAAGAAGACCTCGCGCAAATCGCTGCGATTGCTGGGCTCGGTCGGCGAGCCGATCAATCCGGAAGCCTGGGAATGGTATCACCGCGTGGTCGGCGACGAGCGTTGCCCGATCGTCGATACCTGGTGGCAGACCGAAACCGGCGGCATTCTGATCACGCCGCTGCCGGGTGCAACAAAACTCAAGCCGGGCTCGGCGACGCGGCCGTTCTTCGGCGTGGTACCCGAGATCGTCGACGCCGACGGCAAGGTGCTGGACGGCGAAACCTCGGGCAATCTCTGCATCGCCAAATCCTGGCCGGGGATGATGCGCACGGTCTATGGCGACCACGCCCGCTTCGAGCAGACCTATTTCTCGACCTACAAGGGCAAATATTTCACCGGTGACGGCTGCCGCCGCGATGCCGACGGCTATTACTGGATCACCGGCCGCGTCGACGACGTCATCAACGTTTCCGGCCACCGCATGGGCACCGCCGAAGTCGAAAGCTCGCTGGTGGCGCATGAGGCGGTGTCGGAAGCGGCCGTGGTCGGTTACCCCCACGACATCAAGGGCCAGGGCATCTATGCCTATGTCACGCTGATGACCGGCCAGCAGCCGACCGAAGCGCTGCGCAAGGAATTGGTGGCGTGGGTGCGCAAGGATATCGGCCCGATCGCCTCGCCGGACCTCATTCAATTTGCGCCGGGCCTGCCCAAGACGCGCTCGGGCAAGATCATGCGCCGCATCCTGCGCAAGATCGCGGAGGATGAACCGTCCAGCCTCGGCGACACCTCGACCTTGGCCGATCCTGCCGTGGTCGATGATCTCGTGCAGAACCGGCAGAACAAGAAGGGGGCTGCGGTTTAGAGCCCGATCGGTTCCAATCGCATCAAAACCGAGATCCCGTTTTCTGTTGGACGCGCTTCCGGCCGCACGGCTTTCTGCCGTGAGGGTGCATGTGAGCGCCTGACCGTCTCAGCGCCGCGGCATTATCGTGCCGCGGCGTTCGCCCCCGCTCGACGTGACCTGTGGCGGGCCCTGACAAAAAATAGTGTGCGGTATGCTGCTCGGCTGTCGGCGACACCGGTTCCAGTCGCATCGATGATGCTCGCCCGCGTCGATTAGTTGCAGCGTCGGACGAGGCACAACCCGCGTTAGCGATTGTTTCGCGCAATCTCGCGTTGTATTATTCGGCTGTCTCCTGCCCCAACCCAGAGGAGAATTATCATGGCCGACGGCCGAAAAGTTTTTTCAGACAGCGTTACTCCGCTCCCAGCTGCAGAAGGCCCCACCCATCTTGGTCTCATGGTGGCCGCCGCCAGGCCCGAGAATAAAACAGAGCAGATGAAGGTCGTTTTTTCGCTCGCGATCCCCGCCGATGCACAAGCCAAGCTGCAGCAGATGGTTGCGGAGGGGAAAGTGGCGTCGCCGCAAGACATCGCCAGGAATTTCTCGGCCGACCCTGCCGACGCAAAGGCCCTTGCCTCCTGGTTGAAATCCGAGGGCTTCAAGGTCGACAAGATTTCTGCGGACCGAACCAGCCTTTACGCGCATGGCACGGTCGACCAGATCCAGAAGAGCCTCAACGTCAACATGGTGCGCGTCACCAAGGACGGCATCACCTACACGGCGGCGCAAAACGCCCCCAGCCTGCCAGCGGATGTCGGAAAGAACGTCAGCGCGATCGTCGGGCTGCAGCCGTTCCGGCGCGCGCACAAACAATTCCGCATCTGCACCCCGCAAAGCGGCGTGACCGCGCCGCTTCGCCACACCAAACGCGGCGCGACCAAGAAGACTGCCAAGACCGGAGGCAAAGCCAAGGCCGCGGCCCCTGCCGCAACCGCCTCCGTTCAGGACGGATATCTCGTATCGGAAATATTGAGGGCCTATAACGCCGACGGGCTTTCGGTCACCGGCAAGGGCCAGACCATCGCGATCCTGATCGATACGTTTCCGACGGCTGCGGACCTGAAGGCGTTCTGGAAGCTGAACGGACTGAAGACGACCATCAAGCAAATCGAGATGATCAACGTCAACGGCGTCAGCATGCCGCCGCAGGAAGGCGAGGAAACCCTCGATGCGCAGTGGACCTCGGGCATCGCGCCAGGGGCCAAGATCAAGATCTATGCCAGCGGCACACTGTCATTCGCCGATCTCGACAGCGCGCTTGACCGCATCATTACCGACCTCGCCACCGAACCCGGGATGCGCCAGCTCTCGATCAGCCTGGGCTTGGGCGAAACATTCATGGCCCCCGACGAGATCAAGGCTCAATCGCAAAAATTCCTGCGATTGGCGGCGTCCGGGGTCAATGTCTTCGTCGCCAGCGGCGATGCCGGTTCGAATCCCGACGTCACCGGGCACAGTTCGGGCGGCCCCACCCAGGTCGAATATGAATCTTCCGACATCAACGTGATCGCCGTCGGAGGCACCACCCTCAACCTGGCGCCCGACGGCAGCGTCGACAGCGAAACGGCCTGGGTCGGCAGCGGTGGCGGACGCAGCGGTGTCTTCACCCGTCAGCCCTGGCAACAGGGAGCGGGCGTGCCTAATGGCAACGAACGCCTGGTGCCGGACGTCAGCCTTGCCGCCGATCCGAATACCGGAGCCGGCGTGATCCTGCACGGCGTTCGCAGGCAGATCGGCGGAACGAGCTGGAGTACGCCGGTGTGGGCCGGATTCTGCGCCTTGATCAACGAAGCGCGGGCCAGCACCGGCAAGCCGGCGCTCACCTTCCTGCCTCCGCAGATCTACAAATTATCGGGCAGCGCCAATTTCCGCGACGTCACCGATGGCAGCAACGGCGCTTTCAATGCCGGCCGCGGGTACGACATGGTGACCGGCCTCGGCGTGCCCAACGTGAAGCAGCTGGTGGCAACGCTTGGATAGAGCGTTTTCGAGCGAAAGCCTGCCCCGGACTTGATCCGGGGCAGACACCGGTTCGCGTAAAGAAAACGCGTCAAAATAAAAGGCTGGGCAGCGCCCGTCCGGGTTGAATCGATCGCCGCGCGGCGGGAGTCCTGCTCCTGCCGCCGGCCTCTTCCAGCTTTGAGACCTCACACAATCGTCAGGACATCGGCCATCGGCATGCACGTTTCCCGACGAGTGTTGTTTTCAAGTCATTTACTTTAATTCGAACATTTCCTCTCCTGCTCCCATCGAAACGAGTCTCGGACCGGGTGTCGAAACAACCCGGTTAATACACGCGGTTAATATTGCGCGGGTGAGACGGCAAACCGGCATTTCCTTTGGGTTTGCGTGAAATTTGAGAGCCCCCGAGACGGGCGGTTGGGAAACTGGAGAGACTGATGTCGATGAGGATTGCGGTGGCGTTGGCTGCCACCATCGGGGCTGCTGCGTTGATGTCGCAGGCGGCCGAAGCGCGGCCGGAAATGGTCGGCGTTCACGGCGATTACACGCCAGGCACGATCGTGGTGAAGACCAACGAGCGCAGGCTTTATCTCATTCTCGATTCCGGCCACGCCATGCGGTACCCGGTCGGCGTCGGCAAGTCCGGCAAGCAGTGGGCCGGCACCACCCAGATCGACGGCAAATACCGCAACCCGGCCTGGTCGCCGCCGCGCGAAGTCAAGCACGACAAGCCGAACATGCCGGACGTGATCCCCGGCGGATCGCCGCGCAACCCGATGGGAGTCGCCGCCATGACACTCGCCGGTGGCGAATACGCCATCCACGGCACCAACATGCCGGGCTCGGTCGGCGGCTTCGTGTCGTACGGCTGCATCCGCATGCTGAACGACGACATCACCGACCTCTATCAGCGCGTCTCGGTCGGCACGACCGTGACGGTCACGCGCTGATCCGAAAAGATCGGGAAAATAAAAAGCCGCACTTCCGTGCGGCTTTTTATTTTTACCGGCCAGCGTTCGCGCACCAGCCGCTGCGGCGGCCGCCGGTGTAGCTGCGGGCATGACCGGCAGCCAGCAGCGCGGCTGAAACATTCCCGGTCCTTCTGGTGGCGACATCGGCAACGACACGGCCCTGATATTTGTCCGGACCGATATTGAAAATCGTGACCTCGCCGTCGCCGAGCAGGCCGCGCAGGGCATCGCTCGCGGCCTCGGCCATTTGCAATTCCTGCGGACAGGCCGCTTTCAGCTCCGGCGCGTCGATGCCGCGTAAGCGGACCCGCGTGGTCAGGTCGAGACCGGGCCCCACATGCACCCGCGCCTCGAACGTATCGCCATCGATGGTCCGGATCACATCGACGGGGTGGCGGACATCCGGATTGCCGGCACGCCGCCAGATTATTTCGGAATCCTGCCCGGGTAGGCCATTGGCCGAATGCGGGACCGGTAAATGGATCCAGCGCCGCACCGGCAGCATGGTCCCCGCCGCGACGCCGAGCATGAACAGCCAGCGCAGGGCTGCCGAAAACCGGCGCCGCCAGGGTCCCCGGGTCAGGGGCGGTCGATGAGTATTTATTCTCTCATATGGGGACATATTCCCAGACTAGAACTGAGTCGCGCCGGCGGCAAGGACCGATTCGCACTCAAAAATCCGAGGTGATGCCTTTTCGCTCCCAATCGCCATAGCGGGTCGGCTCCGGGCCGTTTGGACCCTGAAACTCCTTCGGCTGAGGTTTTGCATTTGCCTCGGCGGCCTTGCGCCGCGCTTCGGCCTCGGCGAGTGCGCGCTGCGCTGCCGGCGTCAGCGGCTTGCGTTCCACGGCGGGAGATGAGGAGGGATCGTCGGTCATCTCAAACTTTCCGGCAGCATAATGTCTATCTCAACCAGGAGCGCCGAGATCACATCACAATCGTGAAATAGTCGGGGCGATTCTTACATTTGGCATATTCGCATGCCAAAGCTGTTTTTCATTTCAATGGCATGCGCCGAAACCCTGCTCAGCACCTTCCGAGATATTCCCGCGTCATGCCTCCTTCAAGATTTGCAGTTCCTGCCGAAGTGCCCGGCCTCGCGGCGCGACGGATCGCCGCCGACATTCTCGACGGCGTGCTGCACAAACACCGCACCCTCGACGATCAGCTCGATGGCACCGGCGCCCATCCCGGCCTGAAGTCGCTGGCCGATCGCGACCGCGCGCTGATGCGGCGTCTGGTGGCGACGATCCTGCGGCGGCTCGGCACGCTGGGTCACGTCCTGTCACGGCTGCTCGACCGCGGCATCCCGACCGACGCGCCGCGCGCGCAGAGCGCGCTTCTGATCGGGGCTGCGCAGATTCTCTGGATGGATGTGCCCGATCATGCCGCCGTCGATCTCTCGGTGCGGCTGGTGCAATCGGACCGCAGGGCCGCCAAATATGCCGGGCTCGTCAACGCGGTGCTGCGCCGTTGCGCGCGCGAGGGGCAACCGCTGATCGACGAGATCAAGGCGCAGACGCTGGATATTCCGCCCTGGCTATTGGCGCGCTGGATCGCGCATTATGGCGAGGCCACCGCGCGCGAGATGGCGCTCGCGATCGGCCATGAGCCGTCGCTCGACATCACCGTGAAATCCGACCCGCCGCAATGGGCAACCCGCCTGCACGGCGAAACGCTGTCGACTGGAACCGTGCGCACCTTGCTGCAGGGATCGGTGACGATGCTGCCGGGCTTCACCGAGGGGCACTGGTGGGTGCAGGACGCCGCCGCCGCGTTGCCGGCGCGGTTGTTCGGCGACGTCAGCGGCAGGACCATCGTCGACCTCTGCGCCGCGCCCGGCGGCAAAACCGCGCAGTTGGCGCTCGGCGGCGCCCGCGTCGTTGCGGTCGACCGTTCGCCGGCGCGGATGGCGCGCCTGCGCGACAATTTTACGCGGCTTTCGCTGCAAGCCGAGACGGTCGTGACCGATGCGGCCGAGTGGCCGAGCCAGGGCGGTTTCGACGGCATCCTGATCGACGCGCCCTGCACCTCGACCGGCACCATCCGCCGCCATCCCGACGTGGCCTGGCTGCGGCAGGAGACCGACATCGCGGTGCTGACGGCCTTGCAAAAACGACTGCTGCAGAAGGCCGTGACGCTGCTCAAGCCGGGCGGAACGCTGGTCTATTGCACCTGTTCGCTGGAGCCGGAAGAAGGCGAGCAGGCGGTCGCGGCGCTGCTGGCCACCGAGCCTTCGGTGCGCCGCGCGCCGATCGAGGCCGGCGAGATCGCGGGCCTGACCGAAATCATCACGCCGGACGGCGACCTGCGCACCCTGCCCTGCCATTTGCCCCACGCCGACCCACGGCTCGGCGGGCTGGATGGATTTTACGCGGCGCGATTGGTTAAATCCTGATTTTACACCGGAATTTTGCGACACCCAGGTGATTCGCGGGGTTTCAAGGTGGTGTCTTGTCGGCGTTTCCGGATTAAAAGGATTCGCCACAAGATCCTCCTCCCCCAAGGTTAGGCGTGTCGGTCGCTCAACGCAGACGCATCTCGACGCTGATCGCAGGCCGCTTTGCGCGGAGCGTACTCGCGCGCGCCAGCGGCGGCACGGTGGCGCTGTCGCGGCTGTGGCCGGGCCGTACCGATCGGCTGATCATCGCGCCGCACGATCTGCGGACCGCGGACGCCACCCGCGCGGCCGAAATCTATGCCGGCCGCTTCGTGTTCGCCGGCAAGATCGTGACCTGCCATGGACGCTCGATCTTCGATCTCGAGCCGCCCTCCGAAGATTGGGAAGTGGCGTTGCTCGGCTTCGGCTGGCTGCGGCATCTGCGCGCCGCCGATACCGCGCTGACCCGCGCCAACGCGCGCTCGCTGGTCGACGACTGGCTTTCTAATCCGGCACGCAGCCGGCCGCTCGAACGCCGCGCCGACGTGCTGGCGCGGCGCGTGATCTCGCTGTTGTCGCAGGCCCCATTGGTGCTCGGCGATACCGACGGAAAATTCTACCGGAAATATCTGCGCGGGCTGGCGCGCGAAATCCGCTATCTGCGCTTTGCGATGTTCGATATCGCCGACGGCGTGCCGCGGCTGCAGGTCCTGATCGCGCTGTGCTACGCCTCGCTGTGCCTCGCCAACCAGGCGCGGCATATCCGCACCGCGACACGGAAACTTTCCGACGAGCTGCAGCGGCAGATCCTTCCCGATGGCGGACACATCTCGCGCAATCCCGGCGCGCTGGTCGAGCTGCTCAGCGACCTGCTGCCGCTGCGTCAGACCTTCGCCGCGCGCAATATCGCGCCGCCGCCGGCGCTGCTCAACGCGATCGACCGCATGATGCCGATGCTGCGCTTCTTCCGTCACGGCGACGGCAGCTTTGCGCTGTTCAACGGCATGAGCAGCGCGCCGTCCGACCTGGTGGCGACCCTGCTCGCCTATGACGACACCCATGGCGTGCCGATGGCGCACATGCCGCATACCGGCTTTCAGCGCCTCGATGCCGGCGCGATGACTGTCATCATGGACACCGGCCCGCCGCCGCCGCCGAATGTCAGCCAGGACGCCCATGCCGGCTGCCTGGCGTTCGAACTGTCCTCCGGGCCGAGCCGGATCGTGATCAATTGCGGGATGCCGTCGACCGGCCGCGACAATTGGCGCACCTTTGCGCGCAGCACGGCGGCGCATTCGACCCTGACCTATCACGAGACGTCGTCCTGCCGGTTCGTCGAACAGTCGGCGATGAAGCGGCTGCTGCAGGGCTCGCCGATCATCAGCGGTCCCGCCACCGTGGAAAGCTATCGCGAGGTGGTGGCGAACGGTGATCTCCTGACCACGTCGCATGACGGCTACCTGCCGCGATTTGGCGTCGTGCATCGCCGGGTGCTGATGGCCGCCCATGACGGCACGCGGCTCGACGGCGAGGACACCTTGTCGCCGGCGCCGGGGGCGCGAATCAAGGGCAACGAGACCGACTTCGCGGTGCGGTTTCACCTGCACCCTTCGGTGAAAGCGAGCCGCCTCAGCGATGCGCGTGGCGTGATGCTGGTGCTGCCCAACCGCGACGTCTGGACCTTCGAGGCGCTCGACGACAAGGTCGATCTGGAAGACAGCGTTTTCCTGGCCGGCAATGACGGCCCCCGTCGCACCGCCCAGATCGTGATCCGGCAGGATTCGCGTTCTGCCTCCTCCGTCCGCTGGAGCTTTGTGCGCTCGAGCACCTCGGCGGCGGCAACGACAGCAAGGCGCAACGCCCGCCGCGAGCCGGAATTGCCGCTGTAAGCCCTTCTCCAGCCCCGCATTTTTCAGGGGGCAGGAAGATTTCCACACATCGCCTTTTCCTGGCCTTTTCCTGGCCTTTTCCGGTTTCTTGCCGGTTTCTTGGCCGCCAAAACCGTGCTACCCGGCTGGCTTACCAGCCAGGAACATCCTTTCATGACAGACCATCCGCGCCGCGTGACCCGGGCTCTATTGTCCGTTTCCGACAAGACCGGGCTGATTGAATTTGCAAAGGCGCTGGCGGGCCATGGCGTCGAGCTGGTCTCCACCGGCGGCACCTCGAAGGCGATCGCCGCGGCCGGGCTGAAGGTCAGGGATGTCTCCGAGCTGACAGGTTTTCCCGAAATGATGGATGGCCGGGTCAAGACCCTGCATCCCAAGGTGCATGGCGGCCTGCTCGCGATCCGCGACAACAAGGACCATACGGATGCGATGAAGGCGCACGGGATTGCGCCGATCGATTTGCTGGTGGTCAACCTCTACCCGTTCGAGGCGACCGTCGACAAGGGCGCCGGCTACGAGGACTGCATCGAGAATATCGATATCGGCGGGCCGGCGATGATCCGCGCCGCCGCCAAGAATCATGACGACGTCGCGGTCGTGGTCGAGGCCAGCGACTATCAGGCGGTGCTCGACGAACTCGCCGCCAACAAGGGCGCCACCTCGCTGGGGCTGCGCCGCCGCCTGGCCGCCAAGGCCTATGCCCGCACTGCCGCCTATGACGCCGCGATCTCGAACTGGTTTGCGCGCGAGCTCAAGAACGATGCGCCGGATTTCCGCGCCTTCGGCGGCCGGCTGATCCAGTCGCTGCGCTACGGCGAGAACCCGCACCAGACCGCGGCATTCTATGCGACGCCGGACAAACGGCCGGGCGTTGCCACCGCGCGGCAGTTGCAGGGCCGCGAACTCTCCTACAACAACATCAACGACACCGATGCGGCCTATGAATGCGTCGGCGAGTTTGACGCCAGGCGCACCGCCGCCTGCGTCATCGTCAAGCACGCCAATCCCTGCGGCGTCGCCGAGGGCAGCGACCTGCTGTCGGCCTATCGCAAGGCGCTGGCCTGCGATTCGACCTCGGCCTATGGCGGCATCGTGGCGCTGAACCGCACGCTCGATGCCGATGCCGCGCGCGCCATCACCGAAATCTTCACCGAAGTGATCATCGCACCCGATGCGACCGAAGAAGCCATCGCCATCGTCGCCGGCCGCCGGAACTTGCGGCTGCTGCTGGCCGGCGGATTGCCCGACCCGCGCACGGTGGGCCTGACCGCAAAGACCGTCGCCGGCGGCATGCTGGTGCAAAGCCGCGACAACGCCGTAGTCGACGACATGACGCTGAAGGTCGCGACCAAACGCGCGCCGTCGGACGCCGAGCTGCGCGATCTCAAATTCGCGTTCCGCGTCGCCAAGCACGTCAAGTCGAACACGATCATCTACGCCAAGGATCTTGCCACCGTCGGCATCGGCGCCGGCCAGATGAGCCGGGTCGATTCCGCCCGCATCGCCGCGCGCAAGGCATTGGATGCAGCGGCCGAGCTAAAACTCGCCGAACCCCTGACCAGGGGTTCCGTAGTCGCCTCCGACGCATTCTTCCCCTTCGCTGACGGCATGCTGGCCTGCATCGAAGCCGGCGCCACCGCGGTGATCCAGCCCGGCGGCTCGGTACGCGACGATGAAGTGATCAAGGCCGCCGACGACCACGGCATCGCCATGGTGTTTACGGGCGTGCGGCATTTCAGGCATTGAGCCCCCACGGCGTCATCCTGAGGTGCTCGGCGCGCTTGCGCCGGTCCTCGAAGGATGGGCAGCGCGCTGCCCGTCCGTCGCCCTTCGAGGCTCGCAAGTGCTCGCACCTCAGAGCGTGTGAATGTTTTGATTCCAGGCATTTGCAACGGCTGACGCTGTATGATTCCATCGATGTGGTAGCTGAATCGGTGAGCTTGCGATGGCCGACGAAGGTTTGTTCGAGGAATTGCCCGAACAGAAGAGACCGCAACCGGAGGGCCGCGGTACGCCGCGGCTGCGGGTTCCGGAGCGCAGCCAGATCGATACGCATTGGGCGTCGCTGGACGATCTGATACCGGATGACCATCCGGTACGGGCGGTCTGGTCCTTTGTTCAAGGACTTGATCTGTCGGCGCTCCACGAAGCGATCAAAGCCCGCGAAGGGCAGCCGGGCCATCCGCCGGCTGCGCCGGAGTTGCTGATGGCGCTCTGGCTATGGGCCACGGTCGATGGCGTCGGCAGCGCCCGCCGGCTGGATCAATTGTGTCGGGATCATCTGGTTTACCGCTGGCTGTGCGGCGGCGTCTCCATGAACTATCACAGCCTGTCCGACTTCCGGATCGCGCATCGGGCGGTCCTGGATCAGCTGCTGGCGCGCGGTGTCGCCTCGCTGGTGGAAGCCGGATTGGTGTCGCTGGATATCCTGGCGCAGGACGGATTGCGGGTGCGCGCATCTACCGGAACGGGCTCGTTCCGCCGGCGCAAACGGCTGGAGGAACTGCGGACGGCGGCGCAGGCACGGGTGGCTCGGCTGCGCGCCGAACTCGAAGCTGACCCCGGCTCAGGCGACAAGGTGCGGCGCGCGGCGCAAGAACGGGCGGCGCGCGAACGCGAGGCCCGCATCGTGGCGGCTCAGGAGCGCATGCAGGAGCTGGAGGCCGAACGGGCCCGCCGGAAGAATACCAACAAGCAGGAAGTGGCCAAGCAGAAGGAGCCGCGGGCTTCGACGACGGACGCCGAGGCCCGGGTGATGAAGATGGCCGATGGCGGCTTCCGTCCCGCCTACAACATGCAAATTGTGGCTGAGCCGACCAGCCAGCTGATTGTCGCTGTCGATATCGACACCAGCGGCTCGGATCGCGGCTTGGCGCGCCCGGCAATCGAGGGCTTGCGCGCCCGCGACTGCAGGCCTTCCGACTATCTGGTCGACGGCGGGTTCACCAAAAACGACGATATCGAGTGGACGCATGCAACCGGTACGACGTTGTGGTGTCCGCCTGGGCATACCAAGCACGGCACCGATCCGTATGCGCCGAAGCCGGGCGACAGTGTAGCGGTGGCCGATTGGCGCAAGCGCATGGGGAGCGATCTCGGCAAAAACATCTATCGACGCAGAGCTGAGCACGAGTGCATCAATGCCTATGCCCGGCGCATGGGGCTCCAGCAGATCACGGTCCGCGGCAAAGACAAGGCACGCACGGTCCTGCTCTGGTTCGCGCTGGCCCACAACATGATGTGCAGCTTCAGATTACGTGCCGCAGCCCAGGTTCCGGCATAACAACGGGAGACAAAGGGCAGAAAAGCCGCACTCCCAATCAACTCACAATCGAGCCGCCGGCTCGAACCAGCCGAGCCGGCGGACCCGAAGATGCTTACCAACGGCTCCCCGCAGGATACATTCTCAGCCTCTCAGGGTGACGGACTACGAGGCACTGTTACCCTCGCCAGCAACGCCAGCCCCGCCACGAAAAACACCACCAGCACCGCCATGCCCGCTTTCTGGCTCGCGGTGACCTCCGTGATCAGGCCGATCAGCAGCGGGCCGATGAACGAGGTGACCTTTCCGGTCAGCGCGAACAGCCCGAAATATTGCGCGATGCGATCTTTTGGCGCGAGGCGAATGAGCAACGTGCGCGACGCGGCCTGCAGCGGGCCGCCGGCGGCGCCGATCAGGCATCCGAGCACGAGATAGGCGCGCTCGGCGGCGCCGGAAAACAGCGCGCTACCCGGCTGCGGCGCGGCGACCTTCACGAACAGAATCGAATCCTTGTCGACCAGCAGAATGGCAGCGATCGACAGCAACAGGATCAGCATGCTGCCGGCGATGACCCGTTTCGGCCCGAGCCTGTCGTCGAGCTTGCCGCCGAGCCACGCGCCCAAAGTGCCGGCGATCGCGAGAATAATTCCGAACGTGCCGATCTGGATCGTGTACCAGCCGAAGGTGCCCGCGGCGTAGATGCCGCCGAACGCGAACAGCGACACCAGCCCGTCGGTATAGATCATGTTGGCGAGCAGGAACATCGCCATCGATTTTCGCTGCGGCAGTTCGCCGAGCGTTTGCTTCAGCTCGATCAGTCCTTCGCGCAGCGCCTCGCGTGTCGGATGTTTTGCGGGATAGTCCGGCGTCAGCAAAAACATCGGCAGCACGAAGATGATGAACCAGATCCCGGTCAAGGGACCCGTGATGCGATCGCCCTGATGCGTGACGGGGTCGAGGCCGAACAGCGGCGCAAATCCAAACAATGTTCGCCCGGTTTCCGGGCTGGCGGCGAGGAAACCGAGCACCAGGATCAGGCTGATAATGCCGCCGACATAGCCGGTGGCCCAGCCGGTGCCGGACAGCCGGCCGATCTGGTTCGGCGGCACCAGCGTCGGCATCATCGCGTTGTTGAACACGGTGGCGAATTCGGCGCCGACGCTTGCGATCGAATAGGCCAGCAGCAGCGCTGGAATGATGCCGGGATCGCCGGGCTTGCCGATCCACATCAGGCAGGAGCCGATCACCAGCAGCGCGCCGAATCCCGCGATCCACGGTTTGCGGCGGCCGCTGGCATCGGCAATCGCACCCAGCACCGGCGACAGCAGCGCAATCGCGAGGCCCGCGGCCGCGGTGGCAAATCCCCACAATGCCTGTCCGCTCGCCGGGTCCGGCGCTACGAAGCTGGTGAAATAAGGCGCAAATATAAAGGTCGTGATCAGCGTGAAATAGGGCTGCGCGGCCCAATCGAAGAAGATCCAGCTGATGACGGCGGCGCGGCGCGGATATTGTTGCGGAATATCCGCATGAATTGCCTCCGAAGCCATCACCGCCATACCAGAAATATCCTTTTGAGGTCACGAGAAGGCGTTTTGCCTGTCGCGATGGAACCCATATAGCATCCGTCGACGGCATTTGCCGTCGTTGCGTAGCGCCACTCCGGCTTCAACTGCGGCGGATTTTTGATGAACTTTCTTGCAGCCCGATGGCGTAAAATAATCCTGGTCGCCGCATTGCTGTTCGCGAGTTGGCCGATTGCCGACGCGCAGGAACGCCGCCGCGATTTCTACGCGCCCGCGCCGCTGGAATCCATTCATGCCGTTCCCGCCGAGTTCGGCATGGTGGTGGCGCAGGAGAAACTCGGTGCGCAAATCGGCGCCGACATTCTGCGGCAGGGCGGCAATGCCGTCGATGCCGCGGTCGCCACCGGCTTTGCGATGGCGGTGAGTTATCCGCGCGCCGGAAATATCGGCGGCGGCGGCTTCATGGTGATCCACTCGGCCGAACGCAACGAGGACGTCGCGATCGATTATCGCGAGACCGCACCGGCGGCGACCACGTCGGATATTTTCTTAGGGACAGACGGCAAACCCGACACCGACAAGTCGCGCAATTCCGCGCTCGGCATCGGCGTGCCCGGCACGGTTGCCGGACTGGCGCTGGCGCTGGAAAAATACGGCTCCGGCCATTTCACGCTGGCCCAGATCGTCAAGCCCGCGATCGATCTCGCGCGCGACGGCTTTGTGGTCGCCGATGACACCGCCGACACCTTGCCGGACCTGTATCGCCGCATGGCGCGCTGGCCGAACTCGGCCAAGACCTTTTCCCATGTCGACGGCAGTCCGCTGCACGATGGCGACAGGCTGATCCAGAACGATCTGGCGGCGACGCTTACCGCGATTGCCGAGCAGGGCCCGCGCGGGTTTTACGAGGGGCCGGTCGCCGAGAAACTCGTGAAGTCGGTCAAGGACGCCGGCGGCATCATGACGCTGGACGATCTCAAATCGTACCAGGCCGTGATCCGCGCGCCGGTGCGCGGCAGCTATCGCGGCTATGGCATCGTGTCGATGCCGCTGCCGTCGTCCGGCGGCACCGTACTGCTGGAATCGCTGAATATCCTCGAAGGGTTTCCAATTGCCGACATCAAGCAGGGCTCCGCGCCTTCGCTGCATCTGATGATCGAGGCGATGAAACGCGCCTATGCCGACCGCGCGCGCTATCTCGGCGATCCCGCCTTCGTCAACGCGCCGACCGACATCCTGCTTGCCAAGGATTACGCAGCCAAACAGCGCGCCAGCATCGATCCCGCACGCGCGACGCCATGGACCGACAAGATTGCCGCCGCGCCGCCGCACGAGGGCAGCAACACCACGCATTATTCCGTCGTCGACTCCAGAGGCAACGCGGTCAGCAACACCTATACGCTGAACTTCCCCTATGGCGTCGGCCTCGTCGCCGACGGCACCGGCGTGCTGCTCAACAATGAGCTCGACGATTTCACCGCGGCGCCCGGCGCCTCCAACGCTTTCGGCCTGGTCGGGTTCGAGGCCAATCTGCCTGGTCCGGGAAAGCGGCCGCTGTCCTCGATGTCGCCGACCATCGTGCTGAAGGACGGCAAGCCGGTGCTGGTGACGGGCACGCCGGGCGGCAGCCGCATCATCTCGGCGGTGCTGCAGATCGTCGTCGATGTGCTGGATTACAAGATGGACGTCGCCGCGGCGGTAGCGGCGCCTCGCGTGCACCATCAATGGATGCCGGATGTCGTCCGGGTCGAGCATGGGTTCCCCGCGGACGTGCTCGATGAGTTGAAGGCAGAAGGCCATCAGGTGATCGAACCGCTGGGCCAGACCTCGGCCAATTCGATCGCCGTGATGCCGAACGGGTTGCTCGGCGCGCCCGATCCCCGGACCCGCGGGTCGGAGGCCGCGGGACAATAGACCGGTCGGGGGGATCGGCGTAGATTTGCGCTGCCCCGCTCAAACCGGCGGCGGGGGTGAGAGCAAAGCCGGCTAAAAGTTCTCCGGGGGAAACATCATGACCACAGCCGAACCTTCGGGCGCGATCGAAGTCGCCCCGATCGAAGACACCAGCCTTCTCGCCTTCTACCGCGACATGAACCTGCCGGAGCGGCGGACGTTCTGGGCCTGCGCCTCGGGCTGGGCGCTCGACGGCATGGATTTCATGATCTATCCGCTGGTGATCGGCACCATCATCGCGCTGTGGAAAGTCGATCCCGGCACCGCGGGTCTCGCCGGCACGGTGACGCTGCTGGCTTCCGCCGTCGGCGGCTGGCTCGGCGGCTATCTCGCCGACCGCATCGGCCGGGTGAAGACGCTGCAGCTTACGATCCTGTGGTTCTCGTTCTTCTCGCTGGTCTGCGCCGTGGTGCAGAATTTCGATCAGCTTCTGATCGCGCGGGCGCTGCTGGGCTTGGGCTTTGGCGGTGAGTGGGCCGCGGGTGCGGTGCTGATGGGCGAAGCGATCCGTCCGCAATACCGCGGACGCGCGGTGGGCTCGGTGCAATCCGGCTGGGCGGTCGGCTGGGGCCTTGCGGTGCTGGCGCAGGCGGTTCTGTTCTCCTATCTGCCGGCCGAGAGTGCGTGGCGCTGGATGTTCGTGATCGGCGCGCTGCCGGCGCTGCTGGTGTTTTATCTCCGGCGTTATGTCACCGAGCCCGAGATCGCCGCAGCGACCCGCGTCAAGCAGGCCGCAGAGGGCGACCGTCCCGCGATATGGGAGATTTTCAACGGCCCGATCCTGAAGACCACGATTCTGGCGTCGCTGATGGCGACGGGCTGCCAGGGCGGCTATTACGCCGTGACCTTCTGGGTGCCGCGGTTTCTCACCACCGAGCGCAAACTTTCGATCGTGAGCTCCACCGGCTATCTCTCGGCGCTAATCATCGGTTCGTTCATCGGCTATCTCGTCGGCGCCTGGCTTGCCGACCGCATCGGCCGGCGCAATCTGTTCCTGACGTTCTCGCTCGGCGCCATCGCGGTCGTGCTGCTCTATACCCAACTGCCGCTGAGCAACGAGTTGCTGTGGGTGCTGGGCTTCCCGCTCGGCTTCTTCGCGTCCGGCTATTTCTCCGGCGTCGGCGCGTTCCTCACCGAACTCTATCCGACCCGGCTGCGCGGCTCGGGCCAGGGCTTTTGCTACAATTTCGGCCGTGGCATCGGCGCGCTGTTTCCGTTCCTGGTCGGCTGGCTCTCGACCTCGACGACGCTGGCCAACGCGATCGCGATCTTTGCCGTCGCGGCCTACAGCGTGTTCTTCCTCGCCGCCTTCGCGCTGCCGGAAACCCGTGGCCGGGTGCTGCACGCGGACGCGTGAGGCGATCTCCATCGCTCCCTCTCCCCTTTTGGGAGAGGGAGCCGACGGTCCCTGCGTTACTGACTGGAGGCTCCCATGACATCCCTCAAAGGCAAGACGCTGTTCATCTCCGGCGCCAGCCGTGGCATCGGGCTTGCGATCGCGCTGCGGGCGGCACGCGACGGCGCCAATGTCGCGATCGCCGCCAAGACCGCGGAGCCGCACCCGAAACTCAAGGGCACCATCTACACCGCCGCCGACGAGGTCCGCGCCGCCGGCGGCAAGGCGCTGCCGGTGCTGTGCGATATCCGGGACGAAGCGCAGGTCATGGCGGCGATCGACCAGACCGTCGCCGAATTCGGCGGCATCGATGTCTGCGTCAACAATGCCAGCGCCATCAGCCTGACCAACTCGCAAGCGACCGACATCAAGCGGTTCGACCTGATGATGGGAATCAACACCCGTGGCACCTTCATGGTGTCGAAATATTGCATCCCGCATTTGAAGAAGGCCGAAAACCCGCACATCCTGATGCTGTCGCCGCCGCTCGACATGAAGGCGAAATGGTTCGAGCATTCCACCGCCTACACCATGGCGAAGTTCGGCATGAGCATGTGCGTGCTGGGCTTATCGGGCGAACTGAGATCCGCCGGTATCGCAGTCAACGCGCTGTGGCCGCGCACCACGATCGCGACCGCCGCGGTCGGCAATCTCTTGGGCGGCGACGCCATGATGCGCGCCAGCCGCACGCCCGAGATCATGGGCGACGCGGCCTACGCGATCTTCACAAAGCCGTCGCGCGAATTCACCGGACATTTCTGCATCGACGACAAGCTGCTCTACGCCAGTGGCGTGCGCGACTTCGAGCCTTACCGGGTCGATCGTTCGGTACCGCTGATGTCGGATTTCTTCGTGCCCGACGACGATGTGCCGCCGCCCGGCGTCGCCGTGCAAGCGCTGCCTTCGGTTGGCGGAGCGCAGAAGGCGGGCTAGAACCGCTTCGCCGTTATCGGCGGCGGGAGAGGCGCGTGGGCTGGCGAAAATGGACCGCGATCGGGCTGGTGCTGGCGGTGCCGCTGGCGGCCGGCATCGCCTTCCGTCCCGTGACAGGCGAAGGATGATCGTTCACCGCCCGATCGTGTACGGCCCGCCTTTTTCCAGCGCGCGTATATAGGCCGGGCGGGCCTGGATGCGGTCAACGAACGCCATCGCCTTGGGATGGCCGACCTCCAGCCCGCCACGCGCGGCGGCTGCTTCAAGCGGAAAGCTCATCTGGATGTCGGCGCCGGAGAATTCGGCGCCGGCGAACCATTCGCTCTTGCCGAGTTCGCTTTCCCAGAACGCCATGTGCTGCTTCAGCTGCGGATTGACCAGCGTGGTCAGCGCCTGGTTGGAGACTTTTCGCACCAGCGGCCGCAGCAGCGCCGGCGCGCGCTTCGGCATCAGCGTGAACAGCAGTTTCAACAGCAGCGGCGGCATCGCTGAGCCTTCCGCATAATGCAGCCAATAGGTGTAGCGCAGCCGCTCCGGCGTGTTCGGCGGCGGGATCAGGCGGCCATTGCCATAGGTGCCGATGATGTATTCGGCGATCGCGCCGGATTCGGCGATGGTGTTGCCGTTGTCGGTGATGACGGGCGATTTCCCGAGCGGATGAATGTCGCGCAGCTCTTTCGGCGCGCGCATATCGGGCTGACGCTGATAGCGCACGATGTCGTAGGGAACGCCGAGCTCTTCGAGCAGCCACAGCACGCGCTGCGAGCGCGAATTGTTGAGATGATGAACGGTCAGCATCGATGTCCCCCGAGTATTAGCGCGTCGCGCCCGGGCTTGGTGCCAGCCGGGGGCGGGAAAGTCGAGACACCAGGCGAGGACTGATATATTTACCCGGGTGATATTGACATATCAATTTATCCGGGTAAATATAGATTTGAGGAAATTCAGGTTCACCCGATGATGCAGACAACCCGCCCCCAGTTCACCGCCTTCACGGGCCAGCAACGCCTGGTCACAGGTCCACTCGCCGAAGTAGCACTTGCGGTCATGAAGGCGTCCAGAAAGGCGGCTTCAGCGCCGATCGTGATCTTTGACGATGCAACCGGCCGGCCGATCGATCTGGACCTCCGCGGCACCGAACGCGATATCGTCGCGCGCCTGCCGCAATCCGATTCGAATCCGCAACCCGCCGACGATCAGGCGGCGCTGGAACCGCGCGGGCGCGGACGGCCCAAACTCGGCGTCGTCGCCCGCGAAGTGACGCTGTTGCCGCGGCATTGGGAATGGCTCGCCGCACAGCCCGGCGGGGCATCGGTGGCATTGCGGAAACTCGTCGACGAAGCAAGGCGCGCGAGCGGAGACATCGATCGCGCCCGCGCCGCACGAGATGCGGCCTATCATTTCATGTCTGACATGGCCGGCAATCTCGCTGGCTTCGAGGAAGCCTCGCGGGCGTTGTTTGCGGATGATCGGCGTCGGTTCACCGGGCTGATTGCCGGCTGGCCGGGCGATATCCGCGATCACATCGTCAAGCTCGCCTTCAGCGATCGCGCCGAACCGCCATAGCCGCGACCGGCCTCTAACCCCTTCGCCAAAAACCTCTCGCCCCCGCGCACCGCATCGGTGCGCGGCATCGATGTGTTACTCCGATCGACAGGAACAATCATTCTCGATTCTGGCAGCGCCTCCGCGCGAATCATGATGCTGACGCTGCCGCCGGGTTTTGTCTGCAGGGGCTGATTCGGTTCTCGACTCCCTGCGTCCACAGTATTATGCGCATCATGATACTGTGGACGCGCCACGCCCGTTGCGCCACAATATGGCAAAGACATCAGGGAGACCGCCGTGAGCACCAATCCGCAATTCCTGTTCGATTTCGGCAGCCCCAACGCCTTTCTCAGCCATGAGGCGATCCCGGCGATCGAAAAGCGCACCGGCGCGAAATTCGAATATGTCCCGATCCTGCTCGGCGGCATTTTCAAGGCCACCAACAACAAATCGCCGGCCGAGACACTGGCCGGCGTCAAGAACAAACCCGAATTTCAAATGCTGGAGACCGAGCGCTTCGTCAAGCGCTTCAACGTCAAACCCTACGTCTGGAATCCGTTCTTCCCGATCAACACGCTGAACCTGATGCGCGCCGCGGTCGCGGCGCAATTCGAGGGCGTATTGGCTGAATATGTCGACGCAGCGTTTCATCATATGTGGGTCGAGCCGAAGAAGATGGACGATCCGGAAGTGGCGGCCAAGGCGCTGGCGTCGTCCGGGCTCGATGCGGCAAAGCTGCTGGCCCGCTCGCAAGATGCCGACGTCAAGGCAAAGCTGATCGAGAACACGCAAGGCGCGGTCGAACGCGGCGCCTTCGGTTCGCCGACGTTCTTTGTCGGCAAGGAAATGTTCTTCGGCAAGGAGCAATTGCGCGAAGTCGAGGAATTGGTTTCGGGGAAGTAATCGCTTCCGTCATTGCGAGCGAAGCGAAGCAATCCATCAGGCCGCAAAGCAAGTGTGGATTGCTTCGTCGCGAACGCTCCTCGCAATGACGGGATAAGGAGCACACCAAATGCAAAAGCGAAACGCCACCTGCGCCGTGATCGGCGCCGGCGATTATATCGGCGGCGAGATTGCCAAGAAATTCGCCGCCGAAGGGTTTACGGTGTTCGCCGGCCGGCGCGACGGCGCCAAGCTCGAGCCGCTGGTCGGGGAGATCGAGGCCGCCGGCGGATCGATCGTGGCGCGCACGCTCGATGCCCGGAAGGAAGACGAGGTTGCCACCTTCCTCAACGACGCCGACAAGCACGCGCCGCTGGAAATCTGCATCTTCAATGTCGGCGCCAACGTCAATTTCCCGATTCTGGAGACCACCGACCGGGTGTTCCGAAAAGTCTGGGAAATGGCCTGCTGGGCCGGCTTCCTGGCCGGCCGCGAAGCGGCGCGGCTGATGCTGCCGCGCGGCCAGGGCAATATCTTCTTCACTGGCGCCACCGCTTCGTTGCGCGGCGGCAGCGGCTATGCGGCGTTTGCCAGCGCGAAATTCGGGCTTCGCGCCGTGGCGCAATCGATGGCGCGCGAGCTCGGGCCGAAGAACATCCATGTCGCGCATCTGATCATCGATTCCGGCGTCGACACCGCCTGGGTGCGCGAGCGCCGCGAACAGCTCTGGGGCAAGGAAGCGCTCGACAATCCCTATCTGCTGATGCCGCCGGCTTCCGTCGCGGCCTCCTACTGGCAATTGTACCAGCAGCCGCGCAGCGCCTGGACCTTTGAGCTCGAGATCCGGCCGTTTGGGGAAAAGTGGTGAATGTAACACTTCTCCGTTATTCGTCATGGCCGGGCAAAAGCGCGAAGCGCGTCGTTATGATAGACAACCCGGCCATCCACGTCTTGCTTGTTGCAACGCTGCTAAGACGTGGATGCCCGGGACAAGCCCGGGCATGACGAGAGTTTAACAAGGTCCGGTAAAAACAGGGCCGTCTAATATTGGAGAGTTGATCAATGCGCGTTCTCGTGGTCGGTGCCGGCGCTATCGGCGGATATTTTGGCGGCAGGTTGCTTGAGGCCGGGCGCGAGGTGACGTTTCTGGTCCGCCCGAAGCGCGCCGCCGAGCTCGCCGGTGCGGGCCTCGTGATCAAGAGCCCTAACGGCGACGTGACGCTGAAGAACCCGCCGACGGTGCAGGCCGACAAGCTCGCCGAAAAGTTCGATGTCGTGCTGCTGAGCTGCAAGGCGTTCGATCTCGACGATGCGATCAAATCCTTTGCGCCCGCCGTCGGACAGCAAACCGCGATCATTCCGCTGCTCAACGGCATGCTGCACCTCAACGTGCTCGACGGAAAATTCGGCAACGAGCGCGTGCTCGGCGGTCTCTGCGCGATTGCCGCAACGCTCAACGAGGCGCGCGAGGTGGTTCAACTGGCGCCGCTGCAGTCGCTCAATTTCGGCGAACGCGACGGCGGCATGTCGGAGCGGGTTCGCGCCATCGCGGAGGTTTTTTCCAGCGTTGCCGGTGCGGCGGCGAGCGAACACGTCATGCAGGACATGTGGGAGAAATGGGTGTTCCTCGCCTCGCTCGCAGCTTCAACCTGCCTGATGCGCACCTCGGTCGGCAATATTTTGGCGGCGACCGGCGGCAAGGATTTTCTGCTCGGCATGCTCGACGAGTGCAGCGCGATCTCCGCCGCCGAAGGCTTTGCGCCGGGCGGGACGTTCTTCCAGCGCACCCGCGGCCTGCTGACAGCGGAAGGCTCGCCGATGACCGCGTCGATGTTCCGTGACGTCAAGGCGGGGCTGCCGGTCGAGGCCGATCACGTGATCGGCGATCTCGTGGCCCGCGCCGACGCCGCCAAGATCCCGGTGCCGAAACTGCGCATCGCCTACACCCATCTCAAGGCGTATGAGAAGCAGCGGGGCTGACTCGCAGCTTGCGGCCGCGCTCCAAACTCTAGCGTCGTCCCTGCCTAGCATTACAGTTGCTTTTTTTGCGGGCTTCTGAATCCATGGGCAACCATGATTCGAATGTCGTGGGCGCGGGCCGCGTCGGTTGAGGAGACGCTTGCGTTGTGGGCGGCGTCGCTTCGAGAGATCAAGCAACGGATACGTCCGTTGTTCACGCAAGAGCGTGTTGCGACGAATGCAGGTCTATTCCTGGAAGGTCTGCTCGGAGATGAGCAGCGCAAGACCGGTTGGATGCGCGCGGAGGCGGCTGGCGATCCCGGCCCATGGCGGCAGCAGGCGATTCTGGGTCGTGGAGACTGGGACGCCGATGCCCTGCGCGATATCGTGCGCGACTACGTCATCGAGCATTTGGCGGATGACGATGCGGTGCTGGTGATCGACGAGACCGGTTTTCTCAAACAGGGCAAAGCGTCATGCGGAGTGGCGCGGCAATACACTGGTTCGGCAGGGAAGATCACGAACTGCCAGATCGGCGTCTTCGCTGCCTACGTTTCGCGTCATGGCCATGCGTTCATCGATCGCGCGTTGTATCTCCCGAAGGAATGGACCGACGATCCGGATCGTCTGGAAGCCGCATATGTGCCTGCCGATGTCGGCTTTGCGACCAAACCAAGGCTTGCGACGAGAATGATCGCACGCGCGATAGCCGCGTCTGTACCATTCAGGTGGGTTGCCGGCGATACCGTCTACGGTGTTGGCAACATCGAACAGCAGCTACGTCGGGCAGGCAAAGGCTACGTGCTTGGGGTCAGCAGCGCTCATGTGTTTCGATCCTGGGGCAAGCGACCGCCGGTCGCCGGTACGGCTGCAGACCTCGCCCGGACGCGGCACTCATCCGACTGGAAGCGCCTGTCGGCGGGAGCCGGAACCAAAGGACCGCGGCTGCACGATTGGTGTTATCTCGAATTGGCCGATCTCGAGGCCGAGCAGTTCAACAGTGCAAATGACGGTTTGTGGACACGCGGTCTACTGATCCGTCGTCGCATCGCCGATGATGACCTCGCCTTCTTCACCACCTGGTGCCCAGCGGGAACAGCCCTTGAAACGCTGGTCGCGGTCGAAGGCCATCGATGGGCGATCGAGGACGGCTTTGAAACCGCGAAAAACGAGTTCGGGCTCGATCACAACGAGAGCAGATCCTGGCATGGCTGGCACCGTCATGTGTCCTTGGTGATGCTCGCCTTCGCCATGATGGCCGCGATCCGACATCGCGCCAATCCGCCACCGCCCAAAAAAACGAAACGGCGCCCCCCGGCAAAAGCCAAAGCATAACCACCCCACCACTGATCCGTTGGTCAATCCAGGAAATCCGCCGCATTGCCATCAGACTTGCGCGAAAGCGGATTCAACCCGCACACATCATCGCATGGTCTTTTTGGCGCAGAGCTCACCAGGCTGCCGCTCAACGCGCCCACTTCAAATCAAAAAAGCAACTGTAATGCTAGTGCGCAATTGCGCACGGGAGCAGGGACCCATACGCCGAGACCTATCGAGTTAAGGCAGGGCGGTTTGACAACTTCCGCAACATTTTGAAGACGGTGGTTATGGGTCCCTGCTTTCGCAGGGACGACAGGCATTTGCGGCAACTACAAATGCGCCAGATAATGCGCGAGCGCTTCGATCTCTTCTTCGCTCAGGGGATAGGCGACATCGGCCATCGCGGCCTGGCCGCCGCCGGATCGCACGCCTGATTTGTAGTCGTGCAGCGCCTTGAGGAGATAGTCCTCGCGCTGGCCGGCGATGCGCGCGACCGCCTTGGTCCCGGCATAGCTATCGGTGTGGCATGAGGCGCAGCGCCGTCCGGCGGCGGCCTGCTTGCCCTTCTCGGACAGATCCGGATTGTCGTCCTTCGGGCCTTGCGGCGGCGTCAGCGATGAAAAATAGGCCCCGAGATTCCTGATGTCCTCGTTGTTGATTTGCTCGACGACGGGCTGCATCTGCTCGTTCTTGCGGCTGCCGGCGCGGAAATACACCAATTGCCACTGGACGAACTGATCCTGCTGGCCGGCCAGCGAGGGAATGTTTTCGGTTTGCGAAATGCCGTTGTCGCCGTGACAGCCGGCGCACAGCTCGGCCTTTTCCTTGCCGGCGGCGACATCGGCGGCGTGCGCGAACGATCCGCTGGTGATTGCTCCCAGCAAGGCCCCAACTAAAGCTATCCGCATTTCGGTTCCACCGCGTTCGTCATTCCGGGATGCGCCACTTTGGCGCAGGCCCGGAATCCATACTCACGATCGTGGTTATGGATTCCGGGCTCGCTCGTTTTACTCGCGCCCGGAATGACGACATTTGTTTGTCAGGCGCGACGCAAACTGCACCGTTAAAAACGCGAAACTGCGGTCACTCGTTCCCGAGCAACCGCAGCCTCTGATTTTTCAGCCCTTATTTCTTGTAGCTGATGCGGTAGATCGCGCCGGCCCAGTCGTCGGCAACGAGAATCGAACCATCCTTGTCGAGGATGATGTCGGCGGGGCGGCCGAGATAGCCCTGGTCGCCTTCGAGCCAGCCGGAAGCAAACACTTCCTGCTTGGCATTCTTGCCGTCCGGACCGACGTTGACGCGCACGATCCGCGCGCCCTGGTACTTATGCCGGTTCCAGGAGCCGTGTTCGGCGATCAGGATCGCGTTCTTGTACTCCGGCGGGAACTGATTGCCGGTATAGAACTTCATGCCGAGCGGAGCGACATGGGCGCCGAGATTGAGCACGGGCGGGGTGAACTCCGAGCACTTGTGACCCATCGCGAACTTGGTGTCTTCCAGATTGCCCTGATGGCAATAGGGATAGCCGAAATGCTCGCCGATCTTCGAGATCATGTTCAGCTTGTCTGAGGGCAAATCGTCGCTGATCCAGTCGCGGGCGTTTTCGGTGAACCAGTATTTGCCGGAGCGCGGATCGACGTCGCCGCCGACGCTGTTGCGGACGCCGAGCGCGTAGATTTCGGCGTTGCCGGTCTTGGGATCGACGCGGCGGATCTGCGACACGCTGGTCGGGGGAATGCCGATGTTGAAGGGAGGTCCGAACGGGATATAGAACCGGCCTTCACTGTCCGCGGCCAGATACTTCCAGCCATGCGCGGCGTAGGACGGCATGTCGTCATAGACCACCTTGCCGTCGCCGAGCTTGTCGAGATTGGCCTCGGCGTTGTCGTACCGGATCAGCTTGTCGACCGCGATGACGTAGAGCGCGCCGTCCTTGAAGGCGAGGCCGGTCGGCATGTTGAGGCCCTTGAGGATGGTCTTGACCTCTTTCTTGCCGCCATTGTCCTTGATCGCATAGACGTTGCCGAGGCCGAAGGAGCCGACAAACAGCGTGCCCTTGTCGCCCCAGGCCATCTGCCGCGCCGCCAGCACGTTGGAGGCATAGACCTCGATCTTGAAGCCCGGCGGCAGCTTGATCTTCTTCATCAGCGTCGCGAGTTCGGCGTCGGAAGAGCCGGTCGGCGGACCGGACGGCGGCGCCAGGCCCTTCTGGGCCTCGGTCTCATCGCCGAGGAACCAGTCGTCCGGCGGATGGGTCCAGAATTCCTTGGTGCCGGACTCGTATTTCTTCAGCGGTTTTTGCTGTGCGTTGGCCTGGCCGGCCCCCGCGACAAGCGCGATCGCCGCGAGCGCAAGAATAGATCGATTGAAAGCCGATTTCATCGCGTCACTCTCCCTGTGCAGCCTGATAGCTGCTGTTATTGATTGAACGCCCCGAAAGACGATTGGTGGTCTGGGTGAAGTGGTTCAGACCGGAAAATCGTAGCACATCCCAAGCGCGAGAGAAGCGCGCCTTGCGCGGCCCTGTCAGGTCAAAACAAATTGAGGAAAAATTTCTTTGCGCAGGGTCTGCTTTGAGGCGATTTTGCGACGGCCGATTTGCGACGGACCGCGCTGCACCGCAATATTCGCCGGGAGCGAACGCCTGTTATGATCGCACGCTGCTGCTTGCGCATTCGGCGGGCTGCCACACAGGAGCTGACCGTTGCGCGTTTTCGTTCTCGGTGGGACGGGCTCGATCGGCTCGGCGGTGGTGCGCGAACTCGTCGCGCGCAGGCTTGAGGTTTTGGGCCTGGCGCGATCCGATGCGGCGGCAAAACTTGGCGAATTCGGGGCGACCGCCATCGCCGGCAATATCGCTTTTCCCCCGCCATGGATCGGAAAGCTTGCCGGCATCGATGCGGTGATTCACGCGGCCTGCGATTTCAGCACCGACATGGAGGCAATCGAGCGTCGCCTGCTCGACGCATTGTTGCCCGCGCTCGCCAGGCAGGCGAACAAGCCGCGCTTCATCTACACCGGCGGCTGCTGGCTGTTCGGCGCGACTGGCGACGAGGTTGCGACCGAACAGACGCCGTTCAATCCCCTGTCCGCATTCGCATGGATGGTGCCGCATTTGCAGCGCGTTCTCGCCGCACCCGGCATCGACGGCATCGTGATTCATCCAGCGATGGTCTACGCGCCACGCGGCGGTGTCTTCCATCGCGAGGCCTGCGACGCGATCGCCGCCGAACTCGGCGAATGGGCGCGCGGCTACGCGCTCGATCAGCGGCTGAGCGGCGCGAAGGCGCAGCGCGAGCTTGGCTGGCGGCCGAAGCATCTGGATCCCGAAAGTGAGATCGCTACGCTTGCTTGAATGTCGGGCCGCGCCGAGCGCGCCACAAAACGAAAAGCCCGCTTGTCTGCGGGCTTTCGTCAAACTCTGCCAATTTCCAAGAAAATCTGGAGCGGGCGAAGGGGCTCGAACCCTCGACCCCGACCTTGGCAAGGTCGTGCTCTACCACTGAGCTACACCCGCATCCGAGATGGCGGCGATCGCTCGCCGACAACGGCAGAGCTATGCCAAATGCGGCCCGTGAATGCAACAGTTCACGCACGGTCCGAACCCGTCCAAATAGCCCGGGCTTTCTGGCAAATATGGGCGAATCGGCCCGAAACGACGCCCGGACTGCCGAATATGCGGCTTTCGGGTCCCGGGGCGGGGAACCCGGGTCATGCCGCCAGCGTGTCGCGCAGCGATTCGAGCCATTTTTCGAACGAGGCCGCCAGGGTCCCGGTCAATTGGTCGCGCTGGCCGGCGTCGCAATCGAAGGTCGCCCACCACTTGGCGAAAGCGCGGTCGCCATCGACAACCGGCGTGATTCGTAAGGTGGCCCGATAGTAGGTCACCGGCAGCGTCGGCGCGCCGGCGAATTCGTAGGTCTGGGAACGCTCGACGTCGGACTGCGCCAATAGCCGCTGGCGGATGCGCCGCTGCTGATAAAGCACATTTCTAATGGCGCCCACGGTATCGCCGGATTTGCCGTCTTCGATCTCGCTTTCGCCGGCGCCGCCGACCCAGACCGGATAATTGTTGAAATCGCGGACGATTTTCCAGACCGCCGGGGCCGGCTGTTCGAACACGGTGCTGTAATAGGCTTTTGCCATGCCTCAAATTCCCTCATTGGCTGCGATGCCAGCCATCACGGGACGCTGGGAGGCCAAAACCCACCCGATCTCCGATGGAACAGAGCCCGTCGATCGCTGGTTGAACCGATTGAAATTTGCGGCCAAACCGCCATCTAGCGGGAGAGAACTTCTGACCGGGCCGTGCTAGAAGAGGCCCGATTTTTTGAGACATCAGGGCGAGGACACCGTGACCATAGTTGAGCAGGGCGGCGCCGCGGTGCCGCAGACAGCACCCGATCTGATCAAGGAGACGACCACCCAGACCTTCGTCAAGGACGTCATCGAGGAGTCGAAGCGCCAGCCGGTGCTGATCGACTTCTGGGCGCCCTGGTGCGGTCCTTGCCGGCAGCTGACACCGATCATCGAAAAGGCGGTGCGCGCGGCCAAGGGCAAGGTCAAACTGGTCAAGATGAATATCGACGAGCATCCGGCGATTCCCGGCCAGATGGGAATCCAGTCGATCCCGGCCGTGGTCGCCTTCGTCAACGGCCAGCCCGCCGACGGTTTCATGGGCGCGGTGCCGGAGAGCCAGGTCAACGCCTTCATCGACAAGCTGACCAAGGGTGTAGCCGCGCCGGGCGAGCCGAACATCGCCGAAATTCTGCAGGAAGCAGAGGCGGTGCTGGCGGAGGGCGATCCCGCTGCCGCGGCGCAGATCTATGCCGAAGTGCTCGCGATCGACGCCACCAACATCCCAGCGATCGCCGGGCTGGCGAAATGCTACGTGACGACGGGCGCGATCGAGCAGGCCAGGCAGACCATCGCGATGGTGCCGGAATCCAAGCGCAACGACGCCGCCGTCAAGGCGGTGCAGGCCTCGATCGAGCTTGCCGAGCAGGCCCAAGCGGTCGGTCCGGTGACCGAGCTGGAACAGAAAGTTGCCGCAAACCCGCTCGATCATCAGGCACGATTTGATCTGGCGACCGCGCTCAACGCCCAGGGCAACCGCGCCGAGGCGACCAACCAGTTGCTTGAAATCGTCAAACGCGATCGCAAATGGAACGAAGACGCCGCGCGAAAACAGCTGGTGCAGTTCTTCGAGGCGTGGGGCGGTGCCGACGAGGCGACCGTGGACGGACGCAAGCGGCTGTCGACGATCCTGTTTTCGTAGTCCGCACCAGCAAGCCCTCGGACGTGATCCGGGGGTGGACACCAGTTTTGCGATAACAATACGTGCCTGAATGTAGAGCCTTCACGAGCACCCGGGGCCGCAAATGCCGATCAATGCCGAATACCGCGGACCCGGCGAGCTTCCCGAAGTGATCCCTGTGTTTCCGCTACCCGGCGCGTTGCTGCTGCCGCGCGGCCAGATGCCGCTCAACATCTTCGAGCCGCGCTATCTCGCGATGGTCGACGATGCGCTGCGCGACGGCCACCGGCTGATCGGGATGATCCAGCCCGATGTAGCCCATAGCCGCGACGAAGCGAGGCCGGTGCTGTTCCGCGTCGGCTGCGTCGGCCGCATCACCCAGCTCGCCGAATCCGGCGACGGCCGCTACATCCTCGAACTCACCGGCATCGCGCGCTTCAAGGTGGTCGAGGAATTGACCGTGCTGACGGCGTACCGGCAATGCAAGGTGGATTTCTTTTCCTACGCCGACGATTTTGTCGCGCGCAAAGGTGAAGAGGAAGTGGACCGCCAGGCCTTGCTCGAGGTGCTGACGGATTTTCTGGAAGCCAACAATCTGAAAGTCGATTGGGAAGGCATCGAGAGCGCGCCGAATGAGGCGCTGGTCAACGCGCTGGCGATGATGTCGCCCTATGGCCCGGCGGAAAAGCAGGCGATGCTGGAAGCCCAGAACCTGAAGACCCGCGCCGAAATCCTGATCGCGGTGACCGAGATGGATCTCGCCAAGAAGCGCACCAGCGGCGACACCGGGCTGCAGTAGGTTTTTGGGCCCTGTTTACGAAGTTGCAGCACAGGCATCTGCGGATCGCAGCCATAGGACGCGCGGCACCGCCTCGCCACGCCCCCGATGATCGATAACGATCATGCATAACCAACGGGGTATGGTAAATTCGGGGATCAGGCGCGGCGCTGCGCAGGGAGCGGCCGGCTGACTATAGCGTCGGCGCGTTACTGCACACGCGTCGCCATCGCTCATTCTGCCCCTCCAGGCTTCCGGCTTGACTCACACATAACTCGGAAGTTATACGTTGATCCATAGCCAATGGGTTATCGATCTCAGATGCCGAACGCTCAAGATGTGCTGTTCCGAACGCTCGCCGATCCGACCCGGCGGGCTCTCTTCGAGCGACTGTGCCGCGAAGGAGAGCAGACCGTGGGGTCGCTGACGGCTCAGTCCGGGGTCTCGCAACCGGCGGTCTCAAAGCATCTCGGGGTTTTGAGGCAGGCCGGGCTGGTGCGCGACCGCCACGAAGGTCGCCAGACGCACTATAGCGCGCAGCTCGGCGCGCTGGCCCCGCTGATCGACTGGACCAGCCAGATGGCCGGCTTCTGGCAGAGCCGGTTCGACCATCTCGAAGATCTGCTGAAGAGGATGGACCAATGAGCAATGCTGCGACCAAAACGCGCTCCGTCGTTGTCGAACGGGAGGTACCTCATCCGCCGGAAAAGATCTGGCGTGCGCTCACGCAACCGCACCTGATCGAGGAGTGGCTGATGAAGAGCGACTTCAAGCCTGTCCTCGACCATCGTTTCAATTTTCGCGCCGACTGGGGCGCGGTCGACTGTCAGGTAGTGGCAGTCGAGCCGAACAGAACGCTGTCTTACACGTGGGCAGCCTATGGCCTCGAGAGTGTCGTCACCTGGACTCTCACCCCTACGCGCACGGGGACCCACCTGCGCATGGAGCAGTCGGGCTTCGGGCCGGGTCAGGGGCAGGCCTATCAGGGCGCCAAGATCGGCTGGGAGAAATTCTTCGCAGACCTCGAACGCGTGGTGGGAGGCCTGTCGTGAGCCGCACCCTCGCCTCGCGCTACCAGCCCGTGCTCGTCGCGCTGCACTGGTTGCTCGCGCTGATGATCATTGGCCTTCTATGTCTCGGTTTCTTCGTGCTTGCGGATATGCCGAACACCGATCCGAAGAAACTCGATATCCTGGTGTGGCACATGGCGGGTGGCATGTTCGTGCTCGTATTGATGATCCTGCGCCTCATCATACGCAGATGGAGCGCCCGTCCGGCAACGGCGACGACCGGTTCGCCCCGGCTCGACCGGCTGGCCTCGATTGCGCACCAGAGCTTCTATGTGATCGTGTTCTTGATGATCGCCAGCGGATGGTCCACCGGGTGGCTCATCAGCGGCGCGTTCCAGCCCAATGGCGAAGCTCTGCCCGACTCTTTCGCCGTGTTGCCCACATTCCAGGCCCATGCGGCTCTGGCAACGCTGCTGGCCATTCTGATTGCGGCGCATATCGCGGCCGCGCTCTATCATCAGTTCGTGCTGAAAGACGGCCTGTTCCGCCGCATGTGGTTCGGGCGACGCACGATCGTTCCCGCAGAAAAATAAAATGAAGTGGTCACTGACCACCCCATCGGACATGAGAAAGATCCAATGAAGCCATCGGAACAGATCGACCAGCTGATCGCGAAACTCGGGGATTGGCGTGGCAAGACCTTGGCCAGCATCCGCAAGAGCATCCTCGAGGCCGACCGCGAGATATCAGAGGAGTGGAAGTGGATGGGAAGTCCGGTGTGGTCGCGCGACGGGATGATCGCGGTCGGCAACGCCCACAAGGAGAAGGTGAAGCTTACCTTTACCCACGGGGCGAAGCTCCCGGATCCCGACAAGCTCTTCAACGCGGGGCTCGGAGGCAGCGCGTGGCGAGCGATCGATCTTTTCGAGGGTGACAAGATTGATGAGCGTGCGCTGAAAAATCTGGTCCGTGCCGCCATCGATTACAATCAGAGCAAAATGAAGAAGAAAGCGCCCGTGAAAAAGAAAGCGCCCGCGGCCGCGCGCGCGAAAGATACCAAAAGCAAGAAGGGATGAAGCAATAGCTTTCTCTCGCTGACACGAGTCCGCCGCTTCGCTCGGGTCGCGGCGACTTAAATCCCGCCTCGCTCCAGGAGGCATTCCCGGATCAAAGCCTGGGTCTCCGCGTGATGAACAGCGGCTAGAGCATTTTCCAGGTGGTTCGACTCGTGGTCGCGTAGCCGCGGCTTCATGGTTCGAGACGCACGGCGGTGCCGTGCTCCTCACCATGAGGATTTCAGACCTCATCCTGAGGAGCATCGCCAACGGGTCGCGCGAATGCGGGCCCGATGACAGGCTCCGCGATGCGTCTCGAAGGATGAAGCCACCGAGTCGGAAAATGCTCTAGTACCCGGCCGCCGCGAGCACGACCACTGCGCCGAGCGCCTTCCAGCCAAAGCCGCGGCCGCGCGACCACCAGGCATTGGCGGCGGCGGCGAAGGCGTAGACCGCGATGATGGTGGCGACGATCCAGTGCCGCGCGCTCTCCGATCCCATCGAGGGAGCTGCGATCAGCAGCACCCCGCCGCCGATCCAGGCCACCGTGCCGGCCTGCCAGACCAGCCGGATCAGGGTCCTCAAGCGCTCCGGCTCGATCGTCGCCCTGGCGAATACCTTGGTTTCGCCGAGCGCGCCGTGAATCAGGGCGACCACGATTCCGGCGGCGCCCGCGCATTGCAAGATCAGATCGCGCATCGAGATGCCTCCATACAGTGCTGTATAGTTGTGCCGCGGCTTCTGGCGCCTGTCAATACAGTTGTGTATGGTGGATTGTCGCAGGGAACCCGACATGACCGACCAACTCTCCGCCAAGGACTGGCTCGACCAGGGCCTGAAAACGCTGGCCCGCGACGGCTTCACGGCGCTCAAGGCCGAGCCGCTGGCGAAGGCGATGGGGGTGTCGCGCGGCAGTTTCTACTGGCATTTCGCCGACATCGGCGCGTTCCACGCCGCGATCCTGAAGCAGTGGCGCGAGGTCGCCGCCGAACAGATCATCGCCAATGTCGAGGCGGCGTCGAAACATGAAAACCCGCTGACGCTGCTGCTGCGCCGGGTGTTCGGCGAGCGGCTGGCGCTGGAGAACGCGGTCCGCACCTGGGCCAGCGTCGATGCCGCCGCGCGCGCCGCGGTGCAGGCGATCGACCAGCGCCGGCTCGGCTATGTCGAAAGCCTGCTGCGGCAGTCGGGGCTGCCGGCGGAAACGGCCCGGGCGCGGGCGCAAATCCTCTATTGGGCGTTTCTCGGCTTTGCGCTTTCGGACCGGCCGCTGCCGAAAGCGAGGCAACAGGCGATGCTTGACGAGATGCTCCGGATCGCCACGAGTTAAGCGCGCGGTTACGCCGTCGGTCCAGGTATGCTACAGGACCGCGGCCAAGCCGGAGTCCCCCTGCATGAATTCCTCGCCCGACCGCCTCGAAGGCACCGTCGACCCAAAGCTGCTGGAAATCCTGGTCTGCCCGATCACCAAGGGCCCGCTGGAGTTCGACGCCAACACGCAGGAGCTGATCTCGCGCTCGGCCAAGCTCGCCTACCCGATCCGCGACGGCATCCCGATCATGCTGCCGGAAGAGGCAAGGAAGATCGAGTAGCGCACCCGTCGTCCCGGACAAGCGAAGCGCGATCCGGGACCCATACGCCGTGAACTCTCGTTCAGGCAGTGAAGCCGAAACCTTCTTCTTATTATTAACGCCGGTGGCTATGGGTCCCGGCTCAAGGCCGGGACGACGAGAGGCGCTACAACGCCTCGCCCTTCAACAGCCGCGGCACTTCGCCTGACAGTCCCGCGGCCTGGCGGATGAACAGGCTTTTCAGCGGCGGGGCGCGATCGACCAGGCCCAGACCGATATCGCGCACGGTGCGCAGCAGGCTCGATTCGTTCGAGAACAGAAAGTTCAGCGAATTGGTGGCGAGCCCCATCGCCATGGTGTCGAACCGGCGCCAGCGCTGATAGCGGTCGAGCACGTCAGCCTGTCCGAGATCCATGCCGAGCCGCGCGGCATCGACCACGACTTCGGCCAATGCGGCGACATCCTTCAGGCCCAAATTGAGCCCCTGCCCCGCGATCGGATGAATCACATGCGCGGCGTCGCCGACCAGCGCCAGCCGCTCGCCGATGAAGGAACGCGCGACGAAATAGCCGAGCGGAAACGCGCGCGGCTTGTCGAGCGCCTTGATCTCGCCGAGATGCAGGCCAAAACGCTGTTCGAGCTCGGCGTGAAACTCGTCGTCGCTCAGGCCGATGATGCGCGCCGCCTGCTTGCGGTTCTCGGTCCACACCAGCGATGAACGCTTTCCGGTCAGCGGCAGGATCGCGAACGGGCCTGCGGGCAGAAAATGTTCTTCGGCGCGGCCGTGATGATCGCGCTCGTGACCGACGGTGACGACGATGCCGGATTGATCGTAATCCCAGCCATGGGTGGCGATCCCGGCGCGCTCGCGCAGTTTCGAGCGCGCGCCGTCGGCGGCGACCAGCAGGCTCGCCTCGATCACGGCGCCATCGGCGAGCGTCACGTCGACGCCATCGGCGCGTGAAGCGAAGGTTGCAACCGGCGTGGCTCGCAAGTCGATGCCCTCGGCTTCCGCGCGCACCACCAGCGCGTCGATCAGATGACGGTTCTCGACCATATGCGCAAAGGGTTCGCCGGGCTCGACATGGCCGGCAAAGGTCAGGAACACCGGACGCGTCGCGTCTTCCAGTTTGGAATCGGTGACGACCATGTCGAGGATCGGCTGCGCATTGGATGCCACCTGGTCCCAGACGCCGATCGCCTCGAACAGCCGCCGGCAGGCGGCGACGATGGCGGTGGCGCGGGGATCGCGGCTCGGCCGCGTTGCCAACGCCGGATCGGCGACAATCACGGGAATCTCGGGGCCGAGGCCCTGACGCAGCGCCAGCGCCAGCGCCAGCCCGGCGAATGCGCCACCGCAAATGACAATGCTTCGCTGTGCCGGCATGGAGGCCCTTACTCGGTTACGTCATCAGAGGATACTTGCTACCTGATATTAGCTGGGCGAAACAGGGCCGGAAACAAGGCCCGCATCCATCGTCATTCCGGGGCGATGCGTCAGCATCGAACCCGGAATGACGCAAAAGACCAAACCGAAAGCGCTTCCATGTCCGACGGCCTGATTGACCTGATTTCCATCCTTGATCTCGAGCCGATCGAGGTGAATATGTTCCGCGGCAACAGCCCGAAGACGAGCTGGCAGCGGGTGTTCGGCGGCCAGGTGATCGGACAGGCGATGATGGCGGCATGCCGCACCGTCGACGGCCGCCTGCCGCATTCGCTGCATTGCTACTTCATCCTGCCCGGCGATCCACAGATCCCGATCATCTACCAGGTCGAGCGCTTGCGCGACGGCAAGAGCTATTCGACCCGCCGCGTCACCGCGATCCAGCACGGCAACGCCATCTTCTCGATCATGGTGTCGTTTCACGCCGAGGAGGAAGGCGCGTTCGACCATCAGGACAAGATGCCGGACGTGCCGCCGCCGGAAAAACTCACCGCCGAGGAAGTCGCAAAACAGCCGATGTTCAAGGAGATGCCGGATTTCATCCGGCGCTATTACGAGTCGGACCGGCCGATCGAATTGCGCCCGGTCGAACTCGGCCGCTATTTCGGCCAGAAGATCGACGACGGCCGCATCCATGTCTGGATCCGGACCGCGGCGAAACTGCCCGACGATCCGGCGCTGCATATGTGCGCGCTGGCCTATGCGTCCGATTTCTCGCTGCTCGACGCGGTGATGGCGCGCTACGGCCGCACGCTGTTCGACAAGCGCATGATGCCGGCCAGCCTCGATCACGCGATGTGGTTTCACCGGCCGTTCCGCGCCGACGAATGGCTGCTCTACGCGCAGGATTCGCCGAGCGCGCAAGGCGGCCGCGGGCTGACCCGCGGCCTGATCTTCAAGCCCGACGGCACGCTGGTGGCGTCGGTGGCGCAGGAAGGCTCGGTACGCGAGCGCAGGTAATGCGTTCAGGCACCAAAGCGTTTTGGAGCGAAGTGGACGCCGGTTCGCGTCAAGAAAACGCGTCAAAGCAAAAAGATGGAGCGGGATGGCTTTCGAAGAAAGTCATCACGCTCCAGCGTAACCGCGCTCGACCAGCGCGAATTGCGACGCGTACCATTGCGCGTACCAGCGCAGCACCCATGGAATCGGAATCAGGAATGCACAGCCGATGCTGAAGACCAGCGTGCGCCAGAGCACTTCCAGTCCCGACCCGTTGAAGATGATCTCGCGCCTCGTGCCATCGATGTTGCGGCAGATCCATCGCATCCAGGCCGTGATCACCCAGGCCCAGCCGATGATGGTGATGAAGGACAGGAACATCAGGACGTACCAGCCGACATAGGTCAACGCGCTGCCGGTAAAGGCAATCGGCAACGGCTGGCCGTTCGAACTGAGATTGCCGGCGATCCAGCGCAGGATCATCCATGACAGAAACGCCTCGATCAGGACGGCGACGATCGGCAGGTAATTGTTGAGTTGTCCGGCATAGCTCATCAACGCCAGCGCGATGAACACGTACCAGATGTCGCCGACCATGCCGTCGAAAGCGAAATTGGGCCGCCCGGGCACCGAGGTCCGGGACGCCATCCAGCGGTAGTAGCTGGTCGCAACCCAGGGTGCGGGAATTACCAGCAAAAAACCGATGACATACAGAATGGTCCGGCCGAGGAGCGGCCAGAGCGGCAGGTCAATCGACAACGCCCCGCCGCCGTAACTGCCGGCGCTCATCACCGGTCCACCCGCTTGCGGGATCACCGGCGGGCCCGAGCCGCCCGGGGCGAGGCCCGGAATCTCTCCCGCCCGCTGCCAGCCGCTCATCCCCTCGGTCCAGACCAGCGTATCGGCCCTGACCGTCCCCCGGACGATGAGATCGCGCAGCTGAGTTTCCGGAAACGGCCCCTGTTGCTGGCCGTCGGCGGCATAAAACCAGGATCGGTCTGCCATCTCTTCTCATCCCCCTGAAGCGATGTGGCGAAAAGCAGCCAGCGGGACCGCTGGCAAGGCGAGAAAATCGCATTGTGGCGGACGGTTCGGTTCCCGTACAGTGACCGAGGTCACAAGGTTGGAATGTTTTCCCCTTCAACCTGCAACTTTTTTGTGCCATTTGCCCGGAAAGATGCCAAGTTCGGGCGGGCACGAACGCCACCCCCGACATGCCAAGACTTGAGAGAATCAAGGCTTGAGAGAATGAAGGCCTGACCATGAAACTCGTCGTTGCGATCATCAAACCCTTCAAACTTGACGAGGTGCGCCAGGCACTGACGGCCATCGGCGTCCACGGCATGACCGTGACCGAGGTCAAGGGTTACGGCCGCCAGAAGGGCCATACCGAGATCTATCGCGGCGCCGAATATGTCGTTAATTTCCTGCCCAAGCTCAGAATCGAAATCGCGGTCGCCTCCGACCTCGCCGACAAGGCGGTCGAGGTCATCACCGCCAATGCGCGCACCGGCCAGATCGGCGACGGAAAGATCTTTGTAACGCCGATCGATCATGCCTTGCGCATCCGCACCGGCGAGACGGACAGCGACGCGCTCTAGGCGCTTCCACAATTTTTCAAGCGCGCCCGGCAACGACGCCGGCGCAGCGAAAACGACCGACAGACCGGGGAAATTCCATGGGGGCACTATTTCGTGCAGCGAAGTTCGCTGCACTCGTCACGCTTGCGGCGGGCCTTTCGCCGGCGACGCCGGCCTTCGCCGAAACCTCGACCATCAACACCGCCGACACCGCGTGGATGATCGTCGCCACCGCGCTGGTGCTGATGATGACGATCCCGGGCCTGGCACTGTTCTATTCCGGCATGGTGCGCAAGAAGAACGTGCTGGCGACGATGGCGCAGAGTCTCGCGGCGGTCGCGATTGTCTCGATTCTATGGGTGACGTTCGGCTATTCGCTCACCTTCGTCGGCGACGGTCCCTGGCTTGGCACGCTCGACCGCTGGTTTCTCGCCGGGATGACCATGGAGAGCGTCAATCCGCTAGCGAAGACGATTCCGGAATCGCTGTTCATGCTCTACCAGATGACGTTTGCGATCATCACGGTGGCGCTGGTGGCGGGCTCGGTCGCCGACCGGATGCGTTTCTCGGCCTTTCTCTTGTTCTCGATCGGCTGGTTCATGTTCGTCTATGTGCCGCTCGCGCATTGGGTGTGGGGCGGCGGCTTCCTCGCCACCATGGGCGTGCTGGATTTTGCCGGCGGTCTGGTGGTGCATCTTTCCGCCGGCGTCGGCGGACTGGTCGCGGCCAAGGTGATGGGCCGCCGTCACGGGTACGGCAGCGACAATCTGTCGCCGTTCGATCTGTCGCTCGCGGTGATGGGCACCGGATTGCTGTGGGTCGGCTGGTTCGGTTTCAATGGCGGTTCGGCGCTGGCGGCCAATTCACGCGCGGTCATGGCGATCATCGCGACGCATCTGGCGGCCTGCGCCGGCGCGCTGACCTGGGGCGCGATCGAATGGGCGATGCGGCGCAAGCCCTCGGTGCTCGGGATGATTTCCGGCGCGGTCGCGGGCCTCGGCACCATCACGCCGGCTTCCGGATTCGTCGCACCCTGGCACGGCATCATCATCGGCATCGCCGCTGGCCTCGTCTGCTTCTGGGCCTGCACCTGGCTCAAGCACCGCTTCAATTATGA
Source organism: Bradyrhizobium sp. Ash2021 (assembly GCF_031202265.1). NCBI lineage: Bacteria > Pseudomonadati > Pseudomonadota > Alphaproteobacteria > Hyphomicrobiales > Nitrobacteraceae > Bradyrhizobium > Bradyrhizobium sp. Ash2021. Next base: position 270,884 of record NZ_CP100604.1, on the reverse strand, counting down.
CGATTCGCTCGACGTGTTCGGCGTCCACGGCGTCGGCGGCATGACCGGCACCCTGCTCGCGGGCGTCTTCGCGGTCAGCGCCATCGGCGGGACCTCGGGCCTGATCGAGGGCCACCCGCAACAGCTGCTGATCCAGCTCTACGGCGTCGCCGTCACGCTGGTCTGGTCGGGCGGGGTCACCTACGTGCTGCTCAAGCTGGTGAGCGCGTTCGTGCCGCTACGGGTGTCGCTGCAGCAGGAGCTCGAAGGCCTCGATATTTCGCAGCACGGCGAAGCACTGCAATAAATCCCCATCTGAATACCGTTGCCCTGCCCTTGTGCTGAGCAACATTATGTCGGGAGTCTGTCCTGCCTCTGATTTAAGCAGGGATGATTACGCTTTGGGCGCGACCGAATAACGCAGGTGCGGCCGTTTCCTGCAAAGCCCGAAAAGGTCCGGATTCATAGTCCGTTAGGCAATTCCGCCGATCTGGCACGGCATTTGATTCTATGGGTCCTGGCTGTGCCCGCGTAGTGAACTTCTCCGCGTGGTGAACCTCAGTCGAGAGAGAACGCCCGGTCGTGTCTGGACCGGGCCCAAGCGGGGATAGGACCCATGAAAATTGTTATGGCGATCATCAAGCCATTCAAGCTCGAAGAAGTCCGTGACGCCCTGACCGCCATTGGCGTTCACGGTTTAACGGTGACGGAAGTCAAGGGATATGGCCGGCAGAAGGGCCATACGGAAATCTATCGCGGCGCCGAATACGCCGTGAGTTTCCTGCCCAAGATCAAGATCGAGGTCGCTGTCGCCTCGGACCAGGTCGACAAGACCATCGACGCCATCACCTCGGCTGCCAAAACCGGACAGATCGGCGACGGCAAGATCTTCGTCATCAACCTCGACCATGCGGTTCGCATCCGCACGGGTGAGGCGGATGCCGCGGCCCTCTGATTTCGCGCTCAACCAAACCACTCAGGAGTAAAACAAATGACGTTCAAGCGTCCCTATAGCGCGGGATTGGCGGCCCTCGCAGTCGGCCTGTTCGCCGCGACCGCTGCCTACGCGGAACCAACTGTCAACAAGGGCGACAACGCCTGGATGCTGACATCGACGGTGCTGGTGCTGTTGATGACGATCCCGGGCCTTGCGCTGTTCTACGGCGGCCTCGTCCGTTCCAAGAACATGCTCTCGGTGCTGATGCAGGTTTTCTACACCGTCTGCATGGTCACCGTTCTCTGGGCTCTCTACGGCTACAGCCTCGCCTTCACCGGCGGTTCCGACTTCATCGGCGGCTTCTCGAAAGCCTTCCTGATGGGCGTGACCACGGATTCGAAAGCGGCGACGTTCAGCGTCGACGCCAACATCTCGGAACTCGTGTACGTCTGCTTCCAGATGACCTTCGCGGCGATCACCCCCGCCCTCATCGTCGGCGCCTTCGCCGAACGCATGAAGTTTTCGGCGATCGCGCTGTTCATTCCGCTCTGGGTCACCCTGATCTACTTCCCGATCGCACACATGGTTTGGTACTGGGCCGGACCGGACGCGATCTCGGATGCGGTCAAGGCGCTCGCGGCTGCGGCTGACGGTGCGGCGAAAACCGCGGCGCAGGCCAAGCTCGATGAAGTCAACGCCGACGCCGGCTGGGTCTTCAAGAAGGGCGCGATCGACTTCGCGGGCGGCACCGTGGTGCACATCAACGCCGGCATCGCCGGTCTCGTTGGCGCGCTGCTGATCGGCAAGCGCACCGGCTACGGCAAGGACCTGATGGCTCCGCACTCCCTCACCATGACCATGATCGGCGCCTCGCTGCTCTGGGTCGGCTGGTTCGGCTTCAACGCCGGATCGAACCTCGAAGCCAATGGTGGCGCTGCGCTCGCCATGACCAACTCCTTCGTTGCAACCGCAGCGGCGGCGTTGTCCTGGATGTTCGCGGAATGGATCGTCAAGGGCCATCCCTCCGTACTCGGCGCATTGTCGGGCGCGGTCGCCGGTCTCGTCGCGGTCACGCCCGCGGCCGGTTACTCCGGTCCGATGGGAGCGATCGTGCTCGGTCTCGTCGTCGGCGTCGTCTGCCTGTTCTTCTGCACCGTGGTGAAGAATGCGCTGGGCTATGACGACTCGCTCGACGTGTTCGGCGTCCACTGCATCGGCGGCATCGTCGGCGCGCTCGGCACCGGCATCCTGGTGAATCCGGCCCTCGGCGGCACGGGCATCATGGATTACACCGCCGGCAAGATCGCCGACTACGACTTCGCGGCGCAGATGGTCTCCCAGATCTGGGGCGTCTGCACCACGCTGGTGTGGTCGGGCATCGGCTCGGCGATCCTCTACAAGGTCGTCGACGTCATCGTCGGCCTGCGCGTGAACGTGGAGACCGAACGCGAGGGTCTCGACGTCACCGAGCACACGGAGCGCGCTTACAACATGTGAGTTCTCCCGGGGCGCGGCCTTCCCGGAGGTCGCGCCCACAACTCCGGTTTGGGCACATACCCGGCAATGCCCCGACCGTTGAGGGGCTCCAGCGCAAGCTGGGGCCCCTTTCTTTTTGGCACACGTAGCGTTTTCGAGCGAAGTGGGCACCGGTTCGCGTGAAGAAAACGCGTCAAAATATAAAAGAACCAAAAATGGATTGCCAAACCGGGCGCGCGGCGTCGAAATAGCGCCAACAAAACAGGGAGGACGTCATGAAACTCGAAGGCGGATGCTATTGCGGCAAGGTGCGCTATGAGGCCGAGGGCGAGCCGATGATGAAGGCGCAGTGCCACTGCCGCGAATGCCAGTACATCTCGGGCGGCTCGACCAACATGTTCGTGCTGATGCCGATCGCCGGCTTCAAATACACCAAGGAAGCTCCCAAGCAATTCAAACGCAGCGACCTGGAGCGCGCGGTGACACGGGAATTCTGCGCCGAATGCGGCACCCATGTCGTCACAAGGCCGCCGGGTCTGCCCGCCGTGGTTCTGAAGGTCGGCACGCTCGACGATCCCAGCCTGTTCGGCAGCCCCCAGATCGCGATCTACACCATCGACAAGCAGCCCTATCACCATGTGCCCGAGGGCATGCCGGCGTTCGAACGGTTGCCGCAGCGATAGGCGTCGTTGCCGGAAGTCACTTAGCCCGCATGAGCGCAGCGACATGTAGGATCAAAATTGACGCCGAAAATCGTCATTGCGAGCCAACGGGGCGCGCGTTCGCGCGACCCGTTGGCTCCTCGCAATGACGACGGGCTACATGGAGGACTGATTTTGCCCGACGGGCAAATCAGTATTTTCTGTCCAGCCCCCTTTGCAAAAATATTTCGCTTTCGCCGTCGGGCAAATCACCGATACAAGCTCGCCCCATCCCGGCCCGAGAAGAGGGGCGTTGGCCATCGTCACGAACGTTGGGACGGGATGCGGTGGACGCGGCCGGCGTCGGCGTGAAACGGAATCGCAGGGCGGGTTTATCCCGTGAGCGATATCGGTTGCGCAAGACGACGGCGCCAAAACCCGGTTGAGCCTTTTGGCGAAGACGGGCGGCTGCGTACGGCAAAACCGTGTGGTCCTGGCACCCGTTGCTGGTGTCAAATCGGCGGAGGTTTTCGTCAGCCCAACCGGGCGGACAAAGCCTTTAATCCGCCGATGACGGTGACAAGACGAATTCGTCGCCGGGGAGAGCGCGCCATAAGCCGTAAAACCATTGCGCAGGGAAGGCCGGATGCTCTCCGCTGAACCTGTATGCTCGTGTGCGTTTCTTCGCACAACTTTGCACACGAGACCGCGGGTGCAGCGCGCACCCGGCTTTCCCTGCGCCCTCTTCTTTTTGGGCGAGAACTTTTTCCGACTCGGGCGCGTCGCGCGGCGAGATCGCGAATTTGCGCGTGAAGCATGGCAGCCGTCATTGCGAGCGAAGCGAAGCAATCCATAGCGCAGCAAAGAAAGAATGGATTGCTTCGCTTCGCTCGCAATGACGGTTTCCGATCTGGCGTTTTTCTGGTCTCGGCGGCATCGCGGCCTCCGACACAGGTTCCAAGGGGGAACAAACCAGCAAAATCGACGCTGGCGCCGATGGTTAATCGCGTCTTAACCTCGCCGTATCTATGGTGGTTTGATTGGTCTCCGGTCGGTCTCCAACTCCCCCGACCGCTTTTGAAAGTGCTGGCGTTTCAGACATGGCAATGACCGCCTCTTCCGGCGTGGCGCAGGGCGCCGGCAGTGTTCAGCCTGCCGGTCAGGCCGAGCGCTCCCCGTTTGCGCGGACGACCGAGCTGCTGGCGCCCTATACGCCCGCTAAGCCGTTGATTACGCTATCATTGGGCGAGCCGCAGCACCCGGTGCCCGCCTTCGTCGGCCCGGTGCTGTCACGACATATCGCCGAGTTCGGCCGCTATCCGCTGGCCAGGGGCATCGAGCCGTTCCGCCGGGCCGCCGCGAACTGGCTGTCGACCCGGTTCCAGCTGCCGCGGCCGGTCGATCCCGAAAGCGAAATTCTGGTCCTGAACGGCAGCCGCGAGGGCCTGTTTTTCGCCGCCATCACCGCCGCGCGCTATGTCGGTCCGCGCAAGGGCCGGCCGGCGATCCTGATGCCGAACCCGTTCTATCCCGCCTATGGCGCCGGCGCCCGCGCCGCGGGCTGCGAGCAGATCTATCTGCCGACCACGGTCGCGAACGGATTCTTGCCCGATCTCGATGCGCTCGACGACGCCACGCTGGCGCGGACCGTTGCATTCTTCATCGCCTCGCCCGCCAACCCGCAAGGCGCGGTCGCCTCGCCCGATTACTTCACGCGGCTGAAGAAACTGGCCGACCGCTTCGGCTTCATGATCCTGAGCGACGAGTGCTATTCGGAAATCTACACAAGGCAGGCGCCGGGCAGCGCGCTGGAATGCGCCGGGCCCGATTTCACCAATGTGGTGGCGTTCCAGTCGCTGTCGAAGCGTTCGAACCTGCCGGGCATGCGCGTCGGCTTCGCCGCCGGCGACAGGAATTTTCTGGCCGCGTTTCACGAACTGCGCAATGTCGCCGCACCGCAGGTGCCGGTGCCGCTGCAGCACGTCGCGGTCGCGGCCTATAGCGACGAGGCGCATGTCGTGGAGAATCGCCGGCTGTACCGGATCAAGTTCGATTTCGCCGACCAGATCCTTGGCAATCGCTACGGCTATGTCAGGCCTGCCGGCGGTTTCTGCGTCTGGCTCGATGTTTCCGCGCGGGGCGGTGATGAGGCGGCAGCGGTGAGACTCTATCGCGATGCCGGCGTGCGCGTGATCCCCGGCAGCTATCTGTCGCGGCCGCAGCACGACGGCTTCAATCCCGGCGACGGCTATATCCGGCTTGCGCTGGTCTCCGACAGTGAATCAACAGCCGAGGCATTGCACCGGCTGGTCGAAATTCTGGATTAGTCGCAGGGCCCCATGAGCATGCCAGCGATCGAACGTGTCATTCCCCTGGTCAGCCAGTTGCCGGCCTCGATCCGCGACGCGCTGGCGCGGCGCCTTCGGGAATTCACCGGCCTCTGCCTGATCGCGCTGTCCGGCGTAGCGGCGGCCGCGCTGATGACATGGTCGGTGCAGGATCCCAGTTTCAGCCACGCGACCTCGCGCGCGATTCGCAACATCGTCGGCTATCCCGGCGCGATCGGCGCCGATTTGCTGATGCAGATTCTCGGCCTCGGGGCGATCATGCTGATCCTCCCCGTCGCGGTGTGGGGCTGGCGCATGCTGACCCATCGCACCTTCGACCGCGAAGCGTTGCGGCTCGGATGCTGGATTCTCACCACGGTAATCGCCGCGGGCTTTGCCAGCTGCTGGCCGCATGGCGGCGCCTGGCCGCTGCCGACCGGACTTGGCGGCGTCGTCGGCGACGCACTGGTGCGCGCGCCGGCGGTGGTGTTCGGCCCGGCAGGTTTCGTCTATCGGCTGGTGCTCGGGATCATTCTTTTCGCGGCGATGTCGGCGACCTTCCTGCTCGCATGCGGCTGGGGCTCGCGGCCGCAGGACGAGGAGCTGACGCCGATCGAGGACGATGACGCGCCGTTCGAGGAAGAGGGCGATCGCAGCTCGGTCTCGCTCGGCTGGATGTTTCATGCCGTCATGAGCACGAAGGCGCGTCTCGGCTGGCTATTGACCACGGCGTACCGCTCGCTGGTCGCAAGTGCGCCGCAGCCGCGGACGGCCTCGTTCGAACGCCAGGAGCCCAATCTCGGCGGCCGCACTGCGCCGTCACTGGCTCCGCAGGCTGAAGAGGATTTTGCCAACGAAGACGAGGAAGACGAGGACGAGGAAGTCCCCGCCACCCGCGCGCCGCGCAAGAAAGCCCCGCGCGCGCCGGCGCGTAAATCCTCCGACAAGTTCGAACTGCCATCGGTCTCGGTACTGACCGCGCCGAAGGCTTCCGACCGGCAGCCGCTGAACAAGGCCGAACTGGAAGCCAATTCGCGCGCGCTGGAAGGCGTGCTCGGCGATTTCGGCGTCCGCGGCGAAATCGTCAAGGCCAATCCCGGCCCGGTGGTGACGCTGTACGAACTCGAGCCCGCGCCCGGCATCAAATCGTCGCGGGTCATCGGTCTCGCCGACGACATCGCGCGCTCGATGAGCGCGCTGTCGGCGCGCGTCGCCGTCGTCGCCGGCCGCAACGCGATCGGCATCGAATTGCCCAACGCGCATCGCGAGAAGGTTTATCTGCGCGAGCTGCTGTCGGTGAAGGACGACTCGATGGCCAAGCTTCCGCTTTGCCTCGGCAAGAACATCGGCGGCGAATCCATCATCATTGATCTGGCGCGCACGCCGCACATGCTGATCGCCGGCACCACCGGCTCGGGCAAATCGGTCGCCATCAACACCATGATCCTCAGCCTGGTCTATCGCTTGCGGCCGGACCAGTGCCGCCTGATCATGGTCGATCCGAAAATGCTCGAACTCTCCGTCTATGACGGCATCCCGCATCTTTTGACGCCGGTCGTGACCGACCCGAAAAAGGCGGTGGTCGCGCTGAAATGGGCGGTGCGCGAGATGGAAGAGCGCTACAAGAAAATGTCCAAGCTCGGTGTGCGCAACATCGACGGCTACAATCAGCGTCTCGTCGAAGCCAGGGGCAAGGGCGAGGAGCTGACGCGCACGGTGCATACCGGCTTCGACAAGGAAACCGGCAAGGCGATCTACGAAGAAGAAAAGCTCGACCTCGATCCATTGCCCTACATCGTCATCATCGTCGACGAAATGGCCGACCTGATGATGGTCGCCGGCAAGGACATCGAAGGCGCGGTGCAGCGGCTGGCGCAGATGGCGCGCGCCGCAGGCCTGCATGTGATCCTCGCAACGCAACGGCCCTCGGTCGACGTCATCACCGGCACCATCAAGGCGAATTTTCCGACCCGCATTTCGTTCCAGGTCACCTCGAAGATCGACAGCCGAACGATCCTCGGCGAGATGGGCGCCGAGCAACTGCTCGGCCAGGGCGACATGCTCTATATGGCCGGCGGCGGCCGCATCAGCCGCGTGCACGGCCCATTCGTTTCCGACGAAGAAGTCGAGAAGGTGGTGCGCCATCTCAAGACGCAGGGCCAGCCGGAATATCTCGAGGCGGTCACCGCTGAAGAGCCTACCGACGAGGACGGCGCGGTATTCGATTCCACCGGCATGGGTGGCGATGGCGGCGGCGCCGACCTGTTTTCGCAGGCGGTCGCGATCGTCAAGCGCGACCGCAAGGCATCGACTTCGTACATTCAACGCCGGCTGCAAATCGGATATAACCGCGCAGCTTCTTTGATGGAGCGGATGGAACTGGAAGGCATCGTGGGCCAGGCCAATCACGCCGGCAAACGCGAGATTCTGGTCGAGGAAGAAGAAGGCCGCTTCTAAGCAAGTGCTGCATTTTCACGGAAAAACGATACCTCTTTTGGTCCAAAGCACGATAAAATAGCCGTCGAAGCGGGGCATTGCCTCGAATAGAGGTCTGAAATACCGAATGACAAAACAATCCACCCATCGCGGCATCCATTACGGATTGGCGCTGTTGATATCAGCGTCTCTCGCCGGCCTCGCGATGCCTTCGTCCGCGCAGAACGTTCCCGTTCCGAAGCCCGCGCCGAAGGCCCGAGACGGCGGCGTGCAGCTGAGTGCACAGGGCGCGCCGAGGACGACGGGGACGACATCCCAGGCGCCGCCGAACCCGGTGATCCCCGATCCGCACCGCAATGTCCCTGCCAGTATCTTTTCGAGCTTCGATGCCAACCAGAAGGCGCAAGCCGCCAAGGTGAGTTCGTATCTGTCGTCGCTGCAGACGCTGGTCGGGAATTTCGTCCAGGTCGGACCCGATGGCAGCAAGACCAAGGGCGACTTCTACATCCAGAAACCGGGCAAGGTGCGTTTCGAATATGACGATCCGACGCCGATCGCCATCATCGCCGACGGCTCGTCGCTGGCGGTGCGCGACCGCAAGCTCGCGACCCAGGACATCTATCCGCTGTCGCAGACGCCGCTGCGGTTTCTGCTGTCGGATCGCATCGATCTGATGAAGGACACCAACGTCGTCAACGTCACCGCCGACGATGTCTTCATCAGCGTCACCATCGAAGAGAAGCAGGCACTGATCGGGACCAGCCGGCTGATGCTGATGATCGGCACCAAGGACGGCCAGCTCAAGCAATGGACTGTGACCGACCCGCAGGGCTACGACACCACGGTCGCGGTCTACAATCTGGATACGTCGAAGAAGGTCGATCCCAATTTGTTCAAGATCGACTTCACCAATTATCCGACCTCGCCGGGCTGATTTTGCGGCCTCGCGCGTTCGTTTCCCTGTGGAGAGCTGGAAAACCGCAGCACGAACCGTGGTAAGACACGGTTCTCATGCGCTTCTCCCTGACAACGTGGAATATCAACTCGGTGCGCCTGCGCATCGATCTCGTCGCCAGGTTTCTCAAGTCGGTGCGGCCGGACGTGCTTTGCCTGCAGGAAACCAAATGCATCGACGATGCCTTCCCGCTGAAGCGCTTCAAGCGTCTCGGCTACGAGCACGTCGCGCTGAACGGGCAGAAGGGCTATCACGGCGTCGCCATCGTCTCGAAGCTGCCGTTCGAGAGCAAGGATGTAAGAACCTTCTGTGACAACATCGATTCTCGGCACATCTCGGTTTCATTCGGCGAGAAGGCGCAGCTCGTAAAGCCGCTGGTGCTGCATAATTTCTACGTCCCGGCCGGCGGCGATATTCCCGATCCCGCGCTCAATCCGAAGTTCGACCACAAGCTGAAATTTCTCGACGAGATGAAAGCCTGCGAGCCGCTGCATCCGCGCGGCGACGACCGGCATATCCTGGTCGGCGATCTCAACGTGGCGCCGCATGAGAACGACGTCTGGTCGCACAAGCAATTGTTGAAAGTCGTGTCGCACACCCCGATCGAGACTGAAAAACTGCTGGCCGCCCAGACGCACGGCGAATGGTTCGACGTCGCGCGGGAGCGCATACCGCTTTCGGAGAAGGTCTACACCTGGTGGAGCTACCGCGCCGCCGACTGGACCGTCGGCGACCGCGGCCGCCGGCTCGACCACATCTGGGTCTCGCGGGCGCTGAAGGACGGTGTCAGCGATTTCAGGATCACGCGGGATGCGCGCGGCTGGGAGCGGCCGTCGGACCATGTCCCGGTGACGGTGACGCTGGAGGTGTGATTGCGGTCAGATACTCAGCTTTGCACCCGCCATCAAAATGTCGCTGGCGAGCTGGCTGGTGCGGGTGGCGAGCTCGTCGCGCAGGCGGCGGGCCGCGGCGGGGTCGCTTTCGAGCACGCGCTGAAACAGACTGCGCGCAACCCTGAGCACGGTGGAATGTTCGATCGCGATCGCCGTGGACGGCCGCCGCATCGCGACGATCAAAGCGAGCTCGCCGATCAGGGCGCCGGGACCGGCGATGATCTCGGCGCCGCCATCCTCGACCCGGAAGGCGCCGCGCTGCACGATATAGCCCGCATCGGCGTCGTCGCCGGCATTGAACAGGCGGTCGCCACGCGCAAAGTCGCGCTGTTCCGAGCCGATCGCCAGCATGCGCAGCGCCGTATTGCCCAACAGGCGCAATGTCGGGACCCGCTCAAGCAGGGCTACATCATCTTCGATCGACATACGGGACCGGTGACCGGGATGCGCAAAGAGTTACGATTCGCGGACCGAATCGTATCACGGCACCAGCTTGTAGCCACCGGCTTCCGTCACCAGGATCTCGGGATTGGCAGCATCTTTTTCGATCTTCTGCCTGAGCCGGTAGATGTGCGTTTCCAGGGTATGGGTGGTGACGCCCGAATTATAGCCCCACACTTCCTGCAGCAGCGTCTCGCGCGACACCGGCAGCTGGCCGGCACGATAGAGGAAACGCAGGATCGCGGTTTCCTTCTCGGTCAGCCGCACTTTTCGGGCATTGGCGCCGGTCAGCATCTTGGAGCCGGGGCGGAAAGAGTAGGGGCCGACGGAGAACACCGCGTCCTCGCTGGCCTCGTGCTGGCGCAGCTGCGCCCGGATCCGGGCCAGCAGCACCGCAAACCGGAACGGCTTTGCGACATAGTCGTTGGCGCCGGATTCGAGGCCCAAAATGGTGTCCGAATCGGTGTCGTGGCCGGTCAGCATGATGATCGGCGCCTTGAAGCCGCCCTTTCGCAGCGACCGGACAACCTCGCGCCCGTCGGTATCGGGCAGCCCGACATCCATCAGCACGAGATCGGGGGCATTGGCCTTGGCCGCGCTGGCGCCCTTGGCGCCGGTATCGACCGCGGAGGCTTCGAATTCCTCGTGCAGCGACAGCTGCTCGACCAGCGTATCGCGCAGATCGGTATCGTCATCCACGATCAGGATCTTGCGGGCATTGGCCATAGGTTACCATCCTCTTGGGGCAGGCGGCGGCACAAGCGGAAGCGCTTTTGGCCGAGACTTGATAGTTAGATTCGTACACAGGTAGGCGATTGTTACCGATTCACAAGCAGGCCGCACTCTATCCCAAAACCGGCACGCCTTTGGATGAATGTCCTGTAATGGCGCCAGATAGAACAATCGAGGCTGGGGAGGCAACCCGGGATTAGAGCGATTCTCATGATAAACCCCAATCTTTCAATCGCTTATGAGACAGTTGCCCGTGATCGGCCGCTCTCGGCGATCAGGGTTCACCCCGCCGCCGGCGACCCGCGCCGGGGCTGGCTGACCGCGGACGGCTGGACCGCGCCGGTGGCACTTGGTCGCGGGGGCATCCTGGCCAACAAGCGCGAAGGCGATGGCGGGACCCCCAAAGGGACCTTCTATCCCCGGCAATTGTGGTGGCGCGCCGACCGTCACCCACGGCCGCGAACCTACCTGCCGGTGCGCCCGATCCGGCCCGATGACGCCTGGTGCGAGGACCCGAACGACCGCCATTACAATCAGCCGATGCGGCTCAGCTGCGATCAGGCCGGCGACCGGCTCACGCGCGAGGATCACCTCTACGATTTCATCGTCGAGATCGATCACAACAGCGCCCCGCGTATCGCCGGCCGCGGCAGCGCGGTGTTCTTGCATCTGGCGCGCGCGAACTTTTCAGCCACGGCGGGATGCGTGTCGATGACGAAGTCCTCCATGCTGCGGCTGTTGCGGCGGATGAGCCGGCAGACCAAGATCATCATCGGGTAATCAAACCATGCTCGACAAGAACCAGATCGCCGTGGCATCCAGTATCCTGCACGATCATTGGCGCGCCGGGACCAAGTTCGACGCGCTCGACGCTTCGCTGCGGCCACGCGATCGCGCCGAGGGCTACGCCATTCAAGCGGCGATCGAGAATTATTCGAGCGGAGAATTGTTCGGCTGGAAAATCGCAGCCACCAGCGAGGCCGGCCAGAAGCACATCAATGTCGAGGGCCCGATGGCCGGACGCATCCTGCCTGAGACGATTATACCGGATGGCGGCACCGCTTCGATGGCCGGAAATGAAATGCGCGTCGGCGAGCCGGAATTCGCCTTTCACATGGCGAGAGACCTGCCGCCGCGGCCGGCGCCCTACACGGTGCAGGAGGTTCTGGACGCGGTCGACACGCTGCATCCCGCGATCGAGATTCCGGATTCGCGTTTTGCAGATTTCGTGCGCGCCGGCGCCGCGCAAATCATCGCCGACAATGCCTGTGCGCACCTGTTCGTGCTGGGCGCGCCGACGGCTGCGAACTGGCGCGCGCGCGATCTCGTCGAGGAGAGGCCGGTCATCACGTTGCGCGGACAACGCTATGTCGGGCACGGCAAGAACGTGCTCGGCGATCCCAGGATCGCACTGGCCTGGCTCGCCAATGAATTGCGCGCGCTTGGTGTGACGTTGAGAGCAGGCGAGGTGGTGACGACAGGCACCTGCCATCCACCGCTGCCGATTCAGTCCGGGGATTTGTTCGCGGCGGATTTCGGCGCGCTTGGGAAAGTGTCGGTGCGGTTTGAGTAGGCTCTCTCAACGTCATTGCGAGCCACCGGGTCGCGCGAATGCGCGCCCGATGACAGGCTCCGCGAAGCAATCCACGCCGCCGCAAAAAGAAAGAATGGATTGCTTCGTCGCTGCGCTCCTCGCAATGACGGAAGGATGGATCGCGCGGCTCTACCGATGCCCGAAGATCGCCGAGCCCACGCGTATGTGCGTTGCGCCCATCTGGATCGCGATCGCAAAATCGGCGCTCATGCCCATCGACAGATTCTTCAATCCGTTGCGCGCGGCGATCTTCGCGGTCAGCGCGAAATGCGGCGCCGGCGCCTCGTCGACCGGCGGGATGCACATCAGGCCAGAAATCGCCAGGCCATATTTCTCCCGGCAGCTCGCGATGAAGGCATCCGCCTCGCCGGGCGCGACGCCGGCCTTCTGCCGTTCTTCGCCGGTATTAAGCTGGACGAACAATTCCGGCTGCTTTTTCTGAAAATTGATTTCCTTGGCTAACGCTTCGCAAATGCTCGGGCGATCGACCGAATGGATGGCGTCGAACAGTGCCACGGCCTCCTTGGCCTTGTTGGATTGCAGCGGCCCGATCAGGTGCAGCGAAATGCCGGGGTGGTCAGACATTAACCCTGGCCATTTCGCCTTGGCCTCCTGCACCCGGTTTTCGCCGAAAACGCGTTGTCCGGCGTCGATAACAGGCGAAATGGCGGCGGCGTCGAATGTCTTCGATACCGCGATCAGGGTTACCGACGTGCGATCGCGGCGCGCTTCCTTGCAGGCGCGCGCGATCTCCTGCTCCACCGTCGCGAGACCGTTTGGTAAAGGTGAGGTTAGCAAATTTGTCGTTTCCGGCGTCATGTTGTCTATCGGATCGTAACTTTATGGGGGTTTGTTCCAATTTTACCAAGTTCGGGAAAGGCTTTTTGAACCCTTCGCACTACCTTGGCACCGGGGCAGGGGGCGAAGATGTCTGGCGTTACTTTCAACCGCAACAGGGTGAAACTCAAGAAGCTTCTGGGAATCCGTGCGCGGCTGGCGCTGCTGGCGGTGATCCTGGTGGCGCCCTTGATGCTGGAACGCGCCCGCTCGCTCGAATACACCCGCGCCAAACAGATCGCGGCGGCTTCGGAGGAATTCGCCAACATCACCCAGCACAGCGCCGACACCCAGCGCGAAGTGATCTCCTCGGTCGAGACGATGCTGAAATCGGCGGCCTATATCCGCGCCTCCGGCGGCATCGCACGAAGCTGCGAAATCCTGCGCGCCAGCCTGCCGACCAACCTGCCCTGGATCCGCAGCATCATGTTCGTCAGCAAGGACGGGCTGGTGCAGTGCTCGACCCTGAACATGCAGGTGGGGCTCAGCCTCGGCGACCGCGAGTATTTCAAGAAGACACAGGCGACCCGCGACTTCGTTTTCAGCGACTATCTGTTCGGCAAGACCAACGGCCGCCCGATGATGATGGCGGCCTATCCGGTGGCCGCGATCAATCCGGAGGAAGACGCCGTCGTCGTCGCCGGCATCAATATCGACTGGCTGTCAAAGATCATGACCAATCTCGGAGGGCGGCCGGGGATTTCGTCCCTGCTGGTCGACAGCACCGGCGTCGTGATCGCAGCCCCCTCGGATCAGTCCAGCATGATCGGCCGGCCGCTCGACAATGTACCGCTGTTGGCGGCGATTGCCGAGAAAGCGCTCGGCTCCGACGCGCCGACAGGTTCGCTTTCATTCACCGCTTCCGACGGCTCGAAACGCACGATCAGCTTTGCGCGCATTCCCGGCACGCAATCGCGTCTGATCGTCAGCATCGACGAGGCCAGGGTGACGGCCGCAATCAATCGCGAGATCCGCACCGCCTATTTGCAGCTCGGCTTCGTCTGCCTGTTCGTGCTGCTTGGCGCGCTGGTCGGCGCGGAGAAGCTCATCATCGGACCGATCGAACTCATGACCGGAATGGCAAGACGGTTCGGCGAGGGCGACTGGTCGGCCCGCGTCGCGCGCAGCCGCCTACCTTCGGAATTCGTTCCATTGGCCCGCGCCTTCAACGCGATGGCGGCCCAGCTCAGCCAGCGCGAGCGCGAACTGGTCGCGACCAACGACCGGCTCACCGTGATGGCCTCGATCGACATGCTGTCAGGCCTCGCCAACCGGCGCGGCTTCCAGAGCCGCCTGGATTTCGAGTGGATGAAGGCGCAGCAATATGACAGCGAGCTGTCGCTCCTGATGATCGATGTCGATCACTTCAAGCTCTACAACGACACTTATGGCCACCCCGAGGGCGACGCCTGTCTCTCCAGGCTCGGCGAAACGCTTGCCGTGATCGCCGCCGACACCATGGGGTTCGCCGGACGCTACGGCGGCGAGGAATTTTGCCTGCTGCTGCCGAACACCGAAACCGCCCGCGCGCTCGAGATCGGCGAGATGGTGCGCGCCGCGGTCCAGGGCCTTGGCCTGCCGCACGCGACATCCAGCCACCAGACCGTCACCGTCAGCGTCGGCGTCGCCTGCACCAAACCGAACGACAGCCAGCGCCCCGGCGACCTGATCGAGGCCGCGGATGCCGCCCTCTACGCCGCCAAACACCGCGGCCGCAACGCCGTGGTCGAGCACGGCTTCGTGCGGATGGTGGATGAAGCCGGCATGGCGCTGGCGGGGTGAGGCTTCATCCCGAACAATCTGCCCGCAAGCCCGATCCAGATCTACGAATGAGATGTTCCGGCAAAGCGATAGGCGAGGGGTCCGATTCACCCGGATGAATCAGGCTCTCACCCGGCCCTGAGCCCGAGATCGAGTTCGTTCTCGGTCACGACGCGGTTACGGCCACCTCGTTTGGCGACATACAGTGCGCGATCGCAGCGATCGATCAGATCGGCCATCGACTCGCCCAGTTGAAA
This sequence comes from Bradyrhizobium sp. Ash2021, assembly GCF_031202265.1. NCBI lineage: Bacteria > Pseudomonadati > Pseudomonadota > Alphaproteobacteria > Hyphomicrobiales > Nitrobacteraceae > Bradyrhizobium > Bradyrhizobium sp. Ash2021. The sequence continues at coordinate 255,618 of NZ_CP100604.1, read as the reverse complement.
CTGTCCAACGCCGATCGATACCGTGATGCCGGGCAGCGCCTCGCCAGTCGAACGGCGGCTAAGATGGCATTCCGCGATCAAGCGGCGAATGCGCTCGGCAACTGTCGCGCAGGTGGCGAGATCCGCACCGGGGAGCACGGCGATCAATTCTTCGCCGCCATATCGTGCCGGAAGGTCAATCTCGCGAACGCCCTCTCGCAGTACCTTCGCCATCAACCGCAGCACATGGTCTCCGACGCCGTGGCCGTACTCGTCGTTGAAACGCTTGAAGTGATCGATGTCAATCAACAACGCACTGAGCGGGTCGCCTTGTTCCATCGCCGCGATCTGGGCCTGCCGGAAAAACTCGTCCAACGCCCGGCGGTTCGGCAGACCGGTCAGCGTATCGGTCCTGGCGCGCTCCTCGGACTTGTTCAGGGAATCGCGGATGGTGTCGAGCTCACGCGATTTCTCGGCAAAGCCAGCTTCGAGCTTGGTGGCGCGGGTCGCCGCCTTGGCCAGCTCGTTCATCAGGCTTGCGACCAGCGGTTTTGGATCGACGCCGGCTTCGGTCTGCGCAGTGACGTCGCTGATAGCAGCCATTTGCGTACGGTTGTCGGCGATGGCCGTGGTCAGAAACTGCCTGGCTGACGCCATCACCGAATGCAGTTGCTGGGAGACGTCATGAGCCACCGCGTCATCCGCCCCTTTCGAGCCGATATAGGTCTCGAACAGGTCTTGATTGACAGCAACGTTGAACTTCAGCTTGTTGCCGATCAGGATGTCGATTGCCCGCCTGAGTTCGGGTGGTGTGCCGAGCGAATATTTGAACCAGACGTGAAAATTGTTCGGTGTCGGTGGCACGCGCTGTTCGGCCATCGACCGCATGGCTTTTTCCGCGACCGACGTCGCGTATTCGAAATCGAGCTCGTCGAACGCGGCGGTCACGGTATCGCTGGTTTCCCTGCCACAAGGGACAAAATGCCCTCTTCATGGGCAAGGTCTCACAAATTCATTAAGTGCACCTCAATCCGATTGGTTGCACTTCCGCCGGCGCCGTCGACATCCTCCAACCCATTGACCCATCATGGCCTTTTATGGCCTAGTCCGCCGTCTTTTGAATGGCCGCAAAACCCGAAAAAGCCCAGCGATTTCATGACCTCCGAACGCTATAACGCCCGTGATTCCGAACCGCGCTGGCAACGCCAGTGGGATGAAAAGGCGATCTTCGCCTCCAAAAACGACGATCCGCGGCCGAAATATTACGTGCTCGAGATGTTCCCCTATCCGTCCGGGCGCATCCATATGGGGCACGTTCGCAACTACGCCATGGGCGACGTGCTGGCGCGGTTCATGCGCGCCAAGGGCCTTAACGTCCTGCACCCGATGGGCTGGGATGCGTTCGGGCTGCCCGCCGAGAATGCCGCGATCGAGCGCAAGATTGCGCCCAAGGCCTGGACCTACGACAATATCGCCGCGATGAAGAAGCAGCTCCAAACTATGGGGCTCTCCCTCGACTGGTCACGTGAATTCGCGACCTGCGACCCCTCCTACTACAAGCATCAGCAGAAGATGTTCCTGGATTTTTTGCGCGTGGGCCTGGCCGAGCGCGAGAAGCGCAAGATCAACTGGGATCCGGTCGACATGACCGTGCTCGCCAACGAGCAGGTGATCGACGGCCGCGGCTGGCGTTCCGGCGCTGTGGTCGAGCAGCGCGAGATGAACCAGTGGGTCTTCAAGATCACGAAGTACTCGCAGGAGCTATTGGACGCGCTCGATGGGCTGGACCGCTGGCCCGACAAGGTGCGGCTGATGCAGCGCAACTGGATCGGCCGTTCCGAAGGCCTGCTGGTGCGTTTTGCGCTCGACCCGGCGACAACGCCCGCGGGCGAGAACGAGCTGAGGATTTTCACCACGCGTCCGGACACGCTGTTCGGCGCAAAATTCATGGCGATCGCGGCGGATCATCCGCTGGCGATTGCCGCAGCCGCCAGGAATCCAAAACTCGCCGAGTTCATCGCGGACGTAAAGCGGATCGGCACCGCGCAGGAGATCATCGACACCGCCGAGAAGCAGGGCTTTGATACCGGCATCCGCGCGGTGCATCCGTTCGATCCGAACTGGAAGCTGCCGGTCTATGTCGCCAACTTCGTGCTGATGGAATACGGCACCGGCGCGATCTTCGGCTGCCCGGCGCACGACCAGCGCGACCTCGATTTCGTCAACAAATACGGGCTCGGCAATATACCAGTGGTCTGTCCCGAAGGTCAGGACCCGAAGACGTTCGTGATCACCGACACCGCCTATGACGGTGAAGGCCGCATGATCAATTCGCGCTTCCTCGATGGCATGACCATCGAGCAGGCCAAGGAAGAGGTCGCAAAACGGCTGGAAGCCGAGCTACGCCCCCTCCCTAACCCTCCCCCGCAAGCGGGGGAGGGAAGGGTGGGGGCGGTCGGCGAGCGCCAGGTCAATTTCCGCCTGCGCGACTGGGGTATTTCGCGGCAACGCTATTGGGGCTGCCCGATCCCGGTGATCCACTGCCCGACCTGCGACGTGGTGCCAGTGCCGGACGAGGATTTGCCGGTGGTGCTGCCCGAGGATGTCACTTTCGACAAGCCGGGCAACGCGCTCGACCATCATCCGACCTGGAAGCACGTCAGCTGTCCGAAGTGCGGCGGAAAAGCGCAGCGCGAAACCGACACGATGGACACGTTCGTGGATTCGTCCTGGTATTTTGCACGCTTCACCGATCCCTGGAACGAGAAGGCGCCGACCACGCCGCCGGTCGCCAACCGGATGATGCCGGTCGACCAGTATATCGGCGGCGTCGAGCACGCGATCCTGCATCTGCTGTACAGCCGTTTCTTCACCCGCGCGATGAAGGCGACCGGTCATATCGGCATGGACGAGCCGTTCGCCGGCATGTTCACGCAGGGAATGGTGGTGCACGAGACCTATCACAAGGCCGACGGCTCCTACGTCACGCCAGCCGAAGTGAGGATCGAGGCCGGAGTTAATGGAAAACGCGCCGTCCTGCTGGAGACCGGCGAAGACATCACCGTCGGCGCGATCGAGAAGATGTCGAAGTCGAAGCGCAACACGGTCGATCCTGACGATATCATTGGAGCTTACGGCGCCGACGTTGCCCGCTGGTTCATGCTGTCCGACTCCCCGCCGGACCGCGACGTGATCTGGAGCGAGGAAGGCGTTAAGGGCGCGAGCCGTTTTGTACAGAGGCTTTGGCGGCTAACGAATGAAATCGCCGATCTTCTACCAAGTTCTGCAGTTCCCCACGATCAATTTGGTGAAGCAGCGACCAAAATTAGGAAGATAATCCATCGCGCCTTGGCCCGTTATGATGAAGACATTCAGCGGCTTCGTTTCAACGTCTGCGTCGCAAATATTTACGATCTGGTGAATAAGCTTGATGAGGAGCTTCGGGCTGCTTGGGGTCCGGACGACCAAGAACCTGACTTTGATGTTTCAACAGCCCTCGTTGAGGCCTGGGTCATCCTTGTTCAACTGTTCGCGCCCATGATGCCTCATCTGGCCGAGGAGTGTTGGAAGGTTTTGGGCAAGTCCGGGCTGATTTCGGAGGCCGATTGGCCCCAAATCGAACGCGATTTGCTGGTTGAAGATACGGTGACGCTGGTGGTTCAGGTCAACGGCAAGAAACGGGGTGATGTTACTGTGCCACGGGGCGCCCAAAATCCGGAAATTGAGGCTGCCGTTTTGGCCCTTGATGCGGTAAAACTGGCGCTGGGCGGCAAGGCCGTGCGTAAAGTGATCGTTGTTCCCATGAGGATCGTGAATGTCGTTGGCTAGGACCCGGATCGTTGCTCGGCTGTTGGCCGTGGCCGCGCTGGCGGCGCTGACGGCTGGCTGCTTCCAGCCGATGTACGCCGAACATACCGACGGCACCCCCGGCTTGCGCGAAAAGCTGATGGGAGTGGAAGTCCCGCCGGTCGACAAAAACAACGCATCGCGGGAAGCCCGGATCCAGGTGGAAATCCGCAACGCGCTGGCGTTCAAGCTCTATGGCAATGCGACCGGTATGCCGCCGACCCATCGGCTGGTGCTGCGGTTCACTTCCAGCCGTTCGTCGCTGATCGTCGACCCCAATACGGGGCTGCCGACCAGCGAGAATTACGGCATCGACGCGCAGTACAATCTGATCGAGATCGCGACCAACAAATCGGTCATGACCGGCACGACCTTCTCGCGCGTGTCATATGATATGCCGGGTTCGTACCAGCGCTTCGCCCGCTCCCGCGCCTACCGTGATGCCGAAGATCGTGCGGCGCAGGAGATCGCGGAAAACATCCAGACCCGGCTGGCGTCGTTCTTCGTTGCCGGGACCTGAGCTCCTCGTCATTCCGGGGCGCGTGAAGCGCGAACCCGGAATCCAGAGATTGTTCGATCGAGATTCCGGGTCCACGCGCGAGCGCGTGTCCCGGAATGACGTCGTAAATTCAAACAAGGTCAGTGCGTGGTCGCGCTTCGCGGAAAAGAAATCGACGCTTTTCTCGCTCGGCCGGACGCCGGCCGGCCCATCATCCTGCTGTACGGTCCCGACGCCGGCCTGGTGCGCGAACGCGCCGATGCGTTGATCGCGTCCGCGGTCGACGATCCCAACGATCCGTTTTCGCTGGTGCGTCTCGACGGCGACGAATTGTCGGCCGAGCCGTCGCGGCTGGTCGACGAGGCGATGACGGTGCCCTTGTTCGGCGGCCGCCGCGCCATCCGGGTGCGCGCCGGCTCGCGCAGCTTTGCCAGCGGCATCGATACGCTCGCCGATTCGCCGCTAAAAGACTGCCGCATCGTGATCGAGGCCGGCGAGCTGCGGCCGGAATCGCCGCTGCGAAAAGCCTGCGAGCGCGCCAAGACCGCGGTCGCCATCGCCTGTTATCCCGACGGCGAGCGCGACCTTGCAAAACTGATCGATGAGGAGTTGCGGCCCTCGAACCTGCGCATCGCACCCGATGCGCGGGCGGTGCTGACCGCGCTGCTCGGCGGCGACCGCCAGGCCTCGCGCAACGAGCTGCGCAAGCTTGCGCTCTATGCCCACGGCAAGGGCGAGGTGACGATCGACGACGTCATGACCGTCGTCTCCGACGCGTCCGAACTGAAACTCGATCCGATCGTCGACGGCGCCTTCGCCGGCAATCCGGCCATCGTCGAAACCGAATTTGCCAAAGCGATGATCGCCGGCACCTATCCCGGCGTGATCATCTCCGCCGCCCAGCGCCAGGCGGCGTGGCTGCACAAATCGGCGCTCGCGGTGGCCGAGGGCACGCCGGTTGCGAGTTTGCTGGAGAGCGGATACCCGCGGCTGCATTTCTCGCGCAAGGGCGCCGTCGAGATCGCGCTGCGCAATTTCAATGCGGCGCGGCTCGCCGCCATCATCGATCAGCTCGGCACCGCGGCGCTCGATATGCGCAAGCAGGCAACGCTCGCGTCTGCCATCGCGCAGCGCACGCTGCTGTCGATCGCGGCGAATGCGAAGCGGCGGGGGTGAATTGCGGACGGTCCATCAACTCCCTCGCCCCGCCCTTGCGGGGAGAGGGCTGGGGTGAGGGGCTCTTCGTTCTGCGAACACCGAATGCGCGGTGAGTCCCCCTCACCCGGCGCTTCGCGCCGACCTCTCCCCGCAAGCGGGGCGAGGTTAAGAAAAGATCAGATCCCCTCGCCAGGCGGCTGTTGTGCCAGTGCGCGGAGCGCGTCGGATACAAAATCGCGAAAACAACCCCAAGCAAAGTAGGTGCGGCCCCGTCAGCCGCCCTCCAGTCGCCGCATCACCTCGTCGAGCTGTTCGAGGTTGCGGTAGCTGATCTGGACCGTGCCGCCGGGATCGCGGTGGTTGACGCTCACGGTCAGACCGAGCGCATCGCTGACGCGTTTTTCCAGCGCGATCGTGTCGGGGTCTTTTACCTTGCCGCCGCGCGCCTTCTGCGGTTTGCGTTCCGGCACGCCTTCATCATGCGCCAGCGCTTCGGCCTGACGCACGTTGAGGCCTTCCTCGACGATGCGCTTGGCGGCAGCCAGCGGATCGGGCACGCCGATCAGCGCGCGCGCATGACCTGCCGACAGATCGCCCTTGGCGATATAGGCCTGAACTTCCGCCGGCAGTTTCGTCAGCCGCATCATGTTGGCGACGTGGCTGCGGCTCTTGCCGACGATCTTGGCGATGTCTTCCTGGCTGCGTTTGAATTCGTCGGCGAGCGCGTGATAGCCCTGCGCCTCTTCCATCGCGTTGAGGTCTTCACGCTGCACGTTCTCGATGATCATGATCTCGAGCGCGTCGCTATCGCTGACATCGACCGGTACGATCGGCACCTCGTGCAGGCCCGCAAGCTGCGACGCCCGCCAGCGGCGCTCGCCGGCGATGATCTCGTAGCGATCCTGGGCGCCCTTGACCGGGCGCACCACGATCGGCTGGATCACGCCATGCTGCTTGACGGACGCGGCGAGCTCGCCGAGTTCGGTATCGGAAAAAGCCCGGCGCGGGTTGCGCGGATTTGGTTTCAAAAATTCGATCGGCACTTTGCGCTGATTGCGCGGCCGTTCGACATGCGCGGCCTCGCCGCCGACATCACCGATCAGACTTGCAAGACCGCGGCCCAGTCGCGAACGCGCTTCGTCGGCCATCGCCAGCTCCCTTGGATTCACGTAGAAGCACTCCGTAATTAGAAACTCTATTTCAGTGAAGGTGATGGCAACCCGTAGGATGGGTAGAGCGTAGCGAAACCCATCCTCTCGATCGCACACACCAAGATGGGTTTCGCTGCGCTCTACCCATCCTACGATTCAGTCTCAATGAGCGAGCAGCTCGCGCTCGCGCTGGATCACTTCGGTTGCAAGCTTGAGATAGGCGTCGCTGCCGACGCATTTGAGATCGTAGACCAGGACCGGCTTGCCGTAGGACGGCGCCTCGGAGATGCGCACGTTGCGCGGGATCATGGTGTTGTAGACTTTTGCGCCCATGAACTGCCGGACGTCGGCGACGACCTGGTTCGACAAATTGTTGCGGGAGTCGAACATGGTCAACACGATGCCGTGGATCGACAGGTTCGGATTGAGCGTCGAACGCACCTGCTCGACCGTCTGCAGCAATTGCGACAGGCCTTCGAGCGCGAAGAACTCGCATTGCAGCGGCACCAGGATCGCGTCCGACGCCGCCATCGCGTTGACGGTGAGCAAATTGAGCGACGGCGGGCAATCGATCAGCACATAGGTGTAATCGGTCTCCGCTGTCGCGCCGGTGTTGAGCGCTGCGATCGCATCGCGCAGACGGAACGCGCGGCCGGGCGTCGATCCCAGTTCGAGTTCGAGGCCGGAAAGATCCATGGTGGAGGCAGCGATATGCAGACGCGGCACCGCGGTTGCGACCACCGCCTCGCGCAGCGGCGCCTCGCCGATCAGCACGTCATAGGTCGAGCAGCTGCGGCTGCGGCGGTCGATGCCGAGACCGGTGGAGGCGTTGCCCTGCGGATCGAGATCGACGATCAGCACGCGCTCGCCGATCGCAGCGAGTGCGGTGCCCAGATTGATCGCGGTGGTGGTTTTTCCGACGCCGCCCTTCTGGTTGGCGAGCGACAATATGCGCGGATGGCCCGCCGGGGTTGGCGCCCTATCCTCTTGATAAACCTCATCAATCACGGTCATACCCGGTTACCATATGCTGCCGCGGATGATTAGCGCCGCTCGATTCGGTCGAGTTCGACGATCCAGCCGTGTCCGCCGGTGCGGCTGGAGTGGAGTCGTGGTTCGATCTTCCAATATTTAGTGGCTTCGGTCAATTCAGCCTCTACATCTTGGCCTTTGAGAAACAACGCTTTGGCGCCCTTCCCCACCAGCGGCGCTGCGAAGCCGATGAGCTGGTGTAACGGAGCCAGCGCCCGGGCAGTGACGCAATCGACGGTACCGGTGATTCTATCCACACTATCCCCGATGTCAGCCAGATGCACTGTCCCGGCCCCCGAAGTCACGCGCAGCGCCTCGCGCAGGAAGGCCGCCTTCTTGGCGTTGCGCTCGACCAGGTGAACCCGCGCACCTGAAGTCTCCGCCATCGCGCAGGCCAACACGACACCCGGAAAGCCGCCGCCACTGCCGAGATCAGCCCATGTCTTCGCCGACGGGGCGAGGCTCAGAAGCTGCAGCGAGTCCGAGATATGCCGGGTCCAGAGATTCGAAAGCGTCGATGGCGCGACGAGATTGGTCTTGGCCTGCCACTCCAGGAGGAGAGCAACATACCGATCCAGCCGCGCTTCCGTTTCACGTGAAACGGGGGTGACTGCGAGCGCTGCGGCCTTGTCGGAGGCTGGGATCGGGGATGAGGCTTGAGTTGCTGCTTTAACCATCTGTTCGGACATACTCATCATGTTGAAGCCGTCATTGCGAGCCAACGGGTCGCGCGAATGCGCGCCCGATGACAGGCTCCGCGAAGCAATCCATCTCAGCACCGGGTCCGATCATGGATTGCTTCGTCGCTTCGCTTCTCGCAATGACAATCGAGGGGACGCAGGGCCGTCCTCCTGTTTCACGTGAAACAGGATCTACGCGGTCGCCTTCACTGTCTTCCGCCGGGCTTCACGCCGCAAGTAAGCCGCCAAGATACCCAGCGCCGCCGGCGTCAGGCCATCAAGCCGTCCCGCCTGCCCCACTGTCCGCGGTCGCGCGGCCTCGAGCTTCGAACGGGCCTCGTTGGAGAGCCCCGGCACATCGGCGTAATCGATATCGGTCAGAACCAGGCCCTCGTCGCGTCTGAAGGCGTCGACGTCGGCGGTCTGGCGTTTGAGATAGACGTCGTATTTCGCATCGATCTCCAGATGGACCGCGATCGCTGGGTCAATGGCCGATAGCTCCGGCCAGATGCCCTTGAGATCAGACCATTCGATCTCCGGATAGGCCAGTAGTTCAAAGGCCGAGCGGCGGTGGCCGTCCCGATTGAGAGCCAGCCCATGCTTGGCCGCCTCGTTCGGCGTCATCGACAGCGACTTGGCCAGCGACTTGGCTGCATCCAACGCAGCCATCTTGGCCCCATGGCGCCAGGTGCGCCCCTGCCCCACACATCCCAGCGCAATTCCCTTGTCCGTCAGGCGCTGGTCGGCGTTGTCGGCCCGCAAGGTCAGGCGGTATTCGGCCCTGGAGGTGAACATCCGATAGGGCTCGGTGATCCCACGGGTGACGAGATCGTCGATCATCACCCCGAGATAGCCGTCGGCGCGGTCGAACACGACAGGTGCACCACCGCTCGCCAGCAATGCTGCGTTCAGGCCCGCAACAACCCCCTGCGCCGCCGCCTCTTCATAGCCGGTGGTGCCGTTGATCTGCCCAGCCAGGAACAGGCCCGGCAACCGCCTGGTCTGCAAGGTCGGATCGAGTTCGCGGGGATCGACATGATCGTATTCGATGGCATAGCCCGGCCGGACCATCTTTACCCGCTCAAGACCGGGAATGGTGGCCAGGATCGCGAGTTGGACCTCCTCGGGAAGCGACGTCGAGATGCCGTTTGGATAGACCGTGCTGTCATCCAGCCCTTCCGGCTCCAGAAAGATCTGGTGGCCGTCGCGGTCGCCGAAGCGGACGATCTTGTCCTCGATCGAGGGGCAATAACGCGGTCCGCTGCTCTTGATCTGGCCGGAATACATCGGCGACCGGTGCACATTGGCCCGGATCACCTCATGGGTCGCCGGCGTGGTGCGGGTGATGCCGCACTGGATCTGCGGCGTCGTGATCCGCTCGGTCAGCACCGAAAACGGCTCCGGTGGCTCGTCGCCGGGCTGCATTTCTACCGCCGACCAGTCGATGGTCGTCCCATCGAGGCGTGGGGGCGTACCGGTCTTGAGGCGTCCGAGGGTGAAGCCGGCGCGTTCGAAGGATGCCGAAAGTCCCATCGCCGGCGATTCGCCGACCCGGCCGGCCGGCCAGTTCTTCTCGCCAAGATGGATCAGGCCGCGTAAAAACGTTCCGGTAGTGATGACGACCGCGCCAGCCGCAAGCGCACGGCCATCGGCCATGCGAATGCCGGTCACCCTGCCGCTCAACACGATGAGTTCATCCGCCTCGCCCTCGATCACACTAAGATTGGCGGTCTCGGTGATCGCGGCCTGCATGGCGGCGGCGTAAAGCTTGCGATCGGCCTGGGCGCGCGGCCCGCGGACGGCCGGACCCTTGCGGCGGTTCAGCATCCGGAACTGAATCCCGCCAGCATCCGCGACCCGGCCCATCAGGCCATCCAGCGCGTCGACCTCGCGGACCAGATGGCCCTTGCCGAGACCGCCGATCGCGGGATTGCAGGACATGGCCCCGATGGTCGCAAAACGGTGGGTCACCAGGGCTGTACGCGTACCCATCCGCGCAGCGGCGCTTGCGGCTTCGCAGCCGGCGTGGCCGCCGCCGATGACGATCACGTCGAACGATTCTTGCCCTGACATCATGCTGCGACTTCTATCCCGGAGAGGCAAAAGCCGGAAGTGGGAAGTTTTGGCGGAAGACCAATGTTTCACGTGAAACAACGGGTTCCAGCGCCGAATTTACCTCTGTTTCACGTGAAACAAGCGGTCCATATAATGAACCAAGAAATATTACTTACCTACACAAAACTCGCGGAAGATGACGTCGAGAATATCCTCAACATCGACGCGCCCCAGCAGCCTTCCCAGCGAATGTGCCGCCGCCCGTAGCTCTTCCGCAGCGAGCTCCTCGCCTCTGCCGACCACTTCTATGCTGCGATGCAGCGAATCCGCTACCTCCAGCAGCAATTTCCGTTGCCGGGTCCGGCTGATCAACCCGCCCTCTCCGGCACCGAAATAATCCTGGGCGAACCTGACCAAAGCCGAGATCAGTTCCGGAAGCCCGTCGCCGCGGCTGGCCGAGATTTTAAAGCCGGCTTCCGCCCGCCCCGGCGCCCTTAACGCTCCGACCGCGTCGAGATCGATCTTGTTGCGAACCACCCAGACCGGCGCAGCGCCCTCGTGTGCAATCTTTTCATTCGCTGTATCCGCTAGCCACAACACGAGATCGGCCTCGGCGGCACGGGCCCGCGCGCGACGGACGCCCTCCTGCTCGACCGGATCCTCGGTCTCACGAATGCCGGCGGTGTCGATCACCGTCACCGGATAGCCGTCGAGATCGAGCTGCACCTCGATGACGTCGCGCGTGGTGCCGGCATGCGGCGAAACGATCGCGACCTCGCGCCGCGCCAGCTGATTCATCAGCGTCGACTTGCCGACATTCGGGGGTCCTGCGATCGCAACCACCAGCCCGTCGCGCAGACGTTCACTTCGGCCCTGTGCCGCCAGCACTTCTTCGATTTCGCCAAGCAGCGCCCTGATCTTCACCAGCGCCGGCGCGATCAATTCCGCGGGCACATCGCCCTCATCGGAGAAATCGATACCCGCTTCGATCAGCGCGGACGCCTCGATGATCCCAGCGCGCCAGGCCCTCGCCTTGTCGCCGAGCAAACCCTTGAGCTGCCGTAGCGCCTGGCGGCGCTGCCGGTCGGTGTCGGCATGAATGAGATCGTCGAGACCTTCGGCCTCGGTGAGATCGAGCTTGCCGTTCTCGAACCCCCGCCGGGTGAATTCGCCGGGCTCGGCCGGCCGTACATTTTCGAAACCGGCCAGTGCGGCGAACATTGCGGCCAGCACCGCGCGTCCGCCGTGGACATGGAATTCGGCGACGTCTTCGCCGGTCGCGCTCGCCGGGCCCGGAAACCACAGCACCACGGCATCGTCGATCGGCCGCTGGTCAGCGCCGCGTAGCAGCACGCGGGTTGCCGTTCGCGGGGCAGCCATCTTGCCGGCCAAGGCCACCAAGGCCGCCCCCGCCTGCGGCCCCGACACCCGCACGATGGCAATCGCGCTCGGCGGCCGGCCTGACGACAGCGCAAAGATTGTTTGGTCGCGAGGATGCATGACTTATTTGTTCCCGAGGAATAGGAAAGGCAACGCAATTTCAGGGAGATGATTTGGGGCTGCCCCTCGCGGCCCGAGCCGCAATATTTGCTGCAGCAAAGCCGCAGCAATTATGCCGCAAAATCCGGCGGTTTCGCGGGCCGCCAATCGGCGATCTAGTAAATCAGTTTAAATTCAGTCACTTGCTGCAGCCGCTGTGGTGGCCGTCGAATTCCGTCATGCTGCACAAGAGCCGCAGTAGACCCACGCAATATTGCAGTGCAGCAGGTATGCAAAAGGCGCCCCGTGCGAACGAGGCGCCCCTGCAAAGCCGGCCTGAAGGCTTAGGTATTCATGGAATCGAAGAATTCCGAGTTGTTCTTGGTGTTCCGGAGCTTGTCGAGCAGGAAGTCGATCGCATCCATGGTGCCCATCGGATTGAGGATCCGGCGCAGCACGTACATCTTCTTCAGGAGTTGCGGATCGGTAATCAGCTCTTCCTTGCGCGTGCCGGAGCGCGAGATGTCGATCGCCGGGAAGGTCCGCTTGTCCGAGACCTTGCGATCGAGGATCAGTTCGGAGTTACCGGTGCCCTTGAATTCTTCGAAAATGACTTCGTCCATGCGGCTGCCGGTATCGACCAGCGCGGTTGCGATGATGGTCAGCGAGCCGCCCTCCTCGATGTTGCGCGCGGCGCCGAAGAAGCGCTTTGGCCGCTGCAGCGCGTTGGCGTCGACACCGCCGGTCAACACCTTGCCGGATGACGGCACCACGGTGTTGTAAGCGCGGCCCAGACGCGTAATCGAGTCCAGGAGGATCACAACGTCACGGCCGTGCTCGACGAGACGCTTGGCCTTCTCGATCACCATCTCGGCGACCTGGACGTGCCGCACGGCCGGTTCGTCGAAGGTGGAGGAAACCACCTCGCCCTTCACCGAGCGCTGCATGTCCGTGACTTCTTCCGGACGTTCGTCGATCAGCAGCACGATCAGATAGCATTCCGGGTGATTGGCGGTGATGGAGTGCGCGATGTTTTGCATCAGCACCGTTTTACCGGTGCGCGGCGGCGCCACGATCAGGGCGCGCTGGCCTTTGCCGATCGGGGCGACGATGTCGATAACCCTTGCAGAAAGGTCTTTTCTGGTCGGGTCTTCGAGTTCGAGCCGAAAACGTTGATCCGGAAATAGCGGGGTCAGATTGTCGAAATTGACCTTGTGCTTGGACTTTTCCGGATCTTCGAAATTGAGCGTATTGACCTTGAGCAGCGCAAAATAGCGTTCGCCTTCTTTCGGGCTGCGGATGTGGCCTTCGATGGTATCGCCGGTGCGAAGACCGAAGCGGCGGATCTGCGAGGGCGAGACGTAGATGTCATCGGGGCCCGGCAGATAATTGGCATCGGGCGATCGCAAGAATCCAAAACCGTCGGAGAGAACCTCGACGACGCCTTCGCCGATAATATCGATTTCCTGGATCGCGAGCTGCTTGAGAATCGCGAACATCAGCTCCTGCTTGCGCATGGTGCTGGCATTTTCGACCCCATTCTCTTCCGCAAACGAGACGAGCTCGGCCGGCGTTTTTGCTTTGAGGTCTTGAAGTTTCATTTCCCGCATTGGGATGGTCCTGTGGAGAGTAACTAGAGGAGGGGTGCGAGGTGGCTTTAAGAAAAAGCGGACACGAAAAAAGGAAGGTCCGCAGGTCTAAGCAAGGAAAGCGCCGGTGAGGCTTCAAACCTGATGCGGCGGCCGGTCCAACGAAGAAACCGGAACGCAACCACATCCGCCTGCGTGGGGTGGGATTTCGACAATATAGAAAATCGGCTGGCTCTCCGCAAGCAGGCCAAGGGCCCGGATTGTGAGCACCGGCATGCCCTAAAACGGTTTGACCACTACCAGGATAACGATCCCGATCATCAGAACGGTTGGTACCTCATTGATAAGACGATAGAATTTCTGGCTGCGCGTATTCCGGTCGGCGGCGAAATCCTTAACCCAGCGGGAAAAAAAGCCGTGGACGCCCGACAGCACGATCACCAGCAAAAGCTTGCCGTGCAGCCAGCCGGCCGAAAACCAATGCCCGCTCCAGGCGAGGTAAAGCCCGGCCAGCCAGGTCAGGATCATCGCCGGGTTGATGATCGCCTTGAGCAGCCGCCGTTCCATCACCTTGAACGTCTCGGACTGTTTCGATCCGGTCTCCGCCTCGCAATGATAGACGAACAGCCGCGGCAGATAGAGCATGCCGGCCATCCATGCGATGACCGAAATGACATGCAGCGCCTTGATCCACTCGTACATCGCGTTTCGCCTTGCCTTCAGCCGCGCCTGGAACGTCCCGACCACATCGGTATTTCGATCGACGTTCCGCCAGCGTGGGAGACAGACATATCCGCATTCACCGCTTCCCTACACTAATAATTTTAGAATCTTAGGTTTGAGTCTAAGTAGCGGTGAATTGGACTCACACAAATCTATTCCGCCATTTCCCGTGCTTGTTCACATCGCTCAACAATTTTGGCGGCGAAATCGGTTATGCGAATATGGCCACTCGCTTCAATCGCTTGCGCTGTTTTGCGGTCGGCTTATGCAGAGACAAATCCACATATTCTCACTATCATCGCGGCACACCGGCGGACTTGTCCTCATGAGGGGCCCTGTGAACAAAAAGCCGGGTTATCCCTGAGACGGGAGCCTGCGGCCGATTCTGTCGGGTAAGGTCCACAAGGATTCACAGGATACACAGGGGTTCTGGTGCCCACGACCGGCAATTATTTTCATCTTCATCTGGTCTCTGATTCGACCGGCGAGACGCTGATCACGGTGGCGCGCGCGGTCGCTGCGCAATATGCCAACGTGACTGCCGTCGAACATGTCTATCCGCTGGTGCGCAGCCAGAAGCAGCTCGACCGCGTGCTCGACGAGATCGAGGAAGCTCCGGGCATCGTGCTTTTCACGCTGCTGGAAAAGGATCTGGTCGGCCGGCTGGAAGCCAAGTGCAAGGAAATCAACGTGCCGAGCCTGTCGATCATCGGCCCGGTGATGCAATTGTTCCAGGCCTATCTCGGTGCTGCGACCACGGGGCGGGTCGGCGCGCAGCACGTCCTGAATGCGGAATATTTCAAGCGCATCGATGCGTTGAACTACACAATGATCCATGACGACGGCCAGCATGTCGAAGGTCTGGAAGAGGCCGACGTGGTTCTGGTCGGCGTGTCCCGAACGTCGAAGACGCCGACCTCGATCTATCTCGCCAATCGCGGCATTCGCACCGCCAATGTCCCGCTGGTGCCGGGCATCCCGCTTCCGCATCAGCTGGAGATGCTGAAAAAGCCGCTTGTCGTCAGCCTTCATGCGACGCCCGAGCGGTTGATCCAGGTCCGGCAAAACCGGCTCTTGAGCATGGGCGACCGCGACAACGACACCTATATCGATCGCCAGTCCGTTGCCGATGAAGTGGCGTTTGCCCGCCGCCTGAGCGCCAAATTCAATTGGGCATTGCTCGATGTGACGCGGCGCTCGATCGAGGAAACCGCCGCGGCGGTGATGAAACTATATGCCGACCGGCAGCGGCAGCGGCTTTCCGAATGATCCTCTCGCAATGAGCATCTGGCGCGGAAAAGACCCATTGATCCTGGCTTCGCAAAGCCGCGCGCGGCAGCTGCTGCTCGCCAATGCCGGCCTGCGATGCGACGCCATTGCGGCCGACATCGATGAACGCGCGGTGCAGAAGGCTTCGGGCCTATCGGCGCCCGGTGATATTGCAGGCCTGCTGGCGTGGGAAAAAGCCCTCGCCGTATCGTCGCAGATGCCAGGACGCTTTGTCGTCGGCGCGGATCAGACGCTGGCGCTCGGACATCGGCTGTTCAGCAAGCCCGCCGGGCGTGCGCAAGCCGCCGATCAATTGCGCGCGCTCGCCGGCGGCACCCATGAACTGCATTCCGCCGTTGCCGTTGCGCGCGATGGCAAGATATTGTTCGCCGATGTCGGTGTCGCGTGCATGACCATGCGGCGGTTGGGCGACAGCGAGATCGAGGCCTATCTGGATCAGGCTGGCGAAGCGGTCACGACCAGCGTCGGCGCCTATCAGCTGGAGAGGCTGGGAGTGCATTTGTTCGAGCGCATCGACGGCGATCATTTCACCATCCTCGGCCTGCCGCTGCTGCAACTGCTCGCATTTCTGCGCAGCGAGAACCTGCTTGCCGTATGAACGAATTGCGAAAATGGCTGTCGTAAAATGTTGATCCTGGGACTGACCGGCTCGATCGGGATGGGAAAATCCACCACCGCAAAGCTGTTTGCGGAAGCCGGCGTCCCGGTCTACGACGCCGACGCCATCGTCCATCAATTATACGAGGGAGAGGCGGCGCCCGCGATCGAAGCCGCATTTCCGGGTACGACGTCGGATGGCAAGGTCGATCGCAACAAGCTGTCGGCGCGCGTGGTGCATGATCCTTCTGCCCTGAAGCAGCTCGAACAGATCGTGCATCCGATGCTGGGCGCCTCGCGGCAAAAATTCTTTGCGGATGCGGAGGCGTCGGGCGCACCGGTCGTGGTTGTGGATGTGCCGCTATTGTTTGAGACCGGCGGCGAAAAGCGTGTCGATGCGGTGGTGGTGGTGACGACCTCGCCGGAAAATCAGCGCGAACGCGTATTGGCGCGGGGCATCATGGACGACGCCAGGCTCGACGCCATTCTGGCACGGCAGTTACCCGATGCCGAAAAACGCAAGCGCGCGGATTTCATAGTGGATACCTCGCATGGCCTCGAGCCAGTGCGGGACCAAATCCGGGACATTCTGGTCGAGGTTGTTAAGATGCCGCGGCGGCGGGCTTGATTCGCCGTTCTCCGCCCTGAAAACCCGTGTTCTGAAAATCCATGCGCGAAATCGTTCTCGATACCGAAACCACCGGCCTTGATCCCTTGCGCGGCGACCGGCTGGTCGAAATCGGCTGCATCGAGATCTACAACCGTATGCCGACGGGCCAGACCTTTCACCGCTACATCAATCCCGAACGCGACATGCCGGCGGAAGCCTTTGCGGTGCATGGCCTGTCCGCCGAATTCCTCGCCGGCAAGCCGGTATTCACCGAGGTGGTCGACGAATTCCTGGAGTTCATCGCCGACGCGCCGCTGGTGATCCACAACGCCTCGTTCGATATCAGCTTCATCAATGCCGAACTCGACCGCATCAAGCGAACGCCGATTTCGCGCGACCGGCTGGTCGACACGCTGCTGCTGGCGCGCCGCAAGCACCCCGGCGTCTCGAACCGGCTCGACGATCTCTGCTCGCGCTATTCGATCGACAATTCCCGCCGCACCAAGCACGGCGCGCTGCTCGACGCCGAACTGCTCGCCGAAGTCTATATCGACCTGATCGGGGCGCGGCAGTCGCAACTGATCCTGGCCTCGGAGACCCGCGCCGCGCAATCCGGCGGCTACGGCGACACGCCGCGGCGGCAGCGCGAGGTGCCGCTCGCGCCACGGATTACCGACGCCGATCGCGAGGCGCATCGGGCCTTTGTCGCCACGCTCGGCGACAAACCGATCTGGAACGATTTTCTGGCAGCCGGCTAGCCCAGGCTTGGCGCCCAGGCTTTCGCTGGAACCGGCTTGAACCTAGCTCGGCTTGACGCCGGACGCGGCCTGCGCGGCAGCCTGCCGCTCCAGGTTCTGGCGGTACAGGCCGACGAAATCGACGGGATCCAGCATCAAGGGCGGGAAGCCGCCGTCGCGCACGGAAGTGGCGATGATCTCGCGCGCGAACGGGAACAACAGCCGCGGGCACTCGATCATGACCAGCGGGTGCAGGTTTTCCTTCGGCACATTGACGATGCGGAACACGCCGGCATAGGCGAGATCGAAGCTGAACATCACCTTGCCGGCGTTTTCAGCCTTGCCTTCGACCGAAAGCACCACTTCGAACTCGTTTTCGGCCAGATTGTTGGCGGAAACGTTGATCTGGATGTTGATCGCGGGCTGCTGCTGCTGCGGCGCCAGCGAGGCCGGCGCGTTCGGATTTTCGAACGACAGGTCCTTGGTGTATTGCGCCAGCACGTTCAGCTGGGGAGGGGCCTGCTCGGCGGGCGCGCCGTTGCCGTTGGTCATGAAAATTTCTCCTGAAGCTCCAGCGAGCGGAGACCGGGTTTCGTCTGAATTCGCTCGGAAGGCGGAAATGCCTGTGCCGGGCGAGTGGCTATCATAGATGCAGCCCGAACGTCCCGGCATGTCTCCACACGCTAAAAACGCTTGTTTTATTGGGCTTCCATATCTCCACACGCCTTGACATATCTCAGGACCATGCCTAAAACGTGGAAAGAACGTGTAAAAACTGGAGCCCTCCAGATGGCACTATCCCTGCTCGGCGAAGACCTCGACGCGAAGGATATCGCGAAGATTATCCGCAAGCCCGGCAAGCACCCGGACGGCGGGGGACTGTATCTGCAAGTTGCCTCACCGGGTCAAGGGTCTTGGGTCGTGCGGTTCGGCAAGCGTTGGAAGTCGCTCGGGCCTGCGGATGAGATCAGTGCCGACGAAGCCCGGGAACGTCGGAAAGCCATGTGGAAGGTCCATAAGCTCGGCGGAGACCCGTTCGCCGTCGCCGAGGAAGCCAAGAAGGCCGACGAAGACAAGAAGGTTGCAGAACAGGCAGCGGAGGCCGCCCGGGTGCCGTTCGGCAGCCTGATAGAACCATACCTCACGTTGAACGCGCCCGGATGGAAGGGCGGCACAGAAGGGCACGAGGCTGGCCAGTACCGGAAGACGCTGGCCGGTCCGCTGTCTGCTCTCTCGGCTGCCGCGATCACATCGGCGGATGTCCAAAAGCATCTGGAGAAATACCCGCCCGCTCGCGCCGACAAGGTCCGCATGCGGGTCATGCAAGTAATCAACTATGCCGTTGCGAAAGGCCTGCGCGCCGATGGTGAAAACCCGGCCCGCAAAGAAGTCATGAAGTTTCTTGTCCCGAGCGCGCCGAAAAGCAAGCCACACAAGTCAATGCCTGTCGCCGACGTTCCGGAGTTCATGGGCAAGCTTTACGCGGACGGCTCGCCAGACGCGCGGGCGCTGGCGTTCGCGATCCTCACGGCTGCCAGAACGGCGGAAGCACGTGACGCGAGATGGGAAGAGATCAGCGGCAAGGTTTGGACAATCCCGGGCGGTATCGACGAACGCAGCATGAAAGAGAGCGTTGAACATTCCGTGCCGCTGTCGCCGCAAGCTCTCGCACTGCTCGGCACGCCGAAAAAGTCCGGGCGTGTGTTTGGCCAGCTTCCGCACGATGCTCTAATCGACAAGGTGAAAGAGCACGGCGGAGACTATACGACCCATGGCTTTAGAACCAGCTTCACGGGCTGGGCAGTCAAGGCGAAATACTCGAAAGACTTGCGCGACCGTGCGCTTGCTCACGCGGTCGGCACGAAGACCGATCAAGCTTACGACCGCGAAGAGCTTATTGAAGAGCGGCGGCCCATGATGCAGGCTTGGAGCGACTTCGCATGCAGCAAGCTGAAGCATGGCGACGAACTCACTATCGACTGGAGCACTGGAAAGGCGATCGACTCCCGCGCGGAATGTGGTTGATCTTGCTGTCCAACGCCCTCTAAGACTCTTGCCAAGGCGAATCACATCATTTACGGTGATTCAGACATTGAATCTGGGGACTCTTATGGCCAAGCGAAAAGATTGGCAAGCCCGGGTCAAGGGCCTCTTAAAGGCTGAGCTAAAGCGGCGCAATCTCAGCTATGCGGACCTAGCCGGGAAGCTCGCGACGGTCGGCATCGACGACAGTGAGCGTAACATCTCCAATAAAATCAGTCGGGGCACCTTTACGGCTGTGTTTTTTATCCAATGCATGGAAGCCGTTGGCTGCAAGACAATTCACCTAGAGGATAGTTGAAATGCTGGCCCGAAACGAAGAGCCCGATGCAGCAGCCGATCTGTTGAAGTTCGTTGGGAACCGACGGTTCGCCACTATTCTTGCCGATCCGCCGTGGCAGTTTACCAATAAGACAGGAAAGATTGCGCCCGAGCATAAGCGTTTGGCGCGTTACGGCACGATGAAGCTGCCAGACATCAAGGCTCTTCCCATAAGCGATATCGCAGCGCCGATGGCGCATCTTTATCTTTGGTGTCCGAATGCGATGCTGCCGGAAGGTTTGGCGGTATTGCAGGCATGGGGCTTCACCTACAAATCGAATATCGTTTGGCACAAAATCAGAAAAGACGGCGGCCCGGATGGCCGCGGCGTCGGATTCTATTTTCGCAACGTTACAGAACTCATTTTGTTTGGCGTGCGTGGAAAAAATGCGCGAACGCTCCAGCCCGGGCGAACGCAAGTGAATTTTATGGCGACCCGCAAGCGTGAGCACTCACGCAAGCCGGACGAGCAATATGAATTGATAGAGTCGTGCTCTCCCGGTCCGTTCCTAGAGCTTTTTTCGCGGGGTACTCGTCGCAAATGGACGGTGTGGGGCGATCAAGCTAACGAGCAATACGAACCAAGCTGGGACACCTACGCACACCACTCGCAGACCCATAAGGCCGCAGCAAAGTAATCCGTTGAGTACGCACCCAATGCATGAAATCCTTGTGTCGGAAGGTTACAAGTTGATCGATGATGCGTGGGGCAAGCATGGCCGTCTCACGTATCTTCACAATGACGATGCCGACCGTCAGTTCCTAGCCGACCTAACAAGAACCATCCGTGTCGCGGGATGGGTACGCTCTCAGAATGAGCTTCGGACATTCCGGCATCCCACAACGGATGAAATAATCGAGATCGAACCCGGCGGATCGGAGACCAGTGGTCATTTCCTGCACCTTATGAAGCCGGATCAAGCTATGTCCAATTGCTGATCTCATATTTTTACTTGCGTCACGATGCCCGCAAGCGTCTTGGGCAACTTGCTACTTGACACCAGCGTTCCCGAAACTGGCTCCTTCCATGCCAAGACAATCCCCAAAGATTCTGCGTATCCGATAAGCCATCTTTTGGCCTTCGGAGGGATGGTCTCGACCAACAAGAGCAACGTCGTTTCCGAGCCAAACAAGGTCTTGTACAGAAAGCGGTACTCAAATAGCTGGCTGATGCCCTTCCGAAGCTGACTATGAAAATTGGAATCTGTGCAGCTTTTAATTTCGGCGAGCACTGTGCCGTCGGGCACATCAAAATACATATCGACGTTTTGATTCCATTTTGGCGTCAAGCGTTGGCTTGTCGCGAAACCCGCCAAAAGCTTCTCAAGCTCAAAATGTGATCTGTTCGCGCGCTCTCGCGACACTAGGTCGATATTTGCAAGGGTAGATTTTTTACCAGAATAGGAAGGACTTTTCCGATCCCAATCTTTGCCCGTTGGCGGGATTGAAGGGTCAACGTTGATCTCAGTATCTTGAAGAGGAACGCTATCAAAGGAAAGAATTGGAGAGGTCGCGGGTAAATGAGCTTTTGTAATATTGAGAAGGCCAAGCCAACCTCGCTTCTCAAGAAAAGCCGCCGGGTTCGCCAGCAATTCCTCGCGGATGACCGGGTCTTTCTCATGTTGTGCGGCAGCGATTGCAGCTTGGTCCAACCACCCGTCGCCTAAATCCAAATGGACTGTTTTGGTTGCGGCATCGACAATTTTCGTTTCCTCGACAATAAAATATTCGAAATTGGACCTCGCCTTGCGTGCCGTAGACGGTTGCAGCCACGATTCGAAAAATTTTGAGTTCGATTTGTTTAGGAGTTGCGTTACACGCCATTGACCCGACGAGTTGGCGACAATTTCGCAGATAAATCGCCTGATTCGTTCGTCGCGATACGCCCATAGAAAGTACATGATCTTCCGAATAAACGGGCTCTCAAGGCCATGGGCCGCTGCCTGAGACAAGAAGTGATCGTAAGCAATCGTGTCGTCGCGATTCATCAGCAGGAAACGCTTGCTGATCAACCCCGGGGCGTCCTTGTGGGTATTTGCGCGGGCGTAGCTCAAAAGCGCCGGATATGACATCCCCGGCGTTATGGCTCGGATAGTTTCGTCCAGCCTCGCTAGTGGCGGTTCTTTCGTTAGAGAACTGAAATCACCGCCAACCATTCTGTGCCCCCAGCACCAAGTACGGGGATGCTACTCCAGGGCGAGCGAGGCACATAGCGCCCGAAGCAACTCATGCACAGCATCTTGGGCGCGTCCGTATCGCAGCACATCGAGCCGCGCGGCGGCAAAATCAAGTAGCGTTATAGCTGCCAAGTTTGATGAACGCGAAGTGTTCGGCTTCGCTGGCGTCACTCATCGCGGCGGCAGACGTGGCCTCGGGCTTGCTGTTACCGTGCGCGACGTTGCGCGAGTGCTCGCTCGCGCCGCCGAACTTATCATTGACGCCGTGGTCGAGAAGGCGCTCGGCAAGAAGAAAGATACAAGCAATGCCGTCGATAAAATCCACGAACTCGCTATGACGCACGCCGACAATGCACGCCCGGCCGATGGCAATGTCAGTTTGATTGCGATTGGACTTGCTTCAGGTTCCAACTGCAACAGGAGGCGTTCAAGTTCGTTTTGATTTGCCATGCTAACGGCTATCGGAATAGATAACGGCTCATCGCTTGAAGCCGATAATCCTTGCCTGTTCTGCCTGCAATGCTTCCATGGCAACCGTCTCGACAGCCGCCATAAAGCTGTCGAGCGTTTCCGGCGTGCCCTTGTAGTTGCCGCGAGCACTGGCGCGAAACGCGCTGAGTGCTGCCCAGACATCCTTGGGGATCGCCGCGATCAAGCCATCTGCCTCGGCGCGCAGATTGGCGCGGGTCTTTTCGTCGAGCTTGGCGCGCTCAGTGATGATCACTTGAAGCGGGTCTTCACTGACGATCTGGACGCGGTATTGATCGCCGACCGTCGCCCTGATTGTCTCGACCGTTTTCTGCACGAGCTTCCGTTTTGAGTGGTCAGAGATCATCGGTCAGGTCCTCCGGGAGCGCGTGTCGGGCGCGAGGCGTAAGTTGTAGCAGTGTTGTGGGCGGACGCTTGCCGACTGCCTTGCACTTCACGCACACAAGACGGCTCGCGAGATCATGAATGGCAGTTGTCGGGACGGGCAATACCACTGGATGGTCGCGCCCTCATAGCGGCAAACGCAAAGAAGCCCGCCAGCTAGGCGGGCTTCTTATCTTGTGATGCGCTAGGCGTCATCGCCCGGCCTTTGCTTGTTGTACACGATATCAATAGGCCCAATGGGAAGGCCATAAGCAAAATCCCATTTGCACGTTCCGATTTGCCCGGTGCTTAACTCGACATCGACGGTGCCATCGCCGTTGGACTTGATGAGGCGTCTTATCGTTATGTCGTTTTTGATTTCCTGTCTCATGCGGCCTCGCTGTCGTCTTCGTCAACGTGCATCAGGATTTTTCCGGCTGCCCGGCATTCATCTAACTCGGCCAGTAAAGTGGCGAGTTCATCGGATACAACCATGTCGTCTGATAACGCTTCATGTTGGCGCTGTGCATCCATGGCGGCGATGATTTCATGCAGCCATTGTTGCCACGCCTTCACGATGGCTGACTTACGCTTGCGATATTTTTGATCGCTGGCGGCGTCGATTAGTTTGGTGCTTACGTTACTCATGTGCTTCGGCTCCTATTGCGTCTCCGGGACGGATGACGTTGTCTGCCATGTGAGACGCGAAGGCCGCTCCCGCTAGTCGGTTTTCAAATCGATTGCGCAACATGGTGAACGGGGCTTTCAAATTCTAAATTCATTTTTATTTTTCAGCGAACCGCACTTGTCCCGTATGATCTAGGGGTTTTGGTTAACGCGAGAGCAAATCAATTATGGTTACCCGCCGGGGCAACCATCTAGACGCGGTGATGAAGCCATGTCATCGGCTAGGCATGACTGACATCATCTCACGCGCCGACGCGCTCGAACTTTCCCGGATTTTTCTAAATTTCGCGGTCCGGGCTTTCGGGTCGGAAAATGCGTGTGAGCTAGGGGGAAAACTTCTCCGGTATCGGGGCTGAGCAAATCCGATTTTCCCGAAAATTTTTTCTGGAGCGGCGAACTCGATTTTTCCTTCGAAAGAAGTGTGTCCGTTTAGGCATATCGCAGTTCGCCCATAGGTTGTGTTTTTGGAACTTGCCCCCTATCTCTTTCTGCCGTTAACCATACCAACCTCACCGGGCCGGGGGCTCGTTAACGTTAAATTGTAAGATCAATAGTGCGCAACCTTTGGTTAACCATGGCGAGCGATTGGACTTGACGAGGGGTCGCGTTAGTAGTCTGTTAACCACAACCTCTGAGAGTGCACTGCGAGAGATTCCATAAATACGCATACGCGAATGGTTGTGCAGCGCACATGCGCCATACTGGTACGTGTGGCACGCTTCTTGTTTGCGAAGCGATCTCGCGCCAGAGGTTAACTGCCATTAACGTTTAGAATTAAGGTTAATGGCCGCCGGGCCGCCCGGTTCTCCCGTATAGTGGCTGAGCCGCCGGTCTCGGGGAGAGTTGTTAACTGCCATTAAGGTAAGAAATTAAGGTTAATAGCCGCCGGGCCGCGGCTAGGTCGCTAAAATTGTCGCTATTAGGGTTAACAGCGAATGGTCGGCGCCGCTCGATCCGCCGGTAGGACCTGCATTATAGTGCATCTTTGCCGATCTGGGCGCGCAAAGCCTGCACCTTCTGGCACAGTGGCACGGCGCTGGCACAGTGCTTTTTGAGACTGTGCCACGCGCCGACCTCTCGAAAAGCCAATGATTGCAAGGGGTTTTTAGGTCTTTGGCACAGTGACACAGTAAATCTCTCTTTTTAGGGTTCGAATATCGGAATCTATAAGGCTGTAGGAGGCATCTGGGGGGGGGGTATACCCACGCAATACCGGTATTGGAGGTGGAAAACTCACTGTGTTCTGTGTCACTGTGCCAAACGTGCAAGAAACCCTTATAGAATGGGGCTTTCTTGCTGGCACAGTCCCAAAAAGCACCGTGCCATCACTGTGCCAAACCGCGCCCGTGGCTCTCACGTATTGGCGCCCCCGAGCGCGCCGAGCAGAAGACGCCGGGTAGGTCCCGAGCGCGCCGAGCCGGGGCGCCGTCATCACGCTGACAACTATGCGAGCGGCGAAACCATCATCTGCACTCGCCCGGGCTTTACTCCGCAGCGAGTTCGGCCCGGGCTTCGTCGGCGTCGGCCTGCTCTTCACTCGCCGACCGATCAGCGACAGCGAGATCATAGAGCCTGATCGCTCCAGCGCGGCCCATCTCGGCGCAAACCTGTTTCACGGTCGATCCGTCCCGAGCCCAAAGCCGCTTGCGGCCTGTCTTCGTTCGCAGCGGCCCGAGGTCATTCAGCGGCTTCGCGCCGAACTCGCGGAGCGCGGCCTCAATATGCTTTTGCGTGCGGAGATGCTTCTCGACCTCGAAGGGCAACTCATTGAGCACGTCTTGCGGGCTGATGATCGATGCGCCGAGCGGCCACTCGTTTGCCTCCAGCCTATCACGGACAAAACGCTGCACGCTGTCTTGCCCGGCCTCCACCATGTCAGCTTTGGCTTCAGTCTCCGGCGCGGGGCCTTGTCCGTTATATCCCTTGATGTCGCGAGCGCGCAGGAAGCGCAAAAACTTGCGAGCTTCGTCGCCCGGCTCATCGGATGTGCCGATGCAGCCGAACAACTGGTCATAGTATGCGGTGGACGCTGTCGTTCCCTTGCCGAACCGCGGATCATCGGCACAGCGGATCACGAGATATCGGCGTTCGTTGTCGTCAATCGGGATTGCGTCATCGTGGTTCGTGATCGTCAGGAACGCGGCGAAATTATCGACCTCATGAGCTTCGATGCCCTTGAGATTAATCGAGGTCGTGCCCTGCGTGATGTACTCTTTGAGTTCATCATAGAGCCCGCGTGCGCCTTTCTCGCGAAGCTCGTGGATAATCACTAGCTGCTTGTTCGCCAGCCATCCATTGAACTCGGATGCAACGCGCTTGCGTGACGGCTCTGAGCAATTGTGCGCGCCGAGGATAACCTTCATCAACTCGCCGATGACTGATTTACCCGTGCCCTTCTTGCCGAGCAGCAAGGCCGCGTGCATCAACTTCTTATCCGGGTTCTGTACCAGCCACGCCAGCCAATTGACGAAGTGCTGGCGCGATGCCACGTCGGGGATGAGATATCGAAGATGCTCAATGATGATTAGGGGCGGACCGTCCATCTCTTCGATTTTGTGCGGCTTGAATAGATTGAAGACGGACTGGCCATCGACCTTGAACGACCGAACATCGACAGGCTTGAAACCAACGCCATGATAGCGCGCGATCCACTTCGAACGAACGGCCTTGCAGTGCGCGTCTTCGCCTCCGATGCCGCCGAAGCGGTTATCAAATGACGCTTTGTTGAGAAGGTTGCGGCGCCTGATATCAACGAACGCGGGCGGCTTCACGATGATCGCGCATTGCGTATCCCATGCGCGCTTCTTTCCACGTGTCGCCTTCTCCGCTTTCCGCTTCTCGCGGTCGGCCTTTTGCTTTGCGATCTTCTTCGGGTCGCCCATCGGCTCGACCGGCGGCTCCGGCGGCTCGTCGCTGAAATCCGCCTCGGCTGTCTTGCCGCCAACCTTGCTTAGTGACGAATAGGCGTAGGCATTGGCGATTTTCTTTTCGAGACCATCGCGTTCCCACGGTGGTTCGCAGCGCGGGTTGTAGTAGTCGTTCAAGAGATCGACCGCGAGCGTCGGCGAGATCGCAAGGTCTTTGAGAAACATCGCGGTCTTGAGCGTGTTGAAATCTCCGCCGCTGCCTTCGATGGCGGGCTCGGCGTCGTTCTGCAAAAAGTCGATGGCCGCTGCGATGTTCTCGGGCTTGTCGTAATCGACCACGACATCCGCGGCGTCCGTGATCCGCGCTTTGCTCTTGCTGTCCTTGATGATCTCGTAAATCCACGACGGACAGGCGACCGCGTCGGCGCCGTTGCCGGTGTAGCTCGTGCCGTCCTTGAACGTGCAGCCCGGGATCACCGTGTAGTTCGGACTATCGATGTCCTTGCCGATGCCGTTCTCGCCGAGCGCCATGATGTGCTCGCCTTCGTAGACGAGATGGAAACCGCCGCTGGGCGTCTCCGTGCGTTCGGTCTCCGGCCAGTCGTATGCGAGCGCGATTGCGTCGAACGTCTGTTGACCCTGCTTGCCCTTCGCCGCGTTCGTGTCAACATCGACAACCATCAAGCGGGACTTCTTGTGGGCTACGCCCCAATTACATCCGGGAAACTTCTTCGACTGTTTCGTGATCTGCTCGGGGTCGTTGCTCGCATTGGTCGCGAGATTATCCTGCACGAGCGGCGGAAACTTCGCCCCGGCCTTGATCGGGAAAATGTACCGCGTCGGATGGCTCCGGAGATACGCGAGCGCGACTGCTAAACTGCTGGCACCATCAAGGGGCTTGAACTTTTCGTCGCGACGGCTATTATCTGTCATGTTACTTCCTTCCGAATTAGGGGCCGTGAACCCCGACGTTCCCAAGCGCCTCGACCTAACGGTCGGGGCGTTTTGCGTTTTGTCGTTGGCTCTATTATCTCACGCCTCGCGTCTCATCCGCCACAACAATCGCACCGCGCGAGGGCCGATATCGTTTTGAACTTTTCGTTTCTCCCGGATAGTCGGGATCATCCGGCGTCACCGCGGGAGGGCCGATATCGTTTTGACTCTCCCGTATTATCCTGTCTCTTCGAAGAGCCGCTTGCGTGCGGCGCGCGAGAATTTCGGCAGTGCCATGACCCAATGGAAAACCTCGGCACGAGCGGCGGTTCGCTCGACCTCGGCGTCGCCGCCTTCGATCTCGCAAAGGAAGACGAAGAGATCGTCGGCCTCTTCGATTAGTGCTTTCACTGCTGCCATCTTTCGGTCGGCGAGTAGTAGGTCGTCATCGGTGTTGCGTTGGGTCATGGTCGGTTCTCCGGGATGAGCCGGGGACAGCGGCATGGTTTGAGTTTTTGAGTTTGCGTCTGGCGGCCTCACGCGCGAGTGCGCGCTCGCGCATCTTCTCGCGGGCCTCATCGTGCCAGATGGTTTCTTCGGCGGCCTCGCGCTCGGCCAGCACAATGCGATCACGCTCAATGATTTTTATCAGAGCGAGTTCGGCACCAAGTGCCCTTGAAAATTTCGGGAGATTGTGGGAATTGTCGGTCACTAGCTGCCCTTCACGGCTGGTCACGGTCATCGCATCCTTGCCGGGATGGCGAAGCCAAAAATAGACGGGCTGCCTTTTGGTCGGGGCGGCCCGTTATCTTTTGGGCGGAGCCGGAGCGGGATTGCTCGCGGTTCCGATGGTTCAACGGCGGTTCTCAGCAAATGGTTGCTTTTAAATTATGTAGCGTATGCAAGTATTTAGGGCCGATCCGAGACAATTATACCAGACAATAGTACCGATTTGATACCTAATTGTTCCACAAGCCATTGGGCCTCGCCGAGGCGGTTGCCACCAAATCTAAGTATTCCCGCCCAGAAGCCATTTTAAGGGCCGCTGGTAGGCCTTGCCTGCCCGAGGTCCCCGCCTAGCGGTCACCGCGGAATAATGCGCCCAGCCCAGCGGCTGCCGAGCCCTACGGCTGCCCAGCCCTACGGCTGCCGAGCCCTACGGCTGCCGGGTCCATTTCTCCCGGGTCCTCCTCCTCGAAAAGTATCCGGGGGCGCCCAGCGGCTCTAAAAGCCCGTTCGTTCTCCGAATTTTCTTCCCAGATGATCGCGCCCTTCGCGTCGAGTATCACTCGCGCGCGATGCGGCACGACCAACCCGAGCGGCCGATCTTCCTGCGACGCTTCATCGCCGCTCGCGAAAACGTCGAAGCCATCATCATCGTCAAAGTCGCCGCTCATGATTGGGATGCCTTCTCTCGGGCAGCCGCTAAACGCTGAAACAGGTCTTTCTCCATCGCGTTCCTCGGTTCTCGCAAAGGGACTTCGGCAACGCCGACAGGTCGCGTCGGCGGTGCGATGAAATCTTTCGGCGGGATGTCGCGGATGATCTGCACGGGCTCTGGCACCGTCTCGACATCGGGCTCGGGCTCATACTGTTCTGGAGTGTCCGTGGTGGGCTCATACTGTGCTGGAGTGTCCGTGGTTGGCGCAAGCTGGGCAACCTTCACAGTATCCGTGATCTCGCCGCGCTGCATCGCTTGAACCTCCAGCGGGAGCGGCGCACGCTGCCCGATGGTTGTTACCCCCAACGATACTTGGCCCTTCATCGTCACTTCGGATTTGTTGCCGTATACCGCAGGCAAGTTGGATGCAGCATATTTTTCGATCAACTGGGCCGGAGCATACTCGACGCGGGTTGCAATAATTCGGTTTCCGTTGAGATCGCGCTTGAACATATCGGGCAGCCCGAGCACGTCGCGGACGAACTCTTCCCCGAGCGCGACTAGGCTCTCATCCTCTTCGAATTGGGGACGGCCATGATGCCAGACCTCACAGCGGCGGCCCTCGGCCACATAGCTTTCTAGCGTTCGGGAAACTATGATGGCCTTCGCGACGTTGCGCGCTATAGCCATGGCCTGTCCGAAGGTGATGTTCTGGCGGCCCATGTAATCCAGTACTAGCGACTTATCTCTTGCCCACATGAAGATAGTTCGAACGGAGATGCCGTTGCGCTTCGCGAGCATTTCGAGACTGTGCGTTGCGCCACTCGAATAATCGTCCAAAATTTGGATCAGGAACTCGGGATCATTCTTCAACATGGGGGACCTTTCCAGACGCGGTGATGCCTCGCACGATCTGATCGAGATATCGCGACCGCTGCCGGGCCTCGGCGCTGAGATGATAATCAGTCAGTGCGCGAGCGAGCGCGGGATTATTGAACCGCCCCGAAGACGGGGAAGACGGGATCGGCTCTGCGATTGGCTTCGGCACCTTAACCGGACGCGGCTGTGATGGCTTACCCAGTCGTTCCGCACGTGCGATGTCGCCGCACCTACAACAGCCCGTTGAGACCGTGAAGCGCTCGCCGACATGACCATGCGGACACGGGCGCGCGGAGATGTAACGCGTAAGATGCAGTTGCCTTGCTTCTTCTCTCACTGGGTCAACCGGACGCGCCATGGATCAGACAATCCGGCGAGATATCGGGCTTCGAAGCGTCGTCCCTGTCGGCATTGCCTGCGATGTACGCGGGCGCTGAGCCGCGGCGATATCGACGGCGCTCCGACCGTGAGACGGTTTCGGAGGCTCAACGGCCGGGAGGCCCTGTGCGACGCGAGCCATTTTTGCGGCCTGCTCTTTGGCAATGTGCGCCCGATAGACTTCATCCTGACTTGGGCGCGGCATGACCGCGATCAATGCCGTCAAAGCCGCGGCCTCGATCAATTCGCAGGATCGAAGATGGTTGACCGCGGCGTTCAATTCCAATTGCGCGGCGGTGAGATCAGCTTCGGCATTGTCGAGACGAAGAGCAGGACCGAGCCGCGCGATTTTTGGATGCGCCTCGCCTTTGGCTGGCGGAGTGTAGACCGCGACGCGCTTAGGTGCGCCCTTGGGGTCGGCCTTCATCGTCTGATCGCGCCCGACGTATTCCGTCGGCTGGTCTTCGTGTTCGTGAGCCATGGGGGACCTCGTTAGTGTGATGCGTTGTAAGCAGCTTGCGCGGCGCGCAGGGCTTCGATTGCAGTCTGCGGCGGGTTCGCGGTGATATGAGCTTCCATCGCTGCGATTTGCTCGGCGGTCGCGTCCTGAAGTGTTTTGATGGCCTTCGCATAGCGCGCTTGCGCGGCCTCTCGATTTTGCACGGCAGAAATCAACGAAGCTAACAGGGCCTGCTGTTGATCGTCCAATTCGGAAACGGCCTTGGGATCGATAACCGAAAGGTCTAAAACTCCGAAATGGTTGTGAAGCTGTAGCGTCATGTTGGGGACCTCCTGATTTGAGGATGAGTGCGCCGCGCTGACCACCCCATGACCAAACGGAGAAATCAGCGCGGCGCTGTACCGCAGGGCGTAGCCCTACGGCTCGGTCGCGCGCCGTCAAACGCGCGACCAATCGGGTATTACTTCTTCCGCGAGATCGCCCGCGCGATTTGCGCCGGATGATCGTTCGGATTTCGCATTCCGTGAGCCGTCGCGATGGGCTTCGCCGATACGTTGCGCGTCTGCCATTCTCCGGGATCGGCACTTGCCGCCGGAGGTGCGACTTTCGGCTCGACTAGCTTCGGTTGCTTTCCGAGTGGAACGCTCGACGGGGTCGGGTCGCCGTTCGTGCCGTAGCCCGCGCGGCTCTTCTCATGTGATCCAACAAATTCGTCTGCCATGTGAACTCCTTTGCTATGTTTGCGTTTGCGAGTGGATTTTATGCGCGCGTGACGGGGCCGCTGGCACCGGGCGCCGAGCCGCCATTATTTTTGTTGAGACCGCGCCCGTTCTGCGGATCAATAATCGTCGGCCCCGGGAAGGGTTTCGATGTATTCACGCTCGGCTTTCCCGCGTGATCTCGGACTACTGTACGGGTTCCAATTTTTCGTCGGTCCTGTCTTGCGTGTCTCATCTTTGTCGACATTGTTTCTCTCCACTTCACAAAGCCTCACATGCGAGGCAGACGGACCTTTACCGGGGCGATAGTTGCCAACATCGAACTCGACACGGTCGCCTGAGCGAACCGTCAGGCCGCCGAGCGATTTCGGACCAAACCACACGTTAGTCTCGCGCTTGTCCGGCGTGTCATCACAAGCGATGAAACCAAAACCTCGTTGGCTGTCAGTGTAC
This sequence comes from Bradyrhizobium sp. Ash2021, assembly GCF_031202265.1. Classification (NCBI taxonomy): domain Bacteria; kingdom Pseudomonadati; phylum Pseudomonadota; class Alphaproteobacteria; order Hyphomicrobiales; family Nitrobacteraceae; genus Bradyrhizobium; species Bradyrhizobium sp. Ash2021. The sequence continues at coordinate 224,046 of NZ_CP100604.1, read as the reverse complement.
GTCTTCCAAAATAAAACCGTCCCGTTCGGCATGTTAGCCTAGCTCCGCTCTTAGCTTCTCAACGAAGCTCATCTTGATATTCAAATTCTTTTTCAGCTTCGCCAATTTCGCGGGATCGGTTGCGAGCCGGATGCGGTCGCGAAGTTTCAGGAGTTCACGTTCATTCTCGGCGATCACTTCAGGCCGCGACAGTGGGCCTCTTAGTTTTGGTTTCGATACAGCATACGAGGGCATCTTGACGTTCGGCACGGATGCAGCGCGGCGAGAAAATTCACTTTCGCCGGATGCACTATAGCCAACGCCATGGTCGGCGAGATCGCGGGAAGTCGTTCCCCTATGCACGTTCGGCGGTCGCTTCATCGGGTATCCGCGCCCGTGGCAGCTTCGCTGTCCGAGCCCGTGGCAGCTTCGCTGTCCGAGCCCGTGGCAGCTTCGCTGTCCGGGAGAGCGCCGAAACGCTCTTTCAATTTCTCCATCGTGCGGGCCGCATGGCGCTTGCGCTCTGCATGCGCGATGGCCTCGGCGCGCTGCTGCGCGGCTACGCGCGGGATCGCATCTGCGGGCTTGTCGGTTTGCTCTGCCATGGGTCACGCCTTCTCAGGATTGCGGCCAAGGTTCGCGGCCTCGTGCAGAACGGCTGATGCCAGCCCTTCGGTATGCCCGCCGCGATCCGGGCGCGATGCCATCGCAGGATGAACAGTCACGCCTTTGCCCTGCCAATTCTTTTCGAGCGGCTCATCGTCGAGAGGCCGTTTCGCGTTCGGCAATAGCGGATGGCCGCCCTTCTCTTCGCGGCGTGTCTGTCCGATAACCGGTGCAGGGTTCGTCAACTTTTTCGGTGCGCCGTTGCGGGGTTCGATCATGTCGTTTCCTTCCTTCAAGAACAACTGGCCCTGTGAAAGTCTGTTGCCGTTTTTCAAAACTAGCCCTTTCGCGGGCGCTGCTGGAGTTGCGCGAGCCATGGTGGATTTTCCTTCAGGTCGTCGGTTCGCTCGGACTTTGCGCGTTGTTCGCGTTCGGTTCGAAGCTTGAATGTCGCGCCCGCAATTCTGACAGTGCTTTTAGAGCCTTTGCGATTTTGCTTACCCATGGCGATCAATTGTAATCGGGGTTGAACTTCGTGCTGCCGATCTTGCATCCGGCGGCTGCCGCGATCTCTTTGGCCTTCTTCTCGCCGAGCGTTGTTACGAGCTTGCCTTGCGCGCTGATATTCCAACCTTCCTTTGACCAAGGATTGGTTTTCTCAGGGCGCCTACGCGAGCCATCGTTCTGCACTCTCGGCGGCTCCGGGAGATACTTCGCGAGGTCGGCGCTTTCGAAAGCATCGATCACACCGCGGAGAAAACGAGCCTGCGTTTCGAGCGGCATGTTCGCCTTTGCCTTGATGTCGGCGTCGAGTTCGGCAACCTTGCCGCTCGGCGCGAGCATGCGAGCTTCGTGCGCGAGATCGTCGATGGTCTGCTGGGTTGTTTCGTCAGCCATTGGGGACGTTCCTTTTTCTGTAGGGTTTTTGGGTTGATCGTTTCGGAAAACTTCTCAGCCATCGTTCGGCGTCCGAAATTAAAATCCTGCGCTTGATCCCGATGCAGAAAACAGGGAGCGCGCCGCTCGCGATGCCCGCGGCGACCTCATCGTCGCGCACGCATAGTGCAGCCGCCAACATCGCTGGCGACAGCGCAAGAAAAACGACTGGAGGCGAATGCTTTCTCGGCATGATGATGATGATGCTCTCTTGTGATTAGGCGAGGGGGATTTTGGGTTTCGCTCGTGAGCTACCGGCGGTCATCCGCGGGCGCCAACGCATGTTGGCTTCACTCTGTTGCGAAGTCGACTAGGCTAAAGGAAATGAGGAGAGAAACAACTGTGAATTGCGAGTTGGATGTGTCGGTACAATTTCGCTCGGCGAACTCGTCGAAAGATCAACAATCGCAGCGGGTTTTCTTGTCGGCTGCCGGATGCGATCTCGCCCCGATCAGTGCTTTGTGCGCCGAGCTTGCCGAAGGAGATCGCACGCGAGAACCACGCGCTCGGTGATCTCGCGCGGGTCACTGGAGGCCCAGATCAGGAATGTCATGTTGGCGCCGACAAGTGCATCGTCGCCGCCGAGAACCGCGTCATAGGCCGCGGCCAAATTCTCTTCGGCCTCGATGTCGAACATGCCGGTCAGCGCCCGGGCCATCTCGCGGACAATGTGACGGCTCTGGAGCAATCGCGGCTCTCCGCGAAACACGAGGGCGCTCATCACTGCACCGCGGGGTTCGCGGTGAGCATGGCCTCAATATCAGCTACGCGGATCAGAACGCGGCGCCCGAGCTTGGACGCGCGGAGCGTCTTCGCTGAGATCAGGCTATCGATAGTTTGGATATCGACGCCGAGCGATGCAGCGGCTTCGGCGCGTCCGAAGGTAGTCTTCGGAACGTCGGGCCGGATAGCACGGGCGGGCTTTTTAAGAGGGGACTTTTTAGACATGACGGACCTCGTGCTGGCGTTCGCCAGCGGCTTGAGGCCCTATCCCGGTATCGCTAAACGTCCCGGGTTGACGCGATGGCTACCGTTGATCCGTTCATCGCTTGGGCGGCGATGTCGGCGGCTTGGGAATATGAACCGGCCTTCCCTCTTTCGACCTCCGATCTCTCGGCTCGTATGCCCTATACCCCGGCCCGGACGCTCGTCAAGTTTAGACTGCCCGATAACGTTTTGCCGGTGTCAGGATAGTTCGGCACGTCACCACATGCTTTAACAGGTCGTTAACCATGTCGCTGTGGGAAAAACGTGGAAAGGAAAACGCCGAAATTCAGTAAACCCAATGAAATTGGGCATAACTTGCATTTTTTCTGTGGCTATCATAGCCCCGCCTCATCCCACAAGGACGACGGATCGGGGCTGGTCCAAACCATCGGCGATTTGTGCCGGATATGGCTAATACCGCTCGGCCAGCCGCCTTCCGCCCATCCTAAATATTTGAATATGCGTGATTTCCGGGCATGATCGGGTTTCCCCTCGCGGCCAAAACGCGCTACAATTCACCCGCGCCAAAACGCGCCATTGGCCGGGCAAAGTTTCATGCCTACATGCTCCAGACTCAATCGTTGATGTAAACTCTGCCGTTCCCGGGTTCTACCAAGTGAGCTCTCGAGGGAACGCTCGACCGCCGGGCCCGTTGCCGGCGTGAGAATCAGAAAGCGAATACGACGTGGATATCTACACCATCATCTTCCTGGCGCTGGCGGTCTTTATTTTCCTGCGCCTGCGCAGCGTCCTCGGACAGCGCACCGGGAGCGAACGGCCGCCCTATGATCGCGCCGCGCCCAACGTCGTGCAGCGTACGCAGGACAATAACGTCGTTCCGATGCCCGGTGCCGTGATCGACCAGACGCCGCTGGCGCCGACCGCGGATGTGGTGGCGCCGACCGATCGCTGGAAGGGGATTGCCGAGCCGGGCACGCCGCTGGCCCAGGGCCTCGACGCCATTGCCACGCAGGATACCTCGTTCGATCCCAGGCACTTCCTGTCGGGCGCCAAGAGCGCGTACGAGATGATCGTGCTGGCTTTCGCCAACGGCGATCGCCGCGCGCTGAAGGACCTGTTGTCGTCCGAGGTCTATGAGAGTTTCGACGCCGTGATCAAGGATCGCGAGAAACACGAGCAAAAAACCGAAACGCGATTTGTTTCGATCGACAAGGCCGAACTGGTCAATGCGGAAGCCCGCGATCGCGCGGCGCAGCTGACGGTTCGTTTCGTGTCGCAGATGATTTCGGTCACCCGCGACAAGGCTGGCACTATTGTCGATGGCAACCCGGATAAGGTCGCCGATATCACCGATGTCTGGACATTCGCCCGCGACACGACGTCTCGCGATCCGAACTGGAAGCTGGTTGGCACCGGAAGCGCTAACTAACACGCGCAACCTTGCACGGTTGGCGTTGGCTGTGAGCGCTGTCCTATTGCTGCTGGTACCGTTGGGTGCGCTTGCGGCCCGTCATCTCCGTCACGTACATCCGCATCAGCCAACTCCTCGTGCCCTGCCATATCCGCAGCTCGAATGGCCGCTTCAGATCAGCGGCGGCCAATATTTGCCGCTGGCCTGGTCGGATATCGCGGGCTGGAACGACGACGATCATCTCGCCGCCTACAAGGCGTTTCGCACCAGCTGCAAACCGATCGCCGCCCAGACCGCGCCTCCCGCAGATTCGAAGGCGCTGGGCACGTCGCTGCGCGATCCCTGCCGCATCGCCAGAGGCCTCGAGCTGTCCGATGGCGCCAGGGCGAAGGCTTTCTTCGAGGAGCATTTTCTGCCCCTGCGCATTTCGCGGCTTGGCGAAGGCGAGGGGTTCGTCACCGGTTACTACGAGCCTGTCATCGACGGCTCCCGGACCCAGACCGACGTCTACAACGTGCCGGTCTATCGCCGCCCGTCCAATCTGTTCGTTCGCGGCACCACGCAAAGCTCCGTCGGGCTGCCCAACAAGGGTGAGGTGTTCCGCAAGATCGGCCGCCGCAAGCTCGTGCCCTATTACGACCGCGCCGAGATCGAGGACGGCGCGATTGCCGGCCGCGGCCTCGAAATCTGCTGGCTGAAGGATCAGACCGATCTGCTGTTCTCGCAGATCCAGGGCTCGGCCCGCGTCCGTCTCGAGGACGGCTCGACCATCCGCATCAACTACGATGCGCATAATGGCTATCCCTATACGCCGGTCGGCCGCATCCTGATCGATCGCGGCATCATTCCCAAGGAACAGATGTCGATGCAGAAAATCAGGGAATGGATGGCGCAGAACCCCGACGGCGCGAAGGAACTGCGGCGGCAGAACCGGTCCTACATCTTCTTCCGCGAGGTAAATCTCTCCGACAAGGATGAAGCGGTCGGCGCGCAGGGCGTACCGCTGACGCCGGGCCGCTCGATCGCGGTCGATAAATCGCTGCACGTCTATGGCACGCCGTTTTTCATCGAAGGCGAGCTGCCGATCGAGTCGGAGCAGTCCAGGACGCCGTTTCACCGCCTGATGATTGCGCAGGATACCGGCTCCGCCATCGTCGGGCCGGCGCGCGCCGATCTCTATTTCGGCGCCGGCGTCGATGCGGGGAGGGTTTCCGGCCGGCTCCGGCACACTATGCGCTTCGTCATCCTGGTGCCGAAAGGCCTCGATCCGCTGGCGCGGGGCCGCAAGATGCCGGTGCCGGACGAGCGGCCTTCGGAGAAGATCGCAACGCTGTTTCCGCAAACGGATCCCCTGAAAGATCAGAAGAACGGCGCCAACAACGCCGCCCGCACGGCGGCCGCGGCCAAGAACGCGGCGACGAGTCTGGCATCGCCCGCAACAAGCGCCGCCCAAACCCCGGCAGCCGCTTCGACGAACCAGGCTGCGGCGGTCAAACCGGTGCCGCTGCCGGAAGCGCGGCCCAAGATCGACCCCGCGCCTGAAAAGCCTCGCCACCGTTACATCCGCCGATATCGCCGCTACCGATGAAACGCCGGCCTTCGAGTTCGATCCCGGAATTGACGCCGCCGCGGCGCAAGCGCGGCCTCAGCGAAGAAGAGCGCGCGCTGTGGGAGAGCGTTGCCAAGCAGGTCAAGCCGCTGCGCAAGCGCCACCGCGCCGCGAAGCCGCCGGCCGCTCCGCCTGAGGCGGAAGCGCCTGTCGCGCCAAAACCCTTTGCTTCGCCAAAGCCGCCGGCGCCGCCGAAAATAATTACCCCGCCCAGACAGGAACCACCGCCGCTGGCGCCGATCGGGCGCCGCGAACGCTCGCATCTCTCGCGTGGCCGAAAGGAGATCGATGCCCGGCTCGACCTGCACGGCATGACGCAGTCGCGCGCGCACCACAGGCTCTTCACGTTCCTGCAGCGCGCCCACAGCGACGGCCTGACTTTCGTACTCGTCATCACCGGCAAAGGCAAAGTCGGCGGCGCGGAATCCGAGCGCGGCGTGCTGCGCCGCCAGGTGCCGCTATGGCTGAGCCTGCCGGAATTCCGTTCGCTGGTGGTTGGATTCGAGGAAGCCCATATCGGCCATGGCGGCGAGGGCGCGCTGTATGTCCGGGTCCGGCGGTCGCGGCTGTAGAGAATTTTTCTGGTTTAGTGGCTTTCATGGTTCGAGACGCACGGCGTCGCCGTGCTCCTCACCATGAGGATCTCAGACCTCATCCTGACGAGCGTCGCGAAGCGATGCGTCTCGAAGGATGAAAGCCACAGAGCTGGAGATTGCCCCAGTTTTCTCAGAACGGCCGGACGATCCCGACCCGCGGGATGATCGTGACGATCCAGCCAAACACGGTGGTTCTTCGATCATCCGTCGGGATCAACGGTACCTTATGCGAAGCGGGCAGCGTCTTCACCGCGTGCAGGATCAGGAACAGGCACACCGCCCAGTTCGAAATCCAGCGCGAATAGTCGAACACCATCGCGAACATCACGAGGTAAGCGGCGCTGACGAGGACGATCGCCGCGATCACGATGCGGCGATGCAGCTCGCTTGAAAGCGCGCCGATCAGCCGCGCGAAATATTGCCAGAGCGGCGTGTGCAGCCAGATCAACAGCGCAAACACCGGCAGGCCCAGCAGATTCGCGGGCATGCGCTCCCAGGTATCGTGGATTTCGCGCGCGAGCGGCTGATACCAGATGTAGACGAAAGCATCGGTGTATCTCGGCAGATCCTCCCGCGAGGTGTCGGCAATGCGGCTTTGCAGATGGGCGCTGAATTCGTTCGGGGATACCGTCATCGTTCCATAGAATTGCGCGGCGAAGAACAGCGCGGCGACGGCCAGCGCCGCTGTCATGCCGACGATGGCGTTCTGTCGCGTCAGGCCGACGACGAGGTAATGACGCAGCACCACGATGACGGCGATGGTCGGCACATACATCAGGAAATGGATGTGGTGAATCAGGAGCAGGACCATCGACGCCAGTGCGGCAGAGATCACGAAAGCGACCGAGCGCGCCGGCGCCAGCAACAGACAAATCGCAATCGCACAGCCATAGATGTCGAAATGCCCCAACGTATAGATGAAGTTCTTGAGGAAGAACGGCGATCCCGCAGTCAATACGAACAGCGGCAGCTGCGTACGCTCGGAGCCGAACGTCCGCCGGAATAATTGAACGTACAGGCCGGCCGTGATCAGCAACATCGCGCCGCCGAGCGCGAATACCGGCCATACCGGCATCTTGTGGACGAACAGGGACGCGATTGCGCCGATCAGCGCGCGCTTGGTGAAGCCGAAATGATAGTCGACCAGCAGATGGATGTAGGGGACATAGGGTACAAGCGTGATCTTGTAGAGAAAAACCCCGATCAGCACGGCGACATTGACGGCAACCATCAAGCGCCAGGGGTTTTTCGGTATCCGCAGATTCATTCGGCACCAAATTGATAAATCAGGTGCGGACTATCACATGGCGAAAGCGCAATGCGCAACGCGGTATTGTTCTCGGTGTCGTCCCGGCCAAGCGAAGCGCGAGCCGGGATCCATACGCCGCGGCGATCATTATTTTAGCACAATGGTCGATGGCTTCTTTCAACAACAGACGACTGGGGTTATGGGTCCCGGCGTTCGCCCATATGCGTTAAGATAGTGGGGATAGTGGGAACATTGTTTGATACTGACGTTTTCTTGGCGGCTCGCGGAGATGGCGTTGGAGGACCGATTTTGCTCGGCGCAGGCGGTCGATCGTGGGCTGTGGAATCACCGCTTGGAGCAGCGAGGCGATGAGATGCTGGAGCAGACGCCAGGCACCAGGCGGTGTCAGGCGGCTTCGACCAAGCGGGGAGAGTCCTCAAGTTCGTCGATGAGCGGCTCGAGCAGTAGAATAGTCAATAGATGAGCCAGCACATGAGGTCTGGCGGAGCGTTCGTCGATTCCTGGTGGTCCCTTGAGACCGATCAGGCTCTTTAGCCGTTTGAAGCCGAGTTCAATCCGCCATCGCAGGCGATAGAGTGCGAGAACATCCGCGGTCGCGAACTCTGTCGGCTTCAGTGAGGTCACCAGGATCACCCAATCTGCCGCGTCGAGCGTTTGCTTGGATATCTGATGGCCTCCGCGCTGGGCGGCCCGACGCGCCTTGCGTCGCGCCTCGGCAGCAGCATGCGCCGGCTTCTTGACCGCGACCAGACGCAAGGCGAGAGGCTCGCCGCTTTTGCGTTTTATCCAAATCGGCCGATCGATCAGCCCACGGGCCGCCGCCTTGCGCAACTCGGCGACGAGATCGAGCACATTGCCTTTACCATCGAGCCAGCACGCGCTCTTCCAACCAGCCCGGATCACGAAATCTCCGCCGGCTTCGATCACGCTCGCCATGCGATCCGGTTGCAAATAGGCACGGTCGCCAAGGCGAATCTCGCCCGCCACCACCGGTATCCGGTCGAGCGTCTCGCCCGCCTGCTGATCGGTCAGTTCGAAGTGGCCAAAGCGCTCCTGCGGAAGATCGAAGGCGCTGTGAATCCGCCACAACTCGTTCTTCTTTCTGGCGTCAGCTCCGTTCTTCGGCACTGTAGTGGCATCAACGATGCGGATGATCCGACCGCGGCTCGCTTGCGGGGCGGCGGCCGCAAGCATCTGACCCACCAGCAACGCGAGCCAGTCTCCGCACTGACGCAAGCGATACAGCAGCGCCACGCTCGAAATATCGACAAGGCCCACCGATGTCGCCCAGGCCGCAGTCGACCGCAACCCCCGCTCGCCCAGACAATAGGCCAGGATCACGCGCAGCAAATCCACCGCGTTGGTGATCTCTCGCGGACGCAAAAACGCTTTCGTCTCGCGCGCCGTCACCTTGAGCGTTTCCACCCCGCCAAGCCGGGCGACAACATTCTTCCAGTCTTCGTTCACAAGCGATTCGTGTCTCATGACACTTTGGAATCACAGACGATTCCGCGCCGCAAGACTATTTTAACGCCTATGGGCGTTCGCCGGGACGACGATCTATTACAAAATAAACCGGCTCAAATCGGCATTCTTGGCGAGATCGCCGACGTGCTTCTGCACATAGTCGGCATCGACCTGGATGGTCTCGCCGTGACGGTCAGGTGCTGCGAACGAAATTTCGTCGAGCACGCGCTCCATCACGGTCTGCAGCCGCCGCGCGCCGATGTTTTCCACCGTGGAATTGACGGCGACCGCGATGTCCGCCAGCGCGTCGATGGCGCTGTCAGTGATGTCCAATGTCACGCCCTCGGTCTTCAGCAGCGCGACATATTGCTTGATCAATGAGGCTTCCGGCTCGGTCAGGATGCGGCGCATGTCGTCACGCGACAGCGCTTCTAGTTCGACGCGGATCGGCAACCGGCCCTGCAATTCCGGCAACAAATCCGATGGTTTTGCGATGTGGAACGCGCCGGAGGCGATAAACAGGATGTGGTCGGTCTTGACCGCGCCGTGCTTGGTCGAGACGGTGGTGCCCTCGATCAGCGGCAGCAGGTCGCGCTGCACGCCCTCGCGCGAGACGTCGCCGCCGACGCGGCCATCGCGGACGCAGATCTTGTCGATCTCGTCGAGGAACACGATGCCATTGTTCTCGACCGCGTTGATCGCTTCCAGCACCAGCTGATCGCTGTCCAGCAGCTTGTCGGATTCCTCGTTGACGAGGATCTCGTGCGAGCCCTCGACCGTCAGGCGGCGGGTTTTGGTGCGCCCGCCCATCTTGCCAAAGATATCGCCGATCGAGATCGCGCCCATCTGGGCGCCGGGCATGCCCGGGATTTCGAACATCGGCATGCCGCCGGAAGATTGCGTCTCGATCTCGATTTCCTTGTCGTTGAGTTCGCCGGCGCGCAGCTTCTTGCGGAAGGCATCGCGGGTCGCGGGACTGGAGCCGGGCCCGACCAGCGCGTCGAGCACGCGGTCTTCGGCCGCGAGCTGGGCGCGGGCTTGCACATCCTTGCGCTTGCGCTCGCGGGTCTGTGAGATTGCGACTTCGACGAGGTCACGGATGATCTGTTCGACGTCACGGCCGACATAGCCGACCTCGGTGAACTTCGTGGCCTCGACCTTGATGAACGGCGCGCCGGCGAGCTTGGCCAGCCGCCGCGCGATCTCGGTCTTGCCGACGCCGGTCGGCCCGATCATCAGGATGTTTTTCGGCAGCACCTCCTCGCGCAAGGAACCGGTGAGCTGCAGCCGGCGCCAGCGGTTGCGCAAGGCGATGGAGACCGCGCGCTTGGCGTCGGACTGGCCGACGATAAAACGGTCGAGTTCGGAAACGATTTCGCGGGGGGAGAAGTCGGTCATAGGTCCTAGTTAGGGTTCGAATGTTGCGAGAACAAGCCGCATTTAATCGGATTCATTCAAGGCATCAAATGATCGGCGGCCCGGCCTGCCATTGCTTGATCGCCTCAAAGGGGTGGATCAGCATGATGATGTTCAAAGTGAGATTGTCGCGGATGTGAAGCGCCATCACGAGTTCGAACAACAGCGCCAACGCGATCGTGATCGCGACCGGGAGCTTTCTGGCCAGCAAAAACCCCAAAACCATGGCCAGCGTATCGGAGATCGAATTGACGATGGTGTCGCCAAAATAATCCAGCGAGATCGTGCCGGCGCGGTAGCGGTTGATGATCCAGTTCGAGTTCTCGACCAGCTCCCAGCCGCCTTCCACCAGCATGGCGATGATCAGGCGGCCCGGCCAGGCAAGACGCGGGAAGGCGAGGAAGGCCGCGCCGTAAAACAGAAAGCCGTGCAGGATATGCGACAGCGTGTACCAGTCGGTAATGTGCTGCGAGTTTTCCGAGCTTTGCACCACGCCGTGCCAGAGTTTGACATAGCCGCAGGCGCAGATCGGCAGCCGGCCCATCGCGTAGAGGGTCGAGGCCTGCACGGCGAGGATGCAGGCCGCGATCGCCAGCCAGTGCCAGGCCGAAAGACCGTTGAAGACGGGAGGTTTGTCAGCGGAGTTGCCGGAGGTCATGGGTTGCGGACCATCAGAAGGGCTGCGCCATCGGGCGTATCCACCATGCGGACTTTTTCGAACCCGGCATTTTCATAGGCGCGCACCGCGCGGCGGTTGGCGGGATCGGGATCGGTGACGATGCGCGGCGCGCCGTCTCTCAGCCGGTCGTCGACGAAGGCGCGAATGAACGCCGAACCATGGCCGCGCGCGATCATGGCGGGCTCGCCAATGAAGAGATCGATGCCACGCGTACCCTCTGGATGCGCCCCAAAACCTGAATTCCACGCGGTCAGGTCATAACACTGGATGTAGCCGAAATCGCTGCCGGTTGCTGCGACGACATATTGATCCATTGCCGGCTCCGCGAGGTCGCCGCTGACCAGGGCATATTGCTCGTCCGGATCGCCCCACCATTCCCGGACATGGGGTTTTGCGAGCCACTGCCCGATTAGCGGTAGGTCGGCTGTCGTCATCCGGCGGAAGGCATAGAGCGCCGCCATGCTTCGCCGCCCTCCTACAGCGTTTCAATCGTCACGTTCCGGTTGGTGTATACGCAGATGTCGGCGGCGATATCCAGCGCACGGCGTACGATGGTCTCGGCATCCTTGTCGCTGTCGACCAGCGCCCGCGCCGCCGCCAGGGCGTAATTGCCGCCCGAGCCGATCGCCATCACCCCGGCCTCCGGCTCCAGCACGTCGCCGGTGCCGGTCAGGACCAGCGACACATCCTTGTCGGCGACGATCATCATCGCCTCCAGCCGGCGTAAGTAGCGGTCGGTACGCCAGTCCTTGGCAAGCTCGACCGCCGCCCGGGTCAATTGCCCCGGATATTGCTCCAGTTTGCTCTCCAGCCGCTCGAACAACGTGAAGGCGTCGGCCGTGGCGCCGGCAAAGCCGCCGATCACGTCGCCCTTGCCCAGTTTGCGGACCTTTTTAGCGTTGGATTTGATGACGGTCTGGCCGATCGAGACCTGGCCGTCGCCGCCGATCACCACCTTGCCGCCCTTGCGGACAGTCAAAATCGTGGTGCCGTGCCAGACCGGCAGCTCGTTCTGTGATGCTTGCATAGGAAACCCTCGTGTCCGGCCAGATTTAGGGATTCGCGGGAGGGGTTACAATCGCGCGATTCACCCCGGATTCTGGTCACCATAGGGGGAAGTTCGGTCTCCAAAAGCGTCGTCCCGCAGTAGCGAAGGCGACATCGGCCTGTTAAAAGGGCCGCGTTTTCGGCCAAAGATCGATTAAGGGCCGACAGGGAAAGCACTTTTCATGCGCACGGCGACCATCAAGCGCAAGACCAAGGAGACCGACATCGAGGTAGCGGTAAACCTCGATGGGTCAGGCATATCCAAGGTTTCGACCGGTATCGGCTTCTTCGACCACATGCTGGATTTGCTGGCCCGGCATTCGCGCATCGACATCACGGTGAAGGCGGACGGCGACCTGCATGTCGACCACCACCACACCACCGAAGACGTCGGGATCGCGCTGGGACAAGCCATGAAACAGGCGCTCGGCACCATGGCCGGCATCACCCGCTATGCCTCGATCCATATGCCGATGGACGAGACGCTGTCGCGTGTCGTGATCGACATTTCCGGCCGCCCGGTGCTGGTGTTCAAGGTCGATTTTCCGCGCGACAAGGTCGGCCAATTCGACACCGAACTGGTGCGCGAATGGTTCAACGCCTTCACCATCAATGCCGGCGTGACTTTGCACGTCGAGACCCTATATGGCGAGAACAGCCATCATATCGCCGAATCCTGCTTCAAGGGTCTGGCAAGGGCGCTTCGGGCCGCGGTCGCCATCGATCCACGCGCCGCGGGTGAAGTGCCTTCCACCAAGGGTCAGCTCGGCGGCTGATTTTCGAGCATGATCCGGAAAAGTGGGAACCGGTTTTCCGAAAAGATCATGCTCAATAGAACAGTTTTCATCGGCGGAGAGTGACGATGCCGGTCTATACAGTGCATGCCCCCGTGGCCAGCGGCGCCGATCTTGCGGCGGCCGACAAGTTCACGTTCGTGCGCGACGGTTTCCATTTCTGGGCCGCGGTCTTGAGCGGGCTGTGGCTGATCTGGCACCGGCTGTGGCTGGCGCTGCTCGGCTGGATCGTCATGACGGCTGCCGTCGAAATCGGACTGGCACAGCTCGGGGCCGGCCGCGGCGCGATCATGCTCGCCAATATGTTGATCGCGATCCTGATGGGGTTCGAAGCGGCCAGCCTGCAGCGCTGGACGCTGTCGCGGCGCAAATGGCGCCAGCTCGACATCGTGGTCGCCGATCACGAGGAGGCGGCCGAGCGGCGCTTCTTCGACCGCTGGACCGCCCGGCAACGTGGCCTCGCCAACGACCAATGGGCGGTCGATCGCGGTGGGCCGCCGCCGACCCGCAATATTCCGGGCCAGCCGTTCTCAAAGCCGCCGCCGCCGTTGCCGCAGGGTGGCATCATCGGATTATTTCCGGAGCCGGGAGGGTCACGATGAGCGTAGCGATCATCGATTACGGCTCCGGCAATCTGCACTCGGCGGCCAAGGCTTTCGAGCGCGCCGCGCGCAGCATGGAGAATCCGCAGAAGATCGTGGTGACGCGCGATCCCGAAGTGGCGTTCCGCGCCGATCGCATCGTGCTGCCCGGCGTCGGCGCCTTCGCCGATTGCCGCAGGGGACTGGATGCAGTCGACGGCATGCTCGAGGCGATGACCGAAGCGGTGCGGGTCAAGGCGCGGCCGTTCTTCGGCATCTGTGTCGGCATGCAGCTGATGGCGACGCGCGGCAAGGAACACGTCACCACCAACGGATTCGACTGGATCGCAGGCGACGTCGAAAAGATTTCGCCGCGCGAGGAAAACCTGAAAATTCCGCACATGGGCTGGAACACGCTCGACATGATCCGCGAGCACCCGGTGCTGGAGCGGCTGCCGCTGGGGCCGAAGGGCCGCCACGCCTATTTCGTGCACTCCTATCACCTCAACGCCTCGAATGAGGCCGACGTGCTGGCGCGTGCCGATTACGGCGGGCCGGTGACGGCGATGGTCGGCAAGGACACCGCTGTCGGCACCCAGTTTCACCCGGAAAAGAGCCAGCGCTTTGGGCTGGCGCTGATTTCGAACTTTTTGAAGTGGAAGCCGTGATCCTTTTTCCCGCCGTCGACCTGAAGAACGGCCAGTGCGTGCGCCTCGAACAGGGCGACATGGCGCGTGCGACGGTGTTCAACCTCGATCCGGCGGCGCAGGCGCGCGCCTTCGCCGCCCAGGGGTTCGAATATCTGCACGTCGTCGACCTCGACGGCGCCTTTGCCGGCAAGCCGATGAACGCGATGGCGGTCGAGGCGATGCTGAAGGCGGTCACCATGCCGGTGCAGCTCGGCGGCGGCATCCGCGATCTCAAAACGGTTGAGGCCTGGCTCGACAAGGGCATTGCGCGCGTGATCATCGGCACCGCCGCGGTGCGCGATCCCGAACTGGTCAAAAGTGCTGCGAAAAAATTCCCCGGCCGCGTCGCCGTCGGTCTTGACGCGCGCGACGGCAAGGTCGCGGTCGAAGGCTGGGCCGAGACCTCGCAGGTGACCGCGCTCGAAATCGCGCAGCGATTCGAGGATGCCGGCGTCGCCGCGATCATTTTTACCGACATCGCGCGCGACGGCCTGCTCAAGGGCCTCAACCTCGATGCGACCATCGCGCTTGCCGAGCGGATCTCGATTCCCGTCATTGCCTCGGGCGGCTTTGCCTCGATCGAGGATGTGAAGGCGCTGCTGGCGCCGCGTGCCAAAAAGCTCGCGGGCGCCATCGCCGGCCGCGCGCTCTATGACGGCCGCCTCGATCCCACAGCTGCCCTGGCGCTGATCCGCACCGCGCGCGCCGCGGCTTAGGAGACCGTCCATGTTCAAGGTCCGCGTGATCCCCTGCCTCGACGTCAAGGACGGCCGCGTGGTCAAGGGCGTCAACTTCGTCGATCTGCGCGACGCCGGCGATCCCGTCGAAGCGGCGATTGCGTACGACGCCGCCGGCGCCGACGAGCTCTGCTTTCTCGACATCACCGCGACCCACGAAAACCGCGGCACCATGCTGGACGTGGTGCGGCGGACCGCGGAAGCCTGCTTCATGCCGCTGACCGTCGGCGGCGGGGTTCGCACCATCGACGATATCCGCACGCTGCTGCGGTCCGGCGCCGACAAGGTCTCGATCAACTCCGCCGCCGTCAGCCGCCGGGAATTCGTCAAGGAGGGCGCGGAAAAGTTCGGCGAGCAATGCATCGTGGTCGCGATCGACGCCAAGCGCGTCAAGCGCGGCGGCGGTTCGGACCGCTGGGAGATATTCACCCATGGCGGCCGCAATTCCACCGGGATCGACGCCATCGAATATGCCCAAGAAGTGGTCTCGCTCGGCGCTGGTGAAATTCTGCTGACCTCGATGGACCGCGACGGCACCCGGCAGGGTTTCGACCTGCCGCTGACGCAGGCGGTCGCCGACAGTGTTCCCGTACCGGTAATCGCATCCGGCGGCGTCGGCAATCTCGACCATCTCGTGGACGGCATCCGCCAGGGGCACGCCACCGCGGTGCTGGCGGCGTCGATTTTCCACTTCGGAGAATTTACCATACGTGAGGCCAAGGATCACATGGTGCGCGCCGGGCTGCCGATGCGGCTCGATCCCTGACGACTCCCCGTCGCAAAAGTGCTAAGGCGGTTTGGGGATGGCGTCCGGTCGTTGCGGGCGCATTTGTTTGAGTGCAGTTGATGCCGCGTTTTACGGTCCATGATCTGGCCGCCACCATCGATGCTCGCGCAGCGTCGGGAGGAGAGGCGTCCTACACAAGAAAGCTGCTCGACAAGGGCGCGGAGCACTGCGCCAAGAAATTCGGCGAAGAGGCGGTGGAAACCGTGATCGCCGCGGTCGAGAACGACCGCGATCACCTGATCGCCGAAAGTGCCGATCTGTTGTTTCACCTGCTGGTGCTGCTGAAATCGCGCGGCGTGAAGCTTGAAGAGGTCGAGGCCGCGCTGGCGCAGCGCACGAGCATGACCGGTCTGGAAGAGAAAGCCGCGCGCAAGCGCGATTAGTTCATCAAGGGCGACGCCATGGATATTCGGGCACCGGAGCAGCAGTACAATCCCTACCGGATTTTCACGCGCGATCAGTGGGCGCGGTTGCGCGACGACACGCCGATGACGCTGGAGCCCGGCGAATTCGAGCGGTTGCGTTCGATGCATGACCGGCTCGACCTGCAAGAGGTCGAGGACATCTTCCTGCCGCTGTCCCGCCTGTTGTCGATCTATGTCGATGCGACCCACCGGCTCTATCAGGCGCAACGCCAGTTCCTCGGCATCCGGGATCGCAAGGTGCCCTATATCATCGGCGTCGCCGGTTCCGTGGCGGTAGGCAAATCGACCACCGCGCGCGTGCTGCAGGCGCTGCTGGCCCGCTGGTCGCCGCGGCCGAAGGTCGATCTGGTGACGACCGACGGTTTCCTGTTCCCGAATGCGGCGCTGGAGCGGCAGGGCCTGATGCAGAAGAAGGGCTTTCCCGAAAGCTACGACCTGCCGATGCTGCTGTCGTTCCTCAGCGACATCAAGGCGGGAAGGCGGCCGGTGCGCGCGCCGGTCTATTCGCATTTGACCTACGACATCGTCCCGAACGAATGGATCGAGGTCGACCGTCCCGACATCCTGATCGTCGAGGGCGTCAACGTGCTGCAGACCGGCCGGTTGCCGCGCGACGGAAAGGCGATTCCGGTGGTCTCCGACTTCTTCGACTTCTCGGTCTATATCGACGCTGACGAGCCGGTGCTGCGCCAGTGGTATGTGCGGCGCTTCCTGGCGCTGCGCGACACCGCGTTCACCGATCCCAGGTCGTATTTCCACCGCTACGCCCCGCTCTCGGACGAAGAAGCAACCGCCACCGCCCTCGCCATCTGGGAACGCACCAACCTTGCCAATCTCGAGGACAACATCCTGCCGACGCGGCCGCGCGCGACGCTGATCCTCAAAAAGGGCGCCGACCACGTGGTCGAATCGGTGGCGCTGCGGCGGCTGTAGGCGCACCAAGCAATCCATACATCCGCGCAAGAAGTATGGATTGCTTCGTCGCTTTGCTCCTCGCAATGACGTGAAGCGATCACGCTGCGAGATGCCGCGACGCGGCGAGGCCCGCGAGCGCCTCGGTCAGTTTTTCGCGATCGAGCGGCTTGATCAGGAAACCGTCCATGCCGGACTCGAAGCAGGCGTAGCGGTCTTCCACCAGCGTGTTGGCGGTGAGCGCCAGAATCGGCGTGCGGCGTCCCGACTGTGCAGCCTCCAGGTCACGAATCCGCTTGGTGGTTTCGATGCCGTTGAGTTGCGGCATCTGGATGTCCATCAAGACCAGATCGTAGGCGGCACCGGCGGATTTCGCCGACAGCCAGGATTCCAGCGCCTCTTCGCCATTGGTGGTGATGACGGCGTGATGCCCGAGCCGGCCGAGCAGCGAGCGCATCAACAAAGCATTGATCTCATTGTCTTCGGCGACCAGGATCGAAAGCCCCTTGCTCGGCGGCGTGGCTGCTTTCTCCGCCTCGTCGGCAGGCACGATCGGGGTTTCGCCGGCAAGGCTGGACGCTGGAATCTCGGGTGTCGCGGTCAGGCGCGCGGCGAGCGAGGCGGCGCGCACCGGTTTGACCAGATAGCCGGTGAAGGCGGACGCCGCGGATAGTTGCAGTTCATGCCGCGTCGCCGGCGTGAACATCACGATCCGATGCATCGCGTGAAGGCGCGCCGCTTCGCCGAGTTTTTCGATCCCGGCGGTGCCCAGCGCATGATCGATCAGGACCGCCTGCCACGAACGCTCGGGCAACAGCGCCAGCGCGACGTCGACATCCCCGACCATGCAGGTCTGGCCGCCCCAGCGCTGCAGCCGCCGCGCCGTCAGCGACGCTTCGATGCTCTCCGATGAAACCAGCATGATCGATTGGCCGGTTAGATCCGGTGCTGCGAAAGTCTTTTGCTCGCCGCCGGCGGCAACCACGAGCGGGATCGATACCTCGAACGTCGAGCCGATGCCGGGCGTGCTTTCCAGCGTGATGCGGCCGCCCATGCGCTTGACGATGCGTTCGGAGATGCTCAAGCCAAGCCCAGTGCCGCCATAGCTGCGCGCGATGCGATCGTCGGCCTGTTCGAACTCGCGGAAAATCCGCTGCTGCGCCTCGGGCGCGATGCCGATGCCGGTGTCGCGCACCAGAAAACTGATTTCGTTGGGCCAGATGCCGGGCTCGACGATCAGCGCGACGCCGCCGGTAGAGGTGAACTTGATGGCGTTGCCGGCGAGATTGAGCAGCACCTGGCGCAGCCGCGCTGCGTCGCCGATCACCTGCGTCGGCAGCCGCTCGTCGATGTAGGCGGCGATCTCGATCTTCCTGGCCTCCGCGCGCGGCGCCAGCAACTCGGTGATGTCCTCGATCAGCACCGAGAGCGGGAACGGGCGATGCTCCAGATCGATCTTGCCGGCTTCGATCTTGGAATAATCCAGCAATTCCTCGATCAGCGCGAGCAGCGCGTCACCCGAGGTTTTCACCGCCTTGGCGTAGGTGGTCTGCTCCGGCGTCAGCGGCGTATCCATCAACAGGCCGCTCATGCCGATGATGCCGTTCAGCGGCGTGCGGATTTCGTGGCTGGCCATCGCGAGGAATCGCGACTTGGCGCGGTTCGCGGCATCGGCCTGGTCGCGGGCCTCGGCCAGCGCGCGTTCGCTCTCGGTGCGGTCGGTGACGTCGCGGCCGACGCTTTGCATTTCCGCAGGGCTCCCCGCATCGTGGCGGACCAGGCCTTCGCGCCAGGCGATCCATCGCGGCCCCACGGGGCCTGCGACTTTTTGATCGTGGATGCGGGTGCCGTTGGATTCCAGCGCGGTGTCGCCCTGTTCGAGGATGGTGAGCGTGGCGCGACTGCCGATCAGGGCGCTGCGCGGCATCTCGGCCAGTTCGCAATAGGCATCGTTGACGTAGCTGATGCGGCCATCGGCATCGCGCAGCACGATCAGATCGCCCTGCGATTCGAACAGGCGGCGGGCGCGCGCTTCGGCCTCCTGCAATTCCCAGTTTCGATCGGCCAGCGCTTCATTGTGCAGGGCGATCCGGCGCATCTTCCGGCGCATCAGGCGCAGCCGGACACTTAAGGTAACGAGCGCGACGCAGGCGATCGCGAACAGGAAACTGGTGCCGATCGCAAAAGCCTGCGGGTCATATCCGGAGACTTCCGTCCGGCTGCCGGCAATGAAGCCATAAGCGCCGCCGAACGTGGCGGAGAAGATCATGAACGAGCGCAGGGCGAAGGCGATCCACGGATGGCGGCGCCCGAAGCGGCGTAGGCCTATCTTGATCCGGAACGTTCGCCCCATCGCCAATGTCCCTGAGATGCTCGCCCGAAATTGAGGCGGTGTGATCCGCTTTATATGTTGTGGAGACGATGCGTCGGCGACACTTGCAAAGTGCTTGAAGGCGGCTGCGATTGCGCCTTGCGATGCGAACAGGGTTGATGAAACGTTAACGGCTCAAAGGGACGCCGCAGTGAGGCGGTGCCCGCCGCGGGCGCCGACGATGAGCGCGGCGGCGTCGCGCGCCGAAAACGTCCTCGAGCGCACAAAAATCTGGTAATCGGCGGGTCCATCCTGCGAAAGGTAGATGAGCGGCTCGGACGCCGCCGGATTTTGCGAGATCGCGACCAATTGGGGCAGCGCGCTGGTTTCGCAGGCACCGGCCTCGGCATCGTCGATATCGTCGATGACGGTGAAATCGGCGTCGGTGACGTTGTCGGTAATCTGGACCCGCACGGTCGCGAGCCGTGGGTCGCGGGTGAAGCCGACGTGAAGCTGGGCTTGCCAGGCGAGCGGGGCGATCTGCACCGAAGTGCCGGCAACCTCGATGCAGGGCTTTGGACCCGGCAGCAACTCGCCGCGCGCGAATACGGCGGTAACGGCCAACGGAACAACCGAGGCCAGAATCTTGAAACGCAACATGGGACGCTACTCACTCGACATAGGCCCGTGACGACGGGCTTATGGTTGGCAGAGCGTAAACAAAACTCGTTACCGCCGGGTTTATGCTGGGGCATGGCGAAGTTCGGATTCAATTTTCAAATAGCTGGGACACTTGAGGAACCGTCATTGCGAGCGAAGCGAAGCAATCCATCGCGCCGCAAAGAAAGAATGGACTGCTTCGTCGCTTCGCTCCTCGCAATGACGGTCCAAAACGCAGTTTCCCGATCCCGCGGCGCGATGCGCCCGAGTGGTGCAAGGAATCTCTCGCCCCCATCAAGAAGAGGGCGCAGGGAATGCCGGGTGCGCGCTGCACCCGCGGTCTCGTGTGCAAGATGCACAAAGAAATGCGCACACGAGCATACAGGTTCAGCGGAGACACTCCGGCATCCCCCGCGCAATGGCTTTACGGCTTATGCCGTGCTCTCCCCGGCGACGAATTCGTCTTGTCACCGTCGTCAGCGGATTAAAGGTTTCGCCGAACCCGGTCGGGCCAACAAAGACCTCCGCGAACTTGACACCAGCAACGGGTGCCAGGACCACACGGTTTTGCCGTACGCTTCAGCGCCGTTCGTCTGCGCGCTCTGAATGGCTCACGGAAAACCGCCCTGCGATCAGTTCGCGCGCCGACGCTGCCGCGTCCACCGCATCTCACCGCGCGTTCGTGACGACTCGCGATCCGCCCCTCAGTGGGTGAGACGGGCGGAGAGAAACCACTGATTTGCCCGACGGCCAAAGCGAAATATTTTTGCAAATGGGGCTGGACAGGTTTTCGGTGCGCGGACTGATTTGCCCGTCGGGCAATTTGTCGCGGCCAAAATATCGGGGTGGACGGGGCGGCCCGCCGGGACGGCTTGCGTGGTGCCGAAGGACGAATTCGCGACTGCGCGTCCGGCGCAGTCCATAGGGCACCAACCGCAACCTGGATGTTTCCGCTTTTTGTATCTGGAACGCAAGACTCTGGTGATCGTTCAGTGGCACCATCCACCGACGCTCGTGGGCATCAGACGGAGCACGATTTACGCCGCGCGCCGCAAATCTTCCGCCAGCGCGCGATACGACAACGCTTCCGCCAGATGCAGCCGGCCGATTTTTTCCGCGCCATCGAGATCGGCGAGCGTGCGCGCGACGCGCAGCACGCGGTGATAGCCGCGCGCGGTCAGCTTCATGGTCTCGGCGGCGTCGCGCAGCAGTTTTTGGCCATGACTGTCGGGCTGCGCGATGGTTTCCAACAGCGACGCCGGCGCCTCGGCATTGGTGCGGACATGCGGCATGCCGGCGGCGGCGTAGCGCGCGAGCTGGATGTCGCGCGCCGCGGCAACTCTTGCGGCGACTTCGGCGGAGCCTTCGCTCGGCGGCGGCAGGATCAGATCGGCGGCGGTCACCGCCGGCACCTCGATGCGCAGATCGATGCGATCCATCAGCGGGCCCGAGATGCGCATCTGATAGTCCGCGGTGCAGCGGTCGATCCGGCCGCGCTTGCAGGAATAGCCGGGTTCATAGGCATGGCCGCAGCGGCACGGGTTCATCGCCGCGACCAGCATGAAGCGCGCCGGATACGTGACGCGATGATTGGCGCGGGACACCGCGACCTCGCCGTTCTCCAGCGGCTGACGCAGCGAATCCAGCACGCGCGGATCGAACTCCGGCAATTCGTCGAGGAACAGCACGCCCTGATGCGCCAGCGAGATCTCGCCGGGTTTGGCGCGCATGCCGCCGCCGGTCAGGGCGGCCATGCTGGCGGAATGATGGGGTGAGCGGAACGGCCGCCGTGCGGTCAACGCGCCGTCGCGGATTTCGCCGGCGACGGAGGCGATCATCGAGACCTCCAGCAGTTCCGACGGCGACAGCGGCGGCAGGATCGAGGGCAGCCGCGCCGCCAGCATCGATTTGCCGGCGCCGGGCGAGCCGATCATCAAGAGATGATGCCCGCCGGCCGCCGCAATCTCGAGCGCGCGCTTGGCGCTCTCCTGACCCTTGATGTCGCGGAGATCGAGCAGCGTCTCCTCGCGCTCATGCACTCTCGGCTGCGGCCGCGACAGCACCTGGGTGCCTTTAAAATGGTTGGCGATCTGGATCAGCGACTTTGCCGCGATGATCTGGATGTCGGGGCTGGCCCAGGCCGCCTCCGAGCCGCAGGCCGCGGGACAGATCAGCCCCTCGTCGCGCGAATTGGCGCCGATCGCCGCCGGCAGCACGCCCGCGACCGGCGCGATCGAGCCATCGAGCCCGAGTTCGCCCAATACCGTGAAGCCGGAAAGCGCGTCGGGCGGGATCGCGCCGATGGCCGCCATCAGGCCGAGCGCGATCGGAAGATCGTAATGGCTGCCTTCCTTCGGTAAATCGGCCGGCGCCAGGTTGACGGTGATCCGCCGCGCCGGCAGCGCCAGCCCCGAGGCGATCAGCGCCGAGCGCACCCGCTCGCGCGCCTCCGAAACCGCCTTGTCGGGCAGGCCGACAATGGCAAAGGCGGGCAGCCCGGGCGCGACCTGCACCTGCACGTCGACCGCGCGGGCCTCGATCCCCTCAAAAGCCACGGTGGAAACGCGTTGGACCATGCTGCCCCTCGAACGCAATCGAGGGTAGCGGAAGGTTCGAAGGCTGGCAAGAACATTAAGGGAACATGTTGAGGCAGCCCGCGAAAGCAGCGGAGTAGTCAAAAAGGCCCAAAAGCGATCGGGGCTTTTATCTCAAGCCGCTTCGGCCATCAGCTTTTTGGCTGCCTGCGTCAGGAGTCCTGATCGCGTGTAGCCGTGAGCTTCCGCATATTTGTCAATCTGCTCCAGAACATCTCCGGGCAAAGTGACGTTGACGCCAACGGCTTTTGGTTGCTCGCTCTTCATCGAAACCAGAATAGCCACGCCAGTTCGGTTGTCCGGATCGGACATAATCTCTTCCGGGGCCGAAGGCTCGGGGACAGCTTCTTCGTCCTCCACCAAGCCTTCGATATGCAGAGCGAGAGCTTCCTCAGCCATGGCGCGCGCATCATCCAGGGTGATGCCTGCGGTGACGACGCCCGGAAAATCCGGAAAGGAAACGCCAAAGTGGCTGGCGGCGTCCTTATGGATAAGACCGATGTAGTTAGGCATGGCT
Source organism: Bradyrhizobium sp. Ash2021 (assembly GCF_031202265.1). Classification (NCBI taxonomy): domain Bacteria; kingdom Pseudomonadati; phylum Pseudomonadota; class Alphaproteobacteria; order Hyphomicrobiales; family Nitrobacteraceae; genus Bradyrhizobium; species Bradyrhizobium sp. Ash2021. Next base: position 201,075 of record NZ_CP100604.1, on the reverse strand, counting down.
CTCACCTCAGCTTCAGGCCTGACTGCTTCTCAATACTTTTCAGTGTCCCAACCGGAATGTCCCGTTCGGGGTGGGGAACAGTGACGCGGAGAAGCATTTGCGCCGCTATCTGACGGAGTTTGACTTTCGTGCGCGTTGCGTTGGCCTGCTCGATCAGGATAAGGCCGAAGACATGGTCGGAAAGCGGCTAACGGATAGCTCGGACTCCCCAGCTGAAACAAGGCGACCAAATGAAGAATGTCTAGCCCCCCTAGTAGCGAATCAGGATTCGATATAGATTCGCGATATGTCAAGTCTCCCGTCGGCTCGACCAAAGCTAACTTGGAAGGTTCCACTCCCCGGTGGACAGAGGCGTCTTCGGGAGGCGGTTCTGTATGTCTCCCAGAAATGCGAGACGGCCCCATTCTTCGGCAAGGTGAAACTGAACAAGATCATTTGGCGAGCCGACTTTGATTCCTTTGCCCAAAGGGGCCAGCCCGTCACAGGCCGACAATACCAACGCTTAAGGCAGGGCCCAGCCCCTGTGGAAATGTTGCCCGTTCTCAACGATCTTCTGGCCGAGGGGCTATTGGCTATAAAGCTCGTCCCTCAGGGCAATCACGACGAGCAGCGTCCCGTTGCCCTAGAGAAGCCGGTGCTCAATCTATTTAGCCTACAGGACTTGGAATACCTGGACCGGGCAATTTCGATCTACTGGGAGAAGACCGGAACAGAAGTTAGCGATATTTCGCACGGAGCCGCTTGGAAATCGCGTGAGGATGGCGAGCCTATGCCTTACGAATTGGCATATTTGTCGGACGAGCCTTTAGGGAGAGGCCAAAAAGCGAAGCTTCTAAAGCTTGCGACTACCTACGGCTGGAACAGCCAATAAGTGCGTCAGATTATCGAAGGCGAATACTTCGCAGTTTGCGTCGAAAGACTCGGCGGCTATAGGGCCATAGATCACGCGCTCGAAACGATTATCGAAGCGCTTATGCAGAACCCTGGATTTCCGCTCACTGAGAACGACTGGTGCAAGATCCGCTATGCTCGAACAGCCATGATCGAGGCGTACATACCCCCGTTGGTAGTGGCGTTCACGATCACAGACGACAATGACGTAATTCTACAGTGGGCTGAAATCGCCGATGATTCAGAAACGCCAGACTTCTCAGCTTGAAAGGTTCAAGCAGGCCGCCCGCGACCTTGAAACGGACGACGACGAAAAACCCTTCAACGAAACCCTTGGCAAGAGAGCACGAGCAAAATTGGCGACGCGGGCCGTGGTCCACGCCTCTGATTGTGCGGTTCACAATGCGCCGGCTATGCCGCCGGGGCCGTGTACGTGTGGAGCAGGGAAAGCTGGCAAATGATCCCGCGAGTCATCGCGCGATCATTCAGCTTGTACTCGGGACGCGGACCATCAAAGCCGATATCGGTTAGTCCGATCTCGCGCATTCGGTCGAACCGGAACAGCTTCCAATTGACGTGCTCGTTCGATGCCGAGGCCCCGTCGATCTGAAAGGCGCGCAGCAGGACCTGCCCTGCTGAGCCATAACCGAGTGCATGACACTCGATCATCCTTGTTCCGGGTTCGTACCAAATCTTAACGAGCTTTCGCTCGTTGATCGCCGTTTCAAGCAAGTCACGCATGCCAAATCTCCGTGGCAATGCGAGGGCCGACTCTTGACCGGTCTCCCGGATCATGGGACGATTCGGGTGCTGATAGGCCCGTCGTCGACCCTCTGAGGTTGATACGGAACCAGACTACGAAGCCGCTTTGGGTTGCCGCCCTTGGCGGCTTCTTCATTTGGTTCATCCAACGCGAAACACTCGCGCCGAACAGGTGCAAGTCTCGGATGACTCCGTATCGCCCGTCAAGGCGTAGCGGTTAATAGAATGATAAATACTAAATGTGGGGGATTTCTGGGGAAAGCCCATCAGTTGCAGGGCTAAGTATCTACACTTTCTTGCGAATCTGGGTTTGGGCCCTGTGTGCGCTCACGAACGTTACACGGATAGGTACGCCGCCCTCAGTTCAGCCTCGAACCCGCCACAGCAACCACCGTATTGGTGGCCTGCGGCTGCTCCAGCATCTTCAGCGCGGCATCGAGGCCGTTGCGCAGATTGATGGCGGCGTTTTGGCTGCAGCGGATCCGGCCGCTTGAGATGAACTTCACTTCGGTGCTGCCGTCCGGCTTGGGCACGAGAATCCGGGTCGCCAGTTCCACCTCGACGGCGCCATTCATGGTGCCGTAGGCGCCGACGATGTCGAAATAGACCAGCGGGGCCAGGGCGCCGGTGTCTTCATAGATGAGATCGGCCGGTTTGGTGGTGGTTTGGTCAGCCAATGGGACTCTCCCGACGTGCGATTCGCGGATGATCTCCACTTACGCCAGTCGGGGCGCCATCCCTAGCCTTGGGTTGGGTTCTGCGGCCTCTTGCTGCTTCAAGCCGAATAGTGCCCGACGGCGGCGGCGATATCGAAGGCAGCCGCGCTGCCAGCATCGATTTGCCCGCGCCGGGTGAGCCGATGATAGAGATGAGGTGGCCAATTAATCCTGGATCAAAAGGTCACCACATCATCCGATCGATTGGGCGGATGGCGAGTGCAGAAATATCCGCTACGCTAAACGAAATGGCGCAGCGAATTCCCTCTGCCGAAGCCTCGTGACACCTGAAAGGATATGACGGTTTTTACCGTCATATCCCTTCCAGGACTCCACCCGGCCGCGCCGCGGTCCGGCAGGTTCATTGCCGGCGCTGTGCCGCGTCTGCATGCGCCGCCAGCTCGTGGAGTTCGGTAAAGAATTCCACTGGCTGACCTATGAACAATCCATCGTCAGTGAGCGCGCGAACGGCTGCCGCCGCCGCTCCCCGCGTCGCGGTTGGGCGAATGATCGAGCAGACCGGAAGGGAGCGGCTCAGGAAGTGGGTGGGCTCCGGCATGATTAGATTGGCCTGCAGATCCTCGTTTCCCTGGAACGTCGCCATATCCGGGAAAGTGAGCCCATTGAACGGATCAGTCACCTTCGTGATATTGCCCACCTTGTCGTGCCATACTTGGAAGTGCATCGTTTCCGTCGGACCGATGCTGAGCAATATGCGCAGCACCTCCACGCTCGAGACGCGCTGCGCCAGGGCGGGATAGAGGCTGCTGCCGCCCTGCTCGATCGTGCCGAAATGGAATGCGGCCGTGTTGACGATCGCGAGCAGATGCTTCGGGTCTGTCGTGTCGTCATTGGTCCTCGGGATTGCGGGAAACTTGCCCTTGAGCAATCCCGGGACCGGATTGGCAAAGGTGGTATCGCCGAGGTCGGGATTGGCGTCCCGGCTGCGATAGCGCCCCCACCAGGAAGCGTCGACCGTGAGGTTCATGAGGTTGGTCAGGCGCTTCTTGCCCGACGAGCCTTGGGCAATGCTGCCCTGAAGCGTGCGGAATCGCTCGAGATTGACGGGCGTCGCGCGCTTCGATTTGAGATATTCATTGATGAAATTGAAGTGGGTGAATTCGTCCTCGGTGTTGTCGTGAATATATTGCGACATATCACCGTCAATCTGCGCAAGCAGATCACTGTAGGGCTTGTTCCCGCTGCCTGACGGCTCTTCCTGGTCCCTAAGGCCGCCGAGCTCGTTGTACTGCTCCCACAGATCGGTTTCGAGTATTTCGAGCGCGGCAAGGAAACGGAGAATGCTGATGTCCCCGACCGTCGGACCATCATCATCCTCCTCGGCGAATGCCGCTGTTGATATTGAGTTGGCCGCCATACTTGCGCCGATCACGGCCGGCGCTGCCAGGCCTGAGCGCAGGAATGAACGGCGGGTGGAAAAAGATACGAGCTGCTTGGTTGGGCGTAGCATGATCCTGTTCTCCTCACGATAATGATCCGCGAACCGTGATCCGTCGGGTTCCACTGTTCGATGCAAAACCTCCCGCGCCAAAACGCTCCGGACGGAGCTATCTTGGTTTTCCGCCTGGGCGCTTGCCGGCGCGGTCTCGTCTTTGGATTAGTTTAGTCGTGCGCAGTTTCTGATTCCGGGACGCTCATGCGTCGGCATTCTCCTCCTGATTTCGGGAGTCCTGGACGAAGCGCTTTCAAGCCCGGACGAAAGGGGGATACAGGTATGGACAACCACCAGTAGCGAAGTTACAGCCCGGTTGAATTCTAGTTGGAGTCGAAAGTTAAGAAAACTGACAAAGAATTTACTTTCTGACTTGGCGAATTCCTCCGCGTGTTCTCGTCCTTCACGCAGGCAAATGCGATATCGCCCCCGACGCCCGTCAATCGCACCGCGCACTGACGGTCGAGCGTGTTCGCTCCAGCGATGAACGCGAGTGGGCTTGTATTGCTTGGATGTGAAGGTCAGTCAGGTTGCGCCACAGCCAGGCGCCGCGGCGTTCTGTTTTCAGCCTCACCGCGGCTCAAGTATTTTCGAATGCAAACCGGATTACCTGGGTGCCACTCGACGTTGGCTACACACGATAACGTCCGAGAGCCGGTCAAGCCGCCCGCCCCCGGACGCACATCAACTCAAAGCACCATCTGCATCGGTTCGGGATAATAATGAAAACCCTCCCCGGCCTTGGCGACGTGGCCATAGCCCGGCCAGGCGAAGTGATAGGACATCACAGGCGTCTTGTTCGCCGCCAGCATGTCCAGCATTTTTACCCGTGTGGCCGCCGCCTGTTTTGGATCGGTGTCGTAGGAGAATTCCATCCGCGGCTTTTCGAGCAGCAGCACCGAATGGTGCGAGAGATCGCCGAGGAAGGCGAAGGATTTGCCTTCCGAGGTCACCATGAAGATGTGGTGGCCCACGGTGTGGCCGGGCGCGGCGAGCGCCTGCACGCCGGGCAGGAATTCCTGGCCGTCCTTGAAGTAGACGAGGCGGTCCCGCACCGGCAGCAGGTTCTTGCGGGCATGGACCACAAAATCCTTCAGCGGGCTGCCCATCTTGCCTTCATCGGTCCAGTAATCGAAATCGCTCTGGGCGATGTAGTACTGCGCGTTCGGGAATAGCGGCTTGCCGTCTTCGCCGACGACGCCACCGATATGATCGATATGCGCGTGCGAGAACACCACCGCGTCGATATCAGCGGGTTTGATGCCGGCTTCCGCCATGCTCTTCTGCTGGCGGCCGGTGGTCGGGCCGAATGCTTTCGAGGTGCCCATGCCGGTGTCGAACAGCACGAGCTTGTCGCCCATGTTCACGATCGGCGAGTTCTGTTCCAGCACGATATTGTCGGGGGAGAGGAAATTGTCGCTCAGCATCTTCTTCACTTCGTCATCCGGCACGCCGATGAAGGTGCCCTTGGGAGGGCCGAGCGGCAACGGGCCGTCGGAAACCACCGTCACCTCGGCGCTGCCGAGATTGAAACGGTGCCAATAGGGCGATTGGGTGCCGAGTTTGGGGGCGCGCGCCTGCGCGCTGCCGCCGAGTAGCGTCGTTGCGCCAAGGCCTGCGCCGAGCGCAAGCAAGGATCGTCGCGAAACATTTGATGTCATGCGTCTTCCTCCACTGTTTCTATGAGGTTTGTCGCGTCTGGTGCCCGGACGGATTTTTCCGACGGCTTGAAGCGGGCACAGAAAGGCTGCGCTCGCTTCGCCGGACGGGCAAGACGATTCAGGCTGCAAAAATCGCGGAGTAGCAATGCTCTGGCGACACAACCGCGCGAAGAAAACTATTTTCCGCCGCGTTTCGCCTCAATCGTGTCCCAAATCATTGCCGCGACATCCGGGCCGCCGAGCCGGGCGATGGCGCGGATTCCCGTCGGCGACGTCACGTTGATCTCGGTGAGGTTGCCGTCGATCACGTCGATGCCGACGAACAGCAGGCCGCGCTCGCGCAAGCTTGGGCCGAGCGTCGCGCAGATCTCGCGCTCGCGTTCCGAAAGCTCGGTTGCTTGCGCGGCGCCGCCGCGGACCATGTTGGAGCGCAGATCGTCCGGCGCCGGCACGCGGTTGACGGCGCCGGCGAATTCGCCGTCGACCAGCAGGATGCGCTTGTCGCCGTGCTTGACCTCGGGGAGGAAGCGCTGGATCACCCAGGGTTCCCGGAAGGTGACCGAGAACATGTCGAACAGCGAACCGAAATTCATGTCCTGTTGCATGACGCGGAACACCGCCGCACCGCCATGGCCGTGCAGCGGCTTCATCACCACGGCGCCGTGCTTGTCGCGGAATGCATTGATCTCGTCGAGGTCGCGCGAGATCAGCGTCGGCGGCATCAGCTGCGGAAAATTCATCACGAACAGCTTTTCAGGCGCATCGCGGACGCCAACGGGATTGTTCACCACCAGCGTCTTCGGGTGAATCCGTTCGAGAAAATGCGTCGAGGTGATGTAGGCGAGGTCGAACGGTGGATCCTGCCGCAGCAGGATGACGTCGAAATTGGTCAGCGGCTCGCGCTTCGGCTCGCCCAGCGTAAAGTGATCGCCGGCCTCGTCGCGCACGGAGAGTAGCTGCACCGGCGCCACCAGCTCCTCGCCATGCAGCGAGAGCTTGTCCGGGGTGTAATAGGAGATGCCGTGGCCGCGCTTTTGCGCCTCCAGGAGCAGCGCAAAGGTGGAATCGCCGCGGATGTTGATGCGCGCGATGGGGTCCATCTGGACGGCGACGTTCAATTTCATTGGGAGGTCCGGGTCTCTGGAGGGAAGCTAGGTGCTGGCGTCGAATGCCGCTAACAGATGGCGCGGCAAGCGCCTTGGCGCAATCAGGACGGCGTCAAAACGCAGATCAAATTCCGCATGCTCGGGATGCGTCATCAGCCAGGCCCCTGCTGCGTCGATGATGCGGGCCTGCTGGCGCGGCGTCACCGCATAGGCGGCCTCATCGAGGCTGGCGCGGGCCTTGACCTCGATGAAGACAAGCAGGCTTCGCTTGCGCGCGACCAGATCGATCTCGCCATAGGGGGTACGAAAGCGCTTGGCGAGAATGCGGTAGCCCTTGGCCATCAGATAGGCCGCGGCGCGGCTTTCGGCGGAGACGCCGGTTCGGAACGCCGCGACGCGCGCGGGTGAGGCTGATTTTGCGGCGCTGTCGGGCGGCGCGGCGCCGTCAGTCTTCGCCATCGTCGCCCCGGATTTCTTTCGCGAGCTCCAGCGCGCGGGCGTAAATCTCGCGGCGATGCCGGCCGGACAACTCCACCGCATGCGCCACCGCATCCTTGACGCTGTCGCGCTTCAGCGACGATCGCAGCAGATCATCCAGCGCGTCCTGCCCCATGATTTGCGCATCCGCCGACGGCGGGCCGATCACCAGCACGAACTCGCCGCGCGTTTCCAGCGTATCGGCGCGTTTGGCCAGTTCGGAAACCGGCGCGCGCGTGATGGCCTCGTGCAGTTTTGTCAATTCGCGGCAGATCGCCGCATCGCGCGCGCCCATGACGGCAGCGAGATCGGCGAGCGTGTCCTGCACGCGGTTGCCGGATTCGAACATGACAAGCGTCGCGTCGATCTTTGCAAGCTCGGCCAGCCGGGTGCGGCGTGCGCCCTCCTTCGACGGCAAAAAACCCTCGAAGAAAAACCGGTCGGTCGGGAGTGCCGCGACCGACAGCGCCGTCAGCACCGACGATGCGCCGGGCACCGCGATCACGGCGTGGCCGGCGGCGCAGACCTCGCGCACCAGCTTGAAGCCGGGATCGGAAATCAGGGGTGTGCCGGCATCCGATACCAGCGCGATGGACGCGCCCTGCGCCAGCTTCTCCAGGATTTTTGGCCGCGCCATCGCGGCATTGTGTTCGTGGTATTGCTTTAATTGCGCCGAGATCACGTAGCGGTCGGTCAGGCGGCGGGTGATGCGGGTGTCTTCGCAGGCGATGATGTCGACGCCGGCCAGCGTTTCCAGCGCGCGCAGCGTGATGTCGCCGAGATGCCCGATCGGGGTTGCCACCAGATACAGGCCGGGAACCGGCTTTGGGGCGGTCAGGACATGACCGTGGATCGAAAATGTCCGGTCTGGCGAACCCGCCTTGACTTCAGTTCCGTAGCTGGCGGTGGTTTTTGCGCGCATAATGCCAATCTAGAGGGGAGGGAGCGCCGGCGCCACAGCGGGGAGAGATTTGTGGTGGCGCGCAAAATCGGTGACGAGCCAAGTCTGCAACCGGGTCCCTGCAACAGGCAATGCCGCCATGGGACCATAATCCTTTTGTTTTGGTTAACTATTCGCCGACAATATGCCTGATTCCATCCCCTTTGATGGGATGGAGTCCTGGCCGATCGTGGTCGGTCAAGAGAAGAGATACGATGGTGGGGCCCCTCAATCGCACGTCCAAATCGGGTCAGCCGCCGTCGGGCGCAACCCGGCGGACGGCGCTCGGCCTGATTCTCGGCGCGCCCCTGCTCGGGGCGTGCTCGAGCGTCCAGCAGAGTCTTGGCCAGTTCTCCAATCCGTTCGGCGGCTCGCCTGATGCCGGGCCGGCGGGACCGCAGCAACAGCCGCTCGCGGTCGGCACCGGCCAGGTCAAGGTCGGCCTGATCCTGCCGCTGTCGGCGTCCGGCAATGCCGGCGTTGCCGCCCAATCGATGAAGAACGCGGCCGAAATGGCGCTGGCGGAATTCCAGAATCCCAACATCCAGCTTCTGATCAAGGATGACGGCGGCAGCCCGCAAGGCGCGAGCCAGGGCACCCAGCAGGCGCTGAGCGAAGGCGCGGAAATCATTCTGGGGCCGCTGTTTGCAGCCTCGGTTCCGGCAACCGCGCAGCTGACGCGCGCACGCGGCACCTCCGTCATCGCGTTCTCGACCGATTCCAGCGTGGCCGGCCGCGGCGTCTATCTGCTGAGTTTTCTCCCCGAGTCCGACGTCAACCGCATCGTCGGTTACGCCGCGGGAACCGGCAAGCGGTCGTTCGCGGCAATGGTGCCCGATAATGCCTATGGCAACGTGGTCGAGGCCGCGTTCAAGCAGGAGGTCGGGCGCAAGGGCGGGCGCGTCATCGCGTTCGAGAAATACGGCGCCGATCGCGCCACCCCGGCGCGCAACGTGGCGCAGTCGCTGGGACAAGCCGATGCGCTGCTGCTCGCCGATGACGGGGATTCCGTGGTCGCAACCGCCGACGCGCTGACCGCGGCGGGCGCTAATCTGCGCAACATTCAACTGCTCGGCACCGGTCTGTGGGACAATCCGCGCGTGTTCGCGAGCCCGGCGTTGCAGGGCGGGCTCTATGCTGCGCCGGATCCGGCCGGGTTTCGCAGCTTCGCCGGCCGTTACCGCACCAAATTCGGCGCCGAGCCGGTGCGCACCGCAACGCTCGCCTATGACGCGGTGGCGCTGGTCGCGGCATTGGCACGAACCCAGGGCGCGCAACGGTTCGCAGCGGAAACGCTGACCAATCCGTCCGGCTTTGCCGGCATCGACGGCCTGTTCCGGTTCCGCTCCGACGGCACCAATGAGCGCGGCCTCGCGGTCATGAAGGTCGCGACCGGCGGTGGCCAGGCGGTCGCCGGTTCGCCGAAGAGTTTTGGGGCGTAAGCAGACTACGCCGCCAAATCCGCGACCACGGCATCGAGCACCGGAAATCCGGATTGCGTCACCCGCAGCCGGCCGTCGGCGTCGACGGCGATGGCGCCTTCTTCGCGCAGCACCTTGATCCGGTTTGGATCGAGCGCGCGGCCTGACAGCGCCGTGTAGCGCTTGGGATCGATGCCCTCGGCGAGCCGCAGCCCCATCAGCAGAAATTCATCGGCGCGCTCCTCGCTGTTGAGGAGATCGTCGGTGACGACGCCATGGCCGTTGGCCTCGACCCGCATCAGCCAGGCCTCGGGGCGCTTTTCGGTCGCGGTCGCGTGCCTGAAGCCATCGATATCGAGGCGGCCATGCGCGCCGGGGCCGATGCCGGCATATTCCTCGCCGCGCCAGTAGACGAGGTTATGCTTGCACTCGGCACCCGATCGCGCGTGGTTGGAAATCTCGTAAGCCGGCAGGCCGTGCGCGGCGCAGACGTCCTGCGTCACGTCGTAGAGCGCGCGCGCGGTCGCTTCATCCGGCGTCTTGAGCTTGCCGGCCGCATGCAAGCCGAAGAACGGCGTGCCCTCTTCGATGGTGAGCTGATAGAGCGAGAGATGTTCGGCCGCTTCCGAGATCGCGAGTTTTAATTCGTCGGCCCACATTTGCGGCGTCTGGTCCGGGCGCGCGTAGATCAGGTCGAACGAGTAACGGTCGAAGGCGGTGCGCGCGATCGCGACCGCATCGAGCGCTTCGCGCGCGCTGTGCAATCGTCCCAGCGCCTTCAGCGAGGAATCGTCGAGCGCCTGCACGCCGAGCGACACCCGGTTGACGCCGGCTGAGCGATAGCCGCGAAACCGCGTCGCCTCGACGCTGGTGGGGTTGGCCTCGAGCGTGACTTCGACATCAGGAGCGACGCGCCAATGTTTGCCGATCGCATCCAGCACAGCGCCGACGGTTTGCGGCGCCATCAGCGACGGCGTGCCGCCGCCGAGAAAGATCGAAGAGACTTGCCGCCCCGGCGTGCGCGCGGCGGTGGTCTCGATCTCCCGCGTGAACGCGCGGACAAAGCGTTCCTCGTCCACCGGCGCATGCCGGACATGGCTGTTGAAATCGCAATACGGGCATTTCGACAGGCAAAACGGCCAGTGCACATAGACGCCGAAGGCTTCCTGCTCGCGGCTAGTCAAGGCAGATCTCCGCCAGCTTCACGAAAGCGCGCGCCCGGTGCGACAGGCCGAGGCCAAGCGGCGGCAGGCCGTGCTTCTCGATGCTGGTCATCTCGCCGAAGGTACGCGTATGTCCGTCCGGAAGAAACGCCGGATCGTAGCCGAAACCAGCGGTGCCGCGCGGCGGCCATACCAGGGTTCCATCCGCCCGCGCCTCGACTTCCTCAAGATGATCGTCGGGCCAGGCGACGCACAGCGCCGAGACGAAATGCGCTCTGCGCTGTTCCGGCGCCGTGGCGCCGCGTTCCTGCAGCAGGCGCTCGATCCGGGTCATCGCCGCGGTGAAGTCCTTGCCCTCGCCGGCCCAGCGCGCCGAATAGATCCCGGGCGCGCCGTCGAGGGCATCGACCACCAGTCCGGAATCGTCGGCAAACGCCGGAAGGTTGGCGGCTTTCGCGGCCGCGATCGCCTTGATCGCGGCATTGGCGCGAAAGGTTTTTCCGGTTTCCTCGGGCTCGCCGAGACCCATTTCACCCGCCGATACCGCTTCCACGCCATGCGGGCCCAGCAATTCGCGCATCTCGGCGAGCTTGCCGGGATTATGGGTCGCGATCAGGAGTTTGCCGGTGATTCGACGGTGCATGGCCAATGAGACTACGCCACCGCCATTTTTTGCAAGTCGACCAGACGCGCGACACCTTTGCGCGCCAGCGCCATCAGCGCCAGAAATTCGTCCTGCGAGAACGGGGTCTTTTCGGCGGTGCCCTGCACCTCGATGATGCGGCCGTCGCCGGTCATGACGAAATTGGCGTCGGTGTCGGCCTCGGAATCCTCGGCATAATCCAGATCCAGTACCGGCGTGCCCTGATAGATGCCGCAGGAGATTGCCGCGACATTGTCGCGCAGCACATTGGCCTTGATCATGTTGCGGGTCTTCATCCAGGCGATGCAGTCGGCGAGCGCGACCCAGGCGCCGGTGATCGAAGCCGTGCGGGTGCCGCCATCGGCCTGAATGACGTCGCAATCGACCGTGATCTGGCGCTCGCCCAGCGCTTCCAGGTCGACGGCGGCGCGCAAGGAGCGGCCGATCAGGCGCTGGATCTCGACCGTGCGGCCGCCCTGCTTGCCGGCGGCGGCTTCACGGCGGGTGCGTTCCAGGGTGGCGCGCGGCAGCATGCCGTATTCGGCCGTGACCCAGCCGCGGCCCTGGCCCTTGAGCCAGGGCGGCAGCCGTTCTTCCAGGGTTGCGGTGACCAGCACATGGGTATCGCCGAACTTCACCATGCAGGAACCCTCGGCGTATTTGACGACGCCGCGTTCCAGCGACACGGGGCGCAGTTCATCGGGCGCACGGCGGCTTGGCCGCATGGGGAAATCCTCCGGAAAATCCAGTAAAAGTCGGTTCGCGGTGCTTGTAGGTGCGGGAGAGGGGCGCGGCAAGGCCGTTTAACGGAACTCTCTATCTTGGTTGTTTGACGCGTTTTCTTTACGCGAACCGGTATCCACCCCCGGATCAAGTCCGAGGGCATGCTTTGCTTGAAAACGGTCTAATACGCGCTTGTCACCGGCCTTCGGGATAGACAGATTAGAGGGCCTTGGGAGGGAATAGTTAGTGGCCCACCACGATCCGATCGGCCTGATCGCTCCGAACGCCGGTCTGGCCCAGCTCAACGAGCGCTCGCGCGACATTTTTCGTCAAATCGTCGAGAGTTATCTCGCGACCGGCGAACCTGTCGGCTCGCGCAACATCTCGCGCCTGATCGCAGTACCGCTGTCGCCGGCCTCGGTGCGCAACGTGATGTCGGACCTCGAGCAGCTCGGCCTGATCTATGCGCCACATACTTCGGCCGGGCGGCTGCCGACCGAGCTTGGCCTGCGCTTCTTCGTCGATGCCCTGATGCAGGTCGGCGACCTTACCGAACCGGAACGGCTGTCGATCCAGAACCAGCTCGCCTCCGTCGGCCGCGCGCAATCGGTCGAGGCGGCGCTCGGCGAGGCGCTGACCCGGCTGTCGGGTCTGACTCGGGCCGCCGCCGTGGTCTTGACCGCCAAATCCAATTCGCGGCTGAAGCATATCGAGTTCGTGCGGCTGGAGCCGGAACGCGCGCTGGTGGTGCTGGTCGGCGAAGACGGCCAGGTCGAGAACCGCGTGCTGACGCTGCCGCCGGGCGTTCCCACCTCCGCGCTGACCGAAGCGACCAATTTCCTCAATTCCCGGATCCGCGGCCGCACGCTGGCCGAAGCGCGGCTCGAACTCGAAACCGCGCTGACGCTGAGCCGCACCGAGCTCGATCAATTGACGCAGAAGGTGATTGCCGCGGGCATCGCGAGCTGGTCCGGCGGCGACAACGAGGAGCGGCAGCTGATCGTGCGCGGCCACGCCAATCTGTTGGAAGATTTGCACGCGCTGGAAGATCTTGAACGCGTCAAATCGCTGTTCGACGATCTCGAGACCAAACGCGGCGTGATCGACCTGCTGGGCCGGGCCGAACGCGCCGAAGGCGTGCGGATTTTCATCGGATCGGAGAACAAGCTGTTTTCGCTGTCCGGTTCCTCCACCATCATTGCGCCCTACAGCGACGCCACCGGCCGCATCGTCGGCGTTCTCGGCGTGATCGGGCCGACGCGGCTGAACTATGCCAGGGTGATTCCGACGGTGGATTACGCCGCGCGGATCGTCAGCCGCTTGCTCGGCGGCTGATCCAGCCTCGGATCAGCGCTTGATTTTCTGCCCCCAAAGCACGATATCCGGGCCAGCAAATCCCAAATTTATCCAGTTCCATGCGATTTTTCGAGAAGGCAAGCCATGACCGATCCGACCCGGCCGAACGATGACGCGGCAAATCCGGCCCAGACCGGCGAGCCCGTGGTCTCAAAGCCCTACATCATGCCCGACGATCCCGAGGAAGGATCGGTCGAGGCGTTGGCGAAGGAGGCCGCCGAATCGCGCGACAAGATGCTGCGCACGCTGGCGGAGATGGAAAACCTGCGCAAGCGCACCGCGCGCGAGGTGGCCGATGCCAGAATCTACGGCATCACCGGCTTTGCCCGCGACGTGCTCGATATCGCCGACAATCTGCAGCGCGCACTCGATGCGGTTCCGGCCGAAGCAAAAGCCAACGCCGATCCCGGCCTGAAAGCCCTGATCGAAGGCGTCGAGCTGACCGAACGTTCGCTCCTCAACGCGCTGGAGAAAAACGGCGTCAAGAAATTCGATCCGGCGGGCGAGAAATTCGATCCGAATTTCCAGCAGGCGATGTACGAGGTCCCCGACCCGTCAGTGCCCTCGGGCACCGTGGTGCAGGTGGTGCAGGCCGGTTACATGATCGGCGAGCGCGTGCTGCGGCCGGCGCTGGTCGCGGTCGCCAAGGGCGGCGCGAAGGCGGCGGCTGCGTCGGAGTAAGGCTGCGTCGCATTCCACTTCGGTGGATGGCCAGCTCCGATGTTCGTTCACCTCGCCCCGCTTGCGGGGAGAGGTCGGATTTTGCGCGAAGCGAAAAATCCGGGTGAGGGGGACTCTCCGCGAGTCCGTCTTTCACCGTCTTCGCGGAGGCAGCCCCTCACCCCAACCCTCTCCCCGCAAGAGCGGGGCGAGGGAGATCAACTTCAGCGCATCACGCCTAAGCCGCCGCGATATCGCCGGACTGGATGCGCTTGACGCCGGCCTTGGCCATGTCGGCCCAGGCTTTGGCGAGCGAGCCCTGGGTGTCGATGCCGCGGCAGGCATCTTCGACCACATAGGCTTCGAACCCGGCCTTGCGCGCATCCAGTGCCGTCCACGCCACGCAGAAATCGGTGGCGAGCCCGGCCACGAACACGCGACTGACCTTGCGGGCCTTCAGATAGGCGGCGAGCCCGGTCGTGGTCTTGCCGTCGGCCTCGGTGAAGGCCGAATAGCTGTCGACGTCCTTGTGGAATCCCTTGCGGATCACGAGCCCGGCCTGGGGGATTGAAAGGTCCTTCGATAGCGAGGCGCCGTCGGTTCCCTGGACGCAGTGATCGGGCCACAGTACCTGCTTGCCGTAAGGAAGATCGATGGTCTCGAACGGCTTTTTGCCGGCATGGGTCGAGGCGAATGAGATATGACCCGGCGTATGCCAGTCCTGCGTCATCACGACATTGGCAAAGCTCTTTGCCATCCGGTTGATGACGGGAATGACCTGGTCGCCGTCTTTGACCGCGAGGCTGCCGCCGGGCAGGAAACAATTCTGTACATCGATCACCAGCAGCGCCGATGCATCGTCGGGTTTGATCGGTGTCGCCGCTCCAGCCCGCGCAGACATAACAGTTGCGATGGTCGTCATGCCCAGACCTCCGAGAATCCGCCTTCGATCCAACATGGTACATCTCCCTGCAAGGAATTTGCGCCAGCAAATCAAATCGCCGGGAGACCGTAAAGCAGGTTTAACCGGCGTCGAACGCTCGAGTCTTCGGCAGCCAAATATCGGCTGACGGGTGTCAGGCTCAGCGCGGCTGAATTCCGTCGCGCACCGCGCGGAACCGCGGAAATGCCTTCGCCCAAACGTCGCGCGGTGAGCTGCCGATGATACGCAGCGAACTCTGGCCGCCGAAGCGCAGCCATTGCACGATGGTGACCGGCGTATTGTCCTTGCCGCTGGTGGCATCGATCCGCGTCTCGTAGCCGGGCTGGCCGTCGATGCGGACCGGTTCCGACATCGTGATCCGCCCGTCGCGCACGCCGGGGATCGTGGTTGCGATCTGCTGGGCAAAGCGGCCGCGATCGTCGGGCGATGCCGCGGTCGAGCCGATGATGCCGATGATCATGAAGGGCGCGGCTTCAAAGCCGGTCTTTTCGTCGCCGTCGGCCAGAATGAGCGCCGCCCCCGGTGCCAGCGTGCGGATATTCTTGAAATTGCTGAGCTCGCCCATATTGAACGGCATCAGGGAGAGTTGCTCGTCGACCGGGACTTCGTTGCGGATCACGGCGGTGGCAAACATCTGGCGCACGGCGTCGTCGGTATAGATCTTGGAAGCATTCTCGGGCACCTGCACGGCGACATAGCCGGAGAAGGTGGGGCCGGGCAGGATCATCGAGTAGCGCCGCACATTGGCAGCACCTTCCTTGGCGTTCTCCTTGGCGCTTTCCACGGTGTAGTAGGCGAGCCCGGCCGCGGTCTCGATGGTCTCCGGCTTGACGCCGCCGGTGCCGGCGGGATTGGCCTTGAAGGCGTTGGCGACTTCGCCATAGGCCTCGGCCGGCAGATCCGTCACCAGCACCTTGACGCCCTGATTCTCGGTCTCGAACCCGACGAATGATTTGGCTTTGACGAGGCCGACCAGCGGCACCATGCCGACCCGGGCGCCCGGCGGGAAAACCGGGTCCGCGGCAAACGCAGAACATGTAGCGGCGATGGTGAGGGCAACCGCAGCGAGGTATCGAAGTGGCGTCATGAAGGGTCTACCGGGTTTGCATTGAGGCCGTTCAATGGTCGGCCAGCGCAGCCCCTAAAAGGGTTCAAGGGCGTCGGTTCAGTCGGCCCGCTTTTAGCGGTTTTGATGTCCGTGCAACAGGGGAGGGCCTCCGTTCCCCTCATGTACTCCCGCCGCCCCGATGCGGCTTTCTTGCTCATCCGTTAACGCCGCCTTTTGGCCTGAACCGGCCCCTGCCCTGAGCTGACACAATCTTTCAAACCTCAGCCTTTTCAGGCCCCAAGGTTGCGTTCGGTCCTTGCAGCCCCAACCCCCCCTCCTATATGAGGCTCACCGTCGCAATATCGCGAGTATTTGATCGTTGGGGGTTCGGTTAGGTGCGCCGTCAGGGCCCAGCCAACCTGCCGCAAAAAGAAGGATATGAGGACCATGGGAAAGGTCATTGGGATCGATCTCGGCACCACCAATTCGTGCGTCGCCGTCATGGATGGCAAGACAGCGAAAGTCATCGAGAACGCGGAGGGCATGCGCACGACGCCGTCGATTGTCGCTTTCAGCGATGATGGCGAGCGCCTCGTCGGCCAGCCCGCCAAGCGCCAGGCGGTGACCAACCCTGAGCGCACCTTCTTTGCGGTCAAGCGCCTCGTCGGCCGCCGCTATGACGACCCGATGGTCGAGAAGGACAAGAAGCTCGTCCCCTACAAGATCATCAAGGCTTCCAACGGCGACGCCTGGGTCGAAGCCGACGGCAAGACCTATTCGCCCTCGCAGGTTTCCGCTTTCATCCTGCAGAAGATGAAAGAGACCGCCGAAGCCCATCTCGGCCAGAAGGTCGAGCAGGCCGTCATCACGGTTCCCGCCTATTTCAACGACGCGCAACGTCAGGCCACCAAGGATGCCGGCAAGATCGCCGGCCTTGAAGTGCTGCGCATCATCAACGAGCCGACCGCGGCAGCGCTGGCTTACGGCCTCGACAAGACCAAGGCCGGCACCATCGCGGTGTACGACCTCGGCGGCGGCACGTTCGACGTCTCGGTGCTGGAGATCGGCGACGGCGTGTTCGAGGTGAAGTCGACCAACGGCGATACCTTCCTCGGCGGCGAAGACTTCGACATGCGGCTCGTCAGCTATCTGGCCGATGAGTTCCAGAAGGAGCAGGGCATCAACCTGCGCAACGACAAGCTCGCGCTGCAGCGCCTGAAAGAGGCCGCCGAAAAGGCCAAGATCGAGTTGTCCTCGACTACGCAAACCGAAATCAATCTGCCGTTCATCACGGCCGATGCGTCCGGGCCGAAGCATCTGACGATGAAACTGACGCGCGCCAAGTTCGAGGCGCTGGTCGACGATCTGATCCAGAAGACCATCGAGCCCTGCCGCAAGGCGCTGAAGGATGCCGGCCTCACCGCCGGTGAGATCGGCGAAGTGGTGCTGGTCGGCGGCATGACCCGGATGCCGAAGGTGCAGGAAGTGGTGAAGCAGTTGTTCGGCAAGGAGCCGCACAAGGGCGTCAATCCGGACGAAGTCGTTGCCATCGGTGCGGCGATCCAGGCCGGCGTGCTGCAGGGCGACGTCAAGGACGTGCTGCTGCTCGACGTCACGCCGCTGTCGCTCGGCATCGAGACGCTGGGTGGCGTGTTCACCCGCATCATCGATCGCAACACCACGATCCCGACCAAGAAGAGCCAGGTGTTCTCGACCGCCGAGGACAACCAGAATGCCGTTACCATCCGCGTGTTCCAGGGCGAGCGCGAAATGGCGGCCGACAACAAGGTGCTCGGTCAGTTCGATCTGATGGGCATTCCGCCGTCGCCGCGCGGCATGCCGCAGATCGAGGTCACCTTCGACATCGACGCCAACGGCATCGTCAACGTCTCGGCCAAGGACAAGGCGACCGGCAAGGAGCAGCAGATCCGGATTCAGGCATCCGGCGGGCTGTCGGAAGCCGACATCCAGAAGATGGTCAAGGACGCCGAGGCCAATGCGGCCGAGGACAAGAAACGCCGCGAGGCGGTCGACGCCAAGAACCATGCCGACGCGCTGGTGCATTCCACCGAGAAGGCGCTGGCCGAGCACGGTTCGAAGGTCGAGGAAAGCGAGCGCCGCGCCATCGAGGACGCCGTCAGCGATCTGAAGGAAGCGCTGAAGGGCGATGATGCCGAGGCGATCAAGGCCAAGACCAATACGCTGGCGCAGGCTTCGATGAAGCTCGGCGAGGCCATGTACAAGCAGCAGGCCGAAGCCGACGCCAAGAAGGATGCGGCCAAGGACGACGTCGTCGACGCGGAATTCACCGAGGTCGACGACGACAAGAACAACAAGAAGTCTGCTTAAAGACGGGCAATCGATCATGACCCTCATTCCAGAGAGCACGCAGCGCGTCTCAATGGGTGGGGGTCATTTTTCGATAGGCCCAAGATTTCATGTTCAAGGACTGCATCTTTTGGGACGCATTCCTTCGGAATTAAACTGCGGGCGGATCTGACGCATGTCCACCAAGCGCTGCTACTACGAAACCCTCGAAGTCGAACGAAACGCGGACGAATCCAAGCTCAAGGCGGCGTTCCGCAAGCTCGCGATGAAATGGCATCCGGACAAGAATCCGGGCGATGCCCAGAGCGAAGTGAAGTTCAAGGAAATCAACGAAGCCTACGAAGTCCTCAAAGACGGCGAGAAGCGCGCCGCCTATGACCGGTTCGGTCACGCGGCCTTCGAGCAAGGCATGGGCGGCGGCGGTCCCGGCTTCGGCGCCGGCTTTGCCTCCTCATTCTCCGATATTTTCGAGGATCTGTTCGGCATGGCCGGCCAGCGCGGACGCGGCGGCGGCCGCGAGCGCGGCGCCGACCTGCGCTACAACATGGAAATCACGCTGGAAGACGCCTTTCAAGGCAAGACCGCCCAGATCGAGATCCCGGTGTCGGTCACCTGCGAATCCTGCTCGGGCACCGGCGCCAAGGCCGGCACCAAGCCAAAGACCTGTTCGATGTGCGGCGGGCAGGGACGGGTGCGGCAGGCCCAGGGCTTCTTCACGCTGGAGCGGACCTGTCCCGGCTGTCAGGGCCGCGGCCAGATGATCGAAGACCCCTGTCCGTCCTGCGCGGGCCAGGGACGGGTGACGCGCGACCGGACCTTGTCGGTCAACATCCCGCAAGGCGTCGAAGACGGCACGCGGATCAGACTCGCCGGCGAAGGCGAGGCCGGCGTCCGCGGCGGACCGCCCGGCGATCTCTATATTTTCCTGTCGCTGGCGAACCACGAATTCTTCCAGCGCGACGGCGCCGACCTGCATTGCCGGGTGCCGATCTCGATGGTGACGGCCTCGCTGGGCGGCGAATTCGAGGTGCCGACCATCGACAAGGGCAAGACCAAGGTGAAAGTGCCCTCCGGGACCCAAACCGGCCGGCGTTTCCGCATTGCATCAAAGGGCATGCCAGTGCTGCGTTCGCGACAGACCGGCGATATGTATGTCCAGGTCATGGTCGAAACGCCGCAGAATTTGACCAAGAAGCAGCAGGAATTGCTGATGGAGTTCGAAAAGCTGTCGTCCGGGGCAACTCAACCGGAGGCGGCGGGCTTCTTCTCCAAGGTCAAGGACTTCTTTGGTAACCGCGCGAACCCCTGAAGTGGCGGGCGAAAGTGTCCGGTTTGGCGTTCGACCGTGCTGAAATAATTAATTAGTGCATGGTCTTATCGCCGAATCACAACCACGCTGGCCGATCAGGCGCGATACCGTTTTGCTTGACCATGTAGGCTTCGACCTATACCTCTTTATGACTGTTTGTTGACAGTCCCCGCTCGCTTTTGCGGTCCCGCCTGGTAGCGACATGCCTTTGCAATCGTCCGTGCGTGCGTTGAAGAAACCTCTCCGTCTTGACGACGAGGTTCGTTTCCTCCGTTCATGGATGGAAAAGCCGCTCCATATGGGCGCCGTGATGCCGTCGGGCCGGGTGCTCGCCCGCACCATGGCGCAATATGTCGATGTCGACTCCGAAGGCCCGGTCGTCGAGCTTGGACCCGGAACCGGCGCAATCACCAACGCGCTGATCGAGCATGGCATCGATCAAAAACGCCTCGTGCTGGTCGAATATAATCCGGGTTTTTGCGCGCTGCTGCGCGACCGCTATCCGCACGCCAAGGTGGTGCAGGGCGACGCCTATAAGCTGCGCGACTCGCTGTGGGAGGTCCTGAAGCTCCCCGCATCGGCGGTGGTCTCCGGCCTGCCGCTGGTGACCAAGCCGATGCTGACGCGCCTGAAACTGATCCGCGATGCCTTCGCAGCGCTCGCGCCCGGCGCACCCTTCGTTCAGTTCACCTATTCGGTCGCGCCGCCGATTCCGAAATCGCTGCCGGGCGTGTCCACGGAAGCTTCCGAGCGGATCTGGATGAACCTTCCGCCCGCCCGGGTCTGGGTGTATCGCAAGGGCTGACAGGCGCGTATTCCGCAAAAGTGGGTACCGGTTTTGCGCGTAGAATACGCGCGAAAATTTAGTTAAGAGCATTTTCTGAGAAAATGCTCGCCTGCGCCGTCGCGCAGGGCTCGCCTGAACGCGATTTCTAAATATGTCCGCACTGAAAATCCTCGTGATCCCGGGATCGCTTCGCACCGGCTCGCTCAATGCGCGGCTGGCGGCGGCCATCGCCCATGAACTGGCGCAATCGGGCGCTGAAATCACCCGCATCTCGCTGTCGGATTTTCCGCTGCCGATCTATGACGGCGATCTGCAGGCCAAATCCGGCGTGCCGAAAAACGCGGTCAATCTCAAGCGCATGATCGGCGCCCACCATGGCGTGCTGATCGTGACGCCGGAATATAATTCGTCGGTTCCGGCGCTGGTCAAAAATACCATCGACTGGGTGAGTCGGGTGCAGGATTCAGGCGAGAGCCGCGGCCAGGTATTTCGCGAGCGGGTATTTGCGATCGCGGCCGCCTCGGGTGGCCGGCTCGGCGGCACCCGTGCGCTGGCGGCGCTGCGGCTGATCCTCTCCGCCTGCCATGCGACCGTCATTCCGAGCCAGCTCGCGCTGTCCTTCGCCGATCAGGCCTATGACGAGATGGACCGCCTGAAACTTTCCGCCGATATCGAGGCGCTGAAAGCGCTGGTGCGGCAGCTGATCGAGATTTCCCAACGCATGATGTGAGGTGACATGCAGCCTGCCAAGATCGCTCCGAAAGACCGGTTGATTGTGGCGCTCGACCTGCCCGGCGTAGCCGAGGCGGAAGCGATGATTGCAAGGCTTGGCGACAGCGTGACCTTCTACAAGATCGGCTATCAGCTCGGCTATGCCGGCGGATTACCGCTGGCGCGCCAGCTTTCGGACCGCGGCAAGAAGGTGTTCGTCGACCTCAAGCTGCACGACATCGGCAATACGGTGGCGCGCGGTGTCGAGAGTGTCGCGAAGCTGGGCGCGACCTTCCTCACCGTGCATGCCTATCCGCAGACCATGAAGGCCGCGGTCGAGGCGCGCGCGGGCTCCAGCCTGAAAATTCTCGCCGTCACCGTGCTGACCTCCTACGACGATGGCGATCTCCATGCCGCGGGTTACCGGCTCAACGTCTCCGACCTGGTCGAGGCGCGGGCGCAGCAGGCGCAGGTGCTCGGCGTCGACGGGCTGGTCTGTTCGCCCGAGGAGGCCGCCGCCCTGCGCAAGATCGTCGGTCACCAGATGCATCTGGTGACGCCGGGCATCCGGCCGGCGGGCGCGGCGGTCGGCGATCAGAAGCGCATCATGACGCCGGCGCGGGCGATATCGGCCGGCGCCGATTATCTGGTGGTCGGGCGACCGGTCACCGAAGCCGCCGATCCCAGGCTCGCGGCGGACGCCATTCAGGCGGAAATCGCGCAGGCGCTGGGTTGAACAAGTTGAACAACAAGAAGGACAACGGAAATGGCAAAAGGCTACTGGATTGCACGCGTCGACGTTCACAATGAGGACGGCTACAAGCCTTACGCTGCGGCCAATCCGGCCATCTTCAAGAAATTCGGCGGGCGCTTCGTGGTGCGTGCCGGCAAATTCACCGCCATCGAAGGCGAAAGCCGCTCGCGCAATGTCGTGATCGAATTCCCCGACTACGAGACAGCGCTGGCCTGCTATCGCTCTCCGGAATACCAGCAAAACATCAAGGTGCGGCAGCCGCATTCGAACGCCGACCTCGTCATCATCGAAGGCTATGACGGCCCGCAGCCGTAGCCAAAAAATGCCCACTATCGTGATGCCTGAGAGCGCAGACCAGTTAACGTAGTCTGCGAAAAGCCGACGACTGGCCAGGGCATGACGACGAGTTGACGCCCAATCGGTTGCCGGAGCGGCCCGCTCCCGCTAATAGGGCGTGAAGAGGTAAAACCATGGCAGACATGCGTTTGATCGTTGCGGGGGCCGGCGGCCGGATGGGACGCGCGCTGACCCGCGTCATTACGGAAACACCAGGCGCGGTTCTTGCCGGCGCGCTGGAGGCGCCCGGTTCCGAACTTTTGGGCAAGGATGCCGGCGTCCTCGCCGGCCTGCCCGAAAATGGCGTCAAACTCTCCGCCGATCTGTGGACGATGACGGCCAATGCCGACGGCATTCTGGATTTCACCGTGCCGGGTGCCACCATCGCCAATGTCGCGATCGCCGCCCAGCGCGGCCTCGTCCATGTCATCGGCACCACCGGCCTGTCGTCGTCGGATGACGCCGTGATCAAGAGCGTCACCTCGCGCGCCATCGTGGTGAAGTCGGGCAATATGAGCCTCGGCGTCAATCTGCTGGCGGCGCTGGTCAAGCGCGTGGCGCAATCGCTCGATGCCGATTTCGATATCGAGATTCTGGAGATGCACCACCGGGCCAAGATCGACGCGCCGTCGGGTACCGCCTTGATGCTGGGCGAAGCCGCCGCCGCCGGCCGCAAGATCGCGCTGGCGGAGCATTCGGCGCGCGGCCGCGACGGCCATACCGGCGCGCGGCGGTCGGGCGATATCGGCTTTGCATCGTTGCGCGGCGGCAGCGTCACCGGCGATCACAGCGTGATCTTTGCCGGCGCGATGGAGCGCATCGAACTGACCCACAAGGCCGAGGACCGCACCATGTTCGCGCAAGGCGCCGTCAAGGCCGCATTATGGGCGCAGGGCAAGAAGCCCGGGATGTACTCGATGGCCGACGTGCTTGGGCTCACTGATTTCTAAAGTTTAGCTACCCTTCGAAACGAAAACGGAATCCCTGGAATGAGCGACCGCCTTCTCGTGCTCGTGCGTCATGGCCAGAGCGACTGGAACCTGAAGAATCTCTTCACCGGCTGGAAAGATCCCGATCTCACCGCGCAGGGCATAGCCGAAGCCGAGGAGGCCGGACGCAAATTGAAGGCGCAGGGGCTGACATTCGACGTCGCGTTTACGTCGGTGCTGACGCGCGCCCAGCACACGCTCGATCTGATGCTCACCGAGATCGGCCAGACCGGGCTTCCGACCAAAAAGGACCTCGCGCTCAACGAACGCGATTATGGCGATCTCTCGGGCCTCAACAAGGACGACGCCCGCAAGAAATGGGGCGAGGACCAGGTGCTGATCTGGCGGCGTTCCTACGACGTGCCGCCGCCCGGCGGCGAAAGCCTGAAGGATACGCTGGCGCGGACGCTGCCCTATTACGTGCAGGAGATTCTGCCCGGCGTGCTGCGCGGTGAACGGACGCTGGTCGCCGCCCACGGCAATTCGCTGCGGGCGCTGATCATGGTGCTGGAGAAGCTGACGCCGGAAAACATCTTGAAGCGCGAACTCGCCACCGGCGCGCCGGTGATCTACCGGCTCAACGCCGATTCCACCGTCGCTTCCAAGGTTGATCTGGCGGCGTGAGCGCGGCTGCCGAAATCTCCGTTCTCACCACGCCGATTGCGGATGAAGCACTCGAGCAACTCGCCTCCGTGCTGGTCGACTGCGTCGCGGGCGGCGCCAGCGTCAGCTTCATGGCGCCGTTCTCGCAAGATCAGGCGCTGGCGTTCTTCCGCAGGGTTTCAGGCTCGGTGGCGTCAGGCGACACCGTGCTGCTGGCGGCAAAGCTCGACGGCAAGATCATCGGCACGGTCCAGCTCGGGCTGGACACTCCGCCCAATCAGCCGCACCGCGCCGATGTGAAGAAAATGCTGGTGCATCGCTCCGCGCGCGGCCACGGCATCGGCGCGGCGCTGATGGCGCGGGTGGAAGACGAAGCGCGACATCGCGGCCGCTGGCTTTTGGTGCTCGACACCGTTCCCGGCGATAACGGCTATCGGCTCTATCGGCGCGCCGGCTGGACCGAAAGCGGGATCATCCCGGATTACGCGATGTTTCCGGACGGGAGGTTGTGCGACACCGCGTTGTTCTGGAAGCGGCTGGATCGCTGATTGCCGCAGCGCTTTCAAGCGAGCGCCGCCTTACGGCGCAAGCCGTCGCAGCAGTTCACGCGCGAATATTGAAAGCGAATCGTCGCGGGCTCCCATGACCAGGATGCGATCGCCAGGACGGGCCAACTTGACCAGCCTGTCACCGCAAGCGATCCGATCCGGCAGGGCGAAGGCCTTTCGACCGCGCCGCTCGACTTCGCATACGAGTTCATGGCTGCCAACGCTGCGGTCAACCGTGCCGCCGAAATAGACGGGCTCGGGCATCAGCAGAACGTCGTCACCATGCAGGCCGTTCGCAAAGCAGTCCACCAAAGCGTCTTTCATCAAACGGATCGGGCCGTAGCCATGCGGCTGAAACATCAGCAGCAGGCGGCCGGGAAACGCATGCATGGTTTCGAGCGTGGCCGATATCTTGTCGGGGTTATGGGCAAAATCGTCGATCACCGTCACGCCATTGACAGTGCCCACAACCTCCAGCCGCCGCCTTATGCCGCTGAATTCACCCAGATAGAACGCGGCGTCTGCCAGCGCCACGCCGCATG
The DNA here is from genome assembly GCF_031202265.1 of Bradyrhizobium sp. Ash2021. Classification (NCBI taxonomy): domain Bacteria; kingdom Pseudomonadati; phylum Pseudomonadota; class Alphaproteobacteria; order Hyphomicrobiales; family Nitrobacteraceae; genus Bradyrhizobium; species Bradyrhizobium sp. Ash2021. Next base: position 176,205 of record NZ_CP100604.1, on the reverse strand, counting down.
CCTTCGCGGCGCAGAGCGCGGCGAGCGCGTTGGCAACATTATGCAATCCTGGAACTTGCAGTTTCACCTCGACGGCCTCGCCGGTGTCGCGCGCCTTGATGCGGAAGGCGATGCCGGCCGGTGAGGGGGCCGGCGACAACGCGAGGAGATCGGCCCGCGCATCGGTCAGACTGTAGGTCGTCGCCTGGCCCGGCTTCAAATCGGGCACGAGTGCGGCGGTCTCCGGATTGTCGAGATTCAGCACGACGGTCTCTGCCTTGACGCTGAAGCCCCGGAACAGGCTACGCAGTTCGTCCAGCGATTTATGGTCGAGCGAGATGTTGTTCACGACCGCGATACGCGGCTCAAAAAACGCAATCGAGCCGTCGCTTTCGTCCACTTCGCTCACGAATGTCCCGCCCTCGCCGATCCTGGCGCTGGCGAACGGTGAGTCTGTGGCGGCGAAGTTCTTCATATCGGCGCCGTTCATGATGGTTGGGCTCTTCCCTGCGCGATGCAGGATCCAGCCGATCATGCCGACCGTGGTGGACTTTCCGCTGGTGCCGGCAACACCAACGCCCAAGGCGGCCTCGTTGAAGAGGTCGGCGAGAAGCCTCGCGCGCGTGGTAATGGAGGCGCCGACGCGCCGCGCGGCTTGCACGTCAGGGATCGTTTCCTCGACGGCGGCGGAGGTGACCAGGATCTGACCGGCCCGGCGAACGCCGCTGCCATCCTGCGGATGCAGCGAGACGCCGCGCGCGCGCAGAAAATCGAATCTTTCGGTGTTGCGCCCCTGGTCGAGCGCGCGGTCAGAACCCTCGACCCGATCGCCCCTGGCCTGAATGATCAGAGCGAGGGGGGTCATGCCACTACCGCCGACGCCGCAAAAAAAGTAATCTCCAAGCCGGGACATTGGCGGAATCTACAAGCGTTGCCGGTCAAGTGCAACGCGGGCGGGGCGGCAGGATGAGCAAGGAGAAGTGCCGGATCGGCGTCGTCGCGCCAGCGTCGCGGATGTCTCTGGAGGCCGCCGAGAAAGTGCAGGCGCTGGCGGCATCGCTGTATCCGGACAGGCCGCCGGAGATTTTCTTCCATCCGCAGTGTTTTGCTTCGCACGGGCATTTCGCAGGCGATGACGAAACGCGCGCGCAGGCCTTCCTCGACATCGCCAATGACGAAAGTTTCGACGCGGTGTGGCTCGCACGCGGCGGTTACGGCTCCTGCCGCATTGTGGAGGCGGTGATGTCCGGCTTGACGCCGCCGTCGACGCGAAAGACCTATCTTGGTTATAGCGACGGCGGCACGCTGCTGGCCGCGCTCTATCAGGCCGGCTTCAATTCCGTGGCGCATGGTCCGGTGGTGCAGGACATCGTCCGGGCCGGGGGCGACGCAGCGATCGGACGGGCGCTCGCCTGGATCATCGACCGCGCGCCCGAAGCGTTGGAGCCCGCCGTCCGTCGTTCGGACAAGACGGCGGCATTCAATATGACGATCCTCAGTCACTTGCTCGGCACGCCGCACCAGCCTGACTTCGACGGCCATGTGCTCATGCTGGAGGAGGTGTCGGAGGCGATGTACCGGATCGACCGGTCGCTGTTTCACATCACTGGCAATCCCGGGGTCAGGCGGGCTGCCGGCATCATGCTGGGCCGTTGCAGCGACATCACGCCGAACGATCCGGACTTTGGCATGACCGAAGAGGAAGTCGCCCGCCACTGGTGCCGGAAGTCCGGCATACCCTGGTTGGGCCGTGCCGATATTGGACACGACGCCGGCAACAAGGTCGTGCCGTTCGGACGCGCCCTCGTGAGCTAGCATGCCCGGAGCATTTCCGCCGTTAGTGCAATCCCACCTGTCCGGCTTCCCAGCCCAGCATCGCCTGCTTGCGGGTGATGCCCCAGTGATAGCCGGTCAGCGCGCCGCCTTTGCCGAGGGCGCGATGGCAGGGCACCACGAACGAGACCGGATTGCGTCCGACCGCGGCGCCAACGGCGCGCGAGGCCTTCGGGTTCTGGATATTGTTGGCGATATCCGAATAACAGACCGCGCGGCCCATCGGGATCTTCAGCAGGGTTTCCCAGACCCGGACCTCGAAATCGGTGCCGATCAAGACCACGCGCAGCGGCTGGTCCGGACGCCACAGCTTTGTATCGAAGATGCGCTGGGCAAGACCCGCGGTGCCGTCGCGGTCCTCGACATAGGTTGCATTCGGCCACCGCCGCTTCATGTCGGCGAACGCCGCCGGCTCCTCGCCGGGATCGGCGAAGGCGAGACCCGCAAGCCCGCGGCCGCTCGCGATCACGATCGCGGTGCCGAACGGCGAGGGATGAAAGCCGTAGCGCAAGGTCATGCCGGCGCCGCCGTTCTTCCATTCGCCCGGCGACATCGCCTCATGGGTGACGAATAAATCATGCAATCGGCCCGGACCGGAAAGGCCGGAGTCGAGTGCGGCGTCGAGCACGCTGGCGGAATCGCGCAGCAGGCCCTTGGCGTGGTCGAGCGTCAGCGCCTGCATGAAATCCTTTGGCGTCAGCCCGGCCCAGCGGCGGAACAGATGGTGCAGTTCGTCCGGCGTTACGCTCGCGGCTTCCGCCATCGATTCGATGGTCGGCTGCGCGCGCCAGTGCTCGGAGATGAAGGCGATCGCGCGCCGCACCGAATCATAGTCGCGCAGCGCGGCGTTCAGGGGGCCCGGCTTGGTCAGGCGCTGGTCATTTATGGCGAGTGTCATCATGGGGTCTGATGTAGGACGCATTGGTCGTTCCAACCACCCGATTTCCGATAACGTAGCGTTTTCAAGCGAAGGGGGCACCGGTTCGCGTGAAGAAAACGCGTCAAACAAAAACAGCCTAGGCGACGGGATTATACGTTGGGCCGCGCTTGGCAGCCTGCAGCGCGGTCATTAAGGCCTTGGCAAAACTGGCCTTTTCGTCGGGCCCCAAAAAACTTCCGATCGAGACGCGGCGGCCTCTGGAGACCAGATAAAGCCTTTCGATGCCGAATTCGGCGTGGCTCTTCTGCTCAAACTGCACCCACAGGGGATTGAGCACCCACTCGACGACATGGCCGCGATGGCTGACCCGGCGCACGCGCAATTCCGATGCCGTCACCACGATGTCCTCGGTGGCCTTGGCGCGGCGGAAATTGATCCGGAACGCCCAGTAGATCACCAGCACGTCGAGGCTGAAGAAGCCGAACACCGGCCAGGCGCCCATCATCCAGAACGCCACGCCCGCGACAAAACTGACGACGCTAATGAACGCCATCAGCACCAGAAAGCCGGTGCGGTTGAGCGAACGGTGGGGCGTCAGCCGTGCCGAAAACAGTTTTGGCTCGGGCGGCTCCGGATCAAAGTCGTTGCTAGCGGTCATCACAGGTCAGTATACCCGGATCATGGCCAAAATCATCCGCGCTCAACGCGCCAAAAAAACCATCGTTCGCTCCGCACCGAGGAAGCCGGCGAAAAAGGCGGCGGCGGGATCGTCGCCCAAATCCACAGCGCCCAAAAAATCGCCAAAGCCAAGGCCCTGGACTGCGGCGGAGGTCCACGAGGCCTTCAGCCGTTTTCGCGAGGCTAATCCCGAGCCGAAGGGCGAGCTCGAGCACCTCAACCCCTACACGCTGCTGGTCGCCGTGGTGCTGTCGGCGCAGGCGACTGACGCCGGCGTCAACAAAGCGACGCGCGCGCTGTTTCAAGTCGCCGACACACCGCAAAAAATGCTCGCGCTCGGGGAAGACCAGGTCCGCGACTACATCAAGACCATCGGGCTCTACCGCAACAAGGCCAGGAACGTCATCGCGCTGTCGGAAAAACTGATTGCCGAATTCGGCGGCGAGGTGCCGCGCAGCCGCGCCGAGATCGAAAGCCTACCCGGCGCCGGGCGCAAGACCGCCAATGTCGTGCTCAACATGGCCTATGGCGAACACACCATGGCGGTCGATACCCATGTGTTCCGCGTCGGCAATCGCACCGGTTTGGCGCCGGGCAATACGCCGCTCGAGGTCGAGCTTGGGCTGGAGAAAGTGATCCCGTCCGAGTTCATGTTGCATGCGCATCACTGGCTGATCCTGCACGGCCGCTACACCTGTCTGGCCCGCAAGCCGCGCTGCGAGTTATGCCTGATCAACGATCTCTGCCGCTGGCCGGAAAAGACGGTGTAGCTTTTTCGCGAGCGCCTTCCCTCCGTCTTTCAATTTATAGTGATGCCCCGGCGCGCCCGGCATCGGCGGCCTCTGAAATATTCGCTCCTCGCCGCGGTTCCTATAATGAGGTACCAGAGGCAGGATGAGTGACATGAATGACAAGGCCGCACTGGTTTCGCTTGCGACCTCGGTTCCCCCGCATCTGTTTCATCAGAAACAAATCCTGGAAGCAGCCAGCAAGCTGATGGCGGACCGCTATCCGCAGTTCGAAACCATGTCGAGCCTGTTTGCCAACACCGGAATACGCCATCGCTACGGCGTCAAACCGATGGAATGGTATCTCGAGCGGCGCGGCTGGCCGGAGCGAACGCGGGCGTTTCTCGAAGGCGCGGAGGCGCTGTTCGTCGACGTCGCGCGCAAGGCGCTGGCGCGTGCGGATCTTTCGGCCGGCGATATCGACACTGTCGTCACGGTATGTTCGACCGGCATTGCAACGCCGACGCTGGAAGCGCGGGTTGCGGGCCAACTTGGTTTCCGCAGCGACGTGTCGCGCGTGCCGGTATTCGGTCTCGGATGCGCCGGCGGCGTCTCCGGCCTGTCGATCGCTTCAAGGCTGGCGCAGGCGCGGCCAGGCACCAACGTGCTGTTGGTCGCGCTCGAACTCTGCACCCTTGCGGTGCGCCATGATGAATTGACCAAGGCCAACGTCGTTGCTGCCAGCCTGTTCGGCGATGGCGCAGCCGCCGCCATTCTGCGCGCCGGCGATGGCGGCGCGACCCGGATCGAGGCCGCCGGCGAAAAGCAGTGGCCCGATACGCTCGACATCATGGGATGGAGCGTCGACCCGGAGGGGTTCGGCGTAATCTTTCAGCGCACGATTCCCGATTTCGTCCGGGATAATATCGGGCCGGCCGTCGCGGAAATTCTGTCCCGTATGGAGTTGTCGGCAAACGATATCGATCGCTTCGTTTGTCATCCCGGTGGCACCAAGGTCATTCTCGCGCTTGAACGGGCGCTGTCGCTCGAGCAGGGCACGCTCGACCATGAGCGCGAAGTTATCGCCGACTATGGCAACATGTCGTCGCCCACCGTGCTGTTCGTGCTCGAACGCGCGCGCGCCCACGGCCTGCCGTCGCGGTCGCTGCTGACCGCGCTTGGGCCCGGCTTCACCGCAAGCTGCGTCGCGTTGCGGCACGCGGCGTGAGCCTCGCGGCCGTCATTCTTGCGCTGGTCACGCTGCAGCGGATCGGCGAGCTCGTCTTGTCGCGATACAACACCGGCAGGCTCAAGGCGCGCGGCGCCATCGAGATCGGCGCCAATCACTATCCGCTGGTTGTGGCGGTCCATGCAGCCTGGCTGATCGCGCTGTGGGTCTGGGGCCGCGATCAGGACGTGAATCGGCTGGCGCTTGCGCTGTTCGTCGCGCTGCAGGGCTTTCGCCTATGGATTCTCGCAACGCTCGGGCCGCGATGGACCACGCGCGTCATCGTGCTGCCGGGCGAGCAGCTGGTCGCATCCGGACCCTACCAATATTTTTCGCACCCCAATTATGCCGTCGTCGCCGCCGAGATCGCGTTGCTGCCGCTCGCGCTGCATCTGCCTCTGCTGGCGCTGATCTTCACGGCCTTGAACGCCGCGGTGCTCGTGATCCGGATTCGCGTCGAGGCCCGCGCGCTATCCGCCGTCGACGGTCAACGCGCACGCAGGGCGCTGTGAGTGAGCAGGCGGAGCCTCGAACGGTCGCGCCGGCCGTGGCGACATGGGCCGGCTTCCTGTTGATGTGCCTTGGCATGTTCATGGCCATCCTCGACATCCAGGTGGTCGCGACCTCATTGCCGGCGATCCAGCATGCGCTGGCGATCTCGCCGGACGCCATGAGCTGGATCCAGACCGCCTATCTGATCGCCGAGGTGATCGCGATCCCCTTGACCGGCCTGTTCACGCGCGTGCTGACCTTGCGGTGGCTGTTCGTAACAGCCGTCTCGTTGTTTACCCTGGCGTCGATCGGTTGCGCCTATAGCGGCCATTTTGCCGTGCTGCTGGTGTTCCGGGTGGTGCAGGGATTTTCCGGCGGTGTGTTGATCCCCGCGGTGTTTTCAGCGGTGTTCCTGCTGTTCCCGCCCCGGCTTCACGCCGTCGCCACTACGGTCGGCGGCGTGGTCGCGGTGCTGGCGCCGACCGTTGGACCCGTCGTCGGTGGCTGGATCACGGAAACCTGGTCGTGGCCGTGGCTGTTTCTGATCAACGTCATTCCCGGAATGATCGCAGCCTCGGCGGCACCGTTGCTGCTGCCGCGTCAGCAAACCGATCTGAACGAACTGACAAGACTGGACGGGTTAACGCTGATCCTGCTGGCGGCGGCGCTTGCCAGCCTCGAGATCGGGCTGAAGGAAGCGCCGCACCGTGGCTGGTGGTCGCTGACATGCATCGGCCTGTTGTCGGCAAGCGCCTTCGGTATCGCCCTTTCGGTCCGCCGCAGCTTGCGATCGGCGCATCCGGTCGTGCAACTCCTGACCTTGAAGCGGCGCTCGTTCGCGGCCGGCTGCGCCTTGAGCTTTTGCCTTGGGGTCGGCCTGTTCGGTTCGGTCTATCTGATGCCGGTCTTTCTCGCCTTCGTGCGCGGCCGTGATGCGTTCGAGATCGGCACCATCATGCTCGTCACCGGGGTCGCGCAACTCGTCACCGCGCCGCTCGCCGCGATCCTCGAAAGCCGGATCGGCGCCCGCCTGCTGACGGCTTGTGGCTTCGCTCTGTTCGCGCTGGGACTGGGCCTGAGCGCGTTTCAGCCCCGCACCGCCGATTTCGACGAAATGTTTTTACCGCAGGTGGTGCGCGGCATCGCGATCATGTTCTGCCTATTGCCGCCGACCCGCATTGCGCTCGGTGCGCTCCCGGAAGCGGAGGTGGCGGACGCCAGCGGCCTGTTCAACCTGATGCGGAATTTGGGCGGCGCCATCGGCATCGCTCTGATCGATACCATCCTGTACGGCCGGATCGGAATTTACGCCGAGGATTTTCGCACCCGCCTGCTGGCGGGAGATGTTACGGCCGCGAAGGCGATCGGGCTAAGCGTAGCCGCGTTTGTGAACCGGCCGCCGGGACCGCCGGACGATGCTGCCGTGGCATTCGTCCGGCCGATGGTCGAAAAGGCCTCGCTCGCATTGTGCATCAACGAGGCCTGGGCGATGCTCGCCTGCGTCGCGATCGCCGGACTGCTGTTGGTGCCATTGGCGCGGAACCGGTCGGATTGACCTCGCGGCACCAGCCGCGCGGTATGCCTGATCGACGATCTCTGCCAGTGGCCTCACACGACGGTTTGCGGCATGCATCATGCCTTGATAGCCTCGTCCGGCATTCGGCAGAATGAGTGAGGGGATTGCCTTGAGTCAGCAGGAACAAACCAGCCCGCCGCCCGCAATGAAGATAGCTGCGGCGCCGCCTCCGCCGGCTGCTCCTCCGGCCTCGCCGCCGCCGGCTGCCTTGCGCAATTCCTGGGGCCGTTTCGCGATTCCGCTGTTCGCGGTGCTGGCCGCATTCGGCTTCATCGCGCTGGCGACGCTGCGCTGGGATGCATGGGTCGGTAATGCCACGGTGCAGACCACGAATGACGCCTATGTCCGCGCCGAGATGACCCGGCTGAGCAGCCGGGTCGCCGGCGAAATCCTCACCGTTGCCGCCAACGATTTCCAGCGCGTCAAGGCCGGCGATTTGCTGATTCAGATCGATCCCGCCGACTACCAGGCCCAGGTCGCCCAGGCCGAGGCCAGCGTCGCGGCGGCGCAAGCAGCGCTCGACAATTTGAGCAACCAGGTCGAACTGCAATACGCGACCATCGCGCAGGCCGAAGCCCAGCTTGTATCGGCGGCCGCGCAAGAGGTCGAGGCAAAGCAGGAACAGGAGCGCCAGCAATCGCTGTCGCAGACCGAATCCGGCACAAGGCAAAAATTCGAACAGGCGACCGCGGCCTACGCCAAGGCGCAGGCCGATGTTCGCGCCAGCCGGGCCGTGATCGCCGCGCAGCGTCACCAGATGGAAGTGCTGGCCGGAACCAAGAAGCAGCGCGCCGCCGACGTGCTGGGCGCGCAGGCCGCCCTTGCCTCGGCGCGGCTCAAGCTCGGCTATACCAAAATCGTCGCGCCGTTCGACGGCGTCGTCGGCGAGCGCCAGGTCCAGCCGGGCGATTACGTCAATATCGGCAGCAACCTCATCAATGTCGTGCCGCTGCCCAATGTCTATGTGATGGCCAACTATAAGGAAACCCAGCTCACGCGGGTCAAGCCCGGCCAACCCGTCGACATCACGGTCGACAGTTTTCCGAACGAGAAGCTGCATGGCCGCGTCGAGCGGGTCTCGCCCGCCAGCGGCTCGCAATTCGCGCTGCTGCCGCCCGATAACGCCACCGGCAATTTCACCAAGGTGGTCCAGCGCGTTCCGGTCCGGATCGAACTCGACAAGAACCAGCCGTTGCTGGAGCGCCTGCTGCCGGGAATGTCGGTCGTGACCAACATTCAGACCGATGACTGACACGATCGCAGCCGACCAGGCGCTCGGGCCGGTCTCGCGCGGTGGCGTCGCGCGCCACCCGCTGTTCGCGGTCGCCGCCGTGCTGCTCGGCTCTTTTCTGGCCAATTTCGACAGCCGGCTGACATCGGTCGGATTGCCGGATCTGCGCGGCGCCTTTTCGTTGGGGTTCGACGAGGGCGCCTGGCTCAGCACCGCATCGATCGGTTCGCAGATCTTCATCGCGCCGGCCGTTGCCTGGCTCGCCACCGTATTCGGCCTGCGCCGCGTGCTTGGCATTCCAAGCCTTGCCTATGCCCTGGTCTCGCTGACAATCCCGTTCGTCCACGACTACACCACGCTGATCGTGCTCAGCATCGTGCACGGCATGTTGCTGGGGACGTTCGTGCCCGCGACGTTGATGATCGTGTTCCGCAATTTGCCGATCCGGTGGTGGCTGCCGGCGATCTCGATCTATTCCATCCGGGTCGGCTTCGCGCTCGACAGCGGCACCTCGCTGGTCGGCTTTTACGTCGACCATTGGGGCTGGGAGTGGCTGTACTGGCAGGGCGTGGCGATCGCGCCGCTGATGGGCTTGATGGTCTATCTCGGTACGCCGGCCGAACCGGTCAACCGCAATCTGCTGCGCGATGCCGACTGGGGCGGCATGCTGCTGCTCGGCACCTCGGTCTCGATGATCTATGCCGGTCTCGATCAGGGCAATCGGCTGGACTGGCTGGAATCCGGCACGGTCATGGCGCTGCTGCTCGGCGGCGGCGTGCTGTTTGTCCTGTTCCTGATCAACGAGGCGTTGGTTCCCGAGCCCTGGGCCCACGTCAACGTGCTGTTCTCGCGCAATGTCGGGCTCTCGCTGGTCATCATCCTGCTCTACACCCTCACCAGCCTGTCCAATTCATCGCTGGTGCCGAATTTTCTCAGCGTGGTCGGTCAGCTCAGGCCCGAACAGACCGGCGTGTTGTTGCTGACATACGGCGCGCTGCCGATGTTCGTGCTGGTGCCGGTATCGATCTTTCTGCTGCGGCATTTCGATCCCCGCACCGTGCTCGTAGTCGGGCTCTCGGCTTTCGCCACGGCCAATTTGCTGGGCACGCAACTCAGCCACGACTGGGCGCGCGGCGATTTCGTCACCATCGTCGTTTTGCTCTCGATCGGACAGGCGTTCACCTTGCTGCCGATCATCATCCTCGCTGTGTCCAATTCCGATCCGGCGCGCGCGACGTCGTTTGCCGCCTATATCCAGATCATGCGGCTCGGCGGGGCCGAGATCGGCGTGGCGCTGATGGGAACCTGGCTGCGCGTGCGCGAGCAGATCCACTCCAATTATCTCGGACAGCACATTGAAAACGGCAGCGTCGATGTGACCCGCATGCTCAAGCAGCTCTCGGATTTCTTTGCCAGCCACGGCGCCGGAACAGCGCCGGCACGGGCGATGGGAACGCTTTCGGCCCAGGTGGCACGCGAGGCGAATACGCTGGCCTATATCGACGGCTTCTGGCTGTGTTTCTGGCTGGCGATGGTCGCGCTGTTGCTCACGGCGTTGATCACCCGGGCGCCGCCGGGTCCATTCACGCCGGCGCCGTTCGGTTTTGCCAAGGGTGTGCTGCGGAAGTGCGGCGTGGCTGTTTGATGAGTCCGGGTTGGCATGGAGTCGCCTGCTTCTCCCTCGCCCCGCTCTTGCGGGGAGAGGGTTGGGGTGAGGGGCTCTATCCGCGAGGTCGGTGCTAGTTGAAAGACCCGTACCCCCTCACCCGGATCGCTTCGCGATCCGACCTCTCCCCGCAAGCGGGGCGAGGTGACAAGATCAACGCGCGGAAACTTCCCGCCGCCGCGCCTGCTCGATCAGTTCCGGCCGCGGGCCGCTCAATCGCTTGTGCATGTGAACCATGAAGGCCATGCCGAACAACGGCGTCGCCAGATTGACGATCGGGATCGATACGAAGGCTGCGATGATCAGGCCTGCGGTGAAGACGATGGCGGCGTTTTCCTTGCGCATCGCCTTGGCTTCCGCCGGCGAGCGGAACCGCATTGCCGCGAGCTCGAAATATTCACGCCCCAACAGCCACGCGGTCGCGATGAAAAACGCGATGAAGCCGGCGCCCGCGACGAACACGAAGGGCAGCGCGATCAGATAGACCAGGATGGTCAGCAGCGCGGTCTTGGCGCCTTCCGGGATCGCGACGCCGAGCGGCAGCGCGGTGCCGGGAAGCTCCGCCGGATAATGTTCGCGCTCGACATGATCGGCGACGTCGTCGACGAACACGCTGGCGACCAGCGAGGTGATTGCGGGCATCAGGAAGATGCCGCCGAGCACGACACCGAGGCCGGCGGCGATCGAGATGATCCAGGCGAGGACATTGAGTGTTGCGTGGAAGCCGGGGCCCAGCATGGCCTCGGCCCAGGTTTCGCCATTCTCCGCAAGCCAGCTCAACAACCGCTGCAATCCGACCGCCAGCACCGTGACCAGCACCAGCGCCAGCCCGATCGAGCGCCACAGAATGGTGCGCATCGGCGGCGACAGGATTTGCGATAGCGCCTTGACGGCGGCGTCCAACATGGCGGTCTCATCCTTTGTTGCGAAGGTTTGTGATCTTCGCCTTCACCTTTTCGACGGCCGCCTGCTTGACCGGTCCGTATCCCCGAATTTCCATCGGTAACGACGCGATTTCGGCCAGCGAACCGGCAGTCCCCGCATGTAGAAGGGGAAGCAGCTCCGTCAAGAGGGCTTCGTACCACGCGATCAAATTTCGTTCCATCCGGCGTTCGTGGGTGTAGCCGAACGGGTCCAGCGGCGTGCCGCGCAAAATCTTCAGACGCGCCAGCATCCGGAAAGCGGGCTCGATCCATGAACCGAATTGCCGCTTCAACGGCCGGCCCCGCGAATCCCTGCCCGCGGACAGGAAGGGCGGCGCCAGATGATATTTGATGGTGAAGTCGCCTTCGAACTCGCGCCGCAGTTTGTCCTGGAGCCCGGTCTGCGTATGCAAGCGCGCCACCTCGTACTCGTCCTTGTAGGCCATGAGCTTGAACAATGCGCGGGCCACCGCTGATGTGAGCAACTCCGATCCGGCTGCCCGATCGCGCTCGGTGGCACGAACGCGGTCCACGGTGGCGCGATAGCGCGCGGCATATTCTGCGTTTTGGTAAGATGTCAGGAAATCGACGCGGCGCGCGATGATCTGATCCAACGTCTCCTCGGGCTGCGTTTGTCCCAATAGCTGCGCGGTGAAATGTTCATCGGCCACGGCAAGGCGGCCGCACGCAAGTGCCCGCTTGTTCTGTTCGACGGCAACGCCGTTGAGCTCGATCGCCCGCATCAACGCTTCCATCGAGACCGGAACCAGGCCCTGCTGCCAGCCGGCGCCGAGCATGATCACATTGGCGAAAACGGTGTTGCCGAACAAAGCGTCCGAAATCCGGTTGGCGTCGAAACTCCTGATATTTTGCGATCCAATGATGCGCGTGATGCTGTGCAGCCGCATCGGTCCGGCCAGGCTAGCATCCGGATTCCGCACGATGTCGCCGGTCGGCATCTCAGCCATATTGATGACGGCGCGCATCGCCGGACGGTAGGTCGCCGTTGCCTTGGATGAAGAGCTGACGACGATGTCGCAGCCGATCAGCGCGTCGGCGGCGCCGCGATCGATGCGGACCTGATTGATGTCGGAAGGTTCCGCCGAGAGCCGGATGAAACTCATGACCGGGCCGAATTTTTGCGCAAAGCCGGTGAAGTCGAGCACCGACGCGCCCTTGCCCTCGAGATGTGCCGCCATCGTCACCAGCGCGCCGACCGTGATGACGCCGGTGCCGCCGACGCCGGTGACGAGCAGGTTGAAAGGCGTGGTGATCTCGGGACGTTCGGGTTCCGGCAGCGACTTCGCCCGGGCCAGCACGTCGATTTCAAGACCCTGCTTCTTGCGCCGCGTAGCGCCTTCGACCGTGACAAAACTCGGGCAGAAGCCGTTGAGGCAGGAAAAGTCCTTGTTGCACGAGGACAGGTTGATCTGGCGCTTGCGGCCGAACGGGGTTTCCTTCGGCTCGACGCTGAGGCAGTTGGATTCGACCGAACAGTCGCCGCATCCCTCGCAGACGAGATCGTTGATGTAGGCGAATTTCGGCGGGTCGGCCAATTGGCCGCGCTTGCGCCGGCGGCGTTTTTCGGTGGCGCATTCCTGCTCATAGATCAGGACGCTGACGCCGGGAATCTCGCGCAGCTCGCGTTGAACCGCGTCGAGCTCTCCGCGCGAATGGAAGGTGACATCGGCGGGAAAATCCCGCACATTGAATTTCTCGGGCTCGTCGGAAACAAACGCGATCCGCGCGACGCCGTTGGCGCGGACTTCGTGGGCGATGCTGTGGACGCTGATGGGGCCATCGACCGGCTGACCGCCGGTCATGGCGACGGCGTCGTTGAACAGAATCTTGTAGGTGATGTTGGCCTTGGCGGCGACCGCCTGGCGGATCGCCATCGATCCCGAATGATAATAGGTGCCTTCGCCGAGATTTTGGAACACGTGATCGCGGCCGGTAAACAGCGAGGAGGCCGCCCAGTTCACGCCTTCGCCGCCCATCTGGATCAGCGACGTGGTCTCGCGATCCATCCAGCTCGCCATGAAATGGCAGCCGATGCCGGCCAGCGCGTGCGAGCCTTCGGGCACTTTGGTTGACGTATTGTGCGGACAGCCGGAACAGAAATAGGGCGTGCGGTTCGCGCCGGATATCTCGACGATGCCGGTGCTTTGTGGCGCAAGCCTTGCGGCGCGGGACTGCAGGTCGAGGCCCGGAAAAATCGCGTCCAGACGCCGCGCCACGATCGGCGCCAGCAGGCGCGGCGACAATTCACCTACCCACGGCACCAATGGTGCGTTGTTCTCGTCGGTCTTGCCAACCATCCATTCCGGCTTGTGGCCGGGATAATCGTAGAAATATTCCTTGAACTGGCTCTCGATGATGCCGCGCTTCTCCTCGATCACGAGGATTTCGCGTTTCTCGCGCACGAATTCCAGTGCGTCGTGGTGCGCCAGCGGCCAGACCATGCCGACCTTGTAGATATCGATGCCGAGCCGCCGGCATTCGCCCTCGTCGAGACCGATGAGCCGCAACGCTTCGATCAGATCGAGGTGCGCCTTGCCGGTTGTGACGATGCCGTAGGTCGCATCGGGGATGTCATAGATTTTGCGGTCGATCGGATTTGCCGCGGCGAAGGCCAGCACCGCGTTCTTCTTGGCTTCGAGGCGGTGCTCGATCTGCGGACCGGGAAGATCCGGCCAGCGGTAATGCAAACCGCCCGGCGGCATATCGTAGTCCGGCCGGACGAAGCGACGCCGGACGGGAAGATCGACCGAGGCGCAGGATTCCACGGTTTCCGAAATGGCCTTGAAGCCGACCCACATTCCGGAAAACCGGCTCAGCGCATAACCATATTCGCCGAAGGCAAGATATTCGCTGACGCTGGCCGGATTGAGCGTCGGGATGAACCACGCCATGAAGGCGACATCGGACTGGTGCGGCATCGACGACGAGACGCAACCATGGTCGTCGCCGGCGACGACGAGGACACCGCCGTGCGGCGAGGAGCCGTAGGCGTTGCCGTGTTTCAGCGCGTCGCCGGAGCGATCGACCCCGGGGCCCTTGCCGTACCAGAGGCCGAATACGCCATCGACTTCGCGCTTCGGGTTGGTCTCGACCTGCTGCGATCCCAAGACTGCTGTCGCCGCGAGGTCTTCGTTGACGGCGGGGAGAAATTCGATGCGGCGATCGGCTAAGAATTTTTTGGCGCGCCAAAGCTCCATGTCGACGCCGCCAAGCGGCGAACCGCGATAGCCCGAAACGAAACCGGCGCTGTTGATCCCGTCAGCGATGTCGCGGTCGCGCTGATCGAGCAGGATGCGCACCAGCGCCTGGGTGCCCGTAAGGAACACCCGGCCGCTTTGTCTGACGTAGCGGTCCTCGAGCGAATAATGGTCCAGGTTCGGCTGCGGCGCGTCTGATATGTCCAGCATGTCCGTCGTCCTGATGAGGAGGTCGACGGAAGTATCTGCTAATTCACGGACAGGATTTTCCAGATTTCCCGGGAAATACTGGGATTTAGGTATAAATGTTCGGTAATTGGCTATATTCTGGATGAATTATCCAGATCAGGGAAGGCCGGGAAATGATCGACCCGCTTGATGGGCGGCTGTTGCAGCAACTCCAGCACGACAACCGGCAGAGCAATCAGCAACTGGCAGACAGCGTCGGCATGTCCTCGTCCGCCTGCTGGCGCCGCGTCGCTTCGCTGGAAGCGGCGGGCGTTATCGCGCGGTATACGGCGCTGGTGGATCGCGAGAAGGCCGGATTTTCGATGTCGGCCATCCTGCATGTCTCGCTCGACCGCCATGACGAGAGATTCGTCTCCGAATTCGTCGTGCGCGTTCGCAAGCGGCCGGAGGTCCTCGAATGCTTTGCGACCACCGGCGACGCCGACTATCACCTGCGGGTCGTCGTCAGCGACATGGCGGCCTACAACCGCTTTCTCGATGACTTCATGTTCAAGATCCCCGGCATCCGTCACGTGCGGACGAATGTGATCCTGAAAGAGATCAAATACGACGTCGCGCTGCCGTTCTGACGCAGCAGTGAAGCTGAAGGCTATAGCGTGATGGCTTTTGTTTGAGTCGGCACCGGTGGTCGTTCACCTCGCCCCGCCTGCGGGGAGAGGTCGGATCGCATCGAAGATGCGATCCGGGTGAGGGGGACTCTCAGCACACTCACATCTAACGAATTTGCTGCGAAAGCCCCTCACCCCAACCCTCTCCCCGCAAGAGCGGGGCGAGGGAGAACAACCTGAACGCATCACGCCCTAGCTCGGTCTCGCAGCTTTCCGACCTACGGCTCCGCCACGATGCTGGCCCAGCAGGTGATGGCGCTGCACACCGAGCTCCACCGCCCATAACCCTTGTAGATGGTGGCGGCGACCTGCGCCTGCTGCCGCAGCGTCCCTTCGGCCTTGATCTGCGGGTCGGAGACATTGCGGATCGCGAGCCAGCGCGGCGCGCTCTTGCCCATGTCCTTTGCCACCAGTCCCAGAATGGCGTCGCCCATTTCGGAAACGTCGCCGAGCCCCTGCAGTTTGTAGTGGTTGTCCGAGGTATCGAAGCCGAACAGGTCGGTGGTCACGACCGAGGATTTCAAATCCGCCGGCGCCACCTTGATGATCTTGGGTGGCCGCGTGTTGTCCTTCGGCAGCTGTGCGGAATTGGCCTTGAACAGCCCTTTTGCCACGGCAAATTTCGAGGATTTGGCGGGCGAGCTGGTGTAGTGCGCCTGCGCAAAAGGCTTCCTCTTGAACTTCGAGGTGCAATCGAAGCGGACCACGGGGCTGACCACGACGTCGCCGACCTCGACCAGCTTGCCGATGCCGCCCGCGGTCCCGGTGGTGATCACGAGCTTCGGCCTCACTTCCTCGATGATCTGGCGCCAGACGTCGATGTTCGGCAGTTGCGGGCCGTCCTGCGACATATGGGAGTCCGACTTGAAGACCACGACCGATTTCTTGCCGATCGCCGTCGTCCAATAGGCGCCGAGCCGCTTGGCCTGCAGCGCCGGTGCGCCTTTGCGGAATTTCTTCGAAAGGGTCGCGAAATTGTGCGTGTAGGAAACATAGTCGTTGCGGGAATCCTTGCCGGGGGTCAGCACGCGGCTCAGCGCGTGACCCTCGTCGACGGTCCATGTCACCACCAGCACGTCGGCCTTCGGCAGCGGGCCGCTGCCCGTGCCTTTTGGCTTCGGTCCGGTCTGCGGCGCCAATCCCTTCGGCCACGGTATGTCGGTGAAGCGCGACAGTCCGGTCGCGGTGCTGAAGGCGACGAACTCGCGGCCTTCGGGCGCCTCCGAATCGAAGTCGATTATTTCGCGCTGGAAATCTTC
Source organism: Bradyrhizobium sp. Ash2021 (assembly GCF_031202265.1). Lineage (NCBI taxonomy): Bacteria > Pseudomonadati > Pseudomonadota > Alphaproteobacteria > Hyphomicrobiales > Nitrobacteraceae > Bradyrhizobium > Bradyrhizobium sp. Ash2021. The sequence goes on along the minus strand of NZ_CP100604.1, from coordinate 159,657 downwards.
CGGAGCGACCTTGGCGGAGCGCTTGACGGCGGATGCCGCCACCGTCTTGACGGTGAAGGCCGCGGCGGGCGGGGGCGTCGAGATCGGATCGAAGCCAAGATTTCTCTCAACCCATTTGCGATCGGCTATCATGGCGCACTCCTCGGTCCCCAAGGTTGCCCGCGCGCAGCCTATCGCGGGTCGCGGCCGCGCGCAACCTTAGATCGAATGTCAGGAGCGCGCGATCAGGCGTCGAGCGGCTTGCCGCGGACGTTCGGACCGAAGGTCGCGATCGCGATGATCACCAGGACCATGGCCGAGGTAATCAGGCCGAACACGCCGTTGACGCCGCCGACGCGCAGCATGTAGGCGACGATGAAGCCGGAGAACATCGCGCTGACCCGGCTCATCGAATAGACAAGGCCCGACGCCCGGGCGCGGATCGCGGTCGGAAACACTTCGGTCTGATAGGCGTGATAGGCGTAGGACATCGTCATGTTCGCCGCCGTCAGCAGCACCCCGCTCAGGATCAACAGCGCCGGCACCGTGAATTGCGAAAACGCCGCACCGAACGCGATGATCGCCACGCAGGCGCCGCAGATGATCCATTTGCGCTCGAGCCGGTCGGCAAAGCTTGCGGCCAGCAAGGGCGCGATCGGATAGGCGAACGCGACGATGAAGGAATATTCCAGGCTTTTTGTCACCGTGATGCCCTTTTCGACCAGCAGCGTCGGCACCCAATTGGCAAAGCCGTAGAAGCCAAAGGCCTGGCAGAAGTTGAACACCATGAACAGCACGACCAGCGACAAATAGGGCGGCCGGAACAACTCCGCAAAGCCGACTGTCGCGGGCGCGCGTGCCGGCGACTTGTTCGTGAGTGTTTTTGGGCGCGCGGCGGCAGGGCCCGCGGAGGCTTCGAGCCTGGCCAGGATCTTCAACGCTTCTTCGGTCCGGCCGTGGCGCGCGAGCCAGAGCGGGCTTTCCGGCACATACAGCCGCAACACCCAGATCACCATGCTGCCGGCGGCGCCGATCAGCACCACCCAGCGCCAGCCGTCGACGCCGTAGGGCTGCAGCGGCACCAGCCACCACGACAGGAACGCGACCAGGGGAACCGCGATGAACATCACGCATTGATTGACGGCAAAGGCGCGGCCGCGCATCCAGCTCGGCACCAGTTCGGTGATATAGGCGTCGATGGTGATGATCTCGACGCCGATGCCGATCCCGGCGATGAATCGCCACAGCAACAGGCCTTCGGACGACGTCTGGCACGCCATGATCACCGACGCCGCGCTGTAGCCGAGCAGCGCGAAGGTGAAGATCGCCCGCCGCCCGAACCGGTCGGCGAGAAAGCCCAGGAAGAAGGTGCCGACGAACAGGCCGGCAAAGGTCGCGGCCACGAAGGCGCCGATCCCCGAGAAACCGAAGAAGGCCTGCGTCGTGGTCGTCAGCAGGCCGCTGCGGTTGAGGCCGGGCGCGATATAGCCGGTGAAGAAAAGGTCATAGATTTCGAAGCAGCCGCCGAGCGACAGCAGGATCACCAGCCGCCAGACATAGGACGAGGCCGGCAGGCTCTCGAGCCGCCGCGATATCTCGTCCGCCCCGCCGGATGTGGCCGCGACATCGCTTGCCGCGCCGATTTCGATTGCGCTCATGAATTCCTCCCCGAAACACCCGATCAGCCGTCCTTCTTCGCGAGGACGTGCCAGCTGGAGCCATGTTTGGCGCTTACGAGCCAGAAATCCAGAAGAACATATCGAACAAAGCGTTCGATATCTTCGATAGCGTAGCAATTTAGATCAGCAGCGTCGCCTCCCAGGCGCCGCGCCCGACCTGCTCGGCGATCAGCGCCAGCATCAGCCGCCGCATTTCCTCCATCACATATGTCATGGGCCGGTTGCGCAGCCGGCACAGATAGAGCGTGCGCGTCAAAGTGGGTTCGATCACCTCGCGGGCGATCAGCGTTCCCCCGTGAAGCTGTTCCCGGGCAAACAGTTTTGTCGCGATCCCGCAGCCCAATCCTGCCTGCAACGCGCCGGTCATACCGCTGATCGAGTTGAGATGCAGGATCGCATTGGCCTCGAGCCGCTTCAGCAGCACGGGATCGTCGAGCAAGGCGCGGGAGGAAAGCCCGTGGCGCAGCAGGATCAGCGGCAGCCGCGTCAGCTCCTCGAAGAGGATCGGCGCCTTGCTCTTGCCGATCAGTTTTGCGGTGCCGACGCAAAACATCTGCTCTTCCAGCACCGGCTCGGCGATCAGGTCCTTTTCCGAGGGCGGATTGTAGACCAGCGCGAGATCGACCTCGGAGGCCATCAAATGCAGCAAGGTCGCACCCGACAGGCTCTCGGTCAGCGACAGTTTGAGATCAGGATATTTCGCCAGCACGGTCCGCATCAGGGGGATGCCGATCGCCTTGACGCCGGAATTGGCCATGCCGATCGAGATATCGCCGGCGATCACGCTGCCGCCCGCCTTGATCTCGCGTTCGGCCGCCGCCATCGCGCGCAGGATGATGCGGGCGTGCTCGTAGAGCCGCTCGCCCGCGGCGGTCGGTTCCATGCCGCGCGGCTTGCGCTCGAACAAGGGCATTGCGAACTCGGCTTCGAGGTTGGATATGCGTATTGCCTCATCTGAGGATGTTACTTTCGCTTGACGGATGTAGCTCCGACTGTCGGCCGGGCCGAGGTTGCGTCGTTGCTCGCAGGATCGGAGGGACTGGGGACGTCGCGGAGTGCCCATCACACGCAGCGCCGGCCCCAGTCCCGGGATCACCAATGGTGGCCGGTGCCGTACCCCCGGCCATGCGCGGGATGATCACCTCGGCTGCGTTGCGTCTGAGTGATCGCAACAAGCGCTGCACGATGGTGTGCTGCGGCGGCCCGAATTGTTCGGGGGAGTGTTCGGCGAGACGACCGAGGATGGCCAGCGCGGTCAGACGAGGTTCGGCCGCCAGCCAGCGCTCGATGTCGGCGAGGTGCGGATCGAGCATCGATGGCATTTTCATGCGCTTTTTGTATGGCTTGTGCATGCGCCGATGGATGATGCGCTGCTCCCCCAGATGCACATCATTGCCGAGCCCCTTCGCGAACGCTGCCGCGTTCGTTGCCGGAGCCGGTGGGCTGGCTGCTGCCGCGAGCTTGCCCGCTCGGGCGCCGACGCGCGTGCCGAGCTCCGTCTGGGCGTCCCTCATCTCGGCCAGCAGGGCCACGGGATCGAGCGTGCGATAAAGCTCTCGAAGACGCCGTTTGACGCCTTTGCTCAACTTCGGATGCGCCAGTGCGCGCGCATAGGGCGTGGCCGGAACATGATAGCGCTTGATCACTTTCGCGCCCTCGCGTCGCTTGTCCTTCAGTTTGAAGGACGGCTGGAAGAAGTTGGTGTGCAGCCGCGATGCGGCATACAAGCGTTCCAGCACGCGTGTCGTCTCGACGCCATCGAAGCGACCGTATCCCACCAGTCGCCGGACGACCGCGCCATTCTTCTGCTCGACGAACGCCTGATCATTCTTCTTGTAGGCGCGCGAGCGTGTCACCTCGATCTTTTGCATGCGACACCAGGGCACGACGACATCGTTCATAAACGCGCTGTCGTTGTCGAAGTCGGCGCCACGAATGAGCCAGGGAAACAGGTTCTGTGCGCACTCCATGGCTCGCACGACGAGGCCGCTCTCGCGCGTCACCAACGGCATGCATTCGGTCCAACCGGTCGCGACGTCGACCATCGTCAACGTCTGAATGAACGAGCCAGCTACAGATGTGCCGCCATGAGCCACCATGTCGACCTCGCAGAACCCCGGCGGCGGATCGTGCCAGTCGTTGAACGTCCGGATCGGAACTTCACGCCGTACCGCCGAATAAAAGCCGACCCGCCGGCGCTTACCGCCGGCTGCGGCAATTTTGGTCTCGACCAGCAGGCGATCAATCGTGGCTGCGCTGACGCCGAGCACCAGCGCTCGATCGGCATGGTCGAGCTTGAGCCGGCCATGCCGCTCCAGCGAAGGCAGCAACGTCGGAATCATTACCCTGAGCCGCTTGCCGCAGATCCGATCCGAGGCCTCCCACAGCGCCACCAGCGCATCCCTGATAGGGGCGCCATAGGTCGGCCTTCGCTGCCGCCGGGCCTCCGGCGAAATTGCGACATGGATGGCAAGCGCCCGAACCGCGTGCTTGCGATGCCAGCCCGTCACCGCGCAAAGCTCGTCGAGAATGCGCCCCTTATCTGCCCGCCCCGCAGATCGATAGCGGTCTACCACCGCCGCCGTGATCTCGCGCCGCGCACCCATGCTGATCCGTCCTGCCATCGGCGACACCGATCCGATTCGGTATCGCCGCCCTAATCCTGACGGTCAGTTCTCCGGTAACATTATTGATGAGGCAATGCGTATGTGATGGCTGAGCGCCGATTGCGCGACATTGGCCTGATCCGCCGCCCGCGACAGGTTGCGCTGCTCGTAAACGGCGATGAAATACCGAAGCTGGCGCGAATCCATGAATTTGCGTTCTAGAATGGTGAATGCACTATTCGACAGATTATATTTTTCAGATGGCGTGTGAAGGCCTAGCTTAAGACCAAGATCCAACGGGTACGGGAGAAGACATGACCGGGACGGGACTGCCGCTGGACGGCGTAAGGGTCGTCGAGATGACCCATATGGTGATGGGTCCGACCTGCGGCATGATTCTGGCGCAACTGGGCGCCGAGGTGATCAAGGTCGAACCACCCGCTGGCGACAAGACCCGCTCTCTTGGCGGCATGGGAACCTCGTTCTTCCCGCTGTTCAACCGCGGAAAACGCAGCGTCGTGCTCGACTTCGCCAAGGCCGAGGACCGCGAGACGATGCACCGGCTGCTCGCCAGCGCCGACGTCTTTCTGGAGAATTTTCGCGATGGGCAGCTGGAGAAGCAGGGCCTCGGCACCGAAGAGTTGCGCAGAAAACATCCGCATCTGATCGTCGCCGGTCACAAGGGCTTTCTGTCCGGACCCTATGAACACCGCCCGGCGCTCGACGAGGTCGTGCAGATGATGTCGGGGCTCGCCGCCATGACCGGCACCCAGGAAAAGCCGCAGCGGGTCGGCTCGTCCGCCAACGACATCATGGGCGGCATGTTCGGCGCGATTTCGATCCTGGCGGCGCTGTACCAGAAGCGCGGCGGCCGCACCGACGGCGCCGATATCCGGATCGGGCTGTTCGAGAACTGCCTGTTCCTGGTCGCGCAGCACATGGTCGAATATGAAATGACCGGCCGGAAGCCGCGCTCGATGCCGGAACGCGAGCACGCCTGGCCGATCTACGACATTTTCGATACCGCCGGCGGTGGCCGCATCTTCATCGGCGTCGTCACCGAGGGCCATTGGCAGAGCTTTTGCCGCGAGTTCGGCTTGCAGGAATTTTCCGACGATCCGACCCTGCGCAACACCACCGATCGCATTCTGGCGCGGGCCCGGATCATTCCGCGCGTCGCTGAAGTGATCAAGCGCTGGAACGTGACGGATCTGTCCGCCAAGCTCGACGAACTCAATATCTGCTTCTCGCCGATCAACCGCCCCGAAGATTTGTTAAGGGATCCGCACGTGCTGCGCCCCGGCGGGCTGGTGCAGAACTTCAATGCCGACGGTGCCCCGTTCCGGGTTCCCGCGCTTCCGATCGAATGGAATGGCGGTAATATCGGCGAAGGACTCAAAGTGCCCGTGCTCGGCGCCGACACCGAAAAGGTTCGCGCCGAACTCGAACGGCAGAATCTTTCCTCAACCGACAACGCTGCATGAGGCCTGAGATGACCCGCGTCCAAGATGTCTATCCCGACAACAAGGTGATCCTGCGCGAAGTGGGCCTGCGCGACGGCCTGCAGCTGGTGAAGAAGTTTCCCTCGACCGCGGCAAAACAGCGCTGGATCCGCGACGAATACGCCGCCGGCGTGCGGAATTTCGAGGTCGGCTCATTCCTGCCCGCCAAGACGTTTCCGCAATTCGCCGATGTCCGCGATATCGTCCAGACCGTGGCGTCGCTGCCGGGCGCCTATGGTATCGCACTGGCGCTGAACGAACGCGGCGTCAACGAGGCGCTGGCGTCGGGGGTTGCCGAAGTCGCCACCGTGGTCTCGGCGACGGAGGAGCACAGCCAGGCCAATGCCAACCGCTCGCGCGAATCCGCGATCGCCAACGTCAAGCGCCTCTGCGAATTGCGCGACGCCAGCGCGCACAGACCGGTCGTCAATGCCGCGATCTCGATGGCGCTGGGTTGTTCGATCGTTGGTCCCGTCGATCCCAATGAAGTGCTGCGGCTGACCGAAAAATTGTATGAGGCGGGCGTCGATATGGTCGCGATCGCCGACACCGTCGGCTATGCCGGGCCGAAGCAGGTGGGTGAGTTGACCAAGGGCGCGGTCAGGATCGCGGGATCGAAGCCGGTCTGCGTTCATCTGCACGATACCCGCGGCATGGGCATCGCCAATGCGTCTGCCGCCCTCGATGCCGGGGCGCGCGTGCTCGACGGCTCGCTCGGCGGGCTCGGTGGCTGCCCGTTCGCGCCCGGCGCCACCGGCAATGTGGTGTTCGAGGACCTCGTGTTCCTGTGCGAGAGCAAGGGATTTCCGACCGGCATCGATCTGGAAAAACTGATCGCGGTCCGCGCGATCCTGCGCGCGGAAATGCCGGGCGAGACGCTGTATGGCGGGCTGGCCCGCGCCGGGCTGCCGTGCGGAACGGCGGCCAAGGCGGCGTGATCTACTTCTCCCTCGCCCCGTACTTACGGGGAGAGGGTTGGGGTGAGGGGCTCTCTCCAAGATCTGAGACCTCACGATAGACCAGTACCCCCTCACCCGGATTTTTCGCTACGCGTAAAATCCGACCTCTCCCCGCAAGCGGGGCGAGGTGACCTCTCGCGCGTGCCGACGAGCACGCTCGCATCCAGCGATGCGGCTCAATTACAGCCGCGTCACCCGCAGCCGCAGCGCATTGCCGACCACGCTCACCGATGACAGCGCCATGGCAGCGGCGGCGATGATCGGCGACAGCAGCAGTCCGAAGGCCGGATAGAGAATGCCGGCCGCAATCGGAATGCCGGCGGCGTTGTAGATGAACGCGAAGAACAGGTTCTGCCGGATGTTGCTCATGGTCGCCTGCGACAGAAGGCGGGCGCGGACGATGCCGCCGAGATCGCCCTTCAACAGCGTAATGCCGGCACTCTCCATCGCAACGTCAGTGCCGGTGCCCATGGCGATGCCGACTTCGGCGGCGGCAAGGGCCGGGGCGTCGTTGACGCCGTCCCCGGCCATGGCGACGATCCGGCCGGCCTTCTGTAGCCTGGCGACCACCCCGCTCTTCTGATCCGGAAGCACTTCCGCCTCGACATCTGTGATCCCGAGCGTCCGCGCGACGGCGCTCGCCGTGGTGCGGTTGTCTCCGGTCAGCATGATGACCTTGACGCCCTCCGCCGCCAGTGCCTTCAGCGTCTCAGGCGTCGTCGCCTTGACCGGATCGGCGATGGCAAACAGTCCGGCCAGTCTGCCGTCGACGGCAATGTTGATCACCGTGGCGCCATCGCCGCGCAGGCGTTCGCCCTGTTCGTGCAGCGACTGAGTTTCGATGCCGAGCGATGCGAAATAGTTCGCATTGCCCAACAGAACCGTCTTGCCGTCGACCTTGCCGGTCGCGCCCTTGCCGGTCGGCGAATCGAAATCCTCGACCTCGCCCACATCGAGGTTGCGTTCGCGGGCGGCCCTGACGATCGCGTCGGCCAGCGGATGCTCACTGGCGCGCTCGACGCTGGCGGCCAGCCGCAGGATTTCGGCTTCCTGAAAGCCAGCCGCGGCAACGATCGAGACCACCTTCGGCTTGCCTTCGGTCAGCGTTCCCGTCTTGTCGACCACCAGCGTGTCGATTTTTTCCATCCGCTCCAGCGCTTCGGCGTTCTTGATCAGGACGCCGGCCTGGGCGCCGCGGCCGACGCCGACCATGATCGACATCGGCGTGGCAAGGCCGAGCGCGCAGGGACAGGCGATGATGAGCACGCTGACGGCGGCAACGAGGCCGAACGCCATCCGCGGTTCCGGTCCGAACCAGGCCCAGGCGGCAAAGGCGATCAGCGCCACGACGATCACGGTCGGCACGAACCAGCCGGCCACCTGGTCGGCCAGCCGCTGGATCGGTGCGCGCGAGCGTTGCGCCTCCGCCACCATCTTGACGATCTGCGAAAGCAGCGTGTCGCGCCCGACCTTGTCGGCGCGCATCACAAACCCGCCGGATTGATTGAGCGTGCCCGCGATCACCTTGCCGCCGGTCTCCTTCGTGACCGGCATCGATTCGCCGGTCACCAGCGATTCATCGAGCGCGGAACGGCCCTCGAGAATGACGCCGTCCACCGGAACCTTCTCGCCCGGCCGGACGCGCAACCGGTCGCCAACCTGGAGGCTGTCGATTTCGACCTCATGGTCGGCACCGTCATCGCCGATGCGCCGCGCGGTTTTGGGCGCCAGTTCGAGCAGCGCCTTGATGGCGCCCGATGTGGCCTCGCGCGCGCGGAGTTCGAGAACCTGGCCAAGAAGGACGAGCACGGTGATGACGGCGGCGGCCTCAAAGTAGACCGCAACCGCGCCACCATGTCCGCGGAAAGTTGCCGGGAAAATATCCGGCGCGACGGTGCCGACGAGGCTGTAGACATAGGCCACGCCGGTGCCCATCGCGATCAGGGTGAACATGTTGAGATTGCGCGTCAGCAGCGATTGCCAGCCGCGCACGAAGAACGGCCAGCCCGCCCAGAGCACAACGGGTGTTGCGAAGGCGAGCTGAATCCAGTTCGACAAGGTCTGATCGATCAAGCCGTGTCCGCCGACCAGATGACCGCCCATTTCAAGAACGACGGCCGGCAGGGCCAGCACCAGGCCGACCCAGAACCGTCGCGTCATGTCGGCAAGTTCGGGGTTGGGCGGCGCATCCAGGCTTACGACATCGGGCTCCAGCGCCATGCCGCAGATCGGGCAGCTTCCGGGGCCGGCCTGACGGATCTCTGGATGCATCGGACAGGTGTAGATCGTGCCTTCCGGCACGTCGGCTTTCGGCTTGCTGCCTTCGAGATAGGCTGCGGGATCGGCGACAAATTTGGTCCGGCAGCCGGCCGAGCAGAAATGAAAAGTCTCGTCGCGGTAATCAAACTGATGCTTGCTGGTCGCGGGATCGACCGACATGCCGCAGACGGGGTCGCGCGCAGTTGCGTGGCTGTGGGCATGATGGTCGCCATGGCCGTGGCCGGCATGATCGTGAGCCCCGCCGCAGCAACCGGTCTTCGCTTCGCTCATCGCACTTTCCCAATATCCACTTGTAACCTATACCCTGTAGGGGTATATAGGCGGGATGCGAAAAGACATCAAGGCTTCCTGTCAAAAGCGCCTGAGCCGGATCGAAGGCCAGGTCCGTGGCCTGTCGAAAATGGTCGACGAGGACCGCTACTGCATCGACATCGTCACGCAGATTTCCGCGGTGCGTGCCGCGCTGCGGCGCGTCGAGGAAGAGGTGCTCCGGGATCACGTGTCGCATTGCGTCGAACATGCGATCACCAGCGGCAACAAGGCCGACCAACGGGAAAAGATCGCGGAACTGATGGCGGTGATTGGCCGGTCTGACCGCTAGTCTCACGCCGGCCGGCTCACATGCTCGGAGCCCAAGCGGGAGTTGCAGCCTGAAGCTATCTGTATGCCCATCGCGCGTTGATCCGGATCACGCCTCTGTAATGGGACAGCGGAATATCCGCACCATCGCAAAGCAGGGCCTTCCGTGCGACGGTTCCGTGCCCACATTGGCCGGAATGACGTGACCTGCCCTCCCGGCGTCGGGAATTCAGGAGTGCGCGATGGGATTTTACAACGACGTCATCCTGCCGAGGCTCTGCGATCTTGCGATGCGCAACGCGCAACTTCTGCCTTTTCGTGAGCGCGTGATTGGTGCAGCGGAGGGCAGGGTGCTCGAGATCGGTGTCGGCTCGGGATTGAACCTGCCGTTCTATCGTTCGTCCGTGCAGGAGGTCCTGGCGCTCGAACCGTCGCCACGGCTTGTGCGTATGGCGCGTGGCGTCTCACACCAGGCGAAGACGCCGGTCAGCTTCCTCGAGGCTTCCGCCGAGGCCATTCCGCTCGACCAACATTGCGTCGATACCATCGTCACGACCTGGACCATGTGCTCGATCCCGCACGCCGCTACCGCACTCGCAGAGATGCGGCGCGTATTGCGGCCGGGCGGCAAGCTCCTGTTCGTCGAGCACGGTCAGGCACCCGACGCGGGCGTGCGCTGGTGGCAGGATCGGCTGACGCCAGTATGGAAATGCTGCAGCGGAGGCTGCCATCTCAATCGCCCGATTCGCTCGATGATCGAAGGCGCGGGTTTTGCTATTGACCGGATCGAGACCGGCTATATCCCGGGGCCGGGGCCGAGGCCGATGACGTTCATGTATGAAGGCAGCGCCCGGCCGAACTGATGATGCCGAGGAGAGGGCCATCGATGCACGCTCTAAGCGGCCACCTTCCCGCGGGGACGGGTGCGGCGCTCTGGCGGTCGCACCGGAACATATTCGACCGCGAGGAAATGCTCTGACACGGTCACGCGCTCGACCCGCGCGGCTTCGCTCACTTCCGCAACCGGAAGCGGCGCCTCTTGGTCAGTCTCTTCAGGAACAAGTGACGGCGACTCGATCTCTGGAAACACACCGAATTCGCCGGCTACCTCCTGGAGCGGCTTCTGCTTGTCGGCCCAATGCAGGGCCAGATAGTCGAAGCCGTGCACGATGGTGGGTTTGACGACTTCGAAATAGGGCGAGATATCGAAATCGCGCGGCATGTACAGCGACGAATCGCGGATGTGCAGAATTTCGCGCCGGGCCTTCCGGGAGGCGGCGCGCGTGATCTTGGGCAGGATCGGATAGCGCACGGCGTCGAACGCCTGCGCGATCAGCGCCGAACAGATGATCTTGGTGGGATCGCCGGAGCCGAACGCAATTATGCGCCGCCGCCATCGCTGCGGCACCGGTAACGGAATCAGATAGCGCATCAGATCGACGATGTTCTTGGTGTCGTAGCCGAAGCCGATCCGGTTGATGGCATAGCGGCACACCGTGGTGCGGTCTTCATAGGACAGGCCGACCGGGCGGCACACGCGGGTGTGATACGGATAATATTTCGACAGCGGCGCCGAGGTGACGCCTTCGCCGATATTGGCCTCGATCAGGACATGCGGCTCGCCGTCGGGTTCGGTCGCGCCATCGATTGCGCCGACATACAGCGCTGCATGCGACCAGGTCGACTGCGTGAGGTATTTGATGATGCCGGAAATTCGGTTGTTGCCTTCGACCAGCAGGACGTCGCCGGCCTGGACCACGCCACGCAGATGTTCCGGATCGCTGGGCGTGAACGGCTCATAGCCCGGGACTTCCTTCTGCAGGTACCCCGCAATCAGCTGGCCGATGGTATCGAGCATTACGCCCATGAAACTCTCCCCAAGAGCGGCTTCCCGTCCGCTTTTTTCTTGTCCCTTAGCATGGTCGCAAGCCGTTTCAATTTAGTTCATGCATCGCGTCGATCAATCATGATTGATTTACCATGAGTGTTGCTGCGCGCCGTGAGATGCGGCACAGTTCGCTAGCTGTTCTCTTTCTTTCAAGTCTCCGGAAACCATGACATGACAATGACCCGCCGCGATTTCCTGTCGGCGTCCGCTGGCCTCGCGGTGACGCCGATGCTTGGCGGCAGGGTCTTTGGCGCACAATTGTCACGCGATGCTGACATTGTCGTGATCGGCGCCGGCGCCGCCGGCATTGCTGCGGCGCGGCGGATCCAGGCCGCGAACCGCAAGGTGATCGTGGTGGAGGCGGCGAGCCAGATCGGTGGCCGATGTCAGACCGATATCTCGACCTTCGAGGTGCCGTTCGATCGCGGCGCGCGCTGGATGCACAATCCCGAGACCAACCCGATGATCAGGCTCGCGCGCGCCGCGGGGCTTGAGATCACGACCGCGCCCTCAGGCCAGAAGATTCGCATCGGCCGCCGCAACGCTCGCCCAGGCGAAACCGAGGAATTTCTGGCCGCTCTGGTGCGCGCCAACCGCGCCATCGACGACGCCTCGCGCAAATCGGATATTTCCTGCGCGTCGGTGTTGCCAAAGGATCTCGGCGAATGGGCGGGCACGGCGGAGTTCTTGCTCGGCGCCAATTTTTCGGGCAAGGACCTCAAGGATGTCTCCGTCGCCGACAAGGCCCGCGCGCAGGATCGCAACACCGCGATCACCTGCCGTCAGGGGCTCGGCACGCTGATCGCCAAGCTCGGCGAGCCGATTCCGTTGTCGCTCTCGACGCCGGCGAACCGCATCTCCTGGGGTAGCCGCGACGTCACGGTGGAGACACCGGCGGGCAAGATCGTCGCACGCGCCGCTGTTATCACCGTGTCGAGCAATGTACTGGCCGCCGGCAACATCAAATTCGCCCCCGACATTCCCAAGCGCACGCTCGACGCCGCGGCCAAATTGAGCCTCGGCAGTTATGACCGGATCGCGCTGCAGATGCCGGGCAATCCACTGAACCTGGCCCGCGATGACATCATCATCGAGCAGAGCACTTCGACGCGAACGGCGCTGTTGTTCGCCAACATGGGTGCATCCTCGCTGTGTACGATCGATGTCGCGGGTTCGTTCGGCCGCGATCTCTCCGCCCAGGGCGAGCAGGCCATGGTGGCGTTCGCAGTGGAGTGGCTGACGAAACTGTTCGGCAGCGATGCTGCCGCCGCGGTCAAGAAATCGAGCGCCACCCGCTGGAATGCCGCGCCGTTTGCGCTGGGCGCAATGTCGGTGGCGGCGCCGGGCGCGCAGCCGTCGCGAAAAATCCTGAGCGAGCCGATCGGCTGCATGTACCTCGCGGGCGAAGCCACCCATGAAACGTTGTGGGGCACCATCGACGGCGCCTGGGAAAGCGGCGAGCGGGCGGCGGAAGCGGCGTTGCGACGGATCGGCGCCTTGAAAGACGCCGAACCAGTGGGAGCACCCGCGCGGGCGCCGAAGCAGCGGCGGCGTTCGGCGCCGTCAAGATCGGCAGCGCCGGCGTCGCCGATCCAATGATGGCGTTCTTACCCTCCAGGGGGTGAAAGTTACACCGGCAGCTTCAATTCCATCAAATCCCTGGCGACGATGAGGCGGCCCTTGAAGTGCTTTTTCGCCTCGCTGCTCCATTGCTCGTCCGTCACGTCGAGCTCGCCGGGCACGAGGTGGCTCATGACCAGCACCTTGACCTGCGCGGCGTCGGCGATGCGGCCGACGTCTTCGGCGGCGGTGTGGCTCTCGAGCAGATGCTTCTTCAGCGTGGCGCCGTTCTTGACCCTGGTCACCAGGCGATCGACCCAGGGAAGATAGATCGCTTCGTGCACCAGCACGTCGGCTCCCTTGGCGAATTCGGCCAGCTTCGGATTGTAATTGGTATCGCTGGAGAACACGATCGTGCCATCCGGCGTCTCGAACTTATAGGCGAAATTGTCAGTGATCGGGGGGTGCGGGGTCCGGAACGCGGTCACCTTCACGTCCGGCGTCTGCAGCACCACGCCGTCCTCGGTGATGTCCTTGGCGATCAACAGCTTGCGCGGATCGGGACGGCCTTCGTCCTCGATGCGTGTATCGACGTCGAATTTGTTCAGCTCCCAATAGGTCTTGGTCATCGCCTCGATACCCTTGGGGCCGAACGAGTGGATCGGCGCCGACAGGCCGGTGGCCCAGGCGTTGTAGACGAGGTTGCCGTATTCGAGGTTGTGGTCGGAATGGTGATGGCTGATGAAAATATACTTCACCGATTCCAGCGGCACGCCGGCGCTGACGAGTTGGTGGCTGACGCCCATGCCGCAGTCGATCACGAACGGCGTGTCGTTCACCATCACCAGATTGGCCGGGTTGGAAGGTCCGACGCCGACGCGCGGTCCGCCTTTGGTGCCGAGGAACACGATTTTCGTGCGCGGTTTCGTCGGTGCCTGCGCCAAGACGGCAGGCGCGGCCAGTGCTGCGGCGCCGCCGAGCGTCAGTTTCAGCGCATTGCGGCGATCGATCATAACGCTCTCCCCCTGAATTTTCTTGTCCGTTGCAGCCAGCCTAGCCGCTGCGCAGCACGCCGTCGAGCGCCGGCAGGCCGATGAGAACCGCCGCCGCGATCAGGGCGTAGCAGATCGCGCGAAACAGTGCCTCGCTGGCCTTGCCGAACAACGACGCGCCGAACCAGACGCCGATGGCGTAGACCGGGCCGACGACAAGCGAAAACTTGATCGAATCCGCCGTGATCAGCCCGGTCAGGGAATAACTGACCACGGAAAAGAAATCCGAGGCGCCGAAAAACAGCAGGATGTTGGCGCGTGCGATCGTGGAAACAATCGGTCGTCCCAGCCAGTAGCCGACGATCGGCGGCCCGCCCGTCTGGGCCAGACCGCTGCAAAAGCCGGATAGTCCGCCGATGCCGACGGAAATCGCCGCATGGTCCTTGCCCCGGTAACGCCAGCCCGATAGCAGCAGCAGCAACAGCGCGAACACGAATCCCGAGATGATCCAGCGTGTCGTCACCGGCTCGAGCCGGCTGAGGAAGTAGGTTCCAATGGGTACGCCCACCAGGGCGCCAAGCACTATGACCGCGGTCGCCTTGCGGTCGGCCTGCTTCCAGGCATTCGGAAGCAGCGGCGCGGCCGCGATGAAATCGATGATCAGCAGCAGCGCGGCGACCAGACGAGGGGCGGCGATGCTGCTCGCCAGCGGCATGAAGATCAGCGCGGAGCCGAAGCCGGAAAATCCGCGCGCGGTGCCCGACACAAAGGCGATGGCACAGACCGCGATCGCGGCGTTGAGGCTGACGTCGGAGGGGATGAGGCCCAAAGGACTCATGCCCTATTCCCTGAGCATGATGTCATCGGAAAACCGCTCCCCACTTTTCCGCATCATCCCCGCAATGTTCCACCCGTCTTCTTCGTGACTTCAGCGACGATCTTCGCGGCGACCGCGTCGATCTCCTGATCGGTCAACGTCTTCTCGCGCGGCTGGATGGTCACCGCAATCGCGATCGATTTCTTAGCCTCATCGATGCCCTTGCCCTCGTAGACGTCGAACACCGTGACATCCGTGATCAGCTTCTTGTCGACACCCTGCGCCGCGCGCACGATGTCGCCGGCCTTGACGCCGCGATCGACGATGAAGGCGAAATCCCGCGACACCGGCTGGAATGCGGAGAGTTCAAGCACCGGCTTGGCGCGGGTCGGCCGCTGCTTGGCATCGGGAACGCGGTCGAGGATCACTTCGAACGCGATCAGCGGACCATCGGCGCCGAGCGCCTCCAGAGCGCGCGGATGCAGCTCGCCGAAATATCCAAGCACGTTTTGCGGACCGATCTGGATGGTGCCGGAACGGCCCGGATGCAGCCAGCCGGGCCCGCCGGGCACGATTTGCAGCGCCTGCATCGGCGCGCCCGCAGCCGCGAGCACCGCAAACGCGTCGGCCTTGGCGTCGAGCGCATCCGCCATGGCCGCACCCGACCAATGCCGCCCCATGCCTTTCGCGGACGCAAAGCCGTGGCGCACGCCAGCGGCCGCGACCAGTTGATTCTCGGGCTTGTCGCCCTTGAAGACCTGACCGACCTCGAACAGCGCGACATCGGACGAGCCGCGATTGGCATTCGCCTGCGCGGCTGCGACCAGACCTGGCAGCAGGCTCGGCCGCATGTCCGAGAGATCCGACGCGATCGGGTTGGCCAGCGTGAGTTCAGCCTGGCCGCCGCCGAACAATTCGGCTGATGGTTTCGAGATGAACGACCACGTCACCGCTTCGACCATGCCGCGCGCGGCGAGCCCGCGCTTGGCGCGGCGGGTGCGGAGCTGGATCGTGGTGAGCACCGGCTTGCGCGGTGCGTCGCCGCGATCGAACGGCGTCATCGGCACCTTGTCGACGCCGACGATGCGCACGATCTCCTCGACGATATCGGCCTTGCCGTGAACGTCCGTGCGCCACGAGGGTATCGCGACCTTCACCACCGGGCCGCTGCCGGCCATCATGAAGCCGAGATGGCCGAGGATGCGCCGCACTTCGGGGAACGGCACCTCGATTCCGGCGAGGCGCTTGATCTCGGCGAGCGGGAAATCGATCACGCGGTCTTCGCCAAAGGGATTGCCGACGACGACGTTCTCCGACGGCGTGCCGCCGCACAATTCCAGCACCAGCCGGGTTGCCATCTCCAGCCCCGGCACCATGAAGGCCGGGTCGACGCCACGTTCGAACCGATAGCGGGCGTCCGAATTGATGCCGAGCTTGCGGCCGGACTGCGCAATGTTGATTTCGTTCCACAGCGCCGATTCGATCAGCACGTCCGTGGTGTTCTCGTCGCAGCCGGAGGCTTCGCCGCCCATGATGCCGGCGAGCGATTCGACGCCGTGTTCGTCCGCGATGACGCAGACGCCGCGGTCGAGCGTGTAGGTGCGGCCGTCCAGCGCCAGCAGGGTCTCGCCGTCGCGCGCGCGGCGCACGGTGAGATTGCCCGTCACTTTCCTGGCATCGAACACATGCAAGGGACGAGCGCGGTCGTAGGTCATGAAGTTGGTGATATCGACCAGTGCATTGATCGGCCGCAATCCGATCGAGGTCAGGCGCTTCTGCAGCCACTCCGGCGAGGGGCCGTTCTTGACGCCGCGCACCAGCCGCAGCGCAAAGCCCGGGCACAGCGTGGCGTCTTCGACCGTCACCTTCACCGGGCAGGGGAATTCACCCTTGATCTGCTTGATGCCGGGATCCCTGAACTTGCCCATATCGGCGGCGGAAAGGTCGCGCGCGATGCCGTGCACGCCGGTGCAGTCCTGCCGGTTCGGCGTCAGATTGATCTCGAGCATGGGATCGCCGAGCCCGGCCCATTCCGCATAGCCTTTGCCGATCGGCGCATCGGCCGGCAGTTCCATGATGCCGTCATGGTCTTCCGAGATTTGCAGTTCGGCGGCCGAGCACAGCATGCCGCGGCTCTCGACGCCTCTGATGGTGCCAACACCGAGCGTGATGTTCTTGCCGGGAATGAAGGTGCCGGGAGCCGAGAACACGCTGATGAGGCCGGCACGCGCATTCGGCGCGCCGCAAACGACCTGCACCGGTGCGCCGCCGTCGCCGGTATCGACCATGCAGACGCGCAGGCGATCGGCGTTCGGATGCTGCTCGGCGGAGATCACGCGCGCGATGCTGAACGGCGAAAGCTGCTTCGCCTTGTCCTCGATATGCTCGACCTCGAGCCCGATCATGGTGAGCTTGTCGGCGAGCTTTTCCAGCGGCTCGTCGGTGTCGAGATGTTCTTTCAGCCAGGAGAGCGTGAATTTCATGATGCAACCCTGCGATCGGCAAAAATCTCTACCAGACGAAAACGCTCGCACATCAGCATCATGTCTTCGCTGAATTTTCCCTGTCGTCCAAAATACCGGCGATGCGCGTCGCGCCAATAGGCGAGGCTGCGGTCGCCTTCGCCCTCTTCATAGGCAAAGGCGGCATCCACATCGCCGAAGCGGCGGTAGGTCACTTCGAGCGTTTCGATCACGCAGCGCGGCGCGCCACGCCCGTCGAGCACAATCCAGAGCTCGCCCGGCGTCGAGGTGTTGGGCTCGTCTTCGGTGCTGCAGGTCGCGGTCTTCACGCCGTTCAGCACGAGTTCGAGCAGCTCGTCGGCGAGCGCCGGGCCGTCGCCGAACGCGAACGAACGCAGGCTCCGATACTTTTCGGGGACGGCGCTTGAGCTCACGAACTCAACCCTCCCGCCAGGGTCGGGACATCGAGCGGCTTGAAGCCGTAATGGGAGAGCCAGCGCACGTCGCTGTCGAACAGCTGCCGCAGATCGGACATACCGTATTTCAGCATCGCGATGCGGTCGATGCCCATGCCCCAGGCAAAGCCCTGATAGACGTCGGGATCGATACCGCAGGCACGCAGCACGCTCGGATGCACCATGCCGCAGCCGAGAATCTCCAGCCAGTCCTCGCCTTCGCCGAAGCGAATTTCGCCCTTGTCGCGGCGGCACTGGATATCGACCTCGAGCGACGGCTCGGTGAACGGAAAGAACGACGGCCGGAACCGCATGTTGATGTGATCGACCTCGAAGAACGCCTTGCAGAACTCGTGCAAAATCCATTTGAGGTGGCCGAGATGCGAGCCCTTGTCGATCACGAGGCCTTCGACCTGGTGAAATTGCGGCGTGTGGGTGGCATCCGAATCGATGCGATAGGTGCGGCCCGGACAGATGATGCGGATCGGCGGCTTCTGGGTGAGCATGGTACGCACCTGCACCGGCGAGGTGTGGGTGCGCAACAGCATGCGCGAACCGTCTTCCCCAGGATTGAAGAAGAAGGTGTCGTGCATCTCTCGCGCCGGATGGCCCTCGGGAAAATTCAGTTTCGTGAAATTATAGTCGTCGGTCTCGATGTCCGGGCCTTCGGCGATCGAAAAACCCATGTCGGCGAAGATGACGTTGACCTCTTCGAAGACCTGGCTGAGCGGATGGATGCGGCCCTGCTCGGCCGGGGCCTCGCGCAGCGGCAGCGTGACGTCGATGGTCTCGGAGGCAAGGCGGGCGTCCAGTGTCGCCGATTTCAGGATATCGCGGCGCGCGGTCAGCGCCTGCGTGACCTTGTCCTTGGCGAGGTTGATCGCGGCGCCCTGGGTCTTGCGCTCGTCCGGCGACATCTTGCCGAGCGTCGACAGCAGCGCGGAGATCGAGCCCTTCTTGCCGAGCGCCGCGACGCGCACGGCTTCGAGGGCGGCCTCGTCGCCGGCGGCGGCGATTTCGGTGAGAATGGTTTGTTCGAGGGTTGGAAGGTCGGACACGGTCAAAATCTCTCTCGCAAAAGGCGGCCGGTTGTCGCCGCTCCCGGGCCAAAACGTCAAGCAAAAAGCCTGTAACAGGAAGCCGGCGATCCGGCGCGTTTGAACCCTTATCCCGGGCGCCCTACCAAGATGAGTTCGATCAAGGAGTGCGCGATGCGTTTTGCTCCCTCGGTGGCCGTTCTGGCCGTCATTTTTTCGTTCAGCGCCGGTCCCGCGCTCGCTTCGATCTGTCTCGGCAAATCGATGACCCTCGAGGAGACCATCGGCGCGATCAACGCCACGCCGGGATGCGAGCGGGCGATGAAGCTGTTTCAGGACTGCGCATACAGCACCAGCGGCGATATCCATCTTGGCGCCGCCGTCGAGAAGAAATGCGAGGGCGATTTCCTGAGCCGCCTCAAGGCACCGCAAAAGCAAGCCTACCAGCGCGAGATGGGCGTTTGCGATCGAAAGTACCGGAACGAGTCCGGCACCATGTATCGCTCGTTCACGGCCTTTTGCCGGGCGGAAGTCGCTCAGCGCTACTCTCAGCGGGCACTAAAAGCCGCGAGGCCGTTGAAGCCCCGCTAGCGCTGTTGCCTCAGGCCGCCAGTGCCTCAGGCCGCCAGTGCCTCAGGCCGCCAGCGCGGCCTTGGCCTTTTCAGCGATCGCCTGGAACGCCGCCGGCTCGGTGATCGCGAGATCCGACAGCACCTTGCGGTCGACCGTGATGCCCGACTTGGACAGGCCGTTGATAAACACGCTGTAGGTCATGCCGAACGGACGGACCGCGGCATTGATGCGCTGGATCCAGAGCGCGCGGAAGGTCCGCTTCTTGCGCTTGCGGTCGCGGAAGGCATATTGCCCGGCCTTTTCGACAGCGGCCTTGGCGGCGCGAATGGTGTTCTTGCGGCGGCCGGAGAAACCCTTGGCGGCCTTGTAGACTTTCTTGTGCCTGGCGTGAGAGGTCACACCGCGTTTGACGCGAGACATGACGGATATCCTTGATCTGAAAATTCGGTGACGGATTGCCGCGCGGACGCGGCCGGCTCAATGGGATCGCAAGAACGATCAGGCGTTCGGCAAGAAATACTTCTTGATGTTGTCGCCGTCGGTCTTGAACAGCACGCGGGTGCCGCGGAGCTGACGAATCTGCTTCTTCGTCCGCTTGATCATGCCGTGGCGCTTGCCGCGCTGGGCGGCCATTACTTTGCCGGTGGCAGTTACCTTGAAGCGCTTTTTAGCGCCCGACTTGGTCTTCAGCTTGGGCATTTGGCTCTCCTGTTGCCGCACAAAAGACGCGCCCGAGGGGCGCTTTTGTGGCGAAAATGCTCGTTAGAGCGTTGAAAATGCTTGGCTATTTCCGAAATGAGACAGCCTGCATGGACATCGACACGGCAGCCCTTGATCAGCCGGGCGATGAAGGCAGGGCTTATGGCAGACCGAGAGCGAATTGGCAACGATGAACCGTGGAGCCCTCGACGGTGACGTAGTCATTGAAGTCGTTGTTGCGCGAGCCCGGAGCATGAAGAAAATGACCCATTTTGATCGATCGATTGCTCGATTTGCTACCTTTTCTAGTCTGCGGACCCTGCGATGGCTCCCGGTATGCGCGGTTCTCGCCGCGGTGGCGGCACCGGCTACCGCGGACGCGAGAGGGAGGGCTTCAGGCGCCTATGACGGCACCTGGAACGTGGTCTTTGCCACCACGCGGGGGAACTGCAGTTCAGGCTATAGCGTCCCGTTCTCGGTATGGCGCGGCCGCGTTTCGTCGGCAGGCGGAGGCCGGGTTTCGGGCTCGGTCAGCCGCGCCGGCGCCGTGGCCGTCAATGTGTCGGTTGGCGCCTCCAAAGCGAGCGGCGGCGGCCGGCTCGCTGGCAATAGCGGCGCTGGTTCGTGGAGCGGCATCATTACCGGTGATCGCTGCGCCGGCACCTGGCAGGCCACGCGAGGCTGATGGTTGGCAAAAGCAAGCGGCCCGCCAGAGGAACTGACGGGCCGTTGTTATTTCGAGCAATCACCAGTTCAAATCAGCGCGGCGCCAGCACCATGACGACCTGGCGGCCTTCGAAACGTGCGTCCTGCTCGACCTTGGCGTATTCGGCGACGTCGGCCTTGACCTTGTCCAAAAGCTTGGTGCCGATCTCCTGGTGCGCCATTTCGCGGCCGCGGTAGCGCAAGGTGATCTTGACCTTGTCGCCTTCCTCGAAGAACCGCTGCATCGCGCGCATCTTCACGTCGTAATCGTGATCGTCGATCATCGGCCGCAGCTTGATCTCCTTGATCTCGACGACCTTCTGCTTCTTGCGGGCTTCGGCGGCTTTCTTCTGCGCGGAATATTTGAACTTCCCGTAGTCCATGATCTTGCAAACGGGAGGATTGTTGTTCGGCGAAATCTCGACAAGATCCATGCCCGCTTCAAGGGCCATCTTGACAGCCACCACGGTCTCGACTGTTCCGTGGTTGGTGCCGTTCTGATCGATCAGCTGGATCTGCGCGTTGCGGATTTCATCATTGGTGCGCGGCCCATCTTTTGATGCGGTGGGCGGGGCTCTGTTGGGACGGCGAATGGGTAACTCTCCAAAGTTGTGAAGGAAGGGCTATAGTTTGAAGCAATACGCGTCGGCGGGCAAGCGAACTCGCGGCTTACGCGCGAAAACCGTCAAATGCGAGGCATTTTGGTCACGCCGGGCAAATAAAGCGCGACGGGATGTTCCGCAAGGATAGACCGCCATCGGGATCCGTTAAGCGATGGCGTGTGCTCATCGAAAAAGCAGCGGGCAAGAGTCGAGCAAGAGCCCAGCAAGAGTCCAGCAAGAGTCCAGCAAGAGTAGCTAAACCATGACCAATTCGGCTGTAATCGATCAGGAACCGGCCTTCATCGAGGTCGGGAAGGACGACGGCGGGCGCCGGATAGCGGTGCGCGCCCGCGCAGGGTCCGACCCCGGGCTGTTCTGGCTCGGAGGTTTCAATTCCGACATGAGGGGCACCAAGGCGCTGGCGCTGGATGCATGGGCTGCCGAACAGGGCCGCGCCTGCGTCCGGTTCGATTATTCCGGTCACGGCGAATCCGGCGGTGCCTTCATCGACGGCACCATCGGGCGCTGGCTGGAAGAAAGTGTCGCGGTATTCGAGCGGTTCTGCCGAGGTCCGCAGGTCGTGATCGGATCATCGATGGGTGGCTGGATGGCGCTGCTGCTGGCGCGCGAAATCGCCCGACGCGAGCCAAGCCACGCCTCGCTGGCCGGGCTGGTGCTGATCGCGCCGGCGCCCGACTTCACCGAACAATTGATGTGGAACGGCTTTTCGGAGGACATTCGCGAGGAGATCCGGACCAAGGGGGTGTGGCAGCGGCCGTCGCCATATGGCGATGGCGCGCCGTATCCGATCACGCGCGCGCTGATCGAGGAGGGCCGCAATCATTTGCTGCTCGGCAGCGCCATCGAGGTCGGATGTCCGGTCCGCATCCTGCAGGGCGCGCAGGATCCGGACGTGCCGTGGCAGCACGCCTTCGCGCTGGTGCACCGGCTGCCGAGCGAAGACGTGGTGCTGACCATGATCCAGGACGGCGATCACCGCCTGTCGCGCCCGCAGGACATCGCGCGGATCATCGCGGCGGTGGCGGAGATAGGGTAGACTCTCACCGTTAGTCACAGTGTCATCGTCCGCGAAAGCGGACGATCCAGTACGCCGCGGCCTATCGATTCATCTCACGTGCTCTGGAATACTGGATGCCCCGCTTTCGCGGGGCATGACGGCCGGGAGAAACGCCATGAATACATCAGCCATGCTCCGCGCCTTCTGCGATGCGGTCGAACAGCGCAACGGCAAGGCGTTTTCGGAATTGTTCACCGAGGATGGCGTCTATCACGATGTGTTCTACGGCGCGTTCGCGGGCCATAGCTGAAATGATCGACGACTGGTTCTATCGCACGGCCACCGATTTTCGCTGGGACATGCACGCGCCGGTCAGCGACGGCCATACCCTCTATGCGCGCTACACGTTCAGCTACCGCTCGACGCTGCCGGAGGCCAAGGGGGCGCGTGCGATGTTCGAGGGTGTCGCGATCATGACGCTGCGCGATGGCAAGATCGCGACATATCACGAGGTCGCCAACACCGCGCCCGGCTTCGTCGACATGAACTTCGCGCCCGAGCGGATCGCGAAGATATTTGCAAAACAGGGCGCGGCGCTGAAGGCTCGGCCCGAGATGGCGCGGCATTTGGTGGCGTGATTCTCTCTCACCGTCATTGCGAGCGTAGCGAAGCAATCTATGGCGCGGCATAACGGATAGATGGATTGCTTCGTCGCTGTCGCTCCTCGCAATGACGGCAGGAACTCTCACGGTGGCGGCGGATTTGTCATTGGCTTGCGTTGCGCAAGGGCTGCCACCGTCGACGTGCCGATCGGGCCCTTTTCGTCATAGAGCCAGCACTCTCCGATCGCGATGCCTTCCGTGGCATGATGGTTCACCACCTCAAACCCGATCCAGTTCGTCACCGGCAGGCGATGCAGATAGATCGTCACGTCGCTGTTGATGTAGCCGAGGCCCTGATCGCCGGCATTGGCGAAGGGGCTGGCGAAATCGGCGCCGGTGGCGACATGCACGAACGGCGTCATCGGCACGCCTTCGACGAGTTCGCGCACTTCGCTCATCCATAGCCGGCGCGGCCCGAGCGAACCCATGTGGCCTGCGATCGGCCGCGTGGTCCATTTGCCGTTCATGCCGAGCCTGGGATCGGTGGGTTTGGCAATGTCCGCCGGCTGCGGCACGTCCCAGTTCGGCGGCGACCACACATTGCCCGGTGCATTTTCCGTCTTGCGCAATAACTGACACGAAGCGCGCGCCATGCTGGTGCCGCCGGAGAAGAACTCGGCCTCGACCACCTTGATGCGCATCCCGTCACGGATGATTCTTGTCTCGACCTCGATCGGCGCCATTTTTGGCAGGCGAAACATGTCGACCGTCAATCGCGCCGGCACGAAATCGTCCGAGCCGTGGCGCTGTTCGATCTCGAAGGCCAGCAGGCCGATGATGACGCGGCCGTGCAGCGAGTTGGGGTCCCACGGCCCGTTCGCGACGAACGTGGGGATGAAGGCGTCACGGTCTTTGGTGAAGAAAGGCTGATTTTTCATGGCGCGCGACCATGGCGGAATTTGCGCGATGAAATCAAGGGTGCTGATCCTCATGGTGAGGAGGCGCGCCGCGCCGTCTCGAACCATGAGAGCCCGGCTCTCATCCTTCGAGACGCGCGCGAAGCGCGCTCCTCAGGATGAGGGACTGGCAGCGGTGCTTATGAGCTGCCATTCCTCTCGCACGCTGTCATCGGCCTCGGTGCCAAGCGTCTTCGCCGCCAACGTGCAAAACTTCTCGCGCCCCAGCAATTGCGACAGCGCCCATACCGCAGCACCACGGACCAGCGAGCTTTCGTCGCCGAGCAATCGCTCGGCCTCTTGCGCCAGGGCGGCCTGGTTCGAGTTGCCGATCGCAATCAGCACATTGCGAATAAAGCGGTCGCGGCCGATGCGCTTGACCGGTGATTTCGCAAACAGCGCGCGAAACGTCGTGTCGTCGAGCCGCGCCAATTCCGAAAGCTGTGGCGCACGCAATTGTTCGCGCGCCGCAAGCTTGGTTTCGCGGCCCTGCTGCGCGAACTTGTTCCATGGACATACGGCCAGGCAATCGTCGCAGCCATAGATGCGGTTGCCGATCGCTTTGCGGAACTCGTGCGGGATCGGGCCCTTGTTCTCGATCGTGAGATAGGAAATGCAGCGCCGCGCGTCGAGCTTGTAGGGCGCGGGAAACGCCGCGGTCGGGCAGATATCCTGACAAGCCTGGCATGAGCCGCAATGATCGATGTCGGATTCATCGCGCGGCAGGTCGGAGGCGGTGAAGATCGCGCCCAGGAACAGCCATGAGCCGAATTCACGCGACACCAGATTGGTGTGCTTGCCCTGCCAGCCGAGGCCCGCCGCCTGCGCCAGCGGCTTTTCCATTACCGCTGCGGTATCGACGAATACTTTCACGTCATCGCCCGTTGTCGCGACCAGCCATCGCGCCAGCGC
Source organism: Bradyrhizobium sp. Ash2021 (assembly GCF_031202265.1). Lineage (NCBI taxonomy): Bacteria > Pseudomonadati > Pseudomonadota > Alphaproteobacteria > Hyphomicrobiales > Nitrobacteraceae > Bradyrhizobium > Bradyrhizobium sp. Ash2021. The sequence continues at coordinate 134,795 of NZ_CP100604.1, read as the reverse complement.
CTTCAGGCGCTTCTTGATCACGTCGTGATAGTCGTCGCCTTGCGCATAGGCCGAGATCGCGCCGCACGAGCGTTTTTCAAGAATCTCCAGCGGATTTTCGTCGGGCCCGTAATTGACGCCGAGCATGATGATCGAACGAACGCCGGGCCACAGCACGCGCGGATCGGTGCGGCGCTCGGGGCTGGCGGCGAGCCAGTCCATGGAACCATGGCCACCCGACTCGAGGAACTCGCGAAAGTATTTTCCGGCGGCAGCGATTGCCTCCGGACCGGTGACGCCGATGCAATCGAAGCCGAGCGAACGGGCCTGGCGCGCAAGCGCGGTTTTCAGATCGGCCGGGGAAAGCTTGACGGTTTCGTTCAGAAGTCGAGGTCCACGTAGGTCCGCGATGCCGGCACGCCCGCCAGCCATTCGCTCAGGAGCGGGCGGAACGACGGGCGGGATTTCACCCGCGCGTACCACGCCTTTGCCGCGTCGTCCTCGCTCCATGGCACGTCGCCCAGATAATCGATCGCCGAAAGATGCGCCGCGGCGGCGAGGTCCGCGTAACTGATCCGGTCGCCGGCGAGATAGTTCCGCGTCCGCGCCAGCCAGCCGATATAGGTCAGATGATAGCGCACATTGACCTTGGCCGCGCGGATCACTTCCGCCGCCGGCGCGCCGCCGCCATCCTCTTCGCTCATGAAGCGCTTGTAGATGCGCTCGGTCACCAGCGGATTGGCGGCCTCCTCGAAGAATTTATCGTTGAACCACGCCATCAGCCGGCGCACCTCGACGCGCTCCGCCATCGAAGCCGGCAACAGCCGCCGTTCGCCAACCTCCAGGCCGTGCGCCTCGTCGAGATATTCGGCAATGATCCCGGCGCCCGGAATAGGAGGGAAGCCCTCGGCGATCAGCACCGGCGTCGTCGCCGCGGGGTTAAGCGCGAGAAATGCTTCGCGCCGTTCCCAGACCCGTTCCTCGACCAGCCGCAGATCGAGGCCGTATTCGCCAAGGACCAGGCGAATGAAGCGCGAATGCGGGCAGAACGGATGATGAAACAGCGTGTACATGAAGTCCTTGGGTTAGTTCGCGGTGCTTAAGAAACCCTCAACCGGATCCGGCCGCGTATCGAATGGGGGTCACTGGAGCTTGTTCAATTCTGTTTGAATCAGGGCCGAGGCTCCAGCCTTAGTTTTGACGCGTTTTCCTTACGCGAACCGGCATCCACCCCGATCAAGTCCGGGACAGGCTCTCGCTCGAAAACGCTATAGCCAAGCAAGCGCCCGAGGCAACCTGTGTTTGCCGTTTTTTTGCGATTGCAGCAAAAGGGGGAATAGGCGAGAAGAGCGCGGATTTTCCAGTCAAAATGGACCCCATCATGATGTCGGATACATTGAGGGCGGTAATTCTTGGCATCATCGAGGGTGTCACGGAATTTCTGCCGGTTTCCTCGACCGGACATTTGCTGCTGGCGCAACGCTTCTTCGGTCTCGGCGAAGGCAGTTTCTGGCAGACTTTTGCGGTGTTGATTCAGCTCGGCGCGATCCTTGCGATCGTCGTGATCTATTTCGCGAAATTGTGGCAGATCGCGCTCGGCATGTTTTCCAATCCCGCCGACCGGCGCTTCGTGATCGGCGTGCTGGTAGCGTTCCTGCCGGCGGTGGTCATCGGCCTGATCGTCGGCAAGTACATCAAGGAAGTGCTGTTCAATCCGTGGGTGGTGTGCTTTTCGCTGATTGTCGGCGGCGCGATTCTGCTGTGGGTCGATCAGCAGGATCACAAACCGCACGAACACGATGCCACGAAATTTCCGCTGCTGATGTATCTGTGGATCGGCGTTGCGCAGTGCCTCGCCATGATTCCCGGCGTGTCGCGCTCTGGCGCCAGCATCGTGGCGGCGATGTTCCTGGGCGCGGACAAGCGCGCGGCGGCGGAATTCTCGTTCTTCCTGGCCATCCCGACCATGGTCGGCGCATTTGCCTATGATTTTTACAAGAACCGCGCCGAGATGACGACCGATCACGTGGGCATCATCGCGATCGGATTCGTGGTCTCGTTCATCACCGCGATGATCGTGGTGAAGACGTTCCTGAATTACGTCACCCGCCACGGCTTCACATTCTTCGCGTGGTGGCGCGTGATCGTTGGCACGCTCGGCCTGATCGCGCTGGCGATGGGGAAGTAACACTCTCTCCCACGTCGTCCCCGCGAAAGCGGGGACGCATAGCAACGAATGCGTGTTGATTAAACACGCTGTGGCCCCAGCTCTGCGCAACACAAATAACGGTGTTTATGGGTCCCGGCTCGCGCTTCGCTTGGCCGGGACGACGGGTTGAAAAACCTACGCGCTCTTCTGGAATTGCCCGGCGGCGCGGAAGCGCCAGAGATATTGCGGGCCGATCGCTTCCATCGAGTCCGGCGCGATCCCGAGCCCTTCCAGCGTCAGCCCCGCGGCCTTTGCCGCATCGGAGACCACATTGTCGGACCGCAACAGCACCACCTGGTCCGGCGTCAGCTTCAGCGCGCCCGGCGCGAACTGCAGGAACAGCGCCTGGAGCTGGGCCAGACCGAACGGCAGCGGAATCAGCATGCGCTTGCGCTCGGTGATATCCAGGATGATTTCCATGATCTCGCGCATGGTCAGCACTTCCGGCCCGCCGAGCTCGTAGGTCGCGCCAGCCTTGGCCTTGCCGTCGACCGCATCGGCAACCGCGCTTGCGACATCGCCGACATAGACCGGCTGCAGTTTGGTGAGGCCGCCGCCGATCAATGGCAGCGCCGGCGACAGGCGGGCAAGCGCAGCGAAACGGTTGGTGAATTGATCCTCGGGCCCGAATACCACCGAGGGCCGCAGGATCGTGGCGGAGGGCACGGCCGACAGCACGGCCTTTTCGCCGGCGGCCTTGGAGCGCGCGTAGGCGGACAGCGAATTTTCGTCGGCGCCGATCGCCGAAACATGCACCATCCGGGCGCCTGTCGCGGCGGCCGCTTTGGCCACGGCGCCGGCACCCCTGGCCTGCACCGCCTCGAAGGTCTGCGCGCCGCCCGGGGCCAGAATGCCGACCAGGTTGATGGCGACATGGGAATCGCGCATCGCGGCCTCGACGGACGTCGGATAGCGCAGATTGGCCTGCACGGCGTGGATCTGGCCGACCCGGCCGAGCGGCTGCAGATGCCCGGCCAGTTCCGGCCGCCGCACTGCCACCCGGACCCGGTAATCGCGCTTGCAGAGCGCCCGCACCACGCTTCGCCCGATAAAACCCGATCCGCCATAGACTGTGACGAGCGTTTCGAGGTTCGATGCCATAGGTCAGTTCCTGCCGGTCAAATTCGGTCGATAATGGGCATATTTAGCGGATTCGCGATACGCCATCATGTCAGCGCTGTACAGACCATTTGGACCGCAGTTTGCCAATTTGACAAGCGCGCCACCGGTCCTTAGTAACCGGCCCGGGCCCAGGTGGCGGAATTGGTAGACGCGCTGGCTTCAGGTGCCAGTGGCTTAACGGCCGTGAAGGTTCGAGTCCTTTCCTGGGCACCATTTTGCGCGGATTCGCGCAGAATGGTGCCGCCGCCCGGCGAGTCACGACCGCCGCCGTTTTTGGCGACCGGGTCGCCGCCGCAAGCCCAATCCCCTGTCTCAGACAAATCGCCTGCCGGCCCGCTTCGCGATCGGCTTCTGCACAAAGTACATCGTGATGAGCGAGACGATCGACGTCGCGACGACGATGTAGCCCAGCCAATCGAAATGCCGGAGCGAACCGTCCGGATTTTGCGCGATGATCGCTGCGGCGAAGACGGACCCGAGCCCGCCGGAGAACTGCTGCAGGGAAGCGCTGACCGCGCTGAACGAGCCGCGTTGACTGGCGTCGGGTATCGCCGAGATCAGCGCCTGCGACGGGATCATGCGCGAAAAGATGCCCACGAACATCACGACGTTGACGATGATCGCGGTCGTCAATGTGACCTGACCGAGGTGGGTGTAGATCAGCACCATGACCACCGACACCGCGCTGCCGAACATGAAGGTGGGAAACTTGCCGAAAGCGTCGCTCGCCCGGCCGACCAGCGGCCCGATGAAAATGCTGAACAGGCCGGAGACGAGGTAGATCGTCGGCAGATGCAGGATGTCGATCCCGAGATTATGCACGGTGTAGGCGCTGCCGTACGGCATCAGCATGAACCCGCCTGTCGCCAGCAGTGTCGTCACCGCGAAGGCCAGCGTGTAGCGCGGTTGTCCGACGGTCGCGATCAGGTGCCGAAAGGCGTTTTTGTCCTGCTTGAGCCCGAGATGCGCGTTCACCGGCTGCATCACGAACACGACGGCCGCCATCGTCGCGATCGACAGGCCGACGATCGCTCCGAAAGCTATGTGCCAGTTCCAATGGTTGGCGAGAAAAAGGCCGGCCGGAATGCCGAGCACCTGGCTTGCGGCGAATGCGGTTTGAACGAACCCCATCACGCGGCCGCGCAAATGTAGCGGAAAAAGGTCGGTGACGATGGCGAGCACGACGGAGCCGATCACGCCGCCGAACAGGCCGGTCACGATTCGGCCGAGCAAAAGCAAATGATAGTTCGGCGCCAGCGCGCAGAGCAGCGTTCCCAGCGTGAAGCCGACATAGAACAACAAGAGAAAGCGCTTGCGGTCGAATCGATCGGCGAAGCCGGCGGCAAGGACGCCCGAAATCCCGGCGCTGAACGCGTAGGCCGAAACCGCCACGCCGAATTGGCCGGCGGTAATGTCGAGTGCGGGCATCAGGATGGCGCCGAGCGGCGACATGATGATGAAGTCGAGAATGATCGTGAATTGCGCGAGCGCAAGCAGCGCAATGAGGAGTGACTGGTAGCGTGAAAAACCGCGCTCCTGTTCCTGCCGGTCGTCGATGGGCGTGGCCAAAGTTTGTTCGGTCATGCAGACTCTTTTTTGTGGCGGGGAGAGCGGAGGTGCGGCCCGCCGGCGGGTGCGATGCTTGCCCGCAACAGATAGGGTGGGTCTCGCGCGATTTCACGAGGCTGGCACACTGCAAAGTTTCGCGTCGGCATGCTTGAGAGGGAAAAATGGACGAGAGGGTCCAACGCAACGTATCGTAATGATGCGGCGCAAGGTTCCGAACGGATGCGATCTTGTTATTTCGATGACGTGAGAAGAAGTTTCAGCGCCTGCTCGGCGCGGTGTAGCGGCGCGGGGCTGCGGTAGGTCCGCGCCGGCAACAGCGCGCCTTCGACCTGGCTGAGCACGATGGTCGCAACAGATCGGCTTCTTCCGCCGTCATACCGAAGCGCTCCAGGCCGCGCTTGATTTCGCTCTCCCATTTTTGAAACGCGGTGCGTGTCGCAGCGGCGAGCACCTCGGATTGGGCGGAGGTTTCCAGCGCCGTGGTCGCAATAGGGTAGCCTTCCCGGTAGTCGGAGCGTTCGAGGTCCGCGGTCATGCCGCGCACGATCCGCACCAGAAAGATTTCGGCGCCCTCGGACGCTTCGGCAGCCCTTGCGATGCCCTCGCGCACGGCCTCGCCGGCCAGCGTCAACGCCGCCTCGCCGATCTGCTCCTTGCCCCAGGGAAATGGAAATAGAGCGACCCGCGCGGCGAGCCTCCGGCGGCCAGAATGTCGTGCAGCGCGGTGCCGTGATAGCCCTGCTGGCGCAACAGTTTCGCCGCAGCCGCCAATGTTTTTCCTTTGGAATCAGTAGCTTTTGGCCTGCAAAAAAATATCAATTTCAAATCGGTATGTTGACCTTCATAATATGTAGGTCAACATACATACAACCGAAATCATCGCTGCCGCCGGTCTCCCAACCCGCTTGCGGAGGTTCGATGTGAAAAAGTCGCTCGATCTCGCCGCCATCGTTCTGGCAGCGCTGCTGCTGTTGGCGTTCGCGGTTCTTTCCATTCGCGGAATGACGGTTCCCGAACTGGCTTCCGCGCGTTTCGGCGCGGAGGTCACCGACCCCGCCGGCGCGCTGTTCTATCGGGTCTATCTGTCCCGCAATTTCGTTATTGCCTTCGCCGGCGCGATTTTCCTGGTTTCGCGGCAATGGACGCCGCTGGCCATTCTCGTGACGGTCACCGTGGCGCTGCTGTGGCGGCGGAGAAGGAAACATCGTGACTGTTCTAACCGAGCCAACAGCCCGCGCCATCATCGCACCCTGGTACAGCCTGTTCAATGTTGCCGGCCGCGGCGACGTCAAAGCCAATTTCGCAAACACGATTCCGGACATGAAATTCGACATCAAGGAAGTGCTGGTCGCAGGCGACCGCGTCATCGTGCGCGGCGAAGTGACGGGCACGCCCGCCGGCGAATTGTTCGGCATGCCGCATAGCGGCAATAGCTTTCGAATCATGGCCGTCGATATCCAGACCACCCGGGACGGCAGAATCGCGAAAACCTTCCACATGGAGGACTGGCTCAGCGCCATCGGCCAGCTTCGCGCCAAATAGCCGCCCGCCGCCGGAAAATCGCGCCGATATGGCTGTTTTATAGCGTCCGGGGCGTGCCTGCCGCTCGCCTCACGGGGCTTTGGACGCTAGTGTCTCGCGTCGAATCGACCAAAGACACGAGGCTTCAATTCATGACCATCCGCCTGCATCGCGGCGACCTGCCCGATCTCTCCCGCTACAAGGAATCGGTTGCGATCGATACCGAGACCATGGGGTTGCACCCGCATCGCGACCGGCTCTGCGTGGTGCAGATGTCGAACGGCGACGGCAGCGCCGATGTGATCCAGATTCCGAAGGGGCACGCCGACGCGCCGAACTTGAAGGCGCTGCTCGGCAATCCGAACATCACAAAAATCTTTCACTTCGCCCGCTTCGATCTCGCGGCACTCTACAACGCCTTCGGCGTGATGCCGCAGCCGGTCTACTGCACCAAGATCGCCTCCCGCCTCACCCGCACCTACACCGATCGGCATGGCCTGAAAGACCTGGTGCGCGAGGTGCTCAATATCGACCTGTCGAAGCAGCAGCAATCGAGCGACTGGGGCTCGCCAGCTCTCAGCGAGGCGCAACTGGCCTATGCTGCTTCCGACGTGCTGCATCTCCATGGCCTGCGCGAACGGCTCGATGCCATGCTGGCGCGCGAGGGCCGCACCGAACTGGCAAAAGCCTGTTTCGAATTCCTGCCGACCCGGGCCAGGCTCGATCTGGACGGCTGGGAGGCCGAGGACATTTTCGCGCATTCGTAACCGTGACCGTTAGAAAGGCCGCCGGGGGTCGTTTCCGCCCCGTTTCCGTCACACTGCTGAGACCACGTCCGGGCTGCACAGTCAGGCAATGCCGGGTACAATGGCGGGATCGTCTCGCGCTTTGGAGCAGCGGTGAACTCGATACAGAACCCAGCCTACCTGATCGGACTGGAGGCGCGCTTTGCCCGCGCGGCGCGCCACAGCCGGATGGTGCGGCTGTTGCGCATCGCGGTTCCGGCGGCGGTCGTCCTGGCGCTGGCGGGCATCGTGCTGGTGTCGTCGGTCCTCAACCCGTTCCACAACATGCAATTCTCCAAGCTGCCGGTCGACATCGGAAATCTCGTGGTATCCGGCACCAGGGTCACGATGGAATCGCCGCATCTCGCCGGGTTTTCGACCGACCAGCGGCCCTACGAAATGTGGGCCAAGGCCGCGATCCAGGATCTGACCGATCCCGATCACGTCGAACTCAAGACGTTGCGGGCCAAGGTTTTGATGGAAGACAAGTCGACGGTGACGATGGACGCGCGCACCGGCTACTACGACAGCAAGCAGCAAATGCTGGACCTGCGCAAAGATATCTTCCTGCAATCCTCCACCGGCTATGAAGCCCGCATGTCGCAGGCCTATGTCGATATCAACAAGGGCACGGTGACGTCGGACGAACATGTCGACGTCAAATTGCTCAACGGAACGCTCACATCAGACAAACTCAGGATTCTCAACAGCGGCGAGGTGGTGCGGTTCGAAGGCAATGTCGTGATGAACCTGGACAAGCTGGGTGACGATAGCGCGTCCGGCCAGCCCGCCAACGAACCCGCTGCACCTGAACCTGCCGCGCCGCAGCCGAAGACGCGGTCGGTTGCCGCCAAACCGTCCCATACGAAATGATTTTCAAGATGAAGTTTTCTTCGCGCAGTTTTGCGGTAGCGGCATTCGCACTCGCGCTGATCGCCGGCGGCGAAGCCTGCGCGCAGGGTGCCGTGTCGGGCGTGCCCAACGCGATGCAGGGCTTTTCGCAGAACAGAGATCAGCCGATTCAGATCGAGGCCGCTTCGCTTGAGATGCGCGACAAGAAAAAGGAAGCGACGTTTGCCGGCAATGTGAAGGTGGTGCAGGGCGATACCACCATGACATCGAAAACGCTGGTGGTGTTCTACGATTCAAGCTCGTCGTCAGCCACGCCGCCGGCAAATTCGAAGGGTACGAAATCCGCTCCGATGCAGTCGGCAACACCCGGCCCGGGCGGCAGTTCGTCGATCCGCCGGCTGGAGGCGAAAGGCAGCGTGGTCGTGACTCAGAAGGATCAAGTGGTGACCGGCGAAACCGCGATTTTCGACACCAAGGAAAACCTGATCACGATGCTCGGCGGTGTGGTCCTGACCCAAGGCAAGAATGTGTTGCGTGGCGACCGGCTGAAGGTGGACATGGCGACGGGTGTGTCCCGGGTGGAATCCGACAGTGGACGCGTCCAGGGCCTGTTCCAATCGTCAGGCCAAGGTGGGCCGGCAATACCCGGAGCACCGCTTTCCGCAGCCCCAGCCCCGGGCGGCTCAAATAAACAGAAATAAGATCAGTTACTTAAATACTATGTTGCGACCGCGAGGTTGAAGCGGGCGGCGCGACCCTGTATCTACTGGGGCGGCCGGGTTGGATATCCGCAGCAGGGGATTGAGGCGGATCGCTGGGCAAGGGGCGCCCATTAATTCATGGTTCGCGAGCGAATCGAATCACCGCGGATGGGTCGCGGGATCACCGTGAAAGGCTTAAGCGAAGCGGGATGGTGGACATTCTCGGCATCTTCCGTCGACGTCCTGCGAAACGCGGTCCGGCAGGATTTGCGCGCTCGCGGGACGACATCACCGCGCTTGGCGACTCCTTCGGCGAGATGTTGACGAGCCCGGTGCGCGACGCGCCGCCGATGGCCCGCACCGCACCGGTGCCCGGGCTGGATCTGCCGATCCCGCAGCCGACAGCCGAACCGCCACGGGCGGAAGCCCCGCGTCCCAGCCCCAAGCCCGGCAGGCCTGCGAGCAAGACCAATGGCGCCGCGGCGCCGCGCCTGATCAAGCGGCCGGGCTATCTGGCTGTGCATAGCGTGGAAAAGAGCTTCGGCACCCGCCAGGTCGTGCGTGGCGTCAGCATCTATGTCCGGCGTGGCGAGGCAGTCGGATTGCTTGGGCCCAATGGCGCCGGCAAGACTACGGTTTTCTACATGATCACCGGCCTCATCAAGGCCGATCGCGGCGCCATCGAACTCGACGGCCACGACGTCACCAAGCTGCCGATGTATCAGCGGGCGCGGCTCGGCATCGGCTATCTGCCGCAGGAAGCCTCGATCTTTCGCGGCCTGACCGTCGAGCAGAATATTCGCGCGGTGCTGGAAGTGGTCGAGCCCTCCAGGAAAAAACGCGAGGCGGAACTGAATTCGCTGCTCGATGAATTCAACATCACGCGCTTGCGTAAAACACCGTCGATCGCGCTGTCCGGCGGTGAGCGCCGCCGCGTCGAAATCGCGCGCGCGCTCGCTACGCGTCCCAATTACATGCTGCTCGACGAACCCTTTGCCGGCATCGATCCGATCGCGGTCGGCGACATTCAGGACCTGGTCCGCCACCTCACCAATCGCGGCATCGGCGTCTTGATCACCGACCACAATGTGCGTGAAACGCTCGGCCTCACCGATCGTGCCTATATCGTCTATGCCGGGGAAATCTTGACCGAGGGAAGTCCGGATGAGATCGTTAACAATCCGGATGTACGCCGTCTTTACCTTGGCGAGGAATTCCGCCTGTAGCCCATTTTTAGCATTCGTCAAGCCGTGTACATCGGCTCCGGACTAATATAAGCAAGAATCGGACCAACTTTCAGGGAACGGTTCTTGCCTCCATGGCGCTAACGCAAAGACTAGAGTTCCGACAGTCGCAGTCGCTGGTGATGACGCCGCAGTTGATGCAGGCGATCAAGCTGCTGCAGCTGTCGAACCTCGACCTTTCGGCGTTCGTCGAGGAGGAACTGGAACGGAACCCGCTGCTGGAACGCGCCAATGACGGGCCGGAAGCCCCGGTCGCGGGCGAACCCACCCAGGAGCGGGCCGACGAACGGGTGGAATTCTCCGAATCCGGCGATTCCGACAGTTTTGGCGACGATTCCGGCGCCGAACATGCCGCGGGCATGGCCGGCGGCTCCGCCGGCGACAGCTTTGAGCCCGGCCAGGAAGAGTGGATGAACCGCGATCTCGGCACCCGCACCGAGATCGAGCAGACGCTGGATACGGGCCTCGACAACGTATTCTCCGAGGAGCCCGCCGAGGCGGCCGCGCGTGTCGCGCAGGACGCGGCGCCGACCGCCTATACCGAATGGGGCGGCGGCGCCTCCAACGACGACGACTACAATCTCGAGGCCTTTGTCGCCGCCGAGGTCACCCTTGGCAGCCATCTCGCCGAGCAATTGTCCGTCGCTTTCACCGAGCCGGCGCAGCGCATGATCGGGCAGTATCTGATCGATCTGGTCGACGACGCCGGCTATCTGCCGCCGGATCTCGGGCAGGCCGCCGAACGGCTTGGTGCGCCGCAGCAAGACGTCGATGCCGTTCTCGCGGTGCTGCAGAAATTCGATCCGCCCGGCGTTTGCGCGCGGGGCTTGAGCGAGTGCCTGGCGATCCAGCTGCGCGAACTCAACCGCTATGACCCCGCCATGCAGGCGCTGGTCGAGCATCTCGATCTCCTGGCCAAGCGCGACATCGCGTCTTTACGAAAACTCTGCGGCGTCGACGACGAAGACATCACCGACATGATCGGCGAGATCCGCCGGCTCGATCCAAAACCCGGTTTGAAGTTCGGCTCGGCGCGGACGCAAACCATGGTGCCGGACGTGTATGTGCGGCCGGGTCCCGACGGCGGCTGGCATGTCGAACTCAACAGCGACACGTTGCCGCGCGTGCTGGTCAATCAGGTCTATTATACCGAGCTGTCGAAGACGATTCGCAAGGACGGTGACAAATCCTACTTCACCGATTGCCTGCAGAATGCGACCTGGCTGGTCCGCGCGCTCGATCAGCGCGCCCGCACCATCCTGAAAGTCGCGACCGAAATCGTGCGCCAGCAGGACGGCTTCTTTACTCATGGTGTAGCGCATTTGCGGCCGCTCAACCTCAAGGCGGTAGCGGACGCGATCCAGATGCACGAATCGACGGTGTCGCGGGTGACCGCCAACAAATACATGGCGACCAATCGCGGCAGTTTCGAACTGAAATATTTCTTCACCGCCTCGATTGCGTCGGCCGACGGTGGCGAGGCCCACTCGGCCGAGGCCGTCCGCCACCACATCAAGCAATTGATCGATGCGGAAGCGCCCGCCGCGATCCTCTCCGATGATACGATCGTGGAACGATTACGCGAATCGGGCATTGATATCGCCCGCCGCACCGTTGCGAAATATCGCGAAGCGATGCGGATTCCTTCGTCGGTGCAACGCCGCCGTGACAAGCAAAGCATGCTCGGTAACGCCCTCTCAGCCCCTGCCGCATCCTCCGACCGGTCCCGCGATACCGCACCCGCCTGATTGCGTTCGCGTCAAATCGCGCGATAGTGTCGGTTCCCTTCCAGAGTGGTCGAGGCATCAAAGCAATTGAGGCACCAAATGACCCTTCGAATCTCGGGAAAAAGCATCAGTGTCGGCGAGGCGCTTCGCTCGCGCGTCAGCGAACGCACCGATGAGGTGCTGCGCAAATATTTCGACGGCAATTATTCCGGCCATATCACGCTGAGCAAGGATGGCTTCGGTTTCCGGACCGATTGCTCGCTGCACCTGGATTCCGGAATCACGCTCGAGGCCGATTCCAACGCCACCGACGCCTATTCCAGCGCCGACCAGGCGCTTTTGATGATCGAAAAGCGCCTGCGCCGCTACAAGAGCCGCCTGAAGGATCGCTCGGCCCGCAAGACCTACGCCGTTACCGAGGCGATGGCCGGGATGACAGCGGTACTCGACGCGCCGAGCTATGTCATCGAGGCGCCGGCGGAAGGCGATGACGATGTCACCGCCTACAGTCCCGTCATCATTGCGGAGGCGACCACCGCGCTGAAACGGCTTTCGGTCAGCGAGGCGGTCATGGAGCTGGATCTGACCGGGGCCGCCTGCCTCGTGTTCCAGCACGGCTCGAGTGGCCGGGTGAACATCATTTACCGGCGCACCGACGGCAATGTCGGCTGGGTCGACCCCCCGGCGGTTACCCCCTGACATATATGCCTGTAAGCATTGACGCCCGAAAAACCCCTCCCTATGGTCCGCCGCCCCTTAAGGATAGGGCCCGGAAACGGGCTCTCGGGAGTTGGCACCGGTCATGCGTTGGAGTAGAAGCCCCCAAATCGGGACCCCGGCCTAAGCCCGCCTCCCGTCTCATCTTCTTGACGCCGCCGCACTAAAACCTATCTCGCACCCTGACGGTTCAATTCACCTCGGAACGCCCCATGACGATTACCGATCTGGTCGCACCCGAGGCGATACTCCCGGCGTTGAAGGTCATCAGCAAGAAGCAGGCGTTGCAGGAACTTAGCGCCCGGGCCGCCACCTTGACCGGGCAGAACGAGCGCTCGATTTTCGAGGTGCTGCTGCAGCGGGAGAAGCTTGGAACCACGGCCGTCGGCTATGGCGTCGCGATCCCCCACGGCAAGCTGCCCAAACTGGAAAAGCTGTTCGGGTTTTTCGCCCGTCTCGAACGCCCGATCGATTTCGAGGCGATGGACGGCCAGCCGGTCGACCTCGTGTTCCTGCTGCTGGCGCCGGAAGGCGCGGGCGCCGATCATCTGAAGGCATTGGCGCGGATCGCGCGACTGCTGCGCGACCAGGACGTCGCCAAGAAGCTGCGCGCCTCGCGCGACGCCCAGGCGATCTATTCGGTGCTGGCTTTGCCGCCGGCGAGTGCGGCGTAAAGCTTCGATCAGCCATGCGTGGAGGCAGTTGAGGAAGCGGTCAGCGCGCGAAGTGCACGCGACAAATACCGCACCGTCTTGCGGTCGTTGTGGATGCTGGCGCTACCCACTTCGACAAATCCCAACGCGGCATGAAATGCGTCCGATTCCGGGTTCGGAGGGCGCGTGTTGACTTCGCAGACGATTCGATCGTGTCCTGCCCGCACCGCATGTTCAAACAGATCCAGGTAAAGCCGTCGCGCGCAGCCGCGCTCGCGCGCGGATGATGCGACCACGACCCGGTCCACGTAAACGAAGCGCGGATACCGCACGCGGAACCAGAGGAAATTGGGACTGTCGTATCGGGCATCCTGGTCGAGGGCGAGGATGAACGCATCCAGATTGCCAATTCTTCGCGCGAGGAATGCCTGTTTGACGAGATGCTGGAGCCGCTCCGGCTCAAGCCGGGACAGTTCCGGCGCATGGGCGTTGTTGAGGACGAGCAGCATCTGCCCGAGCGGCGCGGTCGGCGAGGCGTCCACGCCCATGATGGATTGAAGCTCACCGTCTGTCATGTGACCCGTCCAGCGGCGTAGCCGTTCAACTTCCTAGAGCATGATCCGGAAAAGTGGAGACCGGTTTTCCGAAAAGATCATGCTCAAACAAAAAGATAGAGCGGGATGACGATTCGAAGAAAAGTAATCGCGCTCTAGGAGCCTGTCCGAATAGTGGCTGTTCAATTCTGAGCGAGTCTGATTCAACCTTGGGCGATGAGCAAGTATTTTCGCCCCTGGAATATCGATCAGACGCTGCTTCTGCCGCCGAATGTGCAGGACTTCGTGCCGAAAGGCCATGTCTCGCGGTTTATCGTTGAACTGGTGCGGGAGAGCCTCGATCTCAAGGAGATCACGGGCAGCTATGTGAGCGGGCTCGGGCAGCCGCCGTTCGACCCGCGCATGATGGTGGCGCTTGTGCTGCACGGCTATGCGAGTGGGCTGTATTCATCGCGGCGGATCGCGAAGGCCTGCCGCGAACGGAATGATTTTGTAATGATTGTCGCGCTCGATCCGCCGGATTTTCGCACGATCAGCGACTTCCGCAAGCGGCATTTGAAGGCGCTCGGCGCACTGTTCCTGCAGGTTCTGAAGTTGTGCGAGACGGCAGGGCTGGTCAAACTCGGCCATGTCGCGCTTGATGGCACGAAGATCAAAGCGAACGCGTCGAAACATAAAGCGATGAGTTATGAGCGCATGAAGAAACGCGAGGCGGAATTGAAAGCCGAGGTCGCTCGCATGCTGGCGGCCGCTGAGGCGGCGGATGCTCAGGAGGACGAGACTTTCGGCAAAGACAAACGCGGCGACGAGCTGCCGGATTGGGCTGGCGACAAGGAGAAGCGGCTGGCGAAGATCCAGCAGGCGATGGCGGCGCTGGAGGCCGACGCCAGGCTGGCCGCGGAGGAAGAGCGTCGCATCGAGGCCGAAAAGGAACAGCAGCGCCAAGCCGAAGGCCGCAAGAAGCCGGGCAAACCGGCGGCGCCGGCATCGGACCAGCCTGATCCCAAGTCGCAACGCAACTTCACCGATCCGGAAAGCCGCATCATGAAGTCGAAGGATGGCTTCGTTCAGGCCTATAATGCACAGGCCGCCGTCGACGCAGGCGCCCAGATCATTGTCGCGCACGAACTGACGCAGTGCGGCAACGATCAGGGCCAGCTGGTGCCCCTGATCGAGGCCATCGAGAACAATCTCGGCCGCACGCCGGAGCAGGCCTCAGCGGACTCCGGCTACTGCAGCGAATCCAATCTCGAAGCGCTCGAAGCACATCGCGTTGACGGCTATGTCGCGCCTGGACGCGCCAAGCACCCGACAGCCGCGAACGGAAAAATCGGCGGACCGCTGACCCAACGGATGCGAAAGAAGATCGACGATGGCGGCTTCGAAACGCCCTACCGATTGAGAAAGCAAGTGGTCGAACCGGTCTTCGGACAGATCAAACAGGCGCGCGGCTTCCGCCAGTTCCTGTTGCGGGGTGTCGAAAAAGTGCGTGCCGAGTGGGCCATGATCTGCACCGCCCACAACCTCCTGAAGCTGTTCACCCTCGCAAAGGCTGCCTGAGCCGGCTAACATGCCAATAAATGCCCGTCGCAGCACCTATCTGGACGGACTCCTAGGTTGGTGCGTACTGCATTTCGCCGTTGCCAAATGACCAATCCTCCCGCGCCGAATCGATCAAATTGATGAACACGTCCTGCTTCCGCACGCCCGCTCGCGCGTGAAGATCGTCGGCGATCTTGCGGTAAAAGGCCTTTTTCACCTCCGTGCTTCGTCCTGCCACCCAGAAAACCTGGATAAAAATGATGCCCGCCGTGTAGTCGATTCCAAGATAGCCTTCGGATGGGTAGATCAGCTGCCCGGCGGCGTGACGGGTGATGATCTGGAATTTGTCGTGTTGCGGCACTTTGGCAATTTCGATCATCGCGGCGTAAACGACTTCGCCGATTACCTGGGCCAATTCCGGTGTCGCGGTATTGCCGATATCTATTCTTACCAGAGGCATGGTGGACCTTTCGATGGATCGGCTGGGTTGAAGGCGCCTTAAGGCTGTGCAAGCTTCAAACCTGTGCTGCCTTCCGGTTTAGCTTCGACTGAATCGCGTAAACGGCCGCTTTTTCATCGCCGAGCCGCGCCTGCATCGTTTGCTGCGCTTTCGCCCAAAGCGGAAGCGCCTTTTCAAACCTCGTCCTGCCCTTGGCGGTCAAGCTGACGATCTTGCTGCGCTCATCCTGTCCCCCGGACAGCTGCACATGGCCGGAGCGTTCGAGCACTTTCAGATTTCGGCCGAGCGTGCTGCGATCGAGATCGACAATACGCGCCAGCTTGCTGATCGTCGGCTGCCCCGCTTCCGATATCCGGCGCAGCAGGCGGAACATCGTGATCTTCAGACCTGACGGCTCAAGTGCCTCATCATAGATCTGCGTCGCCGCCAGCGCCGCCTGTCGCAAGGACGTGCATAGACAGGGATCATCATTCATATTAGGGGTATATACCCGTATATGTGTGCCGTCAACGAACCATCCATGACAGGGAGATCAAAATGCCGACATATCACTGCACGTCGCCTGCCGGCCTGCTCGACGCAGGCAAGAAATCGGCGATCGCTGCCGAAATCACGCGCATCCATAACGCGGTGACCGGCGCGGCGTCGTTCTTTGCGCAGGTGATCTACACCGATGTTGCCAAAGGCAACCACTTCATGGGCGGCGCGCCGCTCGCATCGGAGCAGATCTTCGTTCACGGGTTCATTCGTGCCGGCCGCAGCGTTCCCGACCGCCAGCGGCTCGTGACCGAAATGGTGACCGCGATCGCCGATCTCTCGGGACTTACGAAGCGTCTGGTGTGGGTTTACGTGACTGAAATTCCGGCCAGGCAGATGGCCGAATACGGCCATATCCTTCCCGAGCCGGGCGATGAGAAAGCCTGGCTGGACGGGCTTCCGGCAGAAGACCGGGCCTACATGAACTCGGTTGGCAAATAAGAATGCGCGCATGAGCGTGACGCGGTTCCAAGACAATACGGGCGTCTGTATCCGGCCAAGCCGATCACAGACGCCCGCGCGCCTCGAATTCTGATGTAGCGCACTGTCAGCCGCGAACGGCTACAGTCAGTGACACCGGCAAGCCCAGGTCAGTGGACGCTGACGGCCTGCAGCTCGTTGCTCCATGCGTTCGCGACCGCCGCTTCGCGGCTGTCGGTCAGCATGATCGGCGTACCGTCGGCGGCATGCAGCGCGAAAAGCTTCAGTCCCGGCGCGATCTTCGGCGCCTGGGGAAACAGTCCCGGCACGTCTTCGGAACGGACTTGCTTTACATAGGCGATATGACCCTCGCCCAGATGGGCCAGCGCCTCGATCGTGACGCTTTCGGGTTCGAACGTCGTACTCACTTCACTCATGGTCTCGACTCCTCTGTCAGACTAAGCGGTCGAGTCCGCTCCTCGTTCCATTATTCATGTTCATTGATAGCAATTGTCTTAACGACCCTTTCAGGTTCCGGCCTGGCAAGGTCGATCGACAACAGCCCGTTTTTCAGATCCGCGCCCAGCACCTGCATCCCCTCCGCCAGCACGAAGGTGCGCTGGAAGTGGCGCGCGGCGATGCCGCGATGGATGTATTGCCGGGCCTTGTCGTCCTGCTGGCGGCCCCGGATCACGAGCTGGTTTTCCTCAATCGTTACATCGAGTTGGTCGCGGGTAAATCCCGCCACCGCCAGCGTGATGCGTAAGCGTTCGGGCTGGCCGTTATTACGGTCGCACCGCTCGATATTGTAGGGCGGGTAACCGTCGGCGCCTTTGACGACGCGATCGAGCGCACGCTCGATTTCGTCGAATCCCAGCAGGAACGGACTTGATAACGAAGGAACACGAGACATTACAAAGTCCTCTCGAAGCGACTTTGAGGGGCCCTTACGGCACCCCATTCGACTGGATGACGGTCCGCCGTCCGGTCACAAGGGAATATGGGGTTGATTCGGATAGGGTTCAAGCCTCTGTAGAACCGCGACAAAATGACCAAAAAGGTCATTCCGGGGCACGTCGAAGACGCGAACTAGGTGCGCAATTGCGCACCTGAGAATCTCGAGGTCCCCTGATGCGCTAATTGCGCATCTGAGATTCGTGCTTCGCACGCCCGGGAACGACGGTCACGGGCCGATCCGCTTGCGGCCATCGGCGGTAAATAGATGCAGCTTGTCCGGCGCCGCGACCGCCCTGATCCGCTGGCCGATGGCGGGGCCGATGGCGCCGGGGATCCGCACCAGCACCTCGCCGGGCGGCAATTCGCCGGGGTTGGCGGCAACGCCCTGCACGTCGCGCTCGCGGGTGCCGTAGATGAAGGTTTCCGCGCCGACGCGCTCGATCGCCTCGACAGTGAGGCCAAGCGCGACGCCGCCGGCGACGGTTTCGTTCGAGACGACGAAGTCCTCGGGGCGGATTCCCAGAATGCCGGCGTCGTTGATACGGCTGTCGCCGGCCAATTGCGATTTGAGTTCATCGGCGCTTAGCGGCATCAGGTTCATCGGCGGGGCGCCGATGAAGGAGGCGACGAAGGTGGTCGCGGGCTTCTGGTAGATGTCGAGTGGATTGCCGATCTGCTCGACCTGGCCGCCATTCATGACCACGAGGATGTCGGCCAGCGTCATCGCCTCGAGCTGGTCGTGGGTGACGTAGATCGACGTCGTCGAGAGCCGGCGCTGCAATTTCCGGATTTCCACCCGCATCGCGATGCGCAGCTTGGCGTCGAGATTCGACAGCGGTTCGTCGAACAGGAACACCTTTGGTTGCCGCACAATGGCGCGGCCCATCGCGACGCGCTGGCGCTGGCCGCCGGAAAGCTGCCCCGGCCTGCGGTCCAGCATCGCGCCGAGTTCGAGAATTCGCGCGGCTTCCTGAACGCGGGTGTCGATTTCCGGCTGCGGCATGCGGCGGTTGCGCAGGCCATAGGCCATGTTGTTGTAGACGCTCATATGCGGATAGAGCGCGTAATTCTGGAACACCATCGCGATGTCGCGTTCGGCCGGCTCGACCTGGTTGACGATCCGTCCGCCGATGTCGATCTCGCCGCTCGAAATGGTCTCCAGCCCCGCCACCATGCGCAACAGCGTGGACTTGCCGCAGCCGGAGGGGCCGACCAGCACGCAGAATTGGCCGTCGGCGACGTCGACATCGACGCCTTTGATGGCCTCGAATCCGTTGGGGTAGGCCTTGCGGACGTTGCGGAGGGTTACGTTCGCCATTTCACTTTTCCGTCTCGATCAGGCCCTTGACGAAGAGGCGTTGCATCAGCACGACGACCGCGACCGGCGGCAGCATCGCAAGCACGGCGGTCGCCATCGCCACTTGCCACTCGGTCAGTGCGTCATGCACGTCGATAATCTTCTTGATGCCGATGACGATGGTCTGCATGTCGTCGCGGGTCGTAATCAAGAGTGGCCAGAGATACTGATTCCAGCCGTAGATGAAGAGGATGACGAACAGTGCTGCGATGTTGGTCACCGAAAGCGGCAGCAAGGTATCCCAGAAAAACCGGATCGGTCCGGCGCCGTCGATTTTCGAGGCTTCGACCAGTTCCTTCGGCACCGTCATGAAAAACTGGCGAAACAACAGCGTCGCGGTGGCCGAGGCGATCAACGGCAGGATCAGCCCGGCATAGGAATCCAGCATGTGCAGGTCGCTGGTGATCTTGTAGGTCGGAAAGATGCGCACTTCGACCGGCAGCATCAGCGTGATGAAGATGGTCCAGAACGCGGTCATCCGGAACCGGAACGAGAAGAACACGATCGCGTAGGCCGAGATGATCGAGATCGCGATCTTCCCTGCCGCGATACCGAGCGCCATGATCAGGCTGTTCAGCATCATGCCGCCGACCGGCGCGCGCGTGGTCTTTCCAGTGCCGGACACGATGGTGTTCCAGTAGGTCTCGATCGCGTGCGAGCCCGGATAGAGCGGCATCTGGCCGTTGGCGATCACCGTGTTGTCGTGGGTGGAGGCGATGACGGCGAGATAGACCGGAAAGGCGACGATCGCGACGCCGGCCAGAAGGACCAGATGAGGCAGCAGGTTTCCAAATCGGCGATGCTCGACCATGGCGATCAGTAATGAACTTTCTTTTCGACGTAGCGAAACTGAAATGCGGTCAGCGCGACCACGATCACCATCAGGATAACCGACTGCGCCGCCGAGCCGCCGAGGTCGGTCCCGACCTTGCCATCCTGAAACACCTTATAGACCAGCGTTTGCGTGGCGCCGTTGGGGCCGCCGCCGGTCGCGGTGTCGATGATGCCGAGCGTGTTGAAGAAGACATAGGTGATGTTGACGATGATCAGGAAGAACGTCGTTGGCGACAGCAGCGGGAAGATGATGGTCCAGAACCGCCGCATCGGCTTGGCGCCGTCGATCGCGGCCGCCTCGATCACGCTCCTGGGGATGGCCTGCAGGCCCGCGAGAAAGAACAGAAAATTGTAGCTGATTTGATTCCAGACCGCGACGACGACGACGAGGATCATCGCGTGGGTGCCGTTGAGCACCGGATTCCAGTCGATACCGTTGCGCTGCAGCGCGCGCGCAATCATGCCGAGGCCGGGCTGGAACATGAAGATGAAGAGCACGCTGGCAACCGCCGGCGCCACCGCGTAGGGGACGATGAGAAAGGTGCGATAGATCTGGACGCCCCGTATGTTGCGGTTCGCCATCACCGCGAGCAGGAGACCGATCGTCAGCGAGAAGAATGCCACCAGCGCCGAAAAGACAAAGGTGACGGCGATCGCGTGATAGTACTCGGGCGTTTGCAGCAGATTGATATAGTTTTCGAACCAGACGAACTCGGTGGAAAGCCCGAAGGCGTCCTGCACCAGAAACGACTGTTGCAGGGCCTGCAGCGCCGGCCAGTAGAAAAAGATCAGCGAAACCGCGAGCTGCGGCAGGATCAGAAGATAGGGCAGCAGCTTGCCTGAAAAGATCGCCCGGTTTTCCATGATGCCTCGCTGAACGGATCGCGGCCGGGGTCGACCATGGCCACGATCCTCGTCGCCGTTACTTGGCGGCGGTGCGCTCAAACTGGCGGAGCATCGCGTTGCCGCGCGACACCGCGGCGTCGAGGGCTTCCTTCGCCGACTTCTTGCCGGCGAGAGCTGCCTCGATCTCCTCGGACCAGACATCACGCATCTGCACCATGCCGCCGAAGCGCAGGCCACGCGAATTTTCGGTCGGCGGCTTGTTGGTCAATTCCTTCAGCGGGACTTCCAGGATCGGATTCTTGTCGTAGAAGCCCGAGGTCTTGGTCTTGTCGTAGGCCGCCTTGGTGATCGGCAGATAGCCCGACACCTCGTGCAGATAGACCTGGCGATCGGTGTCCGACAGGAAGGTGAAGAATTTTGCAATTCCCTTGTATTCCTCCGGCGTCTTGCCGCCCATCACCCACAGCGAAGCGCCGCCGATGATGGAATTCTGCGGCGCGCCGTTGACGTCGGGGAAGTACGGCATCGGGACCGCGGTGTAGGTGAACTTGGCGTTCGCCTTGACGTTCGGATAAAATGCCGAGGAGGTCATGTACATCGGACATTCACCCGACGTGAAACGCCCCTCTCCGGTGTTGGTGCGTCCCGAATAGTCGTAGCTCTTGTCCTTCTGCAGATCGACAAGGCCCTCGAGCAGCTTGGTCTGCAGCGGGGTGTTGAAGGCGAGCACGGTGTCGAAACCGTCCAGCCCGTTGCCCTTGCTGCCGATCGGCACGTTATGCCAGGCCGAAAACTGCTCGATCAGGCCCCAGGTGATCCAGGACGAGGAGAAGCCGCAGGTCGGGCTGGTCGCGTGCAACTTCCTGGCGTCGGCGAACACCTCCGGCCAGGTCTTCGGCGGCTCGGCGATATCGGCCTTCTTCAGCGCGTCGAGATTGATCCACATCACCATGCTCGACGAATTGAACGGAAACGACAGCATGTCGCCCTTCGAGGTCGAGTAGTAACCGGTGATCGCCGGCAGATAGGATTTGGGATCGAAGCTTTCGCCCTGCTCCTTCATCAGTTCGGAAACCGGTTTGACGGCGCCCTTGGCCGCCATCATGGTCGCCGTGCCGACCTCGAACACCTGCATGATGCCGGGCGCATTGCCGGCCCGAAACGCCGCGATCCCGGCATTCAGGACGTCGGCGTAACTGCCCTTGAAGCTCGGGACGATCTTGTAGTCGTTCTGCGAGGCATTGAAATCATTGGCGAGCTTGACCACGACGTCGTTGTTCGGGCCGGTCATCGCATGCCACCACTGGATCTCGGTCACAGCGTGGGCAGGCGTTGCGAGCGCGAGCGTTGCCGCGACTGCCGCAGCAGCGCCGAGTTGTCGAAGAGCCATAAAATTCCTCCAGGTTGGGCCGTCATCTTCGTTTCGCGCGATAACAGCGGCGGATGACGTGCAAATGACCGTATAGGCGAAAGGATGCTATGGGGAAAGCACAGGCCAAGGGAAGCCGGAAAATAGGCTGAGGCTGCTAACGGTTGCAGCGCGCCGCGCATTTGCGGTGCACCGTCGAGCGACGCTGCACCCGCATCCGGGAGCCGGTATCGCGGCTCAGCGCTTCCGCTCAGGCCCGCAGACCACGCCTTTGGCCACCAGCGCGTCGATCTCGCCCTTCGAGTATCCGAACTCTCCCAGCACCTCGGCCGAGTGCTCCGAAAACTTCGGCGGCGTGCGACGCAGGCTGGGTTTTGTTCGTTCCAGCCGGATCGGGGATGCGACGCCCTTGTACCAGTCCTTGGCGATGACATCGCCGCGATGGACGGTGTGCGGATTGGTGAGCGCCTGGTCGATCTTTTGCACCGGACCTGCCGGCAGGCCTGCGGCGAGCAGGCGATCGCAGAGCGGTTCGGCGTCGTGCTGGCTGAACACGGCGGCAAGCTCCTGGCGCAGCGCGTCGCGGTTGGCGATGCGGTCCTTGTTGCGGGCAAAGCGCGGGTCGGCGCCAAGTTCGGGCTTGCCGATCTCCTTGGCGAGCTTGCGGAAGGTGCCGTCATTGCCGACGCCGATGAAGATGTTGTCGGTGCGGGTCGGGAAGATCGCGTACGGCACGAGATTGGGATGCTCATTGCCGGTGAGCGCGGGCGGCCTGCCATGCATGAAATAATTCGCGGTGTGCGGATGCATGATGGCAAGGCCGGTCTCGTACAGCGTAGTCTCGAGAAACTGACCGAGGCCGGATCGCTGCCGCTCCGACAGCGCCATCAAAATGCCGATCGCCGCATAAAGCCCGGTTGAAATATCCACCAGGGGGACGCCGATCCGCATCGGGCCGCTTTCGGGCGAGCCGGTCGCGGCGATCATGCCGGTCATGGCCTGGATGATCGCGTCATAGCCGGGATTGCCGCCGCGCGGGCCGTCGCCGCCAAAACCGGAAATCCGGCAATGCACGAGCTTTGGAAATTTTTCGCGCAACACCTCGTTGCCGATGCTCCATTTGTCGAGCGTGCCCGGCTTGAAATTCTCGATCAGGACGTCGGCGCTCTCCAGCATCTTCATCAGCACCGCGCGCCCGCCTTCGGCGGCGAGGTCGAGCCCGATCGAGCGCTTGTTGCGGTTGATGCCGACGAAATAAGCGGCGTCCTCGTCATGGAACGGAGGACCCCAGTCGCGTACTTCGTCGCCGGCGGGCGGCTCGACCTTGATGACGTCGGCGCCGTGATCGGCGAGAATTTGCGTGCAATAGGGACCGCCGAGCACGCGCGTCAGATCGATCACGCGCAGGCCGGTCATCGCGCCGGGAGCGGCTTGGGCATTCATGGAAACAACCTTCGCTCAGGTGGGATTCACGTGGAATTCCTGAGCTAGCGGTCTTCAGGCGCGGCAGCAATGGCTTGGCGCGCGTAGGCGTATGCCGGGGTTGCCATCGGGGCGCGCCGGCCAAATTCCACGTCGCGAAAGGCCCGCCGATTTCTCGGCGGACCATTCGGCGAACTCGTTACACAACGGTCAGGTGGACATCCACGTTGCCGCGGGTGGCGTTGGAATAGGGGCATACCTGGTGGGCCTTCTCGACCAGGGCCTCCGCTTCGGCGCGCGGAACGCCGGGCAGGGCGACCGCAAGGTCGACCGTCAGGCCGAAGCCGCCGGCCGCACGCGGGCCGATCCCCACCGTGGAAGTCACCGAGGCGTCCGCGGGCACCTTCGGGCCGCCCTGGGAAGCCACGAACTTCATCGCGCCAATGAAGCAGGCGGCATAACCGGCGGCGAACAGCTGCTCGGGATTATTGCCGGCGCCGCCGCCGCCACCGAGTTCCTTCGGGGTGGTGAGCTTGACGTCCAGAGCGCCGTCGAGCGTGGCGGCATGGCCATCGCGGCCTCCGGTGGCTTTGGCGCTGGTCTTGTAGAGCACATTGACGGACATGGTGATCTCCCTTGTTGCGGTTTCGATGATTATTATATTGCATACAATTAAATTGTGTGCAATAGATATTATCTGGGCTCACATTTAATTGTTCGCAATTGAATGCCGGCGCGAGCCGTCCCAGTATGGACCCAAGTTCTATTCGCTGGCGAGGTTGCAAAATGGCTAGGAAGCAGGCGGCGGACCAGATGCTGCGGCTGGACAATCAAATCTGCTTCGCGATCTATTCCACCGCGCACGCGTTCAACCGCGTCTACAAGCCATTGCTTGACCGGCTCGGCCTGACCTATCCGCAATATCTGGTCATGCTGGTGCTGTGGGAACGCGACGACGTGCCGGTCAAGGACATCGGCGAACGGCTGCTTCTGGATTCCGGCACGCTGACGCCGCTGCTGAAGCGGCTGGAGGCGGCCGATCTCATCAAGCGCACGCGCAGCACCGAGGATGAGCGGCAGGTGCTGATCGCGCTGACGTCGCAGGGTCAGGCGCTTCGGGAAAAAGCCCGGAGCGTGCCGCAGTCGATTCTCGCCGCCTCGGCGTGCTCGATCGGCGAACTGTCGGCGATGAAGAACGAGATCCTCGCGCTACGGGACAGGCTGAATGCGGTGTTGGGGGAGTAGGGGGAAGGGCAGTCGTCAGAGGCGTTTTTTCGCGAATGCCCGGCCGGAGGGGGACTTCAGGTATTTTTCGAACGCGAAAGCCTGTGCTTCGTCACGGAACGCCACGTAGGTCTTTATCCGCCAAGGCCCATACTTTGAGGTGTGAGGCACTTCCCCAGCATTGTGCTTCGCCAACCGCGCGCGCAAGTCGTCCGTGATGCCGATGTAGTAATGCTCGGAATCAAGACTTTCTAAGATGTAGACGTATCTCATGGGCGGACCGCCTCCGCCGTAGAAGCTACAATGGAGGCCCCCGGCTTGCCGAGGCCCGTTTTCGCCCTTCGGGCTACGACGCGGCAGCCTTCGCTTGCCTCGCTACGATAGACTTCGACGTGGCTTGCCGAGCCGTAGCTTGCGGAACGTTTACCGATAGAGCCCGCCGTCGCCCTTCGGGCTATGGCGCGGCAGCCTTCGCTTGCTTCGCTACGATGGATTTCGGCGTGGCTTGCCGGGCCGTAGCTTGCCGAATGTTTACCGATAGAGCCCGTCTTCGCCCTTCGGGCTACGACGCGGCAGCCTTCGCTTGCTTCGCTACGATAGACTTCGGCGTGGCTTGCCGAGCCGTAGCTTGCGAAGCAAGCGAAGGCTGGTGGAGCCAGGCGGGATCGAACCGCCGACCTCTTGCATGCCATGCAAGCGCTCTCCCAGCTGAGCTATGGCCCCTTAACTCTACTATTTTAGCACGATCTTTTCGGAAAAGCGGTTGCCACTTTTCCGAATCATGCTGCCCGCACGCCTTGGGGGACGCGCGGGGAAAAACCCTGAACACAGTTCAGGGCTGATCTCAAGTCTCTTCGTCGCCGCCGACGTCGCCAATGATATCGGTGACGTCCTCGTCGCCTTCTTCCTCGTCGGGGATGAAGGTGGAATCATCGTCGTCATCGTCTTCGATGGTCTCGTCGATCTCGATATCGTCTTCCGATTCGGGAACGGCGGCCTTGACCTTGCCGGTGTTCTCCTCGGCATCGGCCTCTTCCAGCGAGACCAATTCCTCGGCCTCGGCGGGCTCCGGCACATCGGCGGCGGTGGCGGCCGATGCGGCGGCGGCGCGCGCGGCATCGCCACGGGCGGCCCGCGGCGGCGCGATCGGCGCAATCGGCACCACTTCGCCGGTGTAGGGCGAGATCACAGGACTCTTGTTCAAGTCGTAGAATTTCTTACCCGTCGTCGGGCAAATACGTTTGGTTCCGAGATCGGATTTGGCCACGTGTGCAATCCTGGGGATTTCTGAAAAACGGTGCTTCACTTGGCTAGTTGAGGGGCTGCTGTCAATAGCGCTTTGCAGGCATTTGCTGACCGCGTGACGCCGTGTGGCCCATGTGATACTGCCGCCCGCGCAGAGGACACAATCTTGACCCATTCAGACGACCTTGCAGCCGCCCCCACCCCGCTCGAATCCCGCTCTAGCGGCCCCCTGACCGGGAAAGTCCGAGTTCCCGGCGACAAGTCGATTTCGCACCGTGCCCTGATCCTCGGGGCGCTTGCGGTCGGCGAAACCCGGATTTCCGGCCTGCTTGAGGGCGAAGACGTGCTCAACACCGCCAAATCCATGCAGGCGTTGGGGGCGAAGGTGGATCGGACCGGCCCGTTTGCCTGGACGGTACAGGGCGTGGGCGTGGCTGGCTTCGCCGAGCCGGCCGCGGCGCTGGATTTCGGCAATTCCGGCACCGGATGCCGCCTGGTGATGGGGGCGGTGGCCGGTTGCCCGATCACCGCGGTGTTCGACGGCGATGCTTCGCTGCGCACCCGGCCGATGCGGCGGATCCTCGACCCCCTGGAATTGATGGGCGCCAGGGCCGGCGAAGCCAAAGAAGGCGGCCGCCTGCCGCTGACGCTGCACGGCGCGCGCGATCCGGTGCCGATTCTCTACCGGACGCCGGTGGCGTCGGCGCAGATCAAATCGGCGGTGCTGCTGGCGGGATTGGCCGCGCCCGGCGTCACCACCGTGATCGAGCAGGAAGCCAGCCGCGACCACACCGAACTGATGCTCAAGCACTTTGGCGCCCAGATCGTCTCGACCGCGGAAGGCAGCCACGGCCGCCGGATCGCGCTCACCGGACAGCCCGAACTGCATGGCGCTGAAATCGTGGTGCCCGCGGATCCCTCCTCGGCCGCGTTCCCGATCGTGGCGGCGCTGATCGTCGAGGGCTCCGACATCGTGTTCTCCGATGTCATGACCAATCCGCTGCGCACCGGCCTGTTCACGACGCTGCGCGAGATGGGCGCTTCGATCGAGGAAAGCGAACTGCGCGGCGATGCCGGCGAGCCGATGGCGCAGCTGCGCGTGCGCGCCTCAAAGCTGCGCGGCGTCGAGGTGCCGCCGGAACGCGCGCCTTCGATGATCGACGAATATCTGGTGCTGGCGGTGGCGGCGTCGTTTGCCGAAGGCACCACCATCATGCGCGGCCTGAAGGAATTGCGCGTCAAGGAATCCGACCGGCTGGAGGCGACTGCCGACATGCTGCGCGTCAACGGCGTCAGGGTCGAGATATCCGGCGACGATTTGATCGTCGAAGGCCGCGGTCACGTGCCCGGCGCCGGCCTCGTCGCCACCCACATGGACCATCGCATCGCGATGTCGGCGCTGGTGATGGGCCTTGCCGCCGACAAGCCGGTCAAGGTCGACGACACCGCCTTCATCGCCACCTCATTTCCGGATTTCATTCCGATGATGCGCTCGCTCGGCGCGGAGTTTTCATGATTATCGCCATCGACGGACCGGC
Source organism: Bradyrhizobium sp. Ash2021 (assembly GCF_031202265.1). Classification (NCBI taxonomy): domain Bacteria; kingdom Pseudomonadati; phylum Pseudomonadota; class Alphaproteobacteria; order Hyphomicrobiales; family Nitrobacteraceae; genus Bradyrhizobium; species Bradyrhizobium sp. Ash2021. Next base: position 107,411 of record NZ_CP100604.1, on the reverse strand, counting down.
CGCATCCGGCAAGGGCACGCTGGGAAAACGGCTTGCCAAGCACTATGGCTATCGCCACCTCGATACTGGAGTGATCTACCGCGCCGTCGCCAAGGCGCTGCTGGATGCCGGCGCCGACCTTACCGACGAGGTGATCGCGGTCTCCGCGGCACTTGAGCTCGATCCGGAAAAGTTCGGCAATCCCGCGCTGAAAACCCAGGCGGTGGGTGACGCCGCCTCGGTGGTTTCGGCGATCCCGAAAGTGCGGGAAGTGTTATTGAATTTTCAGCGCCAGTTCGCCGCCGATCCGCCGGGCGCGGTGCTCGACGGCCGCGACATCGGGACCGTGATCTGCCCGCATGCCGATGTGAAGATTTTTGTGGTGGCCGATCCGCACGTGCGGGCCCGCCGACGGACGCTGGAAGCCCGCGCGCGCGGCGAAGAGGCCGACGAGGCCCTGGTGCTGGCCGATATTCTTAAACGCGACGAACGCGACCGCAATCGCGCGGTCGCGCCGTTGAGGCCGGCCCCCGACGCGCACACGCTCGACAATTCAAACCTCGATATCGAGGCCGGCGTGCGGGCCGCTATCGCGATCGTGGAGGCGGTCCGCGCAGCGCGGTAAAACGCTGCGCGCGGCGTTCAGATCCGATCAGCTTAGTTCTTGGACCAGTAGCGGTCGAACGGCAGTTCCTGGTCGGCCATGGTCACGACCGGCTGGGCGGCGGACATGGTGCGCATGGACCCGGCCGCGCCCGGCATCGCGGCAATGGCGCTGCCGACGGTTAGAGCGGCGACGGCGGTCAGGACGATAAAGCTCTTCATGACGGTATTCCCCCTGTTTTAATTGAACGGTGCCATTGTGTGGGGGCGCGCTTAAGACCAGGTTCCGGAAAAGGCCTCGCTGGCGGCTTTCGCGGAATGCGGTCAACAACCCGTTGAAACGTCGATATGTCGTCCCGGCGTTCAGTCCCCGTCAGCCTTAAAGCCCCGTAAATCGGGCATTTCCGGCTTGCCGAAAACGGCCTTGGGCGCTATATCCCGAGCCATCCGGGCCGCCATCGATGAGATCAGGGCTGTCCGAGCGGGCCGGCAGGAGGTTTGAAACCCCTGCCGTCATTGGAGGAAAGCCCGCTCCAGGTTCTTGAAGTCGATACGCTCGTTTCAGGCTCCGGATAAAATCAACGTACCGAACGTGCAGGCATGCTGCCGGCCCGCTTTTGCGATTTGTCGCAAACAGCGGTCGTTAGGGTTTGCGGAACCCTGACACTTCACGCGCGATACGCCCTTTAACCCGAAAAGCCGGCGATACCCGCATCTGGAGAACATATGGCTTCGACTGCTGCTTCTTATAATCCTACCCGCGACGATTTCGCTGCGATGCTGGACGAGTCCTTCGCCGGCGGCAATTTGCAGGAAAGCTCCGTCATCAAGGGCAAGGTAGTTGCAATTGAAAAGGACATGGCCGTCATCGACGTCGGCCTCAAGACCGAAGGCCGCGTGGCGCTGCGCGAGTTCGCAGGACCCGGCCGCGAGAGCGACCTCAAGGTTGGCGACGAGGTCGAGGTGTTCCTCGACAGAATCGAAAATGCGCTCGGCGAAGCCGTGCTGTCGCGCGACAAGGCGCGCCGCGAGGAAAGCTGGGGCAAGCTCGAGAAGGCCTTCAACAACAACGAGAAGGTCCACGGCGTCATCTTCAACCAGGTCAAGGGCGGCTTCACCGTCGACCTCGACGGCGCGGTCGCCTTCCTGCCGCGTTCGCAGGTCGACATCCGTCCGATCCGCGACGTCGCACCCTTGATGAACAACTCGCAGCCGTTCCAGATCCTCAAGATGGACCGCCGCCGCGGTAACATCGTGGTGTCGCGCCGCACGGTTCTCGAAGAGACCCGCGCCGAGCAGCGCCAGGAGCTGGTGCAGAACCTCGAAGAGGGTCAGGTGATCGACGGCGTGGTCAAGAACATCACCGATTACGGTGCGTTCGTTGACCTCGGCGGCATCGACGGCCTGTTGCACGTCACCGATATCGCCTGGCGCCGGGTCAATCACCCGACCGAGGTGCTCACCATCGGCCAGACCGTGAAGGTCAAGATCATCAAGATCAACCATGAGACCCACCGTATCTCGCTCGGCATGAAGCAGTTGCTGGACGATCCGTGGCAGGGCATCGAGGCGAAGTACCCGCTGAACGCGCGCTTCACCGGCCGCGTCACCAACATCACCGACTACGGCGCGTTCGTCGAACTGGAGCCGGGCATCGAAGGCCTGATCCACGTCTCGGAAATGTCGTGGACCAAGAAGAACATGCACCCGGGCAAGATCGTTTCGACCTCGCAGGAAGTCGAAGTCCAGGTCCTGGAAGTCGATTCGGTCAAGCGCCGGATTTCGCTCGGCCTCAAGCAGACCATGCGCAATCCCTGGGAAGTGTTCGTGGAGAAGTTCCCGGTCGGCTCGACCGTCGAAGGCGAGGTCAAGAACAAGACCGAGTTCGGTCTGTTCCTCGGTCTCGAAGGCGATGTCGACGGCATGGTCCATCTCTCCGACCTCGACTGGAAGCTTCCGGGCGAGCAGGTGATCGACAACTTCAAGAAGGGCGACATGGTCAAGGCCGTGGTGCTCGACGTCGATGTCGAGAAGGAGCGCATCTCGCTCGGCGTCAAGCAGCTCGAAGGCGACCCCTTCGCCGAGCCTGGCGACGTCAAGAAGGGCGCGGTCGTGACCTGCGAAGTGCTCGAAGTGAAGGAAGCCGGCATCGAGGTAAAGATCTCGGGCACCGACTTCACCACCTTCATCAAGCGCTCCGAACTGGCCCGCGATCGCAACGATCAGCGCGCCGAACGCTTTGCGGTCGGCGAGAAGGTCGATGCGCGGGTGATCCAGTTCGACAAGAAGGCCCGCAAGGTGCAGGTCTCGATCAAGGCGCTGGAAGTCGCCGAAGAGAAGGAAGCCATCGCGCAGTACGGCTCCTCCGATTCGGGGGCGACGCTGGGAGATATTCTCGGCACCGCGCTCAAGAACCGCGACAAGTAAGCTTACGCTTTCTCGGTCACCATCAATCGGGCCCCGGTTTCGACCGGGGCCTTTTTTGTTTTTTACCCTCTCCCCTTGTGGGAGAGGGTGGACGCGATGCGGAGCATCGCGGACGGGTGAGGGGTCTGTCTCCGCGAACACTGAATGCGCGGTGAGAGACCCCTCATCCGGCGCTTCGCGCCACCTTCTCCCACAAGGGGAGAAGGAAGAAGGGCCTTGTTTTCTTCATATTGCATCGCAATTGATGTAATTGGATAAGGCGTTGGTGACGCTGCGGATGCAAAACGCGCGGGATATTTCAGGAGAATTTCAATGTCGCTTGATTCAGATGTGATCGTCGATCGCCGCAGGATCCGCCGCAAGCTGACCTTCTGGCGCGTGGCCGCCGCGGTGGTCGCGATTGCCGCGATTGGCGCCGTCGGCGTGATCGCGACGGGCGAACGCGGCTCGCTGACGGGCGGTGGCTCGATCGCACGGATCAATATCGAGGGCTTGATCCGCAGCGACCAGGAACGCGTCGCGGCGCTGGAGCGGCTGGAAAAATCGCAGGCTGCGGCGGTTATCGTGCATATAAACTCGCCGGGCGGCACCACGGCGGGCTCCGAGCAGCTCTACGACGCGCTGGTGCGCCTCAAAGCCAAGAAGCCGCTGGTCGTGGTCGTCGAGGGGCTGGCCGCGTCGGGCGGCTACATCACGGCGATTGCGGCCGATCACATCGTTGCCCAGCAGAGCTCGCTGGTTGGTTCGATCGGCGTGCTGTTCCAGTTTCCGAATTTCACCGAGCTTCTGAAAACCGTTGGCGTCAAGGTCGAGGAAGTGAAGTCGTCGCCGCTGAAAGCCGCACCCAACGGCTTTGAACCGACCAGCCCGGAAGCCCGCGCGGCGCTCGACGCGCTGGTGAAGGATTCCTACGCCTGGTTCCGCGGCCTCGTGAAAGAGCGCCGCGGCATGGACGACGCGCTGCTCGAAAAGGTCGCGGACGGACGGGTCTTCACCGGCCGCCAGGCGGTCGACCTCAAGCTGATCGACCAGCTCGGCGATGAGAAAGCCGCGATCGCATGGCTGGTCGCCGAGAAGAAGATCAAGAGCGATCTGCCGGTGCGCGATTTCAAGCTGAGCCCGCGCTTTGGCGACCTGACTTTCCTGCGAACGGCGGCTTCCATTACTCTGGATGCCCTCGGGCTGGGCTCGGTGGCGCGCCAGATCGAGCAGGCCGGCGTGGCACAGGCGGTCGATCGCCTTGGACTCGACGGAATGCTGGCGTTATGGCGTCCCGCAGGACCGAATTGAACCGCACGGGTGCGTCCCTGCCGCGGTTTCCCGCTGTGCTTGTATGGTCACAAACCCCCTTCGGGGCGTCTGTCACGTGCTTTCGCGTCACCCAAATTTGATTTAGCGTCTTGACAGTTCAAGGCATTTTCACGGAAATGCATATCCGCACGCTCCCGGATCCCAGTTTCGATGATCAAATCCGAACTCGTTCAGCGCATCGCCGAGCACAACCCGCATCTCTACCAGCGGGATGTGGAGAACATTGTGAATGCGATCCTCGATGAAATCGTCGCGGCCCTGGCGCGCGGCGACCGGGTCGAGCTGCGTGGTTTCGGCGCTTTCTCGGTGAAACATCGTCCAGCGCGGGCCGGCCGCAATCCGCGCACCGGCGCGCATGTGCCGGTCGACCAGAAGAGCGTTCCGTTTTTCAAGACGGGCAAGGAGATGCGCGAGCGTCTGAACCGCGACGGCGGCTCGCCGGAAGCCGGCGCGTAGGGCGGTTACGGGGTCCGGCGATCTGGTGCCGTGTTGCGGGACATCTTCCCGCCGATCTCCATCAATACGAGAGATGGTCATGCGAAAATTCTTCACGGCGCTGGTCGTCATTCCCTTGGGGCTCATCTTCATCGTCTTCGCGGTCGCCAACCGTCATTGGGTGACGGTGTCGTTCGATCCGTTCAATTCCACCGATCCGACCGTGGCCGTGACGCTGCCGCTGTTCGTCGTGATCATCGCGGTGGCCATTCTGGGGGTGGCCGCGGGCGGCTCGGCGACCTGGTTCCGCCAGCGCCACTGGCGCCGCGCCGCGCGCCAGCACGAGGCCGACGCCCGCCGGGCGCGGGCGGAAGCCGCCGATTTGCGGGCTGCTTCGCTGGCTTCCCGGGGCGAACCGCAGCGCCTGCCGGCATTGACGCAGCGCGGCATTTACGGGGCCGCCGGGCGAGACAAGCAGGACGCGACGTTGTAGAACCCGCCCCGTCAGCTCCGTTCCAACCCTGTTCTGGCGGCTCAAACCCGCGCCCGAGAGACCATGTCCCTGCTTGTCAAAATTTGCGGCCTGTCCACGCGCGAGACGCTCGACGTCGCTTTGCAGGCCGGCGCGGACATGGTGGGCTTCGTGTTCTTTCCGCCGTCGCCGCGGCATCTCGGCCTCGAGACGGCGCGCGAACTGGGCAAGCAGGCCAAAGGCCGCGCGGTGAAGGTGGCGCTGACCGTCGATGCCGAGGATGCGACGCTCGAAAACATCGTCGAGACGCTGCGGCCGGACATTTTCCAGCTGCACGGCAAGGAAACCATCGCGCGGCTGCGCGACATCAAGCAAAAGTTCGGATTGCCGGTCATGAAGGTGCTTGCCGTCGAGACCGCGGCGGACCTTGCAGCCCTGCCGGGCTATGCCACCGTCGCCGACCGCATCCTGTTCGACGCCCGCGCACCCAAGGGCGCCACCCGTCCGGGCGGCCTGGGCGCGGTGTTCGACTGGCGCGTGCTGGAAAAGCTCGATCTCAAACTGCCGTTCATGGTCTCGGGCGGGCTCAATGCCGATAACGTCGCGGAGGCGGTTCGCGTCACCGGCGCCGGCGGTGTCGACGTGTCCTCGGGCGTCGAGCGTTCGCTAGGCCACAAGGATCCCGAGATGATCCGCGCCTTTATCCGCGCCGCGCGCGCCACCGACCTTCCTTTACCTCTCCCCGTTTACGGGGAGAGGTCGGATCGCGCTAGCGATCCGGGTGAGGGGGAGTCGCCGCATTCACCTCTCTCACCGAATTTGCGGCAAGAGCCCCTCCCCCCAACCCTCTCCCCGCAAGGGCGGGGCGAGGGAGCAGAGACGGCGCCGCTGAACGATATGAAGAATTGATGGTTCGATGAATCCCAATCTACCCAACTCCTTCCGCAGCGGTCCCGACGAGCGCGGGCATTTCGGCATTTTCGGCGGACGCTTTGTCGCGGAAACGCTGATGCCGCTGATCCTCGACCTGGAAAAGGCCTATGCCGACGCCAAGGCCGATCCGGCATTCCAGGCTGAAATGAATGGCTACCTGAAAGACTATGTCGGCCGGCCGTCGCCGCTTTATTTTGCCGAGCGCCTGACGGAGCATCTCGGCGGCGCAAAAATCTATTTCAAGCGCGAGGAGCTCAATCACACCGGCTCGCACAAGGTCAACAATGTGCTGGGCCAGATCATGGTCGCGCGCCGGATGGGCAAGAAGCGCATCATTGCCGAGACCGGCGCCGGCCAGCACGGTGTTGCGACCGCGACCCTGTGCGCGCGGTTCGGGCTCGACTGCGTGGTCTATATGGGCGCGGTCGACGTCGAGCGGCAGCAGCCGAACGTCATTCGCATGGAGATGCTGGGTGCCAAGGTGATCCCGGTGCAGTCGGGGTCGCGGACGCTGAAAGACGCGATGAACGACGCGCTGCGTGACTGGGTCACCAATGTGCACGACACGTTCTACTGCATCGGCACGGTGGCGGGCCCGCATCCCTATCCGATGATGGTGCGCGATTTCCAGTCGATCATCGGCATCGAAACCCGCAAGCAGATGCAGGAGGCGGAAGGCCGCCTGCCGGATTCGCTGGTGGCCTGCATCGGCGGCGGCTCTAACGCGATGGGGCTGTTCCATCCGTTCCTCGATGACCCCTCGGTTGAGATCTTCGGTGTCGAAGCGGCGGGCCATGGGCTGACGCAACTGCATGCGGCCTCGATCGCCGGCGGCCGGCCGGGCGTGCTGCACGGCAACCGCACCTATTTGCTGATGGACGATGACGGCCAGATCCAGGACGCGCATTCGATTTCGGCGGGGCTGGATTATCCCGGCATCGGGCCGGAGCATTCCTGGCTGCACGAAACCGGGCGCGTCACGTATCTGTCGGCGACCGACGATGAAGCGCTGGCGGCGTTTCAATTGCTGTCGCGGCTCGAAGGCATCATCCCGGCGCTGGAGCCGGCACATGCCATCGCAAAGGTGATGGAACTCGCGCCGAAACGGCCAAAAGATCATCTGATGGTGATCAATCTCTCCGGCCGCGGCGACAAGGACGTGCCGCAGGTCGGCGATATCCTGAAGGGCAGGAAGAAGTGACTGTCGGGCGTCGCTCTTTCCTGCACCTCTCCCCGCCGGGGAGAGGTCGGCTGCGTAGCAGCCGGGTGAGGGGTCTTTCCTCTCAATCTGACGGAAGCGTACTCTCGATCATTTCGAGGACTCCCTCGAGATTGTCGTACACGTCCGTATTGGAGACGCGGACGACAAGGAAGCCGCAGGTCTCCAACACTTCGGACCGTGCTTTATCTTTTGCCACTTCTGACGGTTCGGCGTGCGTCACCCCGTCAACCTCGACGATCAGCTTGCCGTCGAGCGTTACGAAATCGACGACGTATCGGTCGATCGGATGCTGGCGGCGGAATTTCCATCGCGCCAGCCGCCGATTACGTAACGCCTGCCAAAGCTTCGCTTCGGCGCTTGTCTGTGACGCGCGAAGGGTTCACGCTCTGGCCTTGAACCTGTCCATCCCCCTCACCCGGCTGCTACGCAGCCGACCTCTCCCCGGTGGGGAGAGGTATAGCACAGCGAATGCCGTACCATGACCACCCGCATCGACGCACGCTTTGCCGAACTCGCCAAACAGGGCCGCTCGACGTTTGTCACCTTCCTGATGGCGGGCGATCCCGATCCAAAGACTTCGCTCGATATCATCAAGGCGCTGCCGAAGGCGGGTGCCGACATTATCGAGATCGGCATGCCCTTCACCGATCCGATGGCCGACGGGCCGTCGATTCAGGCGGCGGGTCTGCGCGCGCTGAAGGCCGGCATGACGTTGAAGAAGACGCTGGAGATGGTGCGCGGCTTCCGCAAGGACGACAACGCGACGCCGCTGGTGCTGATGGGTTATTACAATCCGATCTACATCTACGGCGTCGACAAGTTCCTGGTCGATGCGAAGGCCGCCGGCGTCGACGGATTGATCATCGTCGATCTGCCGCCGGAGGAGGACACCGAATTGTGCCTGCCGGCGATGAAGGCCGGGCTCAATTTCATCCGCCTGGCGACACCGACCACCGACGACAAGCGGCTGCCCGCGGTGCTCGCGAATACGTCGGGCTTTGTCTATTACGTTTCGATCACCGGCATCACCGGCAGCGCCAGCGCCGACTCCAACGCGGTCGGCGAGGCCGTCGCGCGCATCAAGCGGCATACCAAGCTGCCGGTCTGCGTCGGCTTCGGCATCCGCACGCCGGAGGCCGCACGCGCGATCGCCGAAAATGCCAATGGCGCCGTGGTCGGCACCGCGCTGGTCGATGCCTTGCGCGCCAGCCTCGATGCCGAAGGGCGCGCGACCGCCAAAACCGTACCCGCCGTGGCCGATCTGGTATCCTCGCTGGCCCAGGGCGTCCGGGGAGCCAGACAGGCCGCAGAATAAGCCGCAATTGCGGTGGAGAAGGCGGCTTGCCGGGGTCAACCCGGGCCGCCATATAGTCATCTAATGCGCGTCTTTTGGAGCGAACCATGAATTGGCTCACCAACGTCGTCCGGCCGAAGATCCGCAACATCCTGCGCCGCGAAACGCCCGAGAATTTGTGGATCAAGTGCCCGGATTCCGGGCAGCTCGTGTTCTACAAGGACGTCGAGGCCAATCAGTTCGTGATTCCCGGCTCGAACTACCACATGCGCATGGGCGCGGCAGCGCGGCTGAAATCGATCTTCGACAACGAGACCTGGTACGACATCGCGCTGCCGGACGTGTCCGCCGATCCGCTGAAATTCCGCGACGAGCGCAAGTATGTCGACCGCATCAAGGATGCCCGCGCAAAAACCGGCCTGAACGATGCCATCAAGGTCGGCTATGGCAAGCTCGAAGGCGCCGGCGTCGTCGTCGCGGTGCAGGATTTCGATTTCATGGGCGGCTCGCTCGGCATGGCCGCGGGCGAAGCGATCGTGCGCGGGCTCGAGCTCGCGGTCGAGAAGAAGTCGCCGTTCATCGTATTCGCCGCGTCCGGCGGCGCGCGGATGCAGGAAGGCATTTTGTCGCTGATGCAGATGCCGCGCACCACCGTCGGTGTGCAGATGCTGCGCGAGGCGAAGCTGCCCTACATCGTGGTGCTGACCAATCCGACCACCGGCGGCGTCACCGCGTCCTATGCCATGCTGGGCGATGTGCAGATCGCCGAGCCCGGCGCGCTGATCGGCTTTGCCGGCGCACGCGTCATCGAGCAGACCATTCGCGAGAAATTGCCGGAAGGATTCCAGCGCGCCGAATATCTGCGCGACCACGGCATGGTCGACATGGTGGTGCATCGCCACGAGATGCGTCCGACGCTGGCGCGGCTCTGCCGCTTGCTGATGAAGTCGCCGGCGCTGGAAACCGCCTCGAAGCCCGCACCGCAGGTTATCGATCCGGCCCAGATCGTGCAGGCTCCGGACGCGGTGCCGGCAGCGCCCCACGCGTGAACGCACCTGCGGCCAAACCGCAGCTTTCGGTCGGCGAATTGATCGCGCGGCTGTCGGCGCTGCATCCCAAACGCATCGATCTCAGCCTCGATCGCATGCATCGGCTGCTGGCCCGGCTCGACCATCCCGAACGCAAGCTGCCGCCGGTGATTCACGTCGCCGGCACCAATGGCAAGGGATCGACGATCGCCTATCTGCGCGCGATCCTCGAGGCCGCGGGCCTTCGCGTCCATGTCTTCACCTCGCCCTATCTGGTCCGGATCAACGAGTGCTACCGACTTGGCGATGCCGGCGGCGGCCGGCTCGTTGGCGACGACGAGTTGCGCGCCGTGCTCGAGCATTGCGAGCGGGCCAATGCGGGTGATCCCATCACCATTTTCGAAGCCGAAACCGCGGCGGCCTTTTGCCTGTTCGCGCAACATCCGGCCGACGTGGTGCTGCTGGAAGTCGGTCTCGGCGGACGGCTGGATTCCACCAATGTGATCGAGGCGCCGCTCGCGACCGTGATCGCGCCGGTCAGCATGGACCACACCGAATTCCTCGGCGACACGCTGACCGCGATTGCCGGCGAGAAGGCCGCGATCATCAAGCGCGACACGCCCGTGATCTGCGCCGAGCAGTTTTCCGAGGCCATGGCGGTGGTCGAGGCACAGGCGGGTCGCATGCGCGCCCCGCTGCACGCGGCCGGGCAGCAATGGCATGTCAGCGTCGAGCGCGGGCGACTGGTCTATCAGGACGATCGTGGCCTGATGGATCTCGCCGCGCCAAAACTGTTCGGGCGGCATCAGTTCGACAATGCAGGGCTCGCGATTGCGACGTTGCGTGCACAGTCCGTTTTCAGGATCGATGCCGCGGCATTCGAGGCCGGCATCGTCAGCGCCGAATGGCCGGCACGGATGCAGCGCCTGGTATCGGGCGCGCTGGTCGATCAGGGGCCAAAGGCTTGCGAGGTCTGGCTCGACGGCGGGCACAATGCCGAGGGCGGGCGCGTCGCCGCGGCGGCGCTCGGCGATCTCGAGGAGCGGGTGTCGCGCCCGCTGGTGGTCATCGCAGGCATGATGGCGAACAAGGATGCGGCCGGGTTCCTCGCCAATTTCGCAGGATTGACACGTCATATCATCGCCGTGCCGATACCGGATCGCGACAACGCGATGCCGCCGGACCGGCTGGCGGACGCCGCGCGCGCGCTCGGGATGCGCGTGGAGATCGCAGCCAGCGTCGAAGCCGCGCTGCAGACGCTGTCGCGCCTCGCCTATGAAGTGCCGCCGCGCATCCTGATTACAGGCTCGCTGTATCTCGCAGGCCATGTGCTGGCCATCAACGGCACGCCGCCGAAGTAAACTCTCGTGTCCCGGACGCGGTGCAGCGTGCAACGCTGCTCCGCAGAGCCGGGACCTACCCTTTGAGCCACATGGGCCCCGGCTCAGCAGCGCACCACCATGGCGCGTCGAAGACGCGCGTGAACGCGCTGGTGGTGCTGCGCTGCGTCCGGGGCACGGACAGTATTGGAACGGTCATGCGCTTTGCCGCGATTGCGGATGTTCACGGAAACTATCTGGCGCTGGAAGCGATTCTTGCCGATATCAGCGCCCAAGGCATCGAAGAGATCGTCAATCTCGGCGACATGGCGAGCGGCCCGCTCGACGCACGGCGGACGATGGATATGCTGATGGCGCTCGATGCCGTTCACGTGCTCGGCAATCACGACCGCTATCTGATCGACCGGCCGCCGGAGAAGATGGGGTCATGGGACCGGCCGGCGCATGCGCAGCTCGAGTCCAGGCATCTCGATTGGCTGCGTGCGTTGCCGCCGACACGGGTGTATCGCGATCAGGTCTTTCTCTGTCACGCGACACCGGCGCATGACGAGGTCTACTGGCTGGATACGGTTCTGCCGGACGGTACCGTGCGGATGGCGTCGCTGGAGGCGATCGAACAGGAGGCCAAAGGGATCACGCAGCCATTGATCCTGTGCGGCCATACCCATCTTGCGCGCGCGGTGCGGCTTGGCGACGGGCGCCTGATCGTCAATCCCGGCAGCGTTGGCTCGCCCGGCTATCGCGACGTTCATCCATACAAGCACGTCATCGAGGCCGGCACGCCGGACGCGCGCTACGCGCTCCTCGAATTGGCCCGAGGCAACTGGCGCGTCACGTTTCGGCATGTGCCGTACGATCACGATGCCATGGCGGCGCTGGCCCGGCAGAACGGCCAGCCTGAACTCGCGTCGGCGCTGGCGACGGGCTGGATACGCTGAAAGCAAGACGGCCGGCTATTCGCCGACCGTCATACAAATTCAGAGCGAAACGGATCAGACCGCCGCAGTAATCCACTGCTGCAGCTTCTGCTTCGGCGCAGCGCCGACCTGGCGCGAGGCCATCTCGCCGCCCTTGAAGATCATCAGGGTCGGGATCGACATCACGCCGTATTTCGAGGCCGTCTTCGGGCTCTCGTCGACGTTGAGCTTCACGATCTTGACCTTGTCGCCCATCGCGCCGGAAATCTCGTCCAGCGCCGGCGCGATCATGCGGCATGGGCCGCACCATTCGGCCCAGAAATCGACCACGACCGGGCCGGTCGCCTTGAGCACCTCAGCTTCGAAATCGGCGTCAGAAACCTTGCCAACGGCCATCGCAGTACCTCGTTCGGTTGAAAGATTAACGGCGCGGGTGAGAATCGCGCCTGACATGATGGGCTCAAACCTATGAACGCGATCCTGCCGGGTCAAGCACGGTCATCCCTTTGGATAAGGGTTGCCAGTTGCGCGTCCAGCGCAGGGGTAGAAATCTCCATCAATTCAGGGGTTTCCGTCCAAAGCAGCGCGGCGCGGACCGGCTTCTTAGGATAAAGTTTTTGCAGCACCGCCCGGTAAAGCGCGAGCTGCCGGACATAGCCTTGGGGCGCCTCGGCCGCCAGGGTGGGCGGGGCATGGTTGGTCTTGTAATCGACGATCAGGACCTCTGAAGGCGTCACCACCAGCCGGTCGATCTGTCCGGAAACCAGCGCCTTTGGCTGTCCCGGCCGCTCCAGCCGCCCGACGATTGACACTTCCGCGCGGCTGCCGGGCGCGAATACCGGCGCAAAGCGGGCATCCACGATCAGGGCCAGCGCCGCTTCCGCCAGCGCGTTCTGCTCGTCCGCGCTCCAGCCGTCGGCGTTGCGGGCGAGATAGGCCAGCGCGGCCTCGCGGCGGCGGTCGATGGCGATATCGGGCAGCGATTGCAGCAGCCGGTGCACCAGCGTGCCGCGCTGCAGGGCACGGGCGCGCAGCGTGATCGATTCGCCGGTCCGGACCTGATGGCCGTCGCCATCGCCGGGATCGGAAGGGCGCAACAGGCCCCCGGCGGCCGTCTCCGATGGCGCCGGCGTCCGCAGCCAGGACGGCAGCTCGATCGGCGCGGCCGCTGCCGAAGCCGCGACTGCGCCGTCGGAGATCTCTGCCTCCTCGGCCCGCGCATAGCGCTTCACCACGCCATGAGGTGTTTGCAGTTCCGCAAGCTGCAGTCCGGAATTGGCGAGGCCTTTGGTGATCAGGTCGTACCAGGAGGATTTGCGCACGCTATTCATGTTGCCGGGCAGGCAGCCGCCAACGACCAGCCGGTCGGCGGCGCGCGTCATCGCGACATAGAGCAGGCGGCGGTATTCATCCTCGGTGTCGGCCAGCATGGCGCTGCGCGCGGCGGCGACACTTAAGGGATCGTCGGCCTTCCGGCCGGCCCAGACCACGACACCGGGCGCATGCGGCCCGGCATTGCCTTGCGGCAGGTTGATCAGTTTCAGCCGCTGGGTGTCCGAAGGCGACGTCGTGGTGTCGACCAGGAACACGACGGAGGCTTCCAGGCCCTTGGCGCCGTGCACGGTCATGACGCGGACTTCGTCGCGCGAGATCTCCATGTCGCGCTTCACCTCGGTGTCGGCCGCGCGCAGCCAGGCCATGAAGCCCTGCAGCGAGGCTGGCGCCTTGCGCTCATAATTCAGCGCCAGCTCCAGAAATTCGTCGAGCGCGTCGTTGGCTTCATGTCCCAGCCGCTTGAGGATTCGCGCGCGGCCGCCATCGCCGCCGAGCAGCCAGGCGTAGAACGCGAACGGGGCTTCGCTCAGGCAATGGCGCTCGCATTGCTGCAGACGCGTTAGCGCATCCCTGAACTTGCCGTCCGTCGCGGCATGCGCGGTCAATGCCTGGCGCAATGGCATTTTGCGCTGCCAGGCCAGTTGGAACAGATCGTCGTCGGTGAGGCCGAACAGCGGGCTCTTGAGCGCCACCGCCAGCGCCAGATCGTCCTGCGGCAGCAGCAACGCGTCGGCGAGGTTCATCAGGTCGATGATCGCGATGTGTTCGGTCAGCTTGAGCCGGTCGGCGCCTGCGACCGGGATACTGGCGTGCTTCAAGGCCTGGATCACCGCGTCGAACGCATTGCCGCGCCGCCGCACCAGCACCAGCACGTCGCCATAGCGCAGCCGGCGGCGGCCGTCGGTGCTGCCGGTCATGGTGCCGCCTTCCACCAGCGACTTGATCTCGGCCTGGATGCGCTTTGCCAGTTTCACTTCCGGACTGGTCACGGAGACGCCGTCGAACGGCGCGCGCCAGCCCTCGATGTCCTGCTTGCCGTCGGTTTCCGCCAATTCCCAGAGGTCGATCAGGCCGGGACCGGCGTCGGCGAGCGAATGGTGGGTCGGGTAGCCATTCTCGACCGCATGAATGCTGCGGTAGACCGCCTCGTCGCGAAACACGTGGTCGACCGATTGCAGGATCGTCGGTCCCGACCGGAACGAATAGGTGAACGATACCGGGTCGAATTTCAGCCCGGCGTCGGTGAACTTCTTCTGCAGGCCGCGGCGGCGGAGGTCGAATTCGCGGGGAGCAGCGCCCTGAAACGAGAAGATCGACTGCTTCTCGTCGCCGACCGCGAACACCGTTCGCACCACGCCGTCGCGCGCGCCGGCGCCCGATGTGAATTCGGAGATGATATGCGTGACGATGTCCCACTGCCGGGGGCTGGTGTCCTGCGCCTCGTCGATCAGCACATGATCGACGCCGCGATCGAGCTTGTAATGCACCCAGCCGGAAGAAACGCGGTCCAGCATCTCGAGGGTCTTGTCGATCAAATCGTCATAATCGAGCAGGCCGCGTTCCTGCTTCTCGCGCCGGTAGTTCGCCGCCGCCGCGGTCGCGATATGCAGCAGCGCCTCGGTGCGGTCGCGGGTCGTCACCGCGCGGCGGCGCTCGATCAGGGGATCGAGGCGACTGATTTCGGATTCAAACAGACGGCCAATTGCAGGATTGTCCCGCGCAAAGTTCTTTGTCACCACCGATTTGCGCGGCGTGCGGTCGGTGTCGGTCAGGAAAACGCCGAGATATTCATCCACTTGCGCTGCGCCGGAAAACGCCAATGCCGCCCGGAGCTGCGCTGCCTGACCTTGGTCGGTCTTGCTGCCGGTATCGAGAACGAGCGCGATGTCTTCCCAGCGCGATCGCGGCAGATTCGGTCCATCCAGAATCTCGCGCTCGACGTCTTCGATGCGGTCGCCGGCGGCAACGCCGAGCGCGGCCGACATTTGCGCTGCGACGGCGTGCGCACCGCCGGCGGCATCGGTCCAGGCCATGAAATGGTCGCGGCTGAGACAGGCCTCGCGCACCACTTCCTTGAAGGTGACGTCGGCGGCGCTGGCCATCGCCATGGTGAGCGCGCGGCCCGTGGCGCTGTCGGGATTGCGGGACGCCTCCAGCAGCACGGACAGATTGGCGCGCTCCATCATCTCGTTCTGGTCGCGGTCATCGAGCACCGCGAACCGCGCCGGCACATTGGCCTCGAACGGAAATTGCTGCAGCAGGCGGGTGCACAGCGCGTGGATGGTCTGCACCTTCAGCCCGCCCGGCGTCTCCAGCGCGCAGGCAAATAGCTTGCGCGCCGCCTTCCGCAGCTTTGCATTGACGTGCGGGATGCCTGCCTCGCGGATCGCGGCATCAAGGGCCTCGTCGCCAAGCGTGACCCAATGGCCGAGCGTGGAAAACACCCGCTCCGCCATGTTGGCGGCGGCGGCCTTGGTGAAAGTGATGCAGAGAATCTTTTCCGGCGGCACGCCTTGAAGCAGCAGCCGGATCACCCGCTGCACCAGCACATGGGTCTTGCCCGAACCGGCATTGGCCGAGACGAACGCGGAAGCCGCCGGATCGGACGCGCGCGCCTGCGTCGCGCGGACGGCATCGGGAATGGCGCGGGGTGCCTTCACCATTCCTCGATCCCCAGGCCGCCGGCCGCAGACCATTCCTTGATGCGGGCGAGGTCGTCGTAGGAGCCGTAGCGGTTCGACCACATCGACAGGCTCAACGAATTATACGCCTGGTCCTCGTCCTCGAATTTGCGGATCAGCTTTTCGAGTTCCAGCCGCGCATAGTCCGCCGCTACATCGGGCGGCTGCGGCGCATCGTTTTGCTTGATCTTCAGCTCCAGCGATCTCTGCTCGCCCGGCGGATTGTTGCCGCTGAGCCGGACATAGACGAGGTCGCCGACGGAAGAATCCGCCGGAATGTCCTTAAAACCGCCTTCCCGCAAAATCGCCGCCTCCAGCGTCAGCTGCGGCGACAGGCCCATGCGGACCTGCTTGCCGGTCGGCGGCTGTCCGGTCTTGTAATCGAGAATCGCAAAGCTGCCGTCATGACGGCGCTCGATCCGGTCGGCGCGTGCCGAGAGGATGAAAATGCGCTCATTGTCGAGGGGGATTCCGATCTCGCCCCGGATCTCGGCCTTGATCGCATCGATATGGCCGCGCCGCGCGATTTCCCAATCCGCAAACCATGCCGCGATGCGTTGAAAGCGCGGCCACCACAGCGCGCGCGCCTCCGGCCGCTCCATTAGCGGCGCAAAGTATTTCTCGCCGATGCCGCGCAGCGCCCGCACGGGATCGTCCGGCAGCGCGCCGGCGAAGGTCTCGGTGAATTCGCCGAGCGCCTCATGGATCGCCGAGCCGCGATCCGCCGCCGACAGCGGCATGTCGACGGGATCGAGCGGATCGAGCCGCAAAATATATTTGGCGTAGATCGTATAGGGATCGCGCAGCCAGTCCTCGATCGCCGTGACCGACAGTTTCAGGGGCCGTGTCGCGAGTGGCGGTTTTGGCGCGGGCTGCTGGATCGGTTCGACCTTGTCGGGCCGGTCCAGTTCGGCGGCGAAGCGAGCATAGTTTTCGCCCGCGCGCCTGGCGGTCTCCCAGCGATCTTCGCCTGCGACCGCTTCCAGCCGGTGCAGAAAGCGCGAGGCCACCGCCGGTGCGCCGCCGACCTTCGCTGAATGAGTCAGGATCACCTCGTCATGGCCGAGCAATTGCGCAAAGTCGTGTGCGGAGAGGCCGATGCGCCGCTCCGGCAGATCGAGCCCGAGTTCGTGCCGCATCGGCCGGCTCAGCCAGGGATCGATCCGCGGCGCCGGCGGCCAGACGCCCTCGACCAGCCCGCCGAGAATCACGCGGTCGGATTCCGTCAACCGCGCCTCGAGCTGGCCATAGATATGCAGATGCGCGCTTGCCGATTCCGGCCGCCGCACGATGCGATCGGCAAAGGCGGTCTGGAATACGTCGGGATAATCGCCAAGCTGGACCATCAGTCCGCTCGGCCGCCCATGGCCGAGCAAATCGTCGAACGCTGCGGCCAGCGCCGATCCCTGACTTTCCTCGAACACGAGCGCGATGCCATTCTGATCGGATGACAGCGCCGTCAGTGCGTCGCGATGGCGTTGCGCCAGTTCGGCGAAGTCATGAGGTTTCGATGAGCCGAGGCTTTCGAGCGGCAAAAGCGCCTTCTGCAAGGCCGAGATCAGCGCCTGGGCCTGATCGAGCTCTTCATCCCGCAATTTTGCGCGCTGTTCGGCCGCATGAAGCGAGGAGGTTTCGCCGCTCCTGAGCTTTCGAAGTTCGGTGCGGAAGCGATCGAAGTCGCGCGCGAGGCCGCCGCTTCCCGATTGCGGCCGCGTGCCGCGCAATACCGCCATTTCAAGCACTTCGATGGCGCGCCGGAACGCGCCATGCGCAGCACCAAGCCGGAACAGCGGATGCTTCAGCAGCGCCAGCAGCGTCGGCGGCTCCAGTCCTTTCGCCGCGGCCTCGGCGGTCAGCCGCGCAAAATTACCGGCCGCCGTGTCCATCAGCGCATCGCCGCCGGAATCGTCGAATGCGAGATTCCAGCGGGTCAGCGCCGCCATCACCCGTCGCGCCAGCGCGCGATCCGGCGTCACCAGCGCGGCCGATTTGTTCAGATGGCGCGCCTCGCGCATGGCCACCGCAATCGCAAGTGCCTCCATCTCGGGGTTGGGCGCCTCGACGACGGCAAGATTGGTCATGCCGCCTGAAATCTTCGCGGATATCTCCGGCTGTTCCAGCCGTTCGTGCCATTGTTCGGTCGCGGTGGACGGCCGCATCGTCTCGGACACCAGCACCTCGCGTCCAAGCGGCGCCGGTTCGCCCAGAATTTCGACGTCGCCCCGCTTGATCCCGAAGCGGTCCAGCAGTCCCTGCATGGCGTATTGCGGATGGTTCGAGGCCGGCGGCGTGGTGAATTTGCCTTGCGGGTCGCGGATGCCGCCGATGGTTTGCCAGGCGTCATCGTCGAGATCGGTATCGAGCCCCGGCAGCACCACCGCGCCTTGCTTGAGGAGGGCTACCGCATGCAGGAATTTTGCGGTGGCCGGCATCGAACCGGTCGAACCCGCCGCGATTACCGGACCATCGTGATGCGCCGTCAGCCGCGCGGCTTCGGCGTTGATCAAGCGGTCGCGCCGCTCCGCCGGTTCGATCCTGCCGATTTCCTTCAAATGTTCCGGCCAGGCCTTGCGGGCGATGCGAAGGAAATCCAGCGAGTGCTGCCAGTATTTGTCGAACTGGTCCGGCACCAGTTTGTCGAGCGCGTCCCAGTCGACGCCGCGCGTGACCATGTCGTCCATCAGCCGCGCCAGATCGCCCGCCAAAGCCAGCGTCGATGCCGGGCCGCCGACCACGAGCGGCGCCAGCACCGGACCCTTGGCCCATGCCGCAACCAGCGTCGCCAGCGTCAGCCGGCGCTCGAGTTCGCCGAGCCGGGGCGGGATCTCCAGCGGCGCCGTGCCGCCATATTGTTCGGAGCTTTCCGCGAAGGCCAGTTCGTCCTCGTCGATATCGCCGAGGGCGACGATGCGCGGCAATATCGCGGCGTCGACGTCGAGCACGTCGAGAAAAATTTCACGAGCCAGCCGGCCGGCGCGCCGCGTCGGCAGATACAGCGTTGCCTGCGCCAGCTTTGCGGGGTTGCTGCGCGCCTCGAATCCGTCGACCAGCCCGCCATCGACCAACGCGGCGATGACGGTGCGCAAGAACGGCACGGAGACTGGAACGCTGAAAACGCGCATGGGCTTCCTGATTCGGGATCGGGCCGTATCATGGCACGGGTAGCAGACAGGCGGGAGTGTTGGTGTTACGCCGTCATTCCGGGGCGCGTCGAAGACGCGAACCCGGAATCTTGAGATTCCGGGTCGGCGCCTTACGGCGCATCCCGGAATGACGGGGAATTACGCCACGCTTTCCAGAAAAGCCTCTTCCGCGGCCTGGACCGCGTCGGGGGTTCCGACATGCATCCACACGCCGTCCAGCCGCAGGCCGAACAGCCGTTCCTGCTCATTGGCGCGGTCGAACATCTTCGTCAGCGAAAACTCGCCTTTGGGCGCATCCGCAAACAGCGACGGCGACATGATCGCAGCGCCCGCATAGACGAACGGCACCACCTGATGCTCTTTGCGCTTGCGCAGTGCGCCATCCGCCAGCATCGCATAGTCGCCGCGGCCGGCATAGCCGATGCTGCTGGTCGTCGGCGCCATCAGCAAGAGGATATCCATGCGTTCGGGATCGAAGGCTTCGGCGAGCCGCGCCAGATTGGGCCGCACGCCGTCGATCCACATGGTGTCGGCATTGACATGGAAGAACGGGGCGGGACCGAGCAAAGGCAGCGCCTTCACCACAGCGCCGCCGGTGCCGAGCACCAGGTCGCGCTCATCGGAGATGATGACGCGCGGCCGGGCGCGGGCGGCGACGTGTTCGATGATCTGGTCGGGCAGATAATGCACGTTGACCACGGCTTCGGTGACGCCGGCGGCGGCGAGCTTGTCCAGCACGTGGTCGAGCAGCGGCTGGCCCGCGACAGGTATCAGCGGTTTCGGCATATGGTCGGTCAAGGGGCGCATGCGCACGCCGAGACCGGCGGCGAGGACCATGGCTTTGGCAGGCGTGACTAACATTTGAGGGATTTCTCGAACCGTTTAATTCTGTGCGCAGTGGATCATATCACGGTGATTCGGCTGAACCAGCGACTGTGAGGCCATAGCCATCGGACATGACGGCCGTACGACGGCGGCGGCGATACAAAATTCAGGCTTCCGTGGTCTGCTCCGCACCGCGCTTGCCCGCTTTCTTCTTCTTGTCGCCCTGTTTCAGGAAATTGACGCCGATCTGATCGCCATTGACCCAGGCCAGCTCGCAGCGGCGGTAGGCGAGGCCGGTGGACGACAGCAGCAGGAAGAATTCCTTGAGGTGCAGACCCTCGACGGAGCCCTCCACCGTGAGCTTGGCGCCGGTCTCGGAGACGTCTTCCATCACGCAGTCGCGCCGCCAGGTGCCGTCGATGCCCATCATGTGCGCCGTGAAACCGCGCTCAAATGTGACGCGCTCACCCTTGCGCCGTTCCGCAGCCGCCATGGTTGTGTTTTCCTGCTTCCAAGGAAGCCGCGTCCGCACGGGGACCACAGCCTGCCCCAGATTAAAGGCAGGCTGGCTAACAAGTGGTAAATCAGGGAACAGGCGGGGGGACGTTGGCGCCGTACCATGCGCGAAAGCCCGATAGGGCCGGGTGAGCCAGCGACCGGTTCAAATAGGTCCAGATCCGGGGCTGGTGACGCAGATAGTGCGGCTTGCCGTCGCGCCGGTTGAGCCGCGCGAAGGTGCCGAGCAGGCGGGTGTTCCGCTGCGCCGACATGATGGCGTAAAGCTCGGCAAAGTGGGCCGGATCGAAGTTCTCGTCGGCTATCCGCCGCGCCTTGATGTAGCGGGTCAACAGCGCGAGTTCGAGCTGCTCGGGGACGTCGATCCGCGCGTCCTGCAGCAGCGATACCAGGTCGTAGGCGGCTGGTCCCAGCACGGTGTCCTGGAAGTCGATGACTCCAACCCGCAATATTCCGCCGCGCTCGCCGAGCCAGATGATGTTGGGCGAATGGAAGTCCCGCATCACCCAGGTCCTCGCCGCCGCAGCGGGTTTTTCCAGCAGCTGGCGCCACATCGCGACGAATTCGGCGCGCAAATCCGGGGTCGGCTCGGTGCCGCGATCGGGCATGTACCATTCGAGCATCAGCCCGACCTCGACCAGCCACGCGTCGATGTCGAAGACCGGGATGTGGTAGGTTTCTTGTGGCGTCAGCAGCAGGATGTCCGGCAATCGCTCGCGATGCAGCGCCGCCAGCATGTCGGTCGCAGCCTCGTAACGCTCCGCGATCGGCCGCGGCGGATCGCCTTCGACGATGCCGTCGCTGCCGAAATCCTCGGTGATCAGAAAGCCCTGATCGAGGTCGGCGTGCCGGATCGCAGGTGCCGAGAAGCCGCGTTCGCGCAGGCCGCCCGCGATGGCGACGAACGGCTTGACGTCTTCGGCGAGATGAACCGCGGCGCTGTAGGATTTGCCGCCATAGATCGCCGGTCCGTCCGGGCGCCGCGGCGAATTCATCAGGATCTCCGTGCCATCGTCGCGGAGCAGCCGTGCATAGGAGCGCGTCGAGGCGTCGCCGGGCATGCGCTGGCGCTTCGCGTCCGTATGACCGGCGCCGTCGAGAAACATGCGCAGCGCGCTCAGCCGTGCAACCTGTGCCGCCGCCTTGCCATGGCCGGTGATTTCAGCGGCCCGCGCGGAAGATCCGAACGCCGGACGGTGGCTGAAGGCGATGTCGATGCGGTCGTCGGGAAGCGCGCCCTGGGCGCGCTCCGGCCATTCGATCAGCGCCAGCGTGCCCTCGGGCAGCGGCGACAGCCCGATCTCTTCCAGTTCGCTCGCATCGTTGATGCGGTAGAGATCGGCATGAATCAGCGGAAACGGCGCGAGATCGTAGCTTTGCGCCAGCGTGAAGGTCGGGCTTGGAACCTCCAGCGCATCGTCGTCGGCGAGATAGCGGATCATCGCGCGCGCCGCCGCGGTCTTGCCGGCGCCGAGATCGCCCGAGAGCGTGATGACGTCACCGGCGCCGACCAGCAAGGCGAGGTCGGCCATCAAATGCGCGGTCGCCGTCTCGTTCGCCAGCGCAACCGAGAATGTCGCGGGCTCGGTCATTCGGCGGCGTTGCGATGCGCGTTCTGGTCGATCGGAAAGTCGCACGTCACCGACGTGCCTTTGCCGACCGCCGAATCGACCCGCACCTTGCCGCCGTGCAGTTCGACAAAGGAGCGCACCAGCGACAGGCCGAGGCCGGCGCCGCGATGCCGCGAGCCGTCGGTATGGCTCTCGAACCAGTCGAACACCTTGTCTTTCACGTCCGCCGGGATGCCGGGGCCGGAATCGGTCACGGTGAAAATGACGCGGTGATCGGCGCGCCTGGCGCTGATGGTGACGGCGGCATCATGCGGCGAGAAGCCGACGGCGTTGGCCAGCAGATTGTAAAGCACCTGCACCACGCGGCGTTCGTCGCCGGTGAATTCGTCGATCTCGGGATCGATGTCGACCTTGAGCGCGATGCGATCGGTCGCGAGCCGGTCCTGAATGCCTTCGGCGGCGGCCTCGATGGCTTTTGCGATATTGACCGGGCCGAGTTCGAGCTTCATCGCGCCGGCATCGATGGTGGCGAGGTCGAGGATGTTGTTGGTGAGTGCGAGCAGCGCGTTGGTCGATTTGGTGACGTAGTCGAGATACTCGGCCTGCTTGGGCGTCAGTGGGCCGGTGGAGGGGTCGCTCAGGAAATGCGCGAAGCCGATGATGGTGGTGAGCGGCGCGCGCAGCTCGTAGGACACGTGGTGGACGAAATCCACTTTCATCTGGTCGGCGGCCTCGAGCGCTTCGTTGCGCTCGCGCAGCGCGCGCTCGACATTCTCGGTGTCGGAGATGTCCTGGAAGGTCAGCATGGTGGCGCCGTCGGGCAGCGGCATGGTCGTGCAGTCGAGCACACTGCCGTCCTTGCGTTCCAGCTTCAGCGCCACTTGGGCGCGGCTTTCGATCGCGGTGATCGCCTCGCGCAGGGTCCGCCAGGTCAGCGCGTTGTCGAACAGCGGCTTGCACCAGCTTTCCACGGTCTCGATATGCGGCTGTTCGCGCAACGCCTCGGGCGACAGCTTCCACATCTTGCAGAAAGCCGGATTGAACAATTGCACGCGGCCATTGCTGCCGAACACCGCGACGGCTTCGTTGAGATTGTCGAGCGTCTCGCGCTGGGTGCGGGCCAATCCGTCGAGCCGCCGCGCCAGATCGAGGCTTTCCGTGACATTGTCGAACAGATAGGTGACGCCGCCTTCGAGGTTCGGCGTGGTGACGACGGTGACGGCGCGGCCGTCGGGCAGGAACCAGGTGTAGGTTTCGGATTCGACGGCGCGATAGGCCTCGTGCAGCTTCGCCTTCCAGGCCCGGAAGTCCGGCTGTTCCGGCAGCTTGCGCGCGGCACGCAGCCGGTCGAGCACGCTCGAATCGTCGGGATTGGAGTCGAGAAACGCCTGATCGAGGCCCCACAGGCGCCGATAGGATTCGTTGTAGAAGGCGAGCCGCCGCTGCGCGTCGAATACCGCCACGCCTGACGACAGCTGGTCGAGGGTGCGGCGATGCGCCTCTGCCATCCGCTCCAGCGCGGCGCGCAACGCGGTCGCCTCGCTGGCATCGATCGCGATGCCGGCGCTGCCGCCGCCGAGCTTCAGCGCCCGGATGTCGTAGATGCGCCGCTCGCCGCCGACCACGATCGGGAATCGCGCGGAAAAACTGGTATTGTCGTTCAGCGCCCGGCTCATCTCGGCGCGCTGGTCGTTTTCGAGCAGCTCGAGGTTGCGGTGGATGGCGTCCGCGACGCTGGTGCCCTCGGTCGCCCGGACATAGGCGGCGTTGGCATAGCGCAGGTCGCCCTGGGCGCTCTTGGCCCAAATCGGCCAGGGCGCGGCAGCGGCGAAATCGCGCAGCAGTTCGGTCTCTTCCTGCAGCGTCCTGTAGCGGAGATTCGATTCGGCGAGTTCCCGGCGCAAGCCCCCGAGTTCGCGTATCCTGATGATGGCCTGGCCACCGATGGCGCGGCCCATGGCCTCGATCGCGCGGCCGTTCGAGGTCGAGAGGTTGAGCAGAAAGCCTTCGCCGGCCTCGCGCAGCGCATCGACGGCATGATCCATCTGCAGCGCCGGTTCCGGCGGCAGCCAGGTTCCAAAGGCCAGGATACGCTGGGGCGAGTTTTGCTGGGCGTCCTGCGAGATCAGCAGCGAGGTGTCGCCGCTGATCTGGGGCCGGTTGTCACCCGCGGCCCATGAAATCAGGACCTGGGGTTCGGCGAACAGCAGCGTGCGCAGCCGGTCGGCCTGGACTTGCAGTTCGGCGATGTCGGAGCGCAACCGGACTTCGGTCTGGGTGGCGCGAACGCGGGTGCGCATCAGCAGGATCGCCGCCACGACGGAAAAGCCGACCAGCGACAGGGCCGTCGTCAGCACCGCGAATTCCTGATGATTGAGGTCGAACCAGGCCGAAACCACCTGTGAGAGCAGGGAATCGCCGGCAAAGGCAGGTTCCGGCGCCGCCGAAGAGGCCATGGCGAGTACAATCAGGCCGTTGCGCGCCAGTGAGGTGCACGACAGCAGGGTTCGACGCATCGCCGCGACTACGCCCGACATGATTTGCCCCAGAACGCACGAATCTGCGCCCGGCGTACTCCCCCGCCGCGCACGAATCGAGCAACAATATCCCCTTCGGGAGTCAGCGGGTAAGAGTCCAGACCGTGAACGTGAATCCCTCGGGGAAAAAATGCTCGGTGAAACGATATTCGGCGCGAATCATTTCAAAATGAATCCGCTTTTTTGCGGGCATTGGCGGCCGGTCGAGCCGAATCCGCCGCTCAGCGACGCGCGGCAAGCTGCAATTTCATCACCGCGATGACGTCGCTGAACTGGGACGGATCGTCGGTGGTCCGTTTTACCAGCAGCGCGCCCTGAAGCGCCCCAAACACGAACCGCGCCACCTTGGGCGCGATCGAGGATCTGTCGGCGGTGTCTGATCGCTGCTTCGGCGCCGAATTCGTCATCGCTTCCCTGTCACGGCATCGGGCGCAGGTGACCTCGCTTTGCCCAATATGTCGCTCCGTTGTTTGATCCAAGACGGCGCCGGAATCCAGCCGGATTCCTGATCCATGTCCCGGCCCGGTAGCTCCCGTGCTCGTCACGGAGGTCGCCGGACAAAATGAATATCTCCTCGCCGCCCGGACAGTCCATCTCGACCGGCTGCGCGCCGGCCGCCAGCCGCTCGATCACGACGCATTCCCCGGTGTCGGACGCCGCATGTAGCGGCAGTTGCTCAAGGCCGCCTGGATCGCGCGCTCTCCACGTCGTGTTTTTGGTGTCGATGACGACCCGCTGCGCTTCCGTCGGCAGCATCTGTCGTAACTTGACCAGGATGGTGCATCCGGGCGCGGTTCGCGGTGTGTGACGGCTGCGCGGCGGGTTGCGGACATAGGTGCCTTCGCCGTAGTCGCCATACTCGTCGGAAAACACGCCGCCGAGGACCAGAAATTCTTCGCCGAGCGCGTGCTCGTGGGCGGGAAAGCTGCTGGCGGGCGCGTAACGCACAAGCGAGGTGGCGCGCGCGACTTCGCCGCCGACGCGATCGAGCATGCGCCGTTCGACGCCGGCCTGCGGCGACGGAACCCACGGCATCGTGTCGGTCGCAATCACGACGCGTTGCGCGAAGTCGGCGTTGATGAGTTCACTCGACATATCGGGCTCTCCCTGGTTGTGACCCGCCCCGTGTACCTGCGAGGGCGGGCCATCTTCGTCAGATCCAGCGCAGGATGCGTGCGCGCCGCCGGCAGCCCTGCCGGATAGACCACGAAGTGCAGCAGGCGCGCGAAGAAGTATACCACGACCGCCGCCTTCGTTGCCGCGTTCGAGATGCCGAGCACATGCGCGGTGAGTACGATGGGTGCGAAGATCGCGAGGTTTTCGACGGCATTGGTGTGAGCCTACCGCGATCGCCGCACGGGGAGGCTGCCCGGGAAAGTCAGATCAAGCCGGATGGAAGGATGTCAGCGCCCGGTCGAACCAAACCCGCCGCCGCCGCGGTCGGTTGCCGAAAGCGCAGTTACCAGAACGAGTTGCGCCTGCATGGCCGGCGCGATCACCAGCTGGGCGATGCGTTCGCCGCGCCGGATCGGAAACGGCGCCTGGCCATGGTTGATCAACAGCACGTTGATCTCGCCGCGATAATCCGCGTCCACGGTGCCCGGCGAATTCAAAACGGTGACGCCATGCTTGGCGGCAAGGCCCGAGCGCGGCCGCACCTGCGCCTCATAGCCCGGCGGCAGCGCGATCGTCAGCCCGGTCGGAACCATCGCGTATTTCCCCGGCGGGAGGATCAGGGGCGTCTCTGCGGGCACGGCCGCCAGCAGGTCGAGGCCTGCGGCGTCCGCGCTCTGATAGGCTGGCAGCGCCATGCCCTCGCCGTGCGGCAATTGCCTGATGTCGACCTTGATCGTTGCACTCACGAAGCTTTCTCCACGGTCTTAGCAATCCGCGCCACCAATTTGGTCGCGACTTGTTCCTTGGTCATGACAGGCCAGGAATCAACGCTGATGTTATCGGCATCCGCTCCCTCGCGCGTGAGCAAGT
Organism: Bradyrhizobium sp. Ash2021; assembly: GCF_031202265.1. NCBI lineage: Bacteria > Pseudomonadati > Pseudomonadota > Alphaproteobacteria > Hyphomicrobiales > Nitrobacteraceae > Bradyrhizobium > Bradyrhizobium sp. Ash2021. The sequence goes on along the minus strand of NZ_CP100604.1, from coordinate 80,856 downwards.
GGACGGTGTTGCGGTCGCCACCCATCACGCCGGTTGCGGGCGAGACATCATTGGCAACGATCCAGTCGCAGCCCTTGCGCGCGATTTTTGCCTTGGCGTTGTCGATCAGGTGCTCGGTCTCCGCCGCGAACCCGATCACCAGCGGCGGACGCTTGTCCTGCAACTTCGAAATCGTCGCCAAAATGTCGGGATTTTCGATCAGCTGCAGCGGCGGCATGCCGGCGGAAGTCTTTTTCAGTTTCTGCTCGCCTTCATTGGCGACCCGCCAGTCGGCGACCGCGGCGGCGAAGATCGCGATATCCGCAGGGAGCGCGGCTTCCACCCGATGCAGCATGTCGCGCGCCGACTCGACGCGCATGACCGTCACGCCGGGCGGATCGCGCAGTTCGACCGGGCCCGAGATCAGGATGACATCGGCGCCGGCGGCCTGCGCCGCCGCGGCAATCGCATAACCCTGCTTGCCGGAAGAGCGGTTGGCGATGTAGCGCACGGGATCGATCGGCTCGTGCGTCGGGCCTGCCGTGATCAGCACGCGCTTGCCGGCCAGCGGGCGCGGGTGCGGCGGGCGCAAAATGTGTTCGGCGGCAGCCGCGATTTCCGTTGGCTCCGCCATCCGCCCGACGCCGACTTCGCCGGCTTCGGCCATCTCGCCGGCATTGGGGCCGACGGTGGCGACACCGTCGCGCCGCAGCTGCATCACGTTGCGGCGGGTGGCGGGATTATTCCACATCAGCGGGTTCATCGCCGGCGCCAGCAGGATCGGCTTATTGGCCGCCAGCAGGACGGCGCTGGCGAGGTCGTCGGCGTGGCCCTGCGCCATCTTCGCCATCAGATCCGCGGTCGCCGGCGCCACCACGATCAGGTCGCAGTCCCGCGCGAGGCGGATATGACCGGCATCGAACTCGCTCTCGGCATCGAACAAATCGGTATAGACCCGCTCATGCGACAGCGCGCTGGCCGCCAGCGGCGTGACGAATTGCTGCGCGGCCTTGGTCAGCACGCAGCGGACCTCGATATGCCGCTCCTTGAGCCGCCGGATCAGGTCCAGCGCCTTGTAGGCGGCGATGCCGCCGCCGATGATCAGCGTGACGCGGGCCTGGCCGGTCTCGCTGGCGCGCCGGATAGCTGGCGAAGCAGCCTCGGCCGGAGCCAGCGCGGCGTCGGCTTGCACCGGACTACCTTCCAGATATTCGCGCAGGATGACCCGGACCTCTTCCTCGACCGAGCGGCCGTTCTTGGCGGAGCGAAGCCGTAAGTAGGTCTTGATGCCTTCGTCGAGCTTGCGGATGGTCAGGCTCGCCATGGCGGCCTCCAGAAAGAGGTGATTGCAATGCTAGCACAAACGTGCAGTCAATGCAATCAAAGTTGTCGGACGGCGATCAAAATTCCGATAAAGGTCGCCGCGATGATCCAGAGCGCGATGGTGCGCCAGCGGCTCTTGCGGCCCTCGGTCCGGCCCATCGCCGCGATCGTCTCCGGCGACAGTGTAACGCCTTCGCGGACCATCTTCTCCAGATGCTCCAGCACCGCCACCGAGCGCGCGGCGATCGCCGGCGCGCCTGTCAGCACCCGGCCAAGGTCGCCGGCGCCGGCCATCGCGCCCTGGATGCGCCCGATCGGTCCGAGGTTGCGCTCGATCCATTCCCGCACCACGGGATCGGCGACCTTCCAGATGTCGAGCTTCGGGTCGAAGCCGCGCGCGACCCCTTCGACCACCACCATGGTCTTCTGCAGCAGGATCAGTTCGGGGCGGGTCTGCATGTCGAACAGGCCGGTGACCTCGAGCAGAAGCGTCAACAGCTTCGCCATCGAGATTTCCTCGGCGGTGCGGTTGTGGATCGGCTCGCCGATGGCGCGGATCGCCTGCGCGAAATTCTCCACCGAGTGATGACCGGGCACGTAGCCCGCCTCGAAATGCACCTCGGCAACGCGGCGATAGTCGCGGGTGATGAAGCCCAGCAGGATTTCGGCGAGGAAGCGCCGTTCCTTCAGGCCAAGCCGGCCCATGATGCCGAAGTCGACCGCCACCAGCCGGCCGGTATCGTCGAGGAACAGATTGCCGGGATGCATGTCGGCATGGAAGAAGCCGTCGCGCAACGCATGGCGCAGAAAGCTCTGGATCACCTTGCGGCCGAGATCGGGCAGATCGATGTTCGACTGCGCGAGGCGGGCGTGATCGTTCAGCGCGATGCCGTCAATCCACTCCATCGTCAGCACGTTGTGGGTGGTGCGGTCCCAGTCGACGGTCGGCACACGAAAATCCGGATCGTCGCGCGTGTTCTCCGCCATCTCGGACAATGCGGCCGCCTCCAGCCGCAGATCCATCTCCATCGCGACCGAGCGCGACATCGTGTTGATGACCTCGACCAGCCGCAGCCGGCGCGCTTCGGCCGAATGCGACTCGGCATTGTACGCAACAAAGAAGAAATCGCCGAGGTCGCGGCGGAAGCGCGCGGCGACGTTGGGCCGGAGCACCTTGACCGCGACCGATTTGCGGACCCCATCGCGCTCGGTCTCGCCGCGATGCACTTGCGCGATCGAGGCGGCGGCGACCGCCGGCCCCAGGCTCGCAAAGGCCTGCGCCACAGGCCGTTCCAGCGATTGGGCAATGACGGCTTCGGCCTCGCCTTGCGAGAACGGCGGCAGCCGGTCCTGCAGGCTTTCCAGGTCGCGCGCCATCATGACGCCGACCACGTCGGGCCGGGTCGCCAGAAACTGCCCGAGCTTGAGATAAGCGGGGCCCAGCCGCGTCAGCGCCCGCGACAGCCGCTGACCGGACTTGGTGCCGGGCCGCTCGATCAATCGCGCCAGACGCAACGCCAACTGCCCGGGCGGCGGCACCAGGCTCGGATCGACGACGCCGAACACGCCCTCGCGCGCGAACACATAACCGGCGCGGACCAGCCGCGCGATGTGGGTCGTCGCAGAAATCACAAACGCCAGCCCGAATGCAACGCCACGATACCGCCCGAGAGGCTCTCCCACTTCACCCGCGAAAAGCCGGCGGCGCGGATCATCTCGGCAAAGGCGCTGGGCCGTGGAAATTTCCGGATCGATTCGACGAGATATTGATAGGATTCGGCGTCGCCGGTCACGGCGCGGCCGAGCGGCGGGATTATCTTGAACGAAAACAGGTCGTAGATCCGGTCGAGCCCGGGGACATCGACGGTGGAGAATTCCAGGCACAGGAAGCGGCTGCCGGGCCGCAGCACGCGATAGGCCTCGCGCAGCGCCAGATCGATCTGCGGCACGTTGCGGATGCCGAACGCGATCGTATAGGCGTCGAACGTGCGATCGGCAAACGCCAGCGCCTCGGCATTGCCCTCGACGAACGACACCTGCTCATCGAGATGACGGGCCGCGGCGCGGGTACGTCCGACCGCGAGCATGTCGCTGTTGATGTCACAGACGGTGGCGCGAAAACCTCGGCCGGCCGCCTTGGCGGCGCGGAACGCGATATCGCCGGTGCCGCCGGCAACGTCGAGCAGCGCAAACGGAGCATCGCTCTTCGGCGGATTGAGGGTGTTGATCATGATGTCCTTCCAGACCCGGTGCAGGCCCATCGACATCAAATCGTTCATCAAATCGTAGCGGGACGCCACGCTGTGAAACACATCGTTCACCAGCGTCTGTTTGTCCCCCAAGGGCACGTCCCTGAAGCCAAAATGCGTGGTTTGATCCGGCCGATCCATCAACTCATCTCCACTGGTGCCGCCGATTTGAAGTTCCTGCAGAATTTGCTGCAACTTCGATCAGAAACTTCAAATCGATCAGCGGCACCAGGATCTATATTTACTGGTGCCCCCTGACTTTCCGAAGTTCGTACAGGAGGTGCTGCGAGGGTTTACGAACTTCGGAAAGGGGGCGCTGGCGGACCATAGCGCGCCCGCCGCAATGGCGCTATCACGTCACCTTTATAAGGTGAATGCCTGCATGCCCGAATTACCCGAAGTCGAGACCGTCCGCCGCGGCCTGCAGCCCGCCATGGAGGGGGCCAAAATCGTCAAAGCGGAGGCCCGGCGCAAGGATCTGCGGTTTCCGTTCCAAAAAGACTTTGTCGCGCGGCTGGAGGGCCAGACCGTGACCGGCCTCGGCCGCCGCGCCAAATATCTGATGGCGGATCTGACTTCGGGTGACGTGCTGCTGATGCATCTGGGCATGTCCGGCTCGTTTCGCGTCCAAAAAGCTGACGGCAACACGACGCCGGGGCAATTCCACCATCCGCGCAGCGAAACCCGCACGCATGATCACGTCGTGTTTCACATGTCATCGGGCGCTGCGATCGTGTTCAACGACCCGCGCCGCTTCGGCTACATGAAGATCATTGCCCGCAACGCGCTGGAGGACGAGCCGTTGTTGAAGGGCCTCGGCCCCGAACCGCTCGGCAACGAATTCGATGCGGCGATGCTGGCGCGTTCCTGCGCCAACAAGAAGACCAGCCTCAAGGCCGCACTGCTCGATCAGCGCGTGGTCGCAGGGCTCGGCAACATCTATGTCTGCGAGGCGCTCTATCGCGCGCGTCTGTCGCCACGCCGGCTGGCGGCGACGCTGGCTACCAAAAAGGCCGAGCCGACCGATCACGCCAGGCATCTGGTAAATTCGATTCATTCGGTGCTGAACCAGGCGATCAAGGCCGGCGGCTCATCGATCAGCGATCACCGCCAGACCTCGGGCGAACTCGGCTATTTTCAGCATTCGTTTCAGGTTTACGATCGCGAAGGCGAAAAATGCCAGACCGCAGGTTGCAGCGGAATCGTACGGCGTTTCACCCAGAACGGGCGCTCGACCTTCTGGTGCCCGAAATGTCAGAAATGATTGGTGTCAGGTAATGCTACGGATGCGCCATCGCGAGCCACCGGGTCGGCGCAAAGCGCCGCCCGATGACAGGCTCCTCGCGGTGATGCTGCGGGAGCAGAATGTTCGGTCAGGCCCTCACGGGCCCAAGCTCAGTACGGTGCAATGATGCCGGATTATGAAATTATGGCTATTCCGGGAGAATACTGGCGTAGTTCAGCTGTATTACTTTCATAGACCGTGGAGCGAGAGACAAACATGACCAGTAACTGGCGGGATCGCGCGGGCACCGATTTCCACTGTCAGAAACAGCCGGCGTCCTCGAGCCGCGGCATGGTGGTCAGCAATCATCCGCTGGCCTCGGCAGCAGGCGTCGAAATGCTCGCCGCCGGCGGCAACGCCATCGACGCGGCGATCGCGACGTTGTTTACACTGACTGTGGTCGAACCGATGATGGTCGGCATCATCGGCGGCGGCATGGCGCACATCCGGCTTGCCGACGGCAGCCATCGCTTCATCGATGGCCAGAGCACCGTTCCATCAGCGGTTCGGCCCGACACCTACACATCGAAGCCGGGCTCCGCGCACGACGTGTTCGATACGATCGGTGACGAAAATCTGAACGGCCCGAAAGCGGTCGCCGTGCCCGGCTCGCTGAAAGCCTGGTGCGAGACGCTGCACCGGTTCGGGACCATGAGCCTCGCCGACGTGATGCAGCCCGCGATCAAGCACGCCGCGCGCGGCTATGCCGCGACGCCCTATTTGCACGAATGCATCAGCGACTGCGCCGACGAGATGCGCAAGGACAAGGCGATCTCGGCGATCTATCTCCCCGGCGGGATGCCGATCAAGCCCGGCGAGCGCGTGATGCAATCGGAATATGCGGAAACGCTGACCTATATCGCGCAACATGGCGAGGCGGCGCTGTATCAGGGGCCGCTCGGCGACATCCTGGTCGACTACATGAAGGCCAATGGCGGCTTCATCGCCCGCGAGGATCTCACCAGCTACAAGACCGTCGAGCGTCAGCCGGTCCGGGCCGATTATCGCGGCTGGGTCATCCTGGGGCCGCCGCCGCCCGCCGCATCCGGCGTGCACATCGCGCAGATGCTGAATATTCTGGAAGGCTACGATATCGCCGAACTCGGCTTCGGCACCGCGGAGACGATTCACTATCTCGCCGAGGTCCTCAAGATCGCCTTTGCCGACCGCGCCGCTGCCAGCGGCGATCCCGATTTCATCAACGTGCCGGTGGAGCGGCTGACCTCAAAAGCCTATGCCGACGAGCGCCGCGGCGCGATCGATTCAACCCGGGCGCAGAAATGGGGCGCCGGCGTGCAACAGCTCGAAGGCGCACACACCACGCACATGACGGCGGCGGATGCGTTTGGCAACGTGATCGCGACCACGCAGACCATCAACAATCTGTTCGGCGCCAAGATCATGATTCCCGGTCTCGGCACCGTGCCGAACAATTACATGAACTTGTATGATCCCCGTCCCGGCCATGCGCTGTCGCTGGCGCCGGGCAAACGCGTCACCACCTCGATGTCGCCGATGATGGCGCTGCGCGACGGCAAGCTCGCTTACGCGCTCGGCCTGCCCGGCGGAAAACGGATTTTCCCGAGCGCGCTGCAGGCGCTGGTCAATCTGATCGACCACGGCATGAGCCTGCAGGAAGCGGTCGAGGCGCCGCGGGTCTGGACCGAGGGCAATGCGCTCGAGGTCGAACTGGCGGTGCCGGACAATGTCCGCGCCAAACTCACTTCGTTTGGCCACAAGGTGCTGGCGGTGCCGACCGTCGCCGGTGGCATGAATGGGATCCAGTTTCACGACGACGGCCGGATGTCGGGCGCGGCCTGCTGGCGCGCGGACGGTACGCCGATCGGCATGGCCGGCGGGCTCGCGCGCGCGGGCGTGCGGTTCGGGCTGGCGTGAGGAGCGATGCGCGGCAGGATTAACGGACGTCATACCCGCGAAAGCGGGTATCCAGTACGCCGCGCCTTCTCGGCTATTTCACAGGTCTCTGGGATACTGGATCATCCGCTTTCGCGGATGATGACCACTAGTGATCTACTTCCTCACGCAGATCACGCGGACCACCGAGGCTTTTGCATCCGACGATCCGCCCGATGCATTGACGCCATTGGCTTTGAGGAAATCGCGCACGGTATCGGCCGGCACCAGCGTCGCCTGGGCAGGCGTGGCATTCGCCGGACCCGCAACCAGCACCGGCTTCAACAGGGCGATGCCGGCGAACTTGCCGTCGGCATCGATCGCCGCCGCGCCGGAAAAGCCGAGCGCCGGCGGCGGCGACAGCGCCACGTCGTTGCCGCCGCCGATCTGGGCCACCGTCGCCTTGACGCTGCTGACGGCCGCGCCGCCACCCTGGCTCTGGGGATCCGATATGCCGGTGAGGTCGAGCGCCGTCTTCGACGCGCCGCCCGTGAGGTTGAGCGGCTTCAGCCCGCGCGCGCCGTAGATGCGCAGCAAGGCCAGATCATGGCCCTTGTCCTCGGCGATCCGGTCGGCGTTGCCGTAGCCGCCGATCGTGACCGCGAGACATTCGTCGGTGACCTGACGGTCGGTCACGATCGCACCGTCGTCGCTGACCACGATTCCGGTACCGTATTCCACCGTCTTGCGCGGCGGGGGCCCCGCGACCTGCGCGCCGGTCGGAAACGCGTTGAAGGCGCTCGACATCGCGATCACGACAGGCTCGACGGTATTTTCCGTGGCCTGATCGTAGAGGATGGTGAGGATGCGGACCTCGTCACCCCTGAAGGTCCCGCGCAGATAGAATTTTTTCAGGCCCTGCAGGCCGGACAGCACGAAGAAGTCCGGCTTGACCACGGTGTAGTCGATGTTGCGCCCCGGCTCCTTCTTTTCCCGCTCGGCCAGTTTTGCGGTGGTGGGGTTGGCTTCCTTGCGCCGCGCCAGTTGAATCTGGATCGTTCCGGTGGACGAGGTCCATTTGGCGCCATTGGCGTCGCTGGTCTGCTGTGGCGTCAGTTTTGAGGGAATGCCGAGCCGCACGCCGGTGCCGGGATCGGTGACGATCTTCCAGCCGACACTGTCCTGCCGCCGTTTCGCGGTGTCGGCGAGGATGCCCCGCTCCTGCGGATTGAGCACGCCGGTCGGCTTGCCGCCGCGGGCTTTCTGGAATTCCTTGATGGCGGCGACCATGCGCTCGCTGACATCGCCGGTGATGGCGCCATTATACTGGCCGACCCAGGCGAGATCCGACTGCAGCGCCAGGCGTTCCGCCTGCGCCATGGCATTCGCCGTCTCCTCCGGCTTTTGCATCGCGGGGCGGATCGGCACCGTCGTCACCACCTTCGGCTTGGCGCCCGCCGTGGTTGGCGCCGTCAGCTGCGCCTGCGCGGAGGCCCCCGGGACGACAAAAATGTTGGCCACGACCATCAATGTTGCTGAAAGCACGGATCTCATGACAAATCCCGGAAGCCATTGACGTGCCGACAATTAAGCACATCTGCTTGGTCGGCAACAACCGCGCCCCGGTTCAGGGAACGGGACGGTCCTCCCTCATCCTGAGGAGCCGCGAAGCGGCGTCACGAAGGATGGGCCAGGGGCTTCATGGTTCTCCTGGCGATGCGAAAGCATCGTCCGGAGACGCGCGAAGACGCGCTCCTCACCATGAGGATCGGATAATTGCGATGCGGCGGAAGGAAGTAATGCGACGATGCTGAGTGCCGACGAACTCGAACGCTACGCCCGCCATATCGTGTTGCGCGAGGTCGGCGGCCCCGGCCAGACCGCGCTGAAGGAAGCGTCCGTGCTGGTGATCGGCGCCGGCGGATTGGGCGCCCCGGCGCTGATGTATCTCGCCGCCGCCGGCGTCGGTACGCTCGGCGTGGTCGATGACGACATCGTCTCATTGTCCAATTTGCAGCGCCAGATCATCCACACCACCCCGGACATCGGACGGCGCAAGGTCGACAGCGCGGCCCTGCAGATCCATGCGCTCAATCCGCACGTGAATTTTGAGGCGCACGCGGTACGGCTCGATGCGCGCAACGTGATGTCGCTGATCGGCGGCTACGACCTGGTGCTCGACGGCTCCGACAATTTCGAGACGCGCTATCTGGTTTCCGACGCCTGTTTCCTCGCCGGCAAGCCGCTGATCACGGCGGCGCTCGGCCAGTTCGACGGCTCGCTGACCACGATCCGCGCCCATGAGCGAAATGCCGAAGGCGAGTTCAATCCGACCTATCGCTGCCTGTTCCCCGAACCGCCGCCGCCGGGCACGGTGCCGGCCTGCGCCGAGGCCGGCGTGATGGGTGCGCTGGCAGGCATGCTGGGATCGATGATGGCGCTGGAGGCGATCCGCGAAATCGTCGGTTTCGGCGAAGGCCTGGTCGGGCGATTGCTGATGGTCGACGCCCGCGCGATGCGGTTCGAGACCCTGCGCTATGCGCGCGATCCGCAAAATCCGCTCAACGGCGATGCGCCGACGATTACCGACTTGAGTGGATATCGGTCGCCGTGAGGCGTGCCCCGGATGCTGCGCGGCGCCATCAGCGCGTTCACGCGCGTCTTCGACGCGCTATGTCTTGCGGCGTGATGCGCTGCTGATCCGGGGTCCATCCCTATCGACTCGCGCGTGGGTCCCGGCTCTGCGGCGCAGCGTGAAGAACGCTGCACCGCGTCCGGGACACGTAAACACCGATCGAAGGCTCACAGCATGCTGGGCAGCACGCGATCCGGCGGCTTGTGATTGTCGAGGAAGGTGCGGATATTGATGATCACCTTCTCGCCCATCTCGACGCGGCCTTCGATGGTGGCCGAGCCCATATGCGGCAGCAGCACCACCTTGCCGGCACGCGCCAGCCGCACCAGTTTCGGACTGATCGCGGGCTCGTTCTCGTACACGTCGAGGGCGGCGCCGCCGATCTCGCCGGCTTCGATCAGCTTGATCAATGTGTCTTCGTCGATCACTTCGCCGCGCGCTGTGTTGACGATATAGGCCTCTTTCCGGATCAGTTTCAGCCGCCGTGCCGACAATAGATGGAACGTCGCCGGCGTGTGCGGGCAGTTCACCGAGATGATGTCCATCCGCGCCAGCATCTGGTCGAGGCTTTCCCAATAGGTCGCGCCGAGTTCTTCGGCGATGCGCGGCGCTACGGGACGGCGGTTGTGATAGTGGATCTGCAGGCCGAACGCATGCGCCCGGCGCGCCACCGCCTGGCCGATGCGGCCCATGCCGACGATGCCGAGGCGCTTGCCGCCGATGCGATGGCCGAGCATCCAGGTCGGCGACCAGCCGGGCCAGTTCTTGCCCTCGGTCAGGATCGTAGCGCCTTCGATCAATCGCCGCGGCACCGCAAGGATCAGCGCCATGGTCATGTCGGCGGTGTCTTCGGTCAACACCTTCGGCGTGTTGGTCACGGTGATGCCGCGCGCATGCGCCGCGGTAACGTCGATATTGTCGACGCCGTTGCCGAAATTGGCGATCATTTTGATCTTGCAGTCGGGCGCTTTGAGAATCTCTTCGGTGATCTCGTCGGTGACGGTCGGCACCAGCACGTCGGCGCTGCAAACCGCTTGCGCGATCTGCTCCGGCGTCATCGGCGTATCGTCGAGATTGAGCGTGGCGTCGAACAGCTCACGCATCCGGGTCTCGATCGAGTCCGGCAGCTTGCGGGTGACGACGACGAGAGGCTTTTTCTTAACCGACATGTTCTGCTCTCATGAAGCTCCGGCGTGCCAGGCTTTAGCTCGTCAAAGGCCGCGCCGTTCAGACCTCATTAACCCGGTTGTTCGACACTGCGATTGTCGCGCGTCCAGGTCTCTACGTGGGTGGCTTCCTCGGTCGTTTTCTCGGTCGTCGTCTTGGCGTTTTCTTGGGTTCCAGGAAAAACTTCGAGACAGGGTTCGAGAGAAAGTTCGGGGAAAAATTCGGCCGTTCTGGGTCTCAACCGTTCCGCTCTCTCTAGCAGAAGGCCGGGCCAAGACAAGAACCCCCGGAAATGGGATGCCGGGGTGCGACCGGGACGGACGCAGGGGTCTGGGGTTTTAGGCGTTAGCAGGCGGGTTCAACCCGAAGAATACGGGTTGAGGGTTTCTCGGCAGGAGACGGGTTGATGGCGTTGGGGCGTTTCTGTTTGGTCGCGGTGCTGGCGGGGTGCTGGCTTGGCGCGTCCGTCAGCACGGGATTTTCGGCCAAGGATTCGGCCGTCACCACCAGCGGCCTGCCGGTGCCGCGTTACGTCAGCCTCAAATCCGATCATGTGAATGTCAGGGCCGGCCCGACCAAGGACAATGACGTCGCCTGGGTCTACACCCGCTCGGGCCTTCCGGTCGAAATCACCGCCGAGTTCGAAAACTGGCGCCGGGTGCGCGATTCCGAAGGCGCCGAAGGCTGGGTCTATCATTCGCTGCTGTCGGGCCGCCGCACTGCGGTCGTCACCATGAAGACCAAGGACGAACTCGCGCCGCTCTACGCTCGTGCCGATCCGGGCAGCGCGGTTGCCGCGCGCCTGCAGGCCGGCGTCGTGGCCCAGGTCAAGAAATGCGCGGCCGGCTGGTGCCGCGTCACCGGCGATGGCTTTGACGGCTGGATCGAGCAGCAGCGGCTGTGGGGCGTTTACGCCGATGAGAAGGTGGAGTGAGTATGCCGTCGTCCCGGCCCATATGCGCAATTGCGCATCAGGCGCCGGGACCCATACCGCGCGATTCATCGATGAGGCGCGACAGCAGACGCCTTCGCTAAACAACAAACATCTGTGGTTATGGGCCCCTGCTTTCGCAGGGGCGACGAGGCTCAGCGCTTCCTGCGCAGCCGCACGACCATGTCGACGCGGGCGATCTCGTAGCCTTCAGGCACTTCCGGCATCTTCGACAGCACGAGGTGCGGATCCGGAATGTCGACCAGCTCGTGATTGTTCTCGAGATAGAAGTGGTGATGCGCGGTGACGTTGGTGTCGAAATAGGTCTTGGTGCCGTCGACGCTGACCTGACGCAGCAGGCCGGCATCGGTGAGCTGGTTGAGGGTGTTGTAGACGGTGGCGAGCGACACCGGAACCTTGGCCAGGGTTGCTTCCTCGTAGAGCATTTCCGCCGTCAGATGCCGCGCGCCCTTGCCGAATAGCAGCCAGCCCAGCGCCATGCGCTGACGGGTCGGCCGCAGGCCGGCGGCCTGCAGCATTTCGTTGACGTCGTGCCAGGGACAGCCGGTCAGCGCCGGCTGATGTGCGGCACTGCGGGTTGCCGGATCGACGGCGTCATCGCTCAAAACCGTGATTTGGTTCGTCATATCTACTTTGGGTACCGCACGCGCTAATTTGGGCAACATTCTTGCCGAATATAGAAAGGAAGCCAGTTAGATGCAAGTTTTTCGCAACTAGAACCGGCCCAAGGGTTAAGGAGGAACCCGGTGGGACGCGGCGATTTAGCCCGTTCCGCTGCTTTGCTGGCTGCGGAGGCCTATGTTACAGAGCGCGCGGACCACATATGCGATTTCGGCAGAGGCCATAGCCGAGAGCACCCTAAGTAGCGCCAATTTGCGGGAAGCGGTCTTCCCGTGGGAAACAGGTCCGGTTCGCTCGAAAGCGCTCCATCGGGACATCTAGAGAGGCTGAAGACGATGCTGAATCGGCGCGGTGGTTATGAATATGAGGATTTGCTGGCGTGCGGCCGCGGCGAGCTGTTTGGCCCCGGCAACGCCCAGTTGCCACTGCCGCCGATGCTGATGTTCGATCGCATCAGCGAAATTTCCGAAACCGGCGGGGAATACGGCAAGGGCATCGTTCGGGCCGAACTCGACGTGAACCCGGATCTCTGGTTCTTCGGCTGCCATTTCAAGAACGATCCAGTCATGCCGGGCTGCCTCGGCCTCGACGCGCTCTGGCAGATGGTCGGCTTTTATCTCGGCTGGACCGGCGGTGAGGGGCGCGGCCGGGCCCTGGGCCTCGGCGAGCTGAAGCTTGCCGGCCAGGTGATGCCGAACGTCCGCAAGATTGTGTACAACATCGATATCAAGCGCGTGATGCGCCTAAAGCTCTGGCTAGGCATCGCCGACGGCTGGCTTTCGGCCGATGGTGAGATTATCTATCGCGCGAAGGACCTGAGGGTTGGGCTCTTGAAGCAGGGCACCACCCCGGCTTGAGCAAGACCATCACGCCAAAATACACACTAAAACATAACGGCAGGGCGAGGCGATCATGAGGCGGGTTGTCATCACGGGGATGGGTATTGTCTCGTCCATCGGAAATAACACCCAGGAAGTGCTGGCGAGCCTTCACGAGGCGAAGTCAGGGATTACCCGCGCGGAAAAATACGCCGAGCTCGGCTTCCGTTCGCAGGTGCAGGGCGCGCCGACGCTCAATCCGGCTGACGTGATCGACCGGCGCGCGATGCGGTTCCTCGGCGAGGGCGCGGCTTGGAATCACATCGCGATGGAGCAGGCGATCCAGGATTCCGGTCTGGAGCCTGCGGAAGTTTCCAACGTCCGCACCGGCATCATCATGGGCTCGGGCGGACCGTCCGCGCGCACCATCGTCGAAGCCGCCGACGTCACGCGCTCCAAGGGACCGAAGCGGGTCGGACCGTTCGCGGTGCCGAAGGCGATGTCGTCGACGGCATCCGCCACGCTCGCCACCTGGTTCAAGATCAAGGGCGTGAACTATTCGATCTCGTCGGCCTGCGCGACCTCGAACCATTGCATCGGCAATGCCTATGAGACGATCCAGATCGGCAAGCAGGACGTCATCTTCGCCGGCGGCTGCGAGGAGCTCGACTGGTCGTTGTCGGTGCTGTTCGACGCCATGGGCGCGATGTCCTCGAAATACAACGCGACGCCGGCGACCGCCTCGCGCCCCTACGACGTCAGCCGCGACGGCTTTGTGATCGCCGGCGGCGCGGGCGTGGTCGTGCTGGAAGAGCTCGAGCACGCCAAGGCGCGCGGCGCGCGCATTTACGGCGAAGTGGTCGGCTATGGCGCGACCTCCGACGGTTACGACATGGTAGCACCCTCGGGTGAGGGCGCCGAGCGCTGCATGCGCATGGCGATGGCCACCGTCGATACCAAGATCGATTACATCAACCCGCACGCGACCTCGACGCCCGCCGGCGATCCGCCGGAAATCGAGGCGATCCGGAAAGTGTTCGGGACCGGCGACAAATGTCCGCCGATATCGGCGACCAAGGCACTGACCGGCCATTCGCTGGGCGCCACCGGCGTGCAGGAAGCGATCTATTCGCTTTTGATGATGAACAACGGCTTTGTCTGCGAGAGCGCCAACATCAGCGAACTCGATCCGGTGTTTGCCGACATGCCGATCGTGCGCAAGCGCATCGACAATGCCAAGCTCGGCACCGTGCTGTCGAATTCCTTCGGCTTCGGCGGCACCAACGCCACGCTGGTGTTCAAGCGGATGGATGCGTGACGTCGTTTTTCTTCTCCTCGCTCGCGGCAAGAGGTGGGCGGGCTGCGGGTGGGCTCTTTGCAGCGATCTGAACCGGGGTGGGCATGATTATCGAACCGCGCGTGCGAGGCTTTATCTGCACGACGGCACATCCTGTCGGCTGCGCCAAAAATGTTCGCGAACAAATCGCTTATGTTCTTCGCCAGGGGTCGATTGCGGAATGTCCAAAGCGTGTCGCCGTGCTAGGGTGTTCGACCGGTTATGGCCTCGCGAGCCGCATTGTTGCGACCTTCGCCGGAGGCGCAGAAACCATCGGCGTGTCATTGGAGCGCGAGCCTTCGGCAACCAGGACGGGCAGCGCCGGCTGGTACAACAACCGCGCATTTGAACTCGAGGCCGAGAGGATCGGACGGTCTCCCCTTACGCTCGAGGGCGACGCCTTCTCCAACGACTTGAAGAAGACTTTCATCGACTGTGTGCGCGAAAAGTTCGGACAGCTGGACATGCTGATCTACAGCATGGCCGCTCCGGTCCGGACAGACCCGGACACCGGCAAGACCTATCGCTCGGCGATCAAACCACTGGGCGCTCCCGTCGACATCAAGACTCTCAACACTGAAACCGGCGAGGTCTTTGAGACGACCATTGCGCCGGCGAGTGAGGATGAGGCGACCGCCACGGTGGCGGTGATGGGGGGCGATGACTGGAAGCGCTGGATCGACCAACTCGCGGACGCTGGTGTCCTGGCGCCGGGCTTCCGGACGCTCAACTACACCTATATCGGCAGCGAATTGACCTGGCCTATCTACTGGAAAGGCACCCTGGGTCGCGCCAAAGTCGATCTCGACCGCAAGGCAGAAGAAATCCGCGGCCGGCTCGGCCAGGACGCTGCCCGCGTGGTGGCGCTGAAGGCCGTGGTCACCCAGGCGAGTTCAGCCATTCCGGTGGTTCCGCTTTATGGGACGGTGCTGTTCAAGGTCATGAAGCAGCTCCAGCTCCACGAAGGATGCATCGAACAGATCGATCGCCTTTTCCGCACGCGCCTTGGCGCGGGCGTCGAAGTCGATGAGGCCCAGCGCATTCGAGTCGACGACTGGGAGCTTTCGCCCGAAGTCCAGGCGGAGGTGTCGCGACGATGGCCTGTCCTTTCCACGGAAACGCTCGGCGAATTGGCGGACCTTCCAGAATACAGGAGCCAGTTCCTTCGCCTGTTCGGATTTGGCATCGACGGCGTCGACTATGCACAGGACGTGGATCCCCGCGTCGTCGTGTGACCCGCCCCGGGAACCAACCCTACTTTGCATGGGGTTGTTTTCGCGATTTTGTCTTTGGGCCATTCACCCCGCCGCGATCTTTTCCGCGCGCTGGAACGCGGGCCGCGCCATGCAGCGTGCGATATAGGCGTCGAACGACGGCCGCGCCGGGATCATCTTGAACAGCCGGACCGCGAAATTCAGCCCCGAGCCAATCACGATATCGGCGGCCGAGAAGCTTTCGCCTAGGATCCACGGTCCCTTGCTCAAGGCCACGTCGAGCACGTCGATCACCCGCTGCGCATCGCCCCAGCCGGCCGCGACCGGGTTCATCTCGATCTTGGTGGCAAGCTGCACCATCGCGGGCTCGATGCAGCCGGGGCCGAAGAACAGCCAGTACAGATACTTCGCGCGCAGCGGATCGCCGAGCTTTGGTGCCAGCTTCGCTTCGGGATAGCGTTCGGCGACATAGGCGGCGATCGCGGCGGCTTCGGCCAGCGTGGCCTCGCCATCTTTCAGCGCCGGCACCTTGCCCATCGGATTGATCGCGAGATATTCGATCTTCTTCTGCGCGCCGGTGGAGATGTCGGTCAGCACGCCCTCATAGGGCTGCCCGGTCTCTTCCAGCAACCACAGCGAAGAGAACGAGCGGGAGCGGGGCGACCAGTAGAGTTGCATCATGGTGCGATTCCTTCTTTCTTCCATCGATAATATTTCATGACAAATCCCGTCATCGGCTCGACCTGTTCCTTCTCGAACACAAAGCCTTCGCGCTCGTACCAGCGCCAGGCCTTTTCGTTTCCGCGCACACAGCGCAGCCAGATTTCATCCGGCAGATGTTTTCGCGTGAAAGCCAGCAATTGCCGCCCGAGATTTTGGCCCTGATATTCCGGCGCGACGAAGAGCTGGTCGAGATAGCGGTCGCCCAGATGCAAGGCCAGCATCGCCGCCAGCGTGCCATTGTCGTCGGCGACGTAGAGGCTCCAGCCCTTCTCGATCTCCTGCGGCACGCGCGCCCGCAGTTTCGCCAGCAGGAAATTGCTGGCGTCTTCGAGCCCGGTCGAAACCCAGCTGTTCATCCAGACGCGGGCGACCTCGTCATATTCGTCGGCGCGGGCGGGGCGGATGGTTGGCGTGGGCATGGCGGGATCACCCGTTTTGGAGAGCGATGACATCTACAGGATCGGGGAGGAAAAAGAAAAAGCCTCCGCGATATGTCAGGGGGTCGTCATCTCGTGCACATCCGTCATTGCGAGCGAAGCGAAGCAATCCATAGACCCACAAAGGAAGAATGGATTGCTTCGTCGCTTCGCTCCTCGCAATGACGGCCTTTGAATAGAGCAACGCTAGCTGGCCTGGGGTTGGCAAACAAAAAGGGCGGCCTTTCGGCCGCCCTTCGTTGTTCCTGGCTCTTTGCGAAAACCTACTCGCCGGCGGCTTCACGCGGCGCCGAGGCTTCCGCGGCCTTCTGCTTGGCCTCGAGGTCCTCGCCGGTGGCCTGATCGACCACCTTCATCGACAGCCGCGTCTTGCCGCGATCGTCGAAGCCGAGCAGCTTGACCTTGACCTTGTCGCCTTCCTTGACGACGTCGGAGGTCTTCTGCACGCGGCTGGATGCGAGCTGGCTGATGTGGACCAGGCCGTCCTTGGCGCCGAAGAAGTTCACGAAGGCGCCGAACTCCATCACCTTGACCACGGTGCCCTCGTAGATCTGGCCGATCTCCGGATCGGAGGCGATCGACTTGATCCACTTGATCGCGGCCTTCATCGCCTCGCCGTCGTTGGAGGCGACCTTGACGGTGCCGTCGTCCTCGATGTTGACCTTGGCGCCGGTCTTCTCGACGATCTCGCGGATCACCTTGCCGCCGGTGCCGATCACTTCACGGATCTTGTCGGTGGCGATCTTGAAGGTCTCGATGCGCGGCGCGTATTCGCCGAGCTCGGCGCGGGCATTGGTCAGCGCCTTCGACATTTCGCCGAGGATGTGGATACGCCCATCCTTGGCCTGGCCGAGGGCGACCTTCATGATCTCCTCGGTGATGCCCTCGATCTTGATGTCCATCTGCAGCGAGGTGATGCCCTGGTCGGTGCCGGCAACCTTGAAGTCCATGTCGCCGAGATGATCCTCGTCGCCGAGAATGTCGGACAGAACCGCAAAGCGCGAACCTTCCAGGATCAGGCCCATCGCGATGCCCGCGGTCGGCCGCTTCAGGGGAACGCCGGCATCCATCAGCGCCAGCGAAGCGCCGCAGACCGAAGCCATCGACGACGATCCGTTCGATTCGGTGATCTCCGAGACCACGCGCACCGTGTAGGGGAATTCGTGGTGCGGCGGCAGAACGGGATGGATCGCGCGCCAGGCGAGCTTGCCGTGGCCGATTTCACGCCGCTTGGTGCCGCCGAGACGTCCGGTTTCACCGACCGAGTAGGGAGGGAAGTTGTAGTGCAGCAGGAACGTCTCTTTGTAGGTTCCCGACAGCGCGTCGATATACTGCTCGTCCTCACCGGTGCCGAGCGTGGTCACGACCATCGCCTGGGTTTCGCCGCGGGTGAACAGCGCCGAACCGTGGGCGCGCGGCAGCACGCCGACTTCGGCGACGATGTTGCGCACGGTCTTGGAATCGCGGCCGTCGATGCGCTTGCCGGTATCGAGGATGTTCCAGCGGACGATCTTGGCTTCCAGTTCCTTGAATACGCCGGCGATGCGCAGCTTGTCGTATTTCGGCTCCTGCCCTTCCGGGAAGTAGTGCGCCATCACCTTTTCCTTGGCCTTGCCGACCGCGGCATAGCGGTCCTGCTTGACCGGGATCGCGTAGGCGGCGCGCAGGTCCTGCTCGATCAGGCCGAGGATTTCCTTTTCCAGCGCGCTTTCGTCGACGATCTTGACTTCGCGCGGCTCCTTGGCGGCCTTCTCGGCCAGTTCGATGATCGCCTTGATCACCGGTTGGAAGTGGCGGTGGCCGAACATCACGGCGCCGAGCATGATGTCTTCGTTGAGCTCCTTGGCTTCCGATTCCACCATCAGCACGGCGTCGGCGGTGCCGGCGACGACCAGATCAAGCTGGGTCTCGAGCATTTCGTCGAGCGTCGGGTTGAGCACGTATTCGTCGTTGGCGAAGCCGACGCGGGCAGCGCCGATCGGGCCCTTGAAGGGGGCGCCGGAAATCGTCAGCGCCGCGGAGGCGGCGACCAATGCGACGATATCGGGATCGTTTTCCATGTCGTGCGACAGCACGGTGACGATCACCTGGGTTTCGTTGCGCCAGCCGTCGACGAACAGCGGACGGATCGGGCGGTCGATCAGGCGGGAGACCAGCGTCTCCTTTTCGGTCGGACGTCCCTCGCGCTTGAAATAGCCGCCGGGAATGCGGCCCGCGGCGTAGGTCTTTTCCTGATAGTCGACGGTCAGCGGCAGGAAGTCGACGCCTTCGCGCGGATTTTTCGCGGCGACGACGGTGGCGAGCACGATGGTCTCGCCATAGGTTGCCAGAACCGCGCCGTCGGCCTGACGGGCGATCTTGCCGGTTTCAAGCTTGAGGGGACGTCCACCCCAGTCGATCTCGACTGAATGAGAGTTAAACATTGTGGTCTTCTTTCATGGGTTCGCGAAAGAACGAACGCCTGAAACACAAAGACCATGCGCAAGATTGCGGGACGCTGATCGCAATACGAGATCAGCATCCGGCGATCCTGCCATGGTCTCTATATTTCGGATGGCGGCCATCCTCTCGGTCGTACGGGCACCTTGCCCGTTATGCCCAGCGGCCGGATTGCTGCTGAACGTCTATGTTTGAGCGCGATCTTTTCGGAAAACCGGGATCCGCTTTTCCGTAAATCGTGCTCTTGCACATGATCGTCTTTCGAAAATCGAAAGTCCGCTTTGCGGAAAATCATGCGAAAACGCGCGCCAGAAGCGCGCGTGAACCAGGGTATCAGCGACGAATGTTGTGCTTTTCGAGCAAGGCCTTGTAACGCGCCTCGTCCTTCCGCTTGATGTAATCGAGCAGGGAACGGCGTGTTGCGACCATTTTCAAAAGACCACGGCGTGAATGATTGTCTTTCACGTGGGACTTGAAATGTCCGGTGAGGTTGTTGATGCGTTCCGACAGGATCGCGACCTGAACCTCGGGCGAGCCGGTGTCGCCGGCCTTGTTGGCATTCGTCTTGATGACTTCCGCTTTGCGTTCTGCGGTAATCGACATCGTCAAACACTTCCATTGTTGCGAGCCGAACTGGCAGTCAGTCCGGTCAGGTTGAACACGCGCTTGGGGATGAGCTCGCCATTGCCAATTTCGGCGAGGGCCAGAAGCCGGCCTGCCACCGTGACATAGACTGTGCCGCTACTATTGGGCGCATCCCGTCCGCGCAACAAAACGGCTTGGCCCCGGTGGAGCCTTGCCGCATCAGCCCGTGTGACGGCCAGTGCCGGGATGTCGTCCAGCGCGGTCTCAACGGGCAATAGCGCGTCGGCGAGGCTACCCTCGCCCGACGCGGCTCTATTGCACAAAGCCTCCAACTGTTCCAGCGGAATCATGTCTCGTTCGGTAAACGGACCGACCAGAGTCCGCCGCAACGCACAGATATGGCCGAAACAGCCCAGAATCCGGCCGATATCGCGGGCCAGCGCCCTTACATAGGTACCTTTTCCGCACTCGGCCTCGAACACGGACTGGCCGTTATCGCCATGTTCGACAAGGGTTAATTGGTGAATCTCGACCGGCCGCGGCTTCAATTCCACGGTCTCGCCGTCCCGCGCCAGATCGTAGGCGCGCTCGCCCTGGACCTTGATCGCCGAATATTGCGGCGGGATCTGCTCGATCAGGCCGGTGAATCGCGGCAGCAGGTCCCGGATCGCCTCCGCGGAGGGCCTGACATCGCTGGCCTGGGTCACCCTTCCTTCGGTGTCGTCGGTATCGCGTTCCTCGCCCCAGGCCACCGTGAAGCGATAGCGCTTGCGGCCGTCCATCACGAAGGGAACCGTCTTGGTGGCCTCGCCGAGCGCGATCGGCAAGCCGCCCGAGGCGAGCGGATCGAGGGTGCCGGCATGGCCCGCGCGCTTGGCGGAAAACAGCCGCTTCAACACCGCGACCGCATGCGTCGAGGTCATGCCGATCGGCTTGTCGAGCACGACCCAGCCGTGAACGTCGCGCTTGTCGCGGCGCGGCTGATTGTTCTGCCGCGGCTGCTTCTGCCGCGGGTCGTTGTTGGCGCGCCGCGGCTGCTCATCGCTGCGCGGTTCCTGAAAAATATTTTTCTGGACGTCGCTCGATTCAGCATTCGGCTGCTCGATCACGCTGTTTGCGGTGGTCACGATCATCACTTGTCGTCCGAATCGGGTGCGAGGTCTTTTTGCACCGCAGGTGTTCGCAGTAATTTCTCTATTCGTTCCGCTTCGTCGAATCGCTCGTCGACGCGGAAGCGGATATCAGGGGAAAATTTCAGGTTAACGCGGTGCGCGATCTCGCCGCGCAAATACTTCTTGTGGCGCTCGAGGGCGGCGATCACGACATCGGTGTCGCGTCCGCCGAGCGGCATCACGTAGACCGTTGCGAGCTTCAGGTCCGGCGACATTCGCACCTCGGGAACGGTGATGATGTGGCCTTCAAGATCGGGATCGTGGACGCTACCCTGCGACAGAATATCGGCGACGGCGTGGCGTACGGTCTCGCCGACGCGCAACTGTCGTTGCGAGCCGCCGGGGGCGGAACTTTTCTGGTGATGGCGGGGCATTCTCAAAATCCCAATGTATTCATCACCCGCAAAAGCGGGTGATCCAGTATCCCTGACCAAAATCAGTTCGCTGACTAGTAGATGCCCCGCCTTCGCGGGGCACGCCGGTTCAGATTGAAAATCCCAGGCGCTCTGTAAGACTTGGACTTACAGAGAGCGCTGGATCGTTTCGACGCGATAGCACTCGATAACATCGCCGACGCGCATGTCGCCGTAATTCTCGAAAGCCATGCCGCATTCCTGGCCGGACTGCACTTCCTTCACTTCGTCCTTGAAGCGCTTCAGTGTCGAGAGCTTGCCCTCATGCACGACGACGTTGTCGCGAATCAGGCGCACATTGGCGCCGCGTTCCACGGTGCCGTCGGTGACGCGGCAGCCGGCGACCTTGCCGACCTTGGATATGTTGAACACTTCCAGGATCTGCGCATTGCCCAGCATGGTTTCGCGCAGCGTCGGCGCGAGCAGGCCGGACATCGCCTTTTTGATGTCGTCGACGAGATCGTAGATGATGTTGTAGTAGCGGATCTCGATGCCATTGCGCTTGGCCGCGGCCGCCGCTTCCTTGTTGGCACGGACCGAGAAGCCGATGATGGCGGCGTTGAAACCTTCCGCCAGCGTGACGTCGGATTCCGAGATGCCGCCGACGCCGGCATGCAGGATGCGGGCGGCGACTTCGTCGGTGCCGAGCTTTTCCAGCGAGCCGAGAATGGCTTCCAGCGAGCCCTGCACGTCGGCCTTGACGATCAGCGGGAAATCCTTGCGGCCCGAGGTCTTGAGCTGCGACATCATCTGTTCGAGCGAGCCGCGCATGCCGGAAATCGAGGCGGCGGCGTTTTCGCGCTTCTGGTGGGCGCGATAGCTCGTGACCTGGCGGGCGCGGGCTTCGTTCTCGACCACGGCCAGACGGTCGCCGGCTTCCGGCGGGCCGTTGAAGCCGAGCACTTCGACCGGCACCGAAGGTCCGGCCTCGTCGATGGTGTCGCCCTGGTCGTTGATGAGGGCGCGGACGCGGCCCATTTCGGCGCCGGCCACGATGATATCGCCGACGCGCAGCGTGCCACGCTGCACCAGCACGGTCGCGACCGGGCCGCGGCCGCGATCGAGCTTGGCCTCGATCACGGTGCCTTCGGCGGGGCGCGACGCGTTGGTCTTGAGGTCGAGCAATTCGGCCTGCAGCGCGATCATTTCCAGCAGCTTGTCGAGATTGGTCTTGTTCTTGGCGGAAACCTCGACGTCGACGACGTCGCCGCCGAACGATTCGACCTGAACCTCATGCTGCAGCAATTCGGTGCGCACGCGCTCCGGCTTGGCGTCGGGCTTGTCGATCTTGTTGATCGCGATGATCATCGGAACCTTCGCCGCCTTGGCGTGGTTGATCGCCTCGATGGTCTGCGGCATGACGCCGTCATCGGCGGCGACCACCAGGATCACGATGTCGGTGACCTTGGCGCCGCGGGCGCGCATCGCGGTGAACGCGGCGTGGCCGGGGGTGTCGATGAAGGTGATCTTCTTGCCGCTTTCCGGCGAAGTCACCTGGTAGGCGCCGATATGCTGGGTGATGCCGCCGGCTTCGCCGGAGACCACATTGGCGTGACGGAGCGCGTCGAGCAGCGAGGTCTTGCCATGATCGACATGGCCCATCACGGTCACGACCGGCGAGCGCGGTTCGGTATCGCCGGAGTCGTCGACCGCATCGAACAGGCCTTCTTCGACGTCGGACGCGGCCACCCGCTTGACGGTGTGGCCCATTTCCTCGGCGATCAGCTGCGCGGTGTCGGCGTCGATCACGTCGGTGATCTTGTGCATCGCGCCCTGCTTCATCAAGAGGCGGATGACGTCGACCGCGCGTTCCGACATGCGGTTGGCGAGTTCCTGGATGTTGATGGCTTCCGGGATCACCACTTCGCGGATCAGCTTTTCCTTCGGCTCGTTGGCGGCGTGCCCCTTCAGGCGCTGGGTGCGGCGGCGGAACGAGGCGATCGAACGCTCGCGGACGTCATCGGCATTGAGCGCGGTGACCAGCGTCAGGCGGCCGCGTTCCTTTTGCGGTCCAGGCTTCTGGGTTGTCTTCGGCGGCACCGCGGGGCGCATCGCGCCGCCGGGGCCACGGCGAACCTGGCGCGGACCTTCATCCTCGTCGGAGGCGTCGGCGGCGACGCCGGGGGCGCGCGCGGGCGGCGTTGCAGCCGTCGTGGCCGGACGGGCCGCGGGGCGAGCCCCGGCGGTCGTCGTGGTGGTGGCCGCCGGCTTGGCCTCGGCCTCGCCAAAGCGCTTCTTGGCCTCGAGTTCGGCCTTGCGTTTGGCTTCCTCTTCCTGGCGGTGACGTTCTTCCTCGGCCTTGCGGCGCGCTTCGGCGGCCTCGCGTTCGGCCTGTTCGATGCCTTCCTTACTCGAGCGGCGCTTGGCTTCTTCCTCCGCCAGCCGCCGTTCCTCGATGTCGCGGACCCTGGCGTCGGCCAGTGCACTGGCGCGCGCAGAACGCTCATCCTCGGTCAGGGTACGCAACACCACGCCCGAACCGCCGCGCGGCGCAGCCGGAGCTGACGGGCGGGCCAGCGGGGCTTTCGGCGGCGCCGCCTTGGCGACCACCGGCTCGGGCGCATGCGCTTCCGTTGCGGGCCCGTCGCCGCCGACGCGGCGCTTGCCGCGCTTTTCGACCACGACCTGCTTGGTCCGGCCATGGCTGAAGCTCTGGCGTACGGTGCCCGTCTCGACGCGCGGCTTGAGCGTCAAGGTCTTGGTCGGGACACTCAAAGTCTTGTCGCCAGGCGTTTTGGTATCAACCATTCAGCAGTCCTAATCTCGTTTGCTTGTGCGTATCCGCACAGTCGTTGAAGCAAGTCTTGTTAGTCAGAATTTCTGGCCGCTACCTTCGGTCTTGTCGTCATCGGCCATCCGGTATCGGACCAGGATCTGGCAGCGCGACAGGAACGTCTTGCTCGCCGGGCCCGCGAGCAGGGCAGCATGTATCACATTTGACCGGCCCAGTGCCAAATCCAATTCTGCCGAGGTCAAAACATTGACGGTCGGAAAATCCGGCGATTCAGCAATATTTCCGGCCTTTTGCCGCACGATCGCGTCCAATTTGCGGATTCCGTCGGCCGCGCCGTCGGAAGCGTGGATCAGGGCCTGGGCCGCCCCTTGCGCAAGCAGGCCCTCGACCTTGGCAAAACCGGCGACGACCTGACCGGCCTTGGCGGCCATGGCCAATGCCTCGGCGACGCTGCGAATCAGCAAAATTTCGGTGTCCGCGGGAAGGCTCGGCGCGGCGCGAACGTCGCGCTTGAAACCCTTGCTAAACTGGTGTCGCCGCACCGCTTCCGCAACGGTCCGGCGCGAGGCCGAAACCCAGAGGCCGCGGCCGGGGAGTTTTCGCTTCAAATCCGGGATCACCTCGCCCGTCGGGGCGACCACGAACCGGATCAGCTCGTCGATTGGGCGCACCTCGCGGGTGACCGCGCACATCCGCATGGTCGCGGACCTGTCGGTCCGCGGTCCATTGTCGAGATCGGGGTCAGCCACGGCAAGCATGCGCGGGTCATCTCCTTACGCCGTCAGGTCTTCGGGGGCTTCCGCCGCCTCGGACTGCTTGGCGAGGTCGGCCTCGGTGATCCAGCCGGCAAGGACGCGGGCCTGCATGATCATGGCTTCCGCGTCGTCGCGCGAGATGTCGTTGGCGTCGAGAATGCCGGGATGCTTGGTCGGCTCGCCGCCTTCCTTGCGCTCGGTCCAGCCGACCAGATCGTCGGTGGCGCAGCCGGCCAGATCCTCGACGGTCTTGATGTCGTTCTCGCCGAACTTCACCAGCATCTTCGAGGTCACGCCGGGCACCGTCTTCAAAGCGTCGTCCACACCGAGCTCCTTACGTTTGTTTTCCAGCTCGGTTTCGAGCTGTTCCAGGTATTCTTTCGCCCTGTTCTGCAGTTCGTTGGCGGTTTCGTCGTCAAAACCCTCGATGCCGGCCAACTCCTTGATGTCGACCAGTGCGAGTTCCTCGACCGAGGTAAAGCCTTCCGACGCCAGCAATTGGCCGACCACCTCGTCGACATTGAGCGCTTCCATGAACACCCGCGTCGAGTTCTCGAAATCGGCCTGGCGGCGCTCGGATTCTTCCTGCTCGGTGAGGATGTCGATGTCCCAGCCGGTCAGCTGCGAGGCAAGACGCACGTTCTGGCCCCGGCGGCCGATCGCCAGCGACAGCTGGTTATTGGTATCGGGCACCACCACCTCGATCCGCTCGCGCTCTTCGTCGATCACGACCTTGGCGACTTCGGCGGGCGCCAGCGCGTTGACGACAAAGGTCGCGATATCGGGCGACCACGGGATGATGTCGATCTTCTCGCCCTGCAATTCATTGACCACGGCCTGCACGCGCGAGCCGCGCATGCCGACGCAGGCGCCGACCGGATCGACCGAGGAATCCCGCGAAATCACCCCGATTTTCGCGCGCGAGCCGGGATCGCGGGCCACCGCCTTGATCTCGACAATGCCGTCATAGATTTCCGGCACCTCCTGCGCAAACAGTTTGGCCATGAATTGCGGATGGGTGCGCGACAGGAAGATCTGCGGCCCGCGGGTTTCACGGCGGACGTCGAAAATATAGGCGCGGACGCGGTCGCCGTTGCGGAACACCTCGCGCGGCAGCATCTCGTCGCGGCGCACGATGGCTTCGCCACGGCCGAGATCGACAATCACGCTGCCATATTCGACGCGCTTGACGATGCCGTTGACGATGTCGCCGATGCGGTCCTTGAATTCCTGGTATTGCCGGTCGCGCTCGGCCTCGCGCACCTTCTGCACGATCACCTGCTTGGCGGATTGCGCGGCGATGCGGCCATATTCCAGCGGCGGCAGCGTATCGGCGATGGTGTCGCCGACCTGGGCGCCCGGATTGGCGCGCTGCGCGTCCGCCAGCGAAATCTGGTTCGACGAGTTCTCGACCACGTCGACCACCAGCATGTGGCGCGACAGCCGGAGCTCGCCCTTCTTGGCGTCGATTTCGGCGTGAACGTCGGTCTCGCTGCCGTAACGGGCGCGGGCCGCCTTGGCGATGGCGTCTTCCATCGCCGCGATCACGATGCCGCGGTCGATCGATTTTTCGCGGGCGACCGCGTCCGCGATCTGCAGCAGTTCAAGTTTGTTGGCGCTGACAGCTGCCATGGCTCAGTCTCCTTCGCTGGGATCGAATTCGCCGCCGGGCAATCCTTGCGCGGCGAGGCGGTGTTTCTTGGTATTCTTCGGCAACGGCTTCTTCGGCAATTTCGGCTTCGGCTTGTTGCTTTTCGCCGGATCGCTTTTCTTCGCATGCGGCGGGGGTGGCGGCGCCAGCCCGAGATTCTGCTTGAGCTCGCGCTCGGCTGCCTTGCCGCGCCGCATCGATTCCGCGACCAGCTCGTCGGTCAGCACCAGTCTCGCATCGGCGATGTCTTCCATCACCAGCAGCACATCGGCATCTTCGTCCGCGCGCGGGTCATCGCGATGCAGCCGCACCGCGTCGCCCTCGACACCTGCGAGGATGCCGCGGAACCGCTTGCGGCCCTGATGGGCGACCGCCATCTCGACCTTCACCAGATGGCCGGCATAGCGCTCGAAATCCGTACGCCGCACCAGCGGGCGATCGATGCCCGGCGACGAGATCTCCAGCCGATAGGCCTTCTCGATCGGATCGGCGACGTCGAGCACTGGCGACAGCGCCCGCGAAATCGCCTCGCAATCCTCGATCTGCATGGTTCCGTCGGGCCGTTCCGCCATGATCTGGACCGTGCAGCCGGATTCGGCGGATATCTTGATCCGCACCAGCCGGTAGCCCATCCCCTGCAGCACCGGACCGGCGACCGCCGACACGCGCGCGGCCAAGCCCGGCTCGACCACGAGACGGGGCTCGGCAAGCAGGTCTAGGTCCACGGAACCAGTCGTTGGATCGGTCATATCCAGGGTCAAAAGCGTCTTACGTGCATAGGTTGAAGCCGGGCCTTCACTGCGATCCGGCCGGTTCCCTGAACCGGGCCTGCCACCCGTTCCGGGCTGGGCTCGTTCAGGTAATAAAAAAGAGCGGGTCCGGGGGGGCCCACTCTCAATACGCGATCGTATGAGAACGATAAGTTGCCGCGGATATAGCGGTTTTCCCGCAATCCGGCAAGGCCCGGGACCCCGTTAAGAGCGATTTTACATCACCTCGGAAGCGATGCAAACCTAACCCTTCATTCACCTACCCCGCCTAGATTGCCGCAAAACCAGCCGATGCGGCCGGTTTAGGTAGGTTTATGACAACAGCGACCACGCTGATCCCCGGACTCGACGAGATCGTCCGAGGAGGCGACCCCAAACGCCGCGCCGAGGCCGCGCGCCGGATCAGCGAGCTGTTCCTGCAGGGCGCAGCGACTTTCCGCGCCGATCACGTCGATCTGTTCGACGGTGTCCTGACCAGTCTGGTCCCGCACGCCGAATTTGCCGCGCGCGCCGATCTGGCCGAGCGGCTGTCGCTGCTTGCCAACGCGCCGCGCGGGCTGGTCGGGCAACTCGCGCATGAAGACGAAATCGCGATCGCGGGGCCGTTGCTGCGCCGATCGCCCGTCATCACTGAGCAGGTGCTGATCGAAATCGCGGCGACAAAGGGCCAAGGCCATCTGCTGGCGATGTCGGAGCGGCCGGCGCTTTCGGCCGATCTCACCGACGTCATCGTGCGCCGCGGCGATCGCGACGTCGTCCGGCGCGCGGCACGCAATGCCGGTGCACAGTTCTCGTCATCGGGCTATTCGACGCTGATCAAGCGCGCCGGCCAGGACGGCGTGCTGACGCTTGCGGTCGGTCAGCGCGACGATCTGTCGGCCGAGCAATTGAAGGATCTGCTGGCCGGTTCGATCGATGTCGTTCGCCGCCGTCTGTTCGATGTGGTCAAGCCCGCAAGACAATCGGCGATCAAGCGGGCGATGAGCGAAATCTCAGGCCTGACCGAGCGGGTCGAGAGCCAGCGCGATTTCGCGCCGGCCCAGCGCACGGTGCTGGCGCTGCACCGGGCCGGCGAACTGAACGAGAGCGCGCTGCTCGGCTTTGCGAAATCCTACAAATACGAGGAATCGGTTGCGGCGCTCTCCGCCATGACCGGCGTGAAAATCGCAACGCTGGACCGTCTGATTGCCGGCGAGCGCTACGATCCGATCCTGATCGCCGGCAAGGCGGTCGGCCTCGAATGGGCGACCGTGCGTGCGCTGATCCTGCTTCGGCTGGGCCCGAACCGGGTGGCGTCGCCGGCCGACATCGAAAGCGCGCGCGTGAATTTCGCGCGCCTGATGCCGTCGACCGCCGAGCGCGTCGTCGGCTTCTGGAAGCTCCGCCCGTCGGGGTGATCCTTCCTCGTCATTGCGAGGAGCGAAGCGACGAAGCAATCCATTCTTTCCTTCCGCTGCCGCATGGATTGCTTCGCTTCGCTCGCAATGACGGCGGTGAGATCTTTTATCCGACTCTCCGAAACCGCAGATACGCCGCTTTCCGCCCCTCGCGCTCGGCTTTGCGTCCGTAGCGCGTCATGGTGTAGCCGGCCCAGGGCGAATGCCAATCGGCGGCGCGCTCTGCCGTCCACAAAAAATCCGGCGAGCGCAACAAATGCGCCAGCGTCCATGCGCAATAGTCGTCGATATCGCTGACGAAACGAAACTCGCCGTGCGGCTTGATGATGCGCGCCATCGCCGCAACCGTCGCGTCCTGCACGAAGCGCCGTTTCCAGTGCCGCCGCTTCGGCCAGGGATCGGGATGGATCAGGTCGATCCGGGCCATCGATCGCGGCGGCGCCCATGCCACCAGTTCGGCGGCGTCGCCGGCGTAAAGCCGGATGTTTCTGATTTGGGCGGCCTCGATCTGCGTCAGGATCTTGGCCATGCCGTTGACATAGGGCTCGCAGCCGATGAACCCGATGGTGGGAAATGCCTGCGCTTCGGCGATCAAATGCTCGCCGCCGCCGAATCCGATTTCGAGCCTGACATCGTCGAGCGGCATTCCGAAGAGATCGGCGAGATTGGCCGGCGCGGGGCTGCCGATGTCGAGCGCCAGCTGCGGCAGCAGATGCGCGATCAGGTCGGCCTGGTGGATGCGCAGTTTGTGGCCCTTGCGGCGGCCGAAGAACGAACCGCGCGCGTGAGCGGCGGCGCCTTCGTCAGACGGGGTTTCGCGATCTTCGGGATCGCCAGGCAACGCGCTCATCGCAGCGTCTGGTACAGCCGATGCAGCAGCCGCGCCCGCGGCTCGATCGATGAAATGTACATCTGTTCGTAATGGGTGTGCGCGCCCTTGCCGTCGACGCCGAGGCCGTCGAGGGTTGCGGTATGAGGTGCGGTGAAATTGCCGTCGGAGCCGCCGCCGGTCGATGTATCCACCAGATCGAAGCCGATTTCGGCCGCGAGCGTTTTTGCATGCTCGTAGAGCGCTGCGCCGGCGTTGCCCTTTTCGTAAGGCGGGCGGTTCAATTCGCCCATCACCTTGACGGTGACGCCGTCGGTGCGTGATTTCAAACCAAGGATTTTCGGTACCAGCTCGTCGGAATCGGCAATGGTCGGCACGCGCATGTCGACCTCGGCATAGGCCTCCTCCGCAATCACGTTCGGCCTGGTGCCGCCCCTGACCACGCCGACATTGACGGTGATGCCGCGCTTGAGATCGTTCATCGCCTCCAGCGTCTGAATGATGTTGCCGAGTTCGCGGATGGCGCTGCGGCCGTCCCCCGGCCGCGTGCCGGCATGGGAAGGCACGCCCCTGATGAAAATCTCGAAGCGGCCGACGCCCTTGCGTCCGGTGACAATTTTTCCGCCGTCCCGCGCGGGTTCGGTCACCAGCACATATTTCGCTTTGCGTCCCTCGGCCTCGATCAGCGCCCGCGAGGTCGGACTGCCGATTTCTTCATCGGAGACGTAGAGCTGGGTCACGCCCAGTGGCGAGCGCGCGCCATTGGCGCAAACCTGCCGGAAGGCGTGGTAGGCGAGATAGGCTCCGCCCTTCATGTCGTAGATGCCGGGGCCGAATGCGACGTCGCCCTCGATCTTGAACGGCAGCCGTTCGATGAATCCCATTGGATGAACCGTATCGAGGTGACTCAGCACCAGGATTCCCGGCTCGCTCTGGCCCCATGCCGAACGCGCGACGAGATGGTCGCCGCATCCGCTTTGGCCCGCGATCCGCTCGACGGTCGCGGGCAGGTCGCGATAGCCCGCAGCGACGAGGTCGGCGAGCTTGTTGACTTGTTCGGGCGCGTCGGTCGGCGTCTCGATTTCAACCCAGCGGCGGATGCCGTCGAGGATCGATCCGGAATCGAAGGAATTGGCTGACGTGGTTGTCATCGGTGCATTTTGCCTAAAAACAATTCAACCCTGATTCTCGTTTGACGCGTTTTCTACCGCAGATAAGTCTACGCAATCTGCGTAAACTTGATTGCTATGCGAACCGGTAGCCACTTCGCTCGAAAACGCTCCAATGTCATGCGCCGACGCCCGCCTGTGCGTCAATTGCCACGTCAGGGGATGACAGCCGATCTCAGCGCTTGTCGGGGCCTTCGCGGGCGGCGATCTGTTCGACCAGTTCGACGATGCTGCGGCGGAGCTTGGCGTCGCCGATGCGCGTGAAGGCGCGCGTCAGAGCCAGGCCTTCCGAGGTTGCGAGAAAATCGGAAACATAGGCCGGCGAGGTGCCCTCGCTGAAGCCTTCGCTGTTGACGGCCCCGCTCGGGCCGCCATCGAACAGAAAGGAAACCGGCACCTGCAATATTTCGGAGATCTGCTGCAGGCGGCTGGCGCCGACCCGGTTGGTGCCCTTTTCGTACTTCTGAACCTGCTGGAAGGTGAGGCCCAATGCTTCGCCGAGCTTTTCCTGGCTCATGCCCAGCATGATGCGCCGCATGCGAACACGGCTGCCGACATATTTGTCAACAGGGTTGGGCGCTTTGGTCGACATCTCCAACACTCCTAGGAGGCGCCCAGAGGATGAGGCATGACGAATGCGAAGTATGCCTCAGGCGCCAGTATCGTCAAATCCTGCTCGGAGGATCGGGAAGCATGCGGATGAGCAATGAACTGACTGGGGTTCTGTTCTTGATTGGAACCCTAGAATGCGAAGTACACGGACAGTCTGTCAACCCGTGGATTAGCGCATGCGGGAATTTCCACATCGGCAACATTCGGCAAAGTGACGGTGTCAGGAATTTCGCCGCGAAATTCTGCGCCGGATGACAAGCAACAAAGCGGCAACCATAATTGTGGCAGCCGGAATATCGCCGGTGCGCGCATAAACCGTCGGCGGAATTGCGGCAGGCAGGCCGGCATCCAGCACCCCTTCGATGCCAAGATCGAGCCGTGCGACAATTCGTCCCTCCGGATCGATGACCGCGGAAATGCCGGTGTTGGCTGCACGAACAACGGGCAACCCTTCTTCGATCGCGCGCAGGCGTGCCTGCTGCAGATGCTGATAGGGCCCCGTTGAAATTCCGAACCAGCCGTCATTGGTCAGGTTGACGATCCAGCCGGGTTGATCGTCGCGCGCCGAAATATTGCCGGGAAAAATCGCTTCGTAACAGATCAACGGCAGCACGCGGGGCGCGTCCGGTATTTCCATCGAGCGGCGGCGCGTGCCTGGAATGAACCCGCCCTGAACTTTCGTGAGCTGCACGAAGCCGAGTTTTTCCATCAAGTCCTGAAACGGCAAGTACTCGCCGAACGGCACCAGATGCAGCTTGTCGTAAACCGACAATACGCTGCCATCATGGTCGATGACATAAATCGAGTTGTAGGCGCGCGTGATGCGGACGCCGGGCGGCACGTCAGGCGCGCGCACCGAGCCGGTGATCAGCACGGTGCCCTTGGGCAGCAAATCGGCGATCTGCGCCATCGCATCGGCTTCGCGCGTCAGGAAGAACGGGAAGGCCGATTCCGGCCAGATCAGGATGTGCGCATCGCGCACGCCGGTGGATTGCGGCCCGGACGCGCGGTCGGACAGCGTCAGGTATTTTTGCATCACGTCCGCCTTGGCGGCGTAGTTGAAACGGACGTCCTGCTGCAGATTGGGCTGCATGATGCGCAGCTTGACCTTCGTCATCGCCGTCGGCAGCAGCGTCAGGCGGACGGCGCCGAAGATCCCCATGACGACGAGCAGCAGCAGCGCCGTCACCGGCGCGATCCAGGGCTTTCGTCCGCGCGAACTGCCGTCGATCAAAACGGCCGGGCTGGCGAAGATCGCAACGGTCAGGAACGTCATGCCCCACAGCCCGATCAGCGAGGCGGTCTGGGCCAGCGCCAGCGGCTCCGTCAGCGCGTAGCCGAATGCATTCCACGGAAATCCGGTCAGCACGTGGCCACGCAGCCACTCAGCTGCCGTCAGGCTGATCGCGAGCGCGAGCAGACGCGACGCGTCGCGGGTCCAGAGCAGGCGCGCCAACGCGAAGCCGAACGCGGTGAATAGAGCGAGATAGGCCGGCAGGCCCAGCACCGCGAACGGCATCAGCCAGGCGAAGGTCGGTGCATCGACCAGGAAGGCGTAGCCGATCCAGTAAAGCCCCGGCACGAAATAGCCGAGCCCGAACCAGAAGCCCGTCATCGCCGCCGCCGGGACGCCGCGCCATCGCCCGGCCGCGGCGCCGTCGATCAGCCAGACCGCGACCGGAAAGGTCAGGAACAATACCGGCCATGCATTGAACGGCGCCATCGCCAGCGCCGACAATGCGCCGGCGACCAGCGCGATGGCGGCGCGCTTCCATCCCCAGGCCAGGATGATCGCGAGACCGGCGGTGCGGAGTTTGTTGGATGACTTCACTGCGAACCGGCTCCATCGCCGGACGGCGGCGCGTTGTCATTGGCCTGCGGCGTGCTGCCGTCGGGGGAAGCTTCGCGGCGACGGCTTTCGCGCTGCGTGCGCGCCGCGGGACGTTCCTTGCGGATGGCGATGCGCAGGCGCTTGACGCGTCTCGGATCGGCATCGAGCACTTCGATCTCGAACTGGCCCGGGCCCGAAATGACCTCGCCGCGCACCGGCAGGCGGCCGACCTGCGACACCAGATAGCCGCCAAGGGTGGCGACCTCATCGCTGGCTTCACCGGTGATGAAATCCTCGCCGATCACCGAACGGGCGTCGTCGAGGCTGGCGCGGGCGTCCGCGATGAAGGAATTGTCGGCCTGCCGCACGATCGCCGGCGGCTCGTCGCTGTCATGCTCGTCGTCGATCTCGCCGACGATCTGCTCGACGATGTCCTCGATCGAGACCAGCCCGTCGGTGCCGCCATATTCGTCGACCACCAGCGCCAGATGGATGCGCGAGGCCTGCATCTGCGCCAGCAAATCGATCGCCCGCATCGACGGCGGCACGAAGAGCAGCTTGCGGATGATGTTGGCCTCAGCGAGCGGCAGCGCCAGATCGACGGCGCGCAGATCGAGCCCGGCCGGGAACGGCTTCTTGCGCCTGGTCTTGCCGGGTTCGCCGACGCGCGCCCGCGCGGTCATGAACACCAGCAAGTCGCGGATGTGAACGATGCCTTCGGGATCGTCGAGGGTTTCGTTGTAGACGACGAGCCGCGAATGCGCCGCGCTCTCGAACAGGCTCATCAGCTCGCCGAGCGGAATGTCGCGCTTGACCGCAACGATGTCGGCCCGATGCACCATCACGTCGGCGATCCGCCGTTCGTGCAGGCCGAGGATATTGCGCAGCATGGTGCGCTCGATCGCCGAAAAGCCCACCTCGTCGGGCTGCGAGGCGTCGAGCACGACCTGAAGATCGTCGCGGACCGATCCCGGCTTCCAGCCGAACAGCGTGCGGATCGCCCGCGTCAGCCAGTTTTCGGCGGTCGGGCGCAGCACCTCGCCTTCCGGCACCACGGCGGGCAGATTGCGCGTGTTGCGCGGGTTGTCATGGATCGGATCGGAGTCTGGCATTTCAGTCCATCCGCTCCCGGTCCGCATAGGGATCGGGAATGCCGAGCTGCGCGAGAATCTCCTGTTCGAGACTTTCCATGGCTTCGGCGTCGTCGTCCTTTTCGTGATCGTAGCCGATCAAATGCAGGAATCCGTGCACAGCGAGGTGGCTCAAATGATGATCGAACGGCTTTTGTTCGTCATCGGCCTCCTTGCGCGTCGTCTCAAAGGCGATGGCGATATCGCCGAGCATGCGCGGCGCATCGTCGGGCGCGCCCGCACCGGTCGGCTGCAGTGCCGGAAACGACAGCACGTTGGTCGGCTTGTCGATGCCGCGCCAATTGCTGTTGAGGGTACGGATGCCGGAATCATCGGTCAGCATGACCGCGAGCTCGGCGTCACCGACGCCGGCATCGGCGATCTCGGCCGCAGCGCTGATGGCGCGATGTATCACCGCTTCGGCGTCGGGCTCGGTCTGCCAGCAGTCGGCGACGACGAGGACTTCGGTGAGGGGGAGAACGGAAGACACGATCGTTCCAGCGGTTTGCGTTCCAGAGTTTGGCGTTCCAGCATTTGGGTTGCGGCCGGAACCTGCGCGCCGCAGGTCCGCGGCCGAATATTTTGCTATCAAGATCTGCCGGTTGCCGGCTTTTGCGGCAATCCTTCGTAAGCGGCAACGATCCGCGCCACCAGTTCATGGCGGATCACGTCCTCGGCGGTGAATTTCACCTGCGCGATGCCCTCAACGCCGTCGAGCAGTTTTGCGGCTTCCGCCAACCCGGAGGTCTGGCCGTGCGGCAGGTCGACCTGGGAGGGATCGCCGGTGATGATCATGCGGCTGTTCTCGCCGAGCCGGGTCAGGAACATCTTCATCTGCATCGAGGTGGTGTTCTGCGCCTCGTCCAGGATGATGACGGCATTGGTCAGCGTGCGGCCGCGCATGAAAGCCAGCGGTGCGATCTCGATCTCGCCGGTCTGCAGCGCCCGCTCCACGATCCGCGAATCCATCAGGTCGTAGAGCGCGTCGTAGATCGGGCGCAGATAGGGATCGACCTTCTCGCGCAAATCGCCGGGCAGGAAGCCGAGCCGTTCGCCGGCTTCGACCGCCGGCCGCGACAGGATGATGCGATCGACTTCCTTGCGCTCGAACAATTGCGCGGCGTGCGCCACCGCGAGCCAGGTCTTGCCGGTGCCGGCGGGACCGACACCGAATACCATCTCGTGGCGCTTCAGCGCGCGGATGTAGGAATCCTGCGCCGCGGTGCGCGCGCGCACCGGGCGCTTGCGCAGATTGATGGTCTCGAACGAGGTTTTGGCGGTCTTGGCGTCGAATTCGAACAGCGACCCCTGTGCGATCACGGCGCGGATTGCGCCTTCGACGTCGCCCTGCGCCAGTTCGTGGCCCTGGGTGGCCTGGGCATAGAGCGCTTCCAGCACGCGCCGCGCGGCGTCGCAGCCATCGCGCGATCCGGCGATCGAGATGTGGTTGCCGCGCGAATCGACGACGACGCCGAGCCGCCGCTCGATCAGCGCCAGATTCTGCCCGTAAGGTCCGACCAGCGCGGACGCGGCACGGTTGTCGTCGAAGTCGATGACGACCTGTGTTTCCGGTGGAATTTGCATGTCGCGGTCAAATTTGCGGCTGGGAGCGAGTGAAGGTGAATCCGATGCGCTTTTGGGCAAGGGTTCAGGCTCCCGTGGTCATTTGAGAAAATGGTGATGGTTGAGGCCGCGCGACAGGCAAGGCGAGTTCGCCGAGCAGGCTATAGCGTTCGAGGCTTTCGATGGTAACCGGCAGCACCTGTCCGATGATATCAGGCGATGCCATCACATGCGCGGGCTGCAGCCAAGCGGTGCGGCCGACAATCTGGCCGGGGTTGCGGGCCGCGCGTTCGAACAGCACATCGACGGTTTTGCCAATCATGGCCTTGTTGAAGGCCGATTGCTGGCTGTCGATCAAATCCTGTAGCCGCACCAATCGCTCGTCCATCTCTGCCGCTGACACCGTCTCCCGCATGTCCGCCGCCGGCGTGCCCGGCCGGGGCGAATATTTGAACGAATAAGCGCCAGCGTATCCGATTTGCATGACAAGCGCGAGGGTGGCTGAGAATTCTTCCTCGGTTTCGCCGGGGAAGCCGACGATAAAATCCGATGAAAAAGCAATATCTTGCCGCGCGGCACGAAATCGGTCGATGACTTCGTGGTAATCGCGTGCGGTATGCCTGCGGTTCATGGCCGCAAGGACCCGGTCGGAACCGGATTGCACGGGCAGATGGACGAACGGCATCAGCGCCGGCAGGTCGCGATGGGCCTCGATCAGGGAATCATCGACGTCGCGGGGATGGCTGGTCGAGTAGCGCAGCCGCGCGATGCCGGGAATTTCGGCCAGCCGCTGCAGCAGCCGGCCGAGCGGCCACACCCGGCCGTCCGGACCTTCGCCGTGATAGGCGTTGACGTTCTGTCCGATCAGGGTGATCTCGCGCACGCCATTGTCGGCGAGCCGCATCACGTCGTCGATGATCTTTCCGACCGGGCGCGACACTTCCGCGCCGCGCGTATAGGGCACCACGCAGAAGGTGCAGAACTTGTCGCAGCCTTCCTGCACGGTGACGAAGGAAGAGATGCCGCGCGCGCGGATCGCCGCCGGCTTCGGCGGGGCCAGAAATTCGAACTTGTCCTCGACCGGAAATTCCGTCTCCAGCGCGCGGCCGTGGGCTTGTGCGCGCGCCAATAGCTGCGGCAGATGGTGGTAGCTTTGCGGACCGACCACGACGTCGACGGTCG
The DNA here is from genome assembly GCF_031202265.1 of Bradyrhizobium sp. Ash2021. Taxonomy (NCBI): domain Bacteria; kingdom Pseudomonadati; phylum Pseudomonadota; class Alphaproteobacteria; order Hyphomicrobiales; family Nitrobacteraceae; genus Bradyrhizobium; species Bradyrhizobium sp. Ash2021. The sequence goes on along the minus strand of NZ_CP100604.1, from coordinate 44,031 downwards.
GCGCGCGGCGGATGATCTCTTCGCCCTCGGCCTGCGCGACGCAGCCGGCGACCGCGATCTTCATCTCGCGGCCCTGGCGGGCGGCGTCATCCTTCATGACGCGCAGCCGCCCAAGCTCGGAATAGACCTTTTCGGAGGCTTTTTCGCGGATGTGGCAGGTATTGAGGATCACCAGATCCGCATCGTCGACGCTGGCGGTCTCGACAAAGCCTTCGCCTGCCAGGGTGTCCACCATGCGTTGCGCATCGTAGACGTTCATCTGGCAGCCATAGGACTTGATGTGCAGCTTGCGCGGCGGCTTCATGGAACCTGAATGCGGGGCTGGAATGGCGCCAATGCGGCACTGGGGGTCAAATATAGCCTAAAGGGCGGAAAATCCAGCCACATAGCACGTCATTCCGGGGCGGTGCGCCGGCATCGAACCCGGAATCTCGCGATTCCGGGTTCGTGCTTCGCACGCCCCGGAATGACTAATTCTAATTTTCCCCGATTCGCCCGATCAGCCCCGGCAATTGCCGCATGTCGTCAAACGTCACCGCAGCACCGGCGGCGCGAAGCGTGTCAGCGGTGTCCGGACGGCAGTGGCTGCCGCCGTGATAGCCGAGCGCGGCCATCCCGGCCGCCAGCGCTGCGGTGACGCCGGCCACGCTGTCCTCGATCACGAGGCAGCGCGCGGGCATTGCCTGCATCCGTTCGGCGGCGAACAGAAACAGATCCGGCGCCGGCTTGCCGTGGCGTACCTGCACGGCGGAGAAAATGTGCGGCGCGAACCGGTCGTACAATCCGACCCGATTGAGACTGGCGCTGATCTTTTCCGGCGGGCCGCTCGACGCGACGCATTTGGGCAGCGCAATCGCGGCCAGCGCCGCGCCGATATGGGGGGTGGCTTCCAGCGATTCCGCAAACAACCGGAAAATTTCGCCATAGACCTGGGTGTGGAAATCGTCCGGCAGGCTGCGGCCGAGTTCCGCTTCGACCTCGCGCGTCGCCTGCCGCGTCGAGCGGCCGAGGAAACGATCGCACACCTGTTCCGGCGTGATCGGATAGCCGTGACGCGTCAGGGTTTCCGCATGCGCGCGGCAGGAAATGACTTCGCTGTCGACCAGCACGCCATCGCAATCGAAGATGATGAGGTCGAAACTGGCGTTCAAGTCTTGCACGCCATCAGGATTTGTCGTCGTCCAGCGGCACGCAATACAATTCCAGCCGGTGGTCGACCAGCTTGTAGCCGAGCTTGCGGGCGATCTCGGCCTGCAGTTTCTCGATCTCTTCGGAGGTGAATTCGATCACCTTGCCGTCGCGCAGATTGATCAAATGATCGTGGTGGCTCTCGGGCATCTGCTCGTAGCGCGCGCGGCCTTCGCGAAAATCGTGCCGCTCGATGATCCCGGCGTCCTCGAACAGCTTGACGGTCCGGTACACGGTCGAAATCGAGATCTTGTCGTCGACCGCGACGCAGCGCCGGTAGAGCTCCTCGACGTCGGGGTGGTCGACCGAATCCGCCAGCACGCGGGCGATGACGCGGCGCTGCTCGGTCATGCGCATGCCGGTGGCGGCGCAGCGCGCCTCGATACCGGTATTCTTGAGCGCGGACGAAGATTTCAGTGCGGTCATGTATTTAGCCTTGGAGGCAGCCGTTAACCTTGGGGGCAGCCTTGGAGGGCGATGCAGGGCTGTTTTGCCACCGGGCGCATATTACGACAAGTCGCGCCGCATCAGAAGCGCATTCAATTGCTCTCCGCCGGGCTGCTGGTAATAGCGCTCGCGGCGGCCAACGACGCCAAATCCGGCCCGTTCATACAGCCGTCGCGCCGGCCGGTTATTTTCCTCGACCTCCAGAAATATCTTGCGCACGCCGCGGCCGGCGAGATGGCCGAGATGCGTCAGCAACAGCTGGCGCGACAGGCCACGGCCGCGCTGGCCCGGATCGATCGCGATCGACAATATTTCGGCCTCATCGGCGGCCAGCCGCGATACCGCAAAGCCGATCACCTTGCGTCCGAGCCGGAGGCGATGCACCAGCGTATTGCGCTCGGTCAGCATCGCCTCGAATTCGCCCTCGCCCCAGCCGCGGTGAAACGATGCGCCGTGCAACTGCGCCAGGCGCGCCGCATCGCGCAGGCTTGCGGGCTCGACCGCAGCGCTGCCGCCGCCCCACCAATCGGCAAGCCGGGAATCTGCAAACCATGCCATCATGGTGCAACGAACTGCGAGGGATTGGCCAGCGGGTCCTTCGGCGGCTTGGCGTCGGGGGCGCGCAGATAAAACGGCCGCGCCGGCGCCATATCCGGACTGACCGCGGCGCCCAGCCACGCCACCCAGCCGATATCGGGCGCGGCCTGCGGATCGATCCGCAGCGGCGGCGGCGCATCCGCCGGCCAGCGGTCGGCGAGGATGTTGGCGGCGTTGCCGACCAGATGCGGCGCGCCGAATTTCGCTGCCGCCAGCGCCTCGGCAATCGGCGCCACAAGCGGCCGGATCAGCGAACTGCCGTCGCCGCTGACGACCTGGAAATAGACGTGGTCATGCCGCGCATCGATCGCGGAGATGATCGGATGCTCGCCATTGTCGGCCACGATCGGCGCGGCGTAAGCGGCCAGCGTGGTCAGCCCCACTACCGGCTTGCCGGCGGCGAGCGCGATGCCGCGTGCCGCCGAGAGGCCGACGCGCAATCCGGTAAAGCTGCCGGGCCCGGTGGTGACGGCGATGCGATCGAGCGCCGCGAAGCCGATGGTGGAGGCCTTCATCACGCGCGCGATCAGCGGCATCAGGGCTTCGGCATGGCCGCGCTTCATCGGCTGCGATTCCTGCGCGACGATCTTGCTCGCATCGGTGTCGAGCACCGCCGCGGCGCAGGCGTCCAGCGCCGTATCGATAGCCAGGATCAGCATGGGACGACGATATCATTGTCCACGGTGAAATACCCGTGTGTTCCCGTCGTCATGGCCGGGCTTGACCCGGCCATCCACGCCTTTGTTGCAGCCAAAAGGGGGATGCCCGGGAAGAATCACTTCGTAGGGGTCGGCAAAGCCACCGGGCCGCGCGAACTCGCGCCCGATGACAGGCTCCGCGTGCCCACCGTTCGCCATAACGATTTCGTCGATAGACGGTGGGCACGGCGCGAAGCGCGCCTTTGCCCACCCTTACGCGAAAATCACATCGGCCGGACTTCGACCACGTCGGGCACGAAATGCCTGAGCAAATTCTGGATGCCGTGCTGCAGCGTCGCCGTCGATGACGGGCAGCCCGCGCACGAACCCTTCATGTTGAGATAGACGACCCCGTCCTTGAAGCCGCGGAAGGTGATGTCGCCGCCGTCATTGGCGACGGCAGGACGCACCCGCGTCTCGATCAGGTCCTTGATGGTCGCGACCGTTTCCGCATCGGCTTCGCTGAAGAACTCGTCTTGCTCGTCGAGCGCCTCGTCATTGCCGGCACTGCCGTCGGCGAGCAGCGGCGCACCGGACATATAATGTTCCATGATGGCGCCGAGGATCGCGGGCTTCAGATGCTGCCAGTCGCCGTCCGCCTTGGTCACGGTGACGAAATCGGCGCCGTAAAACACCCCGGTGATGCCGGGTACGTCGAACAGCCTTGTCGCCAGCGGCGAGCGCGCCGCGGCTTCGCGGCTGGCGAATTCCATCGTGCCGGTGTCGAGCACCATGCGGCCCGGAATGAATTTGAGGGTGGCGGGATTAGGGGTGGCTTCGGTCTGGATAAACATCTGATATCTCCGGCGTCGCCGGTTCAAGGCCGGCGCGTGAGGTTCCCTTAACAGATGGCGACGGGGAACGCACGGATCAAGGGCGCAGACCAGCGGTTCCAAAGCTGCATTAAAGCCTGCATTAAAGGCCGCGTCGATCACCTGGCTGCTTACGAAAGCCCGTCGATATCGGCGTCGCTGAGGTCGCCCGGCACGATCACGACCGGGATCGGGAACGAGCCGGCGGCCTGGGCCATGATGGTAATCAGCGGGCCGGGGCCTTCGGGGCCGGGATTGGCCGCCAGCACCAGCATCGCGATATCGACGTCCTTGTCGATGACGTCGAGGATCTGTTCGGTCGGTTCGCCCTCGCGGATCGCCCGCTCCGGCGTGATCGCGGCAATGCCGTTGGCGCGGCCGGAGGCGCGATCGAGCGCCTCATTGGCGGCGTCTTCCGCCTCGGCACGCATGATGTCGGCGACGCCCAGCCATTGCTGGTTCTGGTCCTCGATTTCGATGATGCGCAGCATCACCACGCCGCCGCCGACCCGAACCGCCCAGCGGCTGGCGTAATAGACCGCTCGGTCCCATTCCGCGGTGTCGTCAACGATGACCAGACATTTTGGCTTGTGACCCGTCTGGTAGCTTCGTCGCTGGGTGGTCATGCATGTCCCGGTGCTGCGCCAAGCAAGCCGCATGCTGCCACGGCGCGGCCGCCTTCGACAAGCGGCGTCGCTGTGCAGCAATATTGCGGCAACGGAATCTTGCCCTCCCCTGTCCTCCAGGGGAGGGTGATCAGCCCAGCTGCGGAAGTCTTTTCAGCACGCACTTAGCGCGGGCGGATGAAGCCGACGATATCCTTGGCCGCCCGCATGGTTTCGTCCGCAAGCGCCCGGGCGCGGTTGGCGCCGTCGATCAGGATGCTGTCGACATGGCCGGGATCGGCGACCAGCCGCTTCATCTCGGAGGCGATCGGCGAGAGCTTTGCGACGCACAGTTCCACCAGCGCATTCTTGAAGCTGGAAAACTGCCCGCCGCCGAACTCGGCGAGCACCGCGGCCTTGCTCACGTCCGCCAGCGCGGCATAGATCCCGACCAGATTGTCGGCTTCGGGGCGCGGTTCGAGGCCCTTTTCTTCCGACGGCAGCGGCTCCGGATCGGTCTTTGCCTTGCGGATTTTTTGCGCAATCGTGTCGGCATCGTCGGTGAGATTGATCCGCGAATTATCCGACGAATCCGATTTCGACATTTTCTTGGTGCCGTCGCGCAGGCTCATCACCCGCGTCGCAGGGCCCGTGATCAAGGGCTCCGGTTGCGGAAAGAACAGTCCCTCATTGAAGCCGTGGCTGCGGATCGAATCGCCAAAATCGTTGTTGAATTTTTGCGCGATGTCGCGCGACAGTTCGAGGTGCTGCTTCTGGTCCTCGCCGACCGGCACGTGGGTGGCGCGATAGAGCAGAATGTCGGCCGCCATCAGCACCGGATAGTCGTAGAGACCCACCGACGCATTTTCGCGATCCTTGCCAGCCTTCTCCTTGAATTGCGTCATCCGGCTGAGCCAGCCGACGCGGGCGACGCAGTTGAAGATCCAGGCAAGCTCGGCGTGTCCCGAAACCTGGCTCTGGTTGAACACGATGTGCTTCTTCGGGTCGATGCCCGAGGCGATGAAGGCCGCGGTCACCTCGCGGGTGTTGCGCGCAAGCTCCGCCGGGCCGCCCCACACATCGACGCCCTGCGTGATCGCGTGCATGTCGACGACGCAATAGAGACAATTATGCGTCTCCTGCAGTTTGACGAAATTGACGATCGCGCCGAGGTAATTGCCGAGATGCAGATTGCCCGTCGGCTGGACGCCCGAAAAAACCCGTTCAACGAATGCCATTGTCAGCTTCCCGCCGATATCCCCTGGATTAGCGCCGTCGTTTGCCACTTAAGCTCCAGCCGTGCAAGCCTTGACCCTACAAGTCACGCGGCGTGGTTTTGCCGGATCGCGCCGACCGCCTCGCGCCAGCCGGTGACGCCGAAAAGCCCTAGAAACAGGCCGTACATCGCGATCCCGCCGGCAATCACCACCAGCAGGATCAGCGCCTGCACGAGGCCGTGCGCGCTCGCGCCCGCGGGCAGCGCGAAGGCCGTCGCCAGCCAGAGCAAGCCGCCCATCGCCAGCGCCGCAACCACAATGCGCGGCAGCCGCCGCCGCGCCGCGGCGTCGATCGAAAACCCGAAGGTCTCCGCCCCCCTGCGGACCAAGGTGAACGCGTTGCTCCATGCGCCGAGCGCGATCGCGGCGGCGATGCCGGGCGCGCCGAACCAATGGCCGAGCAGGAAGCCCAAGGCGATCGCGAGCACAATGGCTTTCAGCGTCGCCGTCAGCGGCGTCATCGTGTCTTCGCGCGCGAAGAATGCCGGCGACAGCGCCTTGACCAGCACATGCGCGGGCAGGCCGAGTGTCGTCCACATCAGCGCCTGCGCGGTCGCCGCCGTATCGCTTGACGTGAAGGCGCCGTGCTCGAACAGCATCCGCACGATCGGAGTGCTCAGCGCGATCAGGCCGAGCGTTGCCGGCAACGCCAGCCCGACGGCGAGTTCGAGGCCGCGCGATTCCGCATGCGCGGTTGCGGCCGGATCGTCGCCGCGCAACGCGCGCGTCATCTCGGGAATGAGCACGGTGCCCATGGCGACGCCGACGATGCCGAGCGGCAGCTCGATCAGGCGGTTGGCGAAATAGAGCCACGATACCGCCGATGGCGATGACGAGGCGATGATCGCGCCTGCGACAACAAGCCATTGCGGCGCGCTGCTGGCGATCATCCCGGGGATCGCCTGGCCAAGAAAGCGGCGCATTTCGCCGTCGAACGAAATCCGCAAGGGCGTGGCGATGCCGCCGCCGCGCAACACCAGCATGGATAATTGCAAGAGGCCGGCGATGCCGATGGTGGCGGCCAGGATCAGCGCGGCATCGACGGCGTCCTGCCGCCATCCGAGCAGCACGGCCATGACTGCGATCAGCGCGATGTTGAACAGCAGCGGCGAGAACGCCGTCAGCGCAAAGCGGCCCTGCGCGTTCAGCAACGCCATCATGACCGTCACCGGACCGGCGAAGGCGAGATAGGGCAGCATCAGGCGGGCGTCGTTGACGGCGAGCTGCAGGGTTTCGCGCCCGGCAAAGCCCGGCGCCAGCGCGGTGATGACCAGCGGCATCAACAAGCCGATCAGCACGGATGCGGCGATCAGTGCCGCGCTGACGGTGCCGAGCACGCGGCCGGCGAAGGCCGCCGCGGCGACCGCGCCATCGGCGTCGCGCACCCGCAGCCATGCCGGCACCAGCGCCGCGTTCAGCGCGCCTTCAGTCAGCAGCCTTCGCACGACATTGACCAGTTGAAACGCGACCAGAAATGCGTCCGCGACGGGACCGGCGCCGAGCAGTGCCGCGATGATGGAATCGCGCACGAATCCGAGCAGCCGCGAGGCCAGTGTTCCCGTCGATACCGTGAGAAAGGATCGGATCATTTGGGCTTCTATAGAGCATGATCCGGAAATGTGGGCACCGGTTTTCCGTTCAGATCATGCTCAAACAAACAGAGCCTACGCTTGCTGGCGCTAGGCGGGTCGTGATAGGCCGCAGCCTTATCAAAATTGCCGTAAACAGGACGGATAAATGGCTGACACAAAATACGACGTTCTCGGGATCGGCAACGCGATTTTCGACGTGCTGGCGCAGACCGACGAGGGTTTTCTCGGCCGCCACGGCATGACCAAGGGCGGCATGGCGCTGATCGACGAGGCGCGCGCCACCGCGATCTACGCCGACATGGGCCCGGCGACCGAAATGTCCGGCGGCTCGGCGGCCAACACCATCGTCGGCATCGCCAATCTCGGCGCGCGCGCGGCCTATGTCGGCAAGGTCAGGGATGACCAGATCGGCCGGCTCTACAGCCACGATATCCGCGCCGCCGGCGTCGCGTTCGAAACCCCGGCCGCCGCCGGCGGTCCCGCTACCGGCTGTTCCTACATTCTGGTGACGCCGGACGGCGAGCGCACCATGAACACCTATCTCGGCGCGGCGCAGGACCTGACGCCTTCAGATATCGACGCCGCCCAGATCGCGGCAGCGAGCGTGATCTATCTCGAAGGCTATCTGTGGGACCCCAAAAGCGCCAAGGAAGCCTTCGTCAAGGCGGCGACCATCGCGCATGGCGCCGACCGCCAGGTCGCGCTGACCTTGTCGGATTCGTTCTGCGTCGATCGCTATCGCGACGAATTCCTCGACCTGATGCGCAAGGGCACTGTCGACCTCGTGTTCGCCAACGAGGCCGAATTGCATTCGCTGTACCAGACCTCGGATTTCGACACCGCGCTGAAGCAATTGCAGAGCGATACCAAACTCGGGGTCGTCACCCGCAGCGAAAAGGGCTGCGTGGTGGCATCGAAGGACGGCGTGGTCGCGGTGCCGGCCTTCCCGATTCAAAAGCTGGTCGACACCACAGGCGCCGGCGACCTGTTCGCCGCCGGATTTTTGTTCGGCCTGGTGCGCAACGCCGGTTACGAGAATGCCGGGCGATTGGGCGCGCTGGCGGCGGCCGAAGTGATCCAGCACATCGGGGCACGGCCGCAAGTGTCGCTGAAGGAATTGGCGCAGCAGAACGGGTTGCCGGTGTAGGGCGGCCTGGCGATCGGGCACTACCTATCAACCCGTCATGCCCGGGCATAGCCGTCCGAAGGGACGGCGTCGCGTCCGCTCGCCTATGTCCCGGGCATCCACGTCTTTGTTGCTTGGATGGGGTCAAGACGTGGATGGCCGGGACAAGCCCGGCCATGACGAACATTGAGAGCATCACGTCGCTCGCCTGCCCGACGGGCAAATCGCTCGGTCGCGTGATTCCGTTGTCGAGTCATTTTTTTACATCGAAGCGAAATATTTCTATTCATCCCGACGGGCAAATCAAAACTATAACTGCCGCCGTCCCGGCCCGAAGAGGGGCGTATCATGATCGTCACGAACGTTGGGCAGGGATGCGGTGGACGCGGCAGCGTCGGGCGCGATCGTCGTCGCAGGGCGGGTCCTTTGGACTCGTGAGCGAAGAGACGTCGCATCAGACGAACGGCGCTGAGGCGTACGGCGAAATCGTGTGGTTCTGGCACCCGTTGCTGGTGCTAAGTCAGCGGAGGTTTTGTCGGCCCAACCGGGTCCGGCAAAGCCATTAATCCGCCGATGACGGTGGCAAAAGGAATTCGTCGCCGGGGAGAGCGCGCTATAAGCCGTAAAACCATTGCGCAGGGAATGTCGGATTGCCTCCGCTGAACCTGTATGCTCGTGTGCGTTTCTTCGCACAGCTTTTGCACACGAGACCGCGGGTGCAGCGCGCATCCGGCATTCCCCGCGCCCTCTTTTCTTATGGCGCGAAACCAAGGGCATCACCCGGGCGAATCGCGCCGCGGGATCGCGAAGGTGTGTCGGCAGTTACAGCCGTCATTGCGAGGAGCGAAGCGACGACGCAATCCATTCTTTCTTTTTGTGGCGCGATGGATTGCTTCGCTTCGCTCGCAATGACGGCTTCTAGCGAATGTCCTTCACGCCGTCTTCGCCGCCTTCAATCCAAGCTTCGCCTCGACCGCGTCGCGCATCAAAAACTTCTGGATCTTGCCGGTCACGGTCATCGGAAACTCGTCGACGAATTCAATATAGCGCGGGATCTTGTTGTGCGCGATCTTGCCCTGGCAGAAGGCGCGGACCTCGTCGGCCGTCAGCGTCTCGCCCGCGCGTATCCGGATCCAGGCGCAGAGCTCTTCGCCGTAGCGGTCGTCGGCGACACCGAAAATCTGCACGTCCTGGATTTTCGGATGACGATAGAGAAACTCCTCGATCTCGCGCGGGTAAAGGTTCTCGCCGCCGCGGATCACCATGTCCTTGATGCGGCCAGTGATGTTGCAATAACCCTCCGCGTCGATCACAGCGATGTCGCCGGTATGCATCCAGCCATTGGCGTCGAGCACGTCGGCGGTTTTTTCAACCTCATCCCAATAGCCGAGCATGACGCTGTAGCCGCGGGTGCAGAGTTCGCCGCGTTCGCCGCGGGGTACGACGCGGCCTTCGAGATCGACGACCTTGACTTCGACATGGGGGTGAATGCGCCCGACCGTGGACACCCGGCGCTCCAGCAGGTCGTCGGTGGCGCTCTGAAAGCTGACCGGGCTGGTCTCGGTCATGCCGTAGGCGATCGTCACCTCGCGCATGTTCATGGATTCATTGACCCGCCGCATCACCTCGATCGGGCACGGCGCGCCGGCCATGATGCCGGTGCGCAGCGACGACAGGTCGAATTTGGCGAAGTCGGGATGGTCGAGTTCGGCGATGAACATCGTCGGCACGCCGTAGAGCGTCGTGCATTTTTCCTGCGCGATGGTCTGCAGCGTCACCAGCGGATCAAAGCCTTCACCGGGATAGACCATGGCAGCACCCGAGGTGACGGCGGCGAGATTGCCCATCACCATGCCGAAGCAATGATAGAGCGGCACCGGAATGCAGATGCGGTCGGTTTCGGTCAGGCGCATCGCGCGGCCGACGAAATAGCCGTTGTTGAGGATGTTGTGATGCGTCAGCGTGACGCCCTTGGGCGATCCGGTGGTGCCGCTGGTGAACTGGATATTGACGGGATCGTCGAACTGCAGGGTTTTGGCCAATGTCGCCAGCGTGTCGCGGTGGCGCGCGCCGCCCATGCGCGTGACTTCGTCGAACGCGATGGCGCCCGGACAAGCCGGGCCGCCAACCTGGATCACCGCGCGCAGTTGCGGCAAACGCGCGGCGTGCAAATCGCCGGGTTGCGCTTTGGCAAGTTCCGGCATCAGCGTGTTCAGCATCTCCATGTAGTTGGAGGTCTTGAACGCGGTGGCCGTGACGATCGCAGCGCAGCCGACCTTGGCAAGCGCGAATTCCAGTTCGCTGAGGCGATAGGCGGGATTGATGGTGACGAGAATGAGCCCGGCCTTGGCGGCGGCAAACTGGGTCAGCGTCCATTCCGGCCGGTTCAGCGACCAGACGCCGATCCGCTCGCCGCGCTCGAGGCCGAGCGCGAGAAATCCGGCGGCCAGCGCGTCGACCCGCTCGGCCAGTTCCGTCCACGTCCAGCGAACGCCATGGCTTGGCGACACCAGCGCGTCGCGTTTCCCCCAGCGCCGAACTGCCTGGTCGAGGCTGTGCCCGATGGTCTCGCCGAGCAGCGGCGCATCGGCGATGCCGCAAACATAGCTGTCCGCAATTTCTGTCAAGTGCGTCTCTCCAAACGTCAGGCACGCGTGCTACAGGATCGAGACATTATGTCCGCAACGTCATTGCCTGCGACAAACGCGAAGCGTTTGCGCAAGGGAGCGCAAGCGACGAAGCAATCCATTCTTCCTTTTTGGCGCACGATGGATTGCTTCGCGGAGCCTGTCATCGGGCCGGCCAGAGGCCGGACCCGTTGGCTCGCAATGACGGTCTTTAACAGATGCTCCCTAAGCCGCCTTCTGGCCGCTACCGGCATCGAGCCCGGCATAGACGCCGCGCTCGAAGCCCGCATAGGCTTCCAGGCATTTCTTGTCCACGAACGGCAACAACTGCATCAGGATCACGCCGGCGACGTTGCGGGCCGGATCGATCCAGAAATAGGTGTTGGCGAGGCCCGCCCAGGCGAGGCTGCCGGGGCTGCGGCCTTCCGCGGTCTTGGCGGTGTTGATCAGGAAGCTCAGCCCCCATTTCTTCACCTGGTCCGGATAGAGATCGACGTCGTTGGTGTACATCGGCGCCACCGAAATCAACTTGGTGACGCTGAGATCGCCGATGTGGTTCTGGCCCATCAACGCGACGGTCTCGGGCTTCAGCAACTGGTTGCCGTTGGCTTTGCCCTTGTTAAGGATCATCTGGCAGAACTTGATGTAATCGCCCGCGGTGCCGTAAAGGCCGCCGCCACCCATGTGGAATTCCGGATTCTGCTCCAGTTCGAACGGGGTCGGCGCCAGCGAGCCGTCCTCGCCGCGCGCATGCATGCCGACCAGCCGCTTGCGCAGGGAGTCCGTGATCTTGAAGCCGGTGTCGTTCATGCCGAGCGGCGTGAACATGTGGTCGCGCAGATAGGCATCGAGACGCTTGCCGCTCGCGGCTTCCACCGCCTTGCCGACGAAATCGATGTTGATGCCATATTCCCAGCGCGTGCCGGGATCGGACATGATCGGCGTCTTCAGCGCGGCGTTCTGGCAGGTGAAGACGTTTGGGGTTCCGGTCTTCGCCAGATATTGCGCGCCCTCGCCGTTCCACACGTCGTAGCAGAAGCCCGCGGTGTGGGTCATGAGATGGCGCAGCGTGATAGGCTTCTTCGCCGCGCGCAGTTTCGGCTCGCCCTTGGCATCAAAACCTTCCAGCACCTGCGGGGCGGCGAGATCGGGCAGCACCTTGCCGATCGGCTCGTCCAGCGACAGCTTGCCCTGCTCGACCAGCTGCATGCCGGCCGCCGCGGTGATGGCCTTGGTCATGGAGGCGATCCAGAACACGCTGTCGGCGGTCATGGCATCGTCTTTTGCCAGGTCGCGTTTGCCGAACGCACCCTGATAGATGATGTCGTTGCCCGTCGCCGCGATCGCGACGACGCCGGGAATCTCCTTCGCGTCGGTTTTCTGACGCAGAACCTGATCGATCTGAGCTTTGCTTTGCATGGGGGGTCGCCTCCGGTTTATTTTTTGGAGTGGGGCAATCTTCCTCCCGTCCGTCGCGTCCCGCAAGCGCGGGCAAGTGGCCGCGGTCGATGTCGCGATCTCGTGATGGGCACTGCAACGCGAAGGAGAGAAGCAACCCAACCGCAACACTTCGCCACAATTAGCGGTGGACGGAATGCAATGTCGGCGACCGGTCCGGGCATCCACGATAAATTGATCGCATTATAATTTGCGGTGCCGATATTTGGAGTAAGACATTCAGATTCCAGCCCAAAATAGCGCTGCCGGCGCTGAATGATTTGATGCAAATGGTTGTAACTTTGGAAGTTCCGAGGGAGCGGTGATGATCTCAACCTGGAGTGAATGGAAGCGATATCCCCGCGCCGGGCGCGGCGAGAACATCGAAGCCCCGATCAGCCCCGGCCTTTACGAAGTCCGCTATGCCGGTACCGGCGCGCTGCATTCATTCGAGGCGGTCGATAACGTTGCCCAGGCGCTGGCGCTGCTGACGATCAGTTCCAGGTCGTGGTTCGGCCGCCGCGATCCCGCTTCCCTGCCGGACCTCGAATACCGCACCTGCGCGACCTCGTCCCGGTCCGACGCCAAGGCCGCCGCCGAACGCATGATCGGCCGCCGCGAAACCTATATGAGCGGCGCGGCCTGATCCGAGACTGTCATTCCGGGGCGCACGAAGTGCGAACCCGGAATCTCGAGATTCCGGGTCTGGTCCTTCGGACCATCCCGGAATGACGAGCGTAGGTCCTCAAAATTGCTTGAAGCAGCCGCGCGTTTGCGGCCGATGCATTGAGGGCGGCTTCGGCCTATACTCGGGTCCAATAGCCAGGAAATCCGAGGAGTAACGCCATGACCCCGCCCGTCGCCGCACGCGCTTCGCAACCCGCCACACCGTCGCTTCGCGACCGCCTGAAGGATTCCTCACTGCTGCGCGAGCAGTGCTATATCGACGGCGCTTGGACCGGCAAGGCATCGCGGCCGGTGACCAATCCGGTCAACGGCGTGGAGCTTGCGAAAATCCCGGTCATGAGCACGGCCGAGACGACGCAAGCCGTCGAAGCCGCCGAGCGTGCGTTTCCGGCCTGGGCCAAGCTTACCGCCAAGCAGCGTTCCAACATCCTGCGCAAATGGTTCGACCTGATCATCGCCAACCGCGAGGATCTCGCGCTGATCCTGACCTCCGAGCAGGGCAAGCCGCTGGCGGAGGCGCTCGGCGAAGTCGATATCGGCGGCGCCTATGTCGAGTTCTTCGCCGAGGAAGCCCGCCGCGTCTATGGCGAAACCATTCCAACCCAGCGGGCCGATGCGCGCCTGCTGGCGATCAAGCAGCCGATCGGCGTTTGCGGCGCGATCACGCCGTGGAATTTCCCGTGCTCGATGATCACCCGAAAAGTGTCGCCGGCGCTGGCCGCGGGCTGCACCGTGGTGCTCAAGCCCGCCAATGAAACGCCGCTGACCGCGCTGGCGCTGGTGGCGCTGGCCGAGAAGGCCGGCGTACCGAAGGGCGTGTTCAATATCCTGACCGGCAATTCGTCGGCGATCGGCAAGGTGTTGTGCGAGCATCCCGCCGTGCGTTTCGTCGGCTTCACCGGATCGACCGAAGTTGGGAAAATTCTCTATCAGCAGGCCGCGGTCGGCGTGAAGAAGCTCGGCCTCGAACTCGGCGGCAACGCGCCGTTCGTGGTGTTCGATGATGCCGATATCGATGCCGCTGTCGAAGGCGCCATGGTCTCGAAATACCGCAACATGGGCCAGACCTGCGTCTGCGCCAACCGCCTCTATGCGCAGGACAAGATCTACGACCAGTTCGTCGAGAAGCTCTCGAAGAAGGTCGCGGCGATGAAGATCGGCGACGGCACCGAAGCCGGCGTGGTGCAGGGCCCACTGATCAACATGGATGCGATCGACAAGATCGAAAAACACATCGCGGACGCGGTCAAGGGCGGCGCCAAAATCGTCACCGGCGGCAAGCGCCACGCGCTCGGCGGCAGTTTCTTCGAGCCGACAGTGCTGGCCAATGTCGCGCCCGACGCACTGGTCGCGCATGAAGAGACCTTTGGGCCGCTGGCGCCGGTGTTCCGCTTCAAGGACGAAGCCGATGTGATTGCGATGTGCAACAACTCGCCGTTCGGCCTGGCCTCGTATTTCTATTCACGCGACCTCGGCCGGGTCTGGCGGGTGGCGGAAGCGCTGGAATCGGGCATGGTCGGCGTCAACACCGGCCTGATCACGACCGAAGTAGCACCCTTCGGCGGCGTCAAGGAATCAGGCCTCGGGCGCGAAGGCTCGCATCACGGCATGGAAGAATATGTCGAGATCAAATATGTGATGATGGCGGGGGTGTAAGCTTAGCCGTCATTGCGAGCGAAGCGAAGCAATCCATCTTGCGGCGGCAAGAAAGAATGGATTGCTTCGTCGCGGAGCCTGGCATCGGGCGCGCACTCGCGCGACCCGTGGGCTCCTCGCAATGACGGGCTACATTTGCAGGCTCTCCATGAACTCTCGCAGCCGCGGCGCCCATTTGTGGGCGTCGAGGCCGGATGCCGAATGGCCGTACTCGCTGTCGAGCAGGAAATAGTCGGCATCGACGCCGGCGGCCTTCAGTGCCGGCATCACGGAAGCCGCGAGTTCCGGAGGAAACAGTTTGTCGGTCCGGGACAGGACATAGAGGACCTTCGATTTGATCTTGCCGAGTTGCGCCGTGACGTCGAAGCCGCGCAGCGCCCTGGCCAGGGTGATCAACGAATTGGCATCGAAGCTTTCAGCCCATCGCTCTGCTTCCGCGCGGACCGCCGCTTCGATCTGTTCGGGGTCGGATATCGTGGTGCGCAGCCGGGTCTCGATGCCATAGGTCTTCAGCGTCGCGGAGCGGATCTGGATCATGCTCTCCAGCACCCCGCCATGATCGTAATAGTCGCCGCCGTTCCAGTTCGGATCCTGCGACAGGGTTGCGAGCAGGCGCGCCATATTGCCCTCGGCGCGCTCGCGCGGCACCAATGGCGCGGTGACGATGGCGGCGATCCCGCGCATCATGCCGGGATAGTCGACCGCCCATTGAAAGCCCTGGAATCCGCCATAGGAGGGGCCAACGATCGCAACCAATTTCTCGATGCCGAGGTCATCGACCAGCAGACGCTGGGTGGCGACGATGTCGCCGACGGTGATATCGGGAAATCGAGGTCCGTACCGCGTGCCCGTCTTGGGATCGATGCTCGCCGCATTGGTCGATCCGTAGGACGACCCCAGCATGTTCGGACAGATGACGAAGAAACGGTCGGTATCGACCGCCTTGCCGGGACCGACGAGTTCGTTCCAGCTGCCCTCGCCGGTCGATCCGCCGGGATCGATCATCTGCGGGCCGCTGGTGTTGCCATGCGTGACCAGCACCGCGTTGTCGCGCTGCGGTGATAGCTGGCCGAGCGTCTTGTAGGCGATCGTCACGGCCGGCATGACCGTGCCGCTCTGCAGGCGAAAATTCTCGATCTCAAAGGTCTTGATTGTAAAAGCCTTGATCATAAAAGCCCTGGCGTCAGCCGTCGAATTGTGTGCCGTCATGTTCTCGACCCTGGTGGACGCGGTACCTCAGCACGCCAGCGGTCGAAATACAAAGCCCTATCGCCGCAGCACCGCGATGGTGCGGTTGGCGAAGGTCAGTCGCTCGGCCATGACCGAGACGAAATAGGTCAGCAGCTTGTGGCTGAGTTCGGGGGCGGCGGCCTTGATCGCCTCGAACTGATGGGTGTTCAGCACGTAGAGCACGCTCGCGACTTCGGCCTGGATCGTGGCGCTGCGCGGCGCCTGCGAGACGAGGCCCATTTCGCCGATCGTGGTGTAGCGGCCGAGGCTTCGCACCCGCGTGGTGCGGGCCTCATCCGCCGGAACCATGATGCCGACGCGGCCGTCCAGGATGAAGTGCATGGAATCGGCGGCATCGCCGGCGCGAACGATGATTTCACCGGCCTCGACCTCGATGCGATGGCAGCGGCGGACCAGTTCGTCAGCGTCATATTCGTCGCCGAGAATCTGGGCGAACCAGTCGCGCAGGCTGGCTTCCTCCTGTTCCAGCCCCTGATGTTGGGTAATGAGCTCGTTCTCGCACCATTCCAGGGCATGATCCAGTTCGGGAATGACACTCACCTCGCTCGAGATGAACTCGCTCGACCGCAGGACTTTCTCGGCCGCGGCGGAAAGATGCACCAGCACCAGCTTGACACCGAGGTCGTGCGCGCTGCGCTTGATCTGCGCAAAACTGTAGGCGGCCGATGAATCGATGCCGGTGACGAGCTTGAAGTCGAAGATGAGATAGCGGCATTCGGGACAGCGCTGCAACAGCGCCTTGACGTGTTGATAGAGCCGGTTGGCCGAACCGAAGAACAGATAGCTCTGCAGGTTCAGGCCCTGGATCTTGCCGCCATGGGCCAGCAGTACCTCCTGATCGCCGCGCGAGCGATCCAGCGAGCTGCGGTATTCCGAACCGTCAAAGCTGTATTTGATCGATTCGATCCGCGCCGCGCTCAGCGCGAAGGTCGCGCAGCCGATCACGACGCCGATCAGCACGCCGGGGACGAAGCCCCACCCCACGATGATGACGATGATCGCCAGCAGCGACACATATTCGGTCTTCGAGAGCCGTTTCCGCGACTCGACGATCCATTTGTGCAGCTGGTCTGTTCCCAGATAGATCAGGAGGCCGCCGAGAACGAATTTCGGCATATAGCCGAGCAGCTCGGGCGCGACAGCCAGCATCAGCGCGGAAATGGCTGCGGCGGTGAGGCCGGAGAGGCGGCCGGTGCCGCCGCTGCCGAGATTGAGAATCGAGCGGCTGATCGAAATGCAGCCGGGATAGCCCGCCAATGCGCCGGCCAGGATATTGGCGAGGCCGGTGACGTTCAGTTCCCGCTCCAGATCGGCCTCGCGATGGACGGCGACTTCGATGCCGGTGGTGTTGAAAAGCGTGCTTGAAGCGGTGACGAAGACGACGGCAACCAAATTGCCGAGCAGGTCCGGCAGGGCGTACCAGGGATAGTGGCGGAGTTCGCTGGCGTTCCACGGCAGCATGAAGTGGGTCGGTGGTGGCGGCTGAAAGGTCCAGCCCGACGCTTGCGCCTCTTCAGGCGAGATGCCGAAGATCCAGAACGCAAGATGCGCGGCGATCACGCCGCCGATCAGAATGACCGGCAACCCCAACGAACGGCGGGAGCGACGCCAGGTCAAATTCAGGATCAGCGCCATGGCGCAGGCGGCGCACAATTCGGACAGCGTGGTGACGTTGGCGAACCGGTCGAGCGTTCTGAATTGCAGCCGGTGACCGGTGATCACCCGGATCGCGCCCAGAACGATCAGCAGCCCGGTCGCGCCGAGAAATCCGCCGACGACGGGATAGGGGACATAGCGGATGGCCCGGCCCATCCGCGTCACGCCGAAACCGCACAGCACGATGCCGGTTACGATCGTCGAAAAGCCGAGCGTGATCAGGGTAGGCGCGAGCAGCGGCGCTGTGGGGTCGGTCGCAGCCATGCGCTCAACCAGCGAAGCGGCCAATATGCCGGTGATTGCCGCCGTGGAGCTGTCGGGACCTGCAATCGCAAAGGGCAGGGAACTGCCGAGCGCGAGCACGGCGGCCAGCACAGCCGACGTAATGAACGTGGCGGCGACACCATAGGACAGATAGGGCGCCAGCGGCCCGGCGAAGATCAGCAGCGCGTAGGAAAGGCCGAACGTAATGCTCAGAACGCTGGCAGCGCTGCCGCCGAGAACATCACTAAATGCACGGCGCGCCCGCGGACCGAAATTAACAAATCGACTGACCATTTGCCCCTTGCTTCCGCCGTCAGTCCTAGACGACAGCAGAGCAGGACGCCAACAAGATTTTTATGACAACAGAACTCGCCGGGTCGCGTCAGCGCAAATGCTCCGTCAACCATTCCCTGCGTCGCCGCCGAACGCGCCGTGCCGGCCAACGCCGGACGCAAATCGCGTCGCGCCGGACAGCGTCTCGCCTGAGGCGATGACCTTGAGGCCGCCGCGCATCTCATTGGCAATCGCCTCTTCCTCTTCGAGGTCCCATTGCCGCAGCGCCGACAGCCGGTCCGCGCGCAGGCAGGTCTGCGGGAAGCGCGCGATCTCCTTGGCCAACGCGATCGCATGCGCCCGGGTTTCGCCTTTCGGCACCAGGCGATTGGCAAGGCCCATGCGCAAGGCTTCCGTGCCGCCGACCGGGCGCCCGGTCAGGATCAGGTCGATCGCCTGCGAATGGCCGATCAGCCGCGGCAGCCGGATGGTGCCGAGATCGATCAGGGGCACGCCAAAGCGGCGGCAGAAGATGCCGAAAGTGGCGTCCTCTGCGACCACCCGCATGTCCGTCCACAGCGCGAGCTCCATGCCGCCGGCGACCGCAAAACCTTCGACCGCTGCGATCACGGGTTTCGACAGCCGCAGCCGGCTCGGCCCCATCGGCGCGATCGAATCGTGGCCACCGACCTCGCGCTTTTTGTTGGGATCGCCCGACGCCACGGCCTTGAGGTCGGCGCCGGCGCAGAAATAGCCGCCGGTGCCGGTGAACACCGCCACCGAGGCTGCTTCGTCGGCATCGAATGCGCGAAAAATATCGTACAGCTTTCGTGCGGTGGCGCCGTCGACGGCGTTGCGGCAATGCGGACGGTTGATGGAAACGATGGTCACCGGCCCATCGCGTTCGACGAGTACGGCATCGGTCTCGGTCATGTCAGGCGTCCTCCATTTCTTGATTGTCCGGGATCGTCAGACGGACAACCGCCTAAGAGGCAAGCCTAGCGTTCCCTGTTATTCAATACCATCGACAAGATCAGCCCCGGAATTTCCGGCGAGATGCGTCCTCGGCCCGGCACTCAAAAAAATGGCCCCGTTAAGGGGGCCATCCTTCATTAGTCGTCCCAATGACGGTGACGTTTGATGATTATCGTTCGGTCGCCATCATGGTTGTACCAGCCGCGATGCCAACCGCGATCATGTTCGTAGAACCCAACGCGAGGGCCGCGATAGTAGTCATCACGGTCGCGATAGTAATAGTCTCGGTCGCTGCCGACGCGGAAGCTGAAACCCTGCGCGCTCGCGACGGTAGGCGCCGCAACTGCGATGGTCGCTAACGTGGCCAGAACGCAAGAAAGCTTCTTCATATCGCTTCTCCTTTCGTTGTTGCGCAGGGAGAAAACGTGTGAGCAATCGCCACGTTCCTGGAACTACATCGGAACTTTCTTGAATGGATATTCAGCTAGATTGCCTGTTTTTTGGATGTGATCGCACGCTGGATAGGAACTCCGATGAGAGCGCATCGATTGCGCTGGCGTCAGACCTTGAGTTCAGCGCCCGTCACCCGCCGATACGCTTCGAGATAGCGCTTGCTGGTCGCCTCCACCACGCTGGCCGGCAGCGGTGGCGGCGGGGCGTCGCCGTTCCAGCGGCCGGCGCGGCGCTCGGCGTCGAGATAATCGCGCAGCGGCTGCTTGTCGAAACTCGGCTGCGGCTGGCCGGTCTTGTAGACGTCGACCGCCCAGAACCGCGAACTGTCGGGGGTCATCACCTCGTCGATGAGGATGATGCGGCCACTGCCGTCGCGGCCGAATTCGAACTTGGTATCGGCGATGATGATGCCGCGGTCGCGGGTGATCTTTTCGCCGAAATGATAGACCGCGCGCGCCATGCTCTCCAGCGTGTGCGCGACTTCGTCGCCCAGGATCTCGCGCACCCGCGCCACCGTAATGTTCTCGTCATGGCCGGTTTCGGCCTTGGTCGCCGGGCTGAAGATCGCGGGCTCGAGCTTGGCGCTTTCGACGAGGCCCGGCGCCAGCTTCTCGCCGGCCAGCGTGCCGTGTTGCGCGTATTCCTTCCACGCCGAGCCGGAAATATAACCGCGGATCACGCATTCGATCGGGAACACTTCTGTGCGCCGGCACAGCATCGCGCGCCCAAGGATATCGGCGCGATGGGCTTTCAGTGCGGGCACCTGCGCGATGATCTCGTCAGCGTCGGCGCTGATCATGTGATGCGGCACCACGCTTTCGAGTTGCCGGAACCACCAGGCGCTGATCTGGGTCAGCACCGCGCCCTTCATCGGGATGGTCTCGGCCATCACGACGTCGAACGCGCTGATGCGGTCGGTGGTCAACAGCAACACGCGATCGTCGCCGACGGCGTAGATATCGCGGACCTTGCCGCGGCCGATCCGTGGCAAGGGCAAATCGCTGGCGAGCATCGCATTCATTCGGTCAGGCTTTCAAAGGCGATGCGCTCGCGCGAGAGGCGCGAGCGCAGGGAAGGGGATAATGGAGGAGATAGCTTACTCCGGCAGCGGAATGAACTCATGTTCGTTGGGAACATGGGCGAAACGGCCGGTTTTCCAGTCCTGTTTGGCCTGCTCGATACGTTCCTTGCTGGAGGAGACGAAATTCCACCAGATATGGCGCGGGCCTTCCAGCGCGTCGCCGCCGAGGAACATCATCCGGACCGGCTTGATTGCCTTCACCGTGATGCGGTCGCCGGGCCGGAAGACCAAGAGGCGCGGGCCTTCATAGCGCTCGTTCGCAATCTCGACCTCGCCGTCGACCAGATAGATCGCGCGCTCTTCATGGTCGGGATCGAGCGGCACGCTGGTGCCCTGTTCGGCGCTCACCTCGGCATAGAACCACGGCGATACCATCGTAACCGGTGAGGATATGCCGAACGACTGGCCGGCGATCACGCGCGCCGTAAAGCCCCGTTCCGTGATCATCGGCAGATCGCCGGCCGCGTAATGCTGAAACGACGGCGCGACTTCCTCCGATCCTGCCGGCAGCGCGATCCAGCTTTGCAGGCCCAGCATCTTCTGGCCGTCACGGCGCTGCACGTCGGGCGTGCGCTCGGAATGGGCGATGCCGCGGCCGGCGGTCATCAGGTTCATGGCGCCGGGCTGGATTTCCTGGATGTTGCCCTCGCTGTCGCGGTGCATGATGCTGCCGTCGAACAGATAGGTGACGGTGGCGAGGCCAATATGCGGATGCGGGCGGACGTCCATGCCCTTGCCGGCGATGAACTGCACCGGCCCGAAATGATCGAAGAAGATGAAGGGGCCGACCATCTGCCGCTTGCCATGCGGCAGCGCGCGGCGGACCTCAAATCCGTCGCCGAGGTCGCGGGTGCGCGGCACGATGACGAGATCGAGCGCGTCGCAGGATTTGGCATCGCCGAGTACGGGGTCGTTGGAGGGTTGCCAGCTCATGGGGAGACTCCTTTGGTTTTGTCGCGATCATACTCCATCCGTCGTCCCGCGAAAGCCGTGTGTGGGTCTTGCAACGAACACCTCGACGTCATTGCGAGCCAACGGGTCGCGCGAATGCGCGCCCGATGACAGGCTCCGCGAAGCAATCCATCTAGCCGCGCAAGGAAAGAATGGATTGCTTCGTCGCTTGCGCTCCTCGCAATGACGGCGGTAAGCAAATACACATAAGAATAGTTGCAGAAAATAAAGGCAGGAAACGATGATTCCTCCATTGAAGCCGGGTGCCAGGCTGTTGCAGCCCAACGGTCCGGTCATCGAGACCGAGCGCTTGCTGCTGCGGCAATGGCGCGGTGATGACGTCGCGCCCAACACGGCGATGCTGGCCGATCCCGGCACCGCGCGGTTCATTACCGTGGACGGCAAGCCCGTTACAAGCGAGCTCAACGGATGGCGCAATGCCGCCATCATGGCCGGGCACTGGGTGCTGCACGGCGTGGGCATGTTCGTGGTCGAGGAAAAATCGAGCGGAAAATTTGTCGGGAGGGTCGGGCCGTGGTTTCCGCCGGGCTGGCCCGGCTTCGAGGTCGGCTGGGGCATCGCCACGGAATTTCGCGGCAAGGGTTTTGCGGTGGAGGCGGCGCGGGCGTCGATCGATTGGGCATTCGGGACCTTCGACATCGACCGGATCATTCATTGTATCGATCGCGAAAACACCGCGTCACAGGGCGTAGCGCGTCGGCTCGGCGCCAGCAAGGATGGCGAGTTCGATTTGTTCGGCCATGTCGCTGACGTCTGGGTGACGCACCGCAATACCTGGAAAGGCCAGTCCGCCAAAATTGAACGGGCCGGCGATCTGCACTAAAACCATGATGCGCCGATAACCGCGCGGACCGGGTTCACTCGATGCTGCTTCCCACTGTCGATATCGCACTGCGCGCCGGAACCGTGGCGCTGCTGCTGGTGCTGGCGGTGTCGCTGTTTCGCGGCTTCGGGACCGTCCTTGCCGGGCGATTGGCCGCGGCCTTTGCGCTGGGCTCGGCGGCGCACGCCGTGAGCTATTCGATCGGCGCCACCTCGCCGGTGTCTAACTTGCATGCGCCGTTGATCGCGCTGTCGACCGGCAATGTCGTGGTGTTCTGGCTGTTCACCCGCGCGCTGTTCGACGATGGCTTCAAACTGCACGCGTGGCATGGGCTGGTCTGGGCGGCGGTGGCCGCGTTCAGCTTCGTCAATTGCCTGTGGATCGCGCCGGCGCCCGGCGGCAATTTGCGGATATCCATCATTGCGATCAACCTGCTGGCGCTCGGCTTTATTGCGCTTGCGGTCGTGCAGACCATCGCTTCGTGGTCATCCGATCTGGTCGAGGGCCGCCGCCGCATCCGGGCGTTCATCATCGTCGCGGCCGCGCTGTACGGCGGCGTCAACGCCATTCTGCAGATGTTGTGGTCAGCTGGCGAAGCGGCCGGCATCGCCAACACGGTGAATTTAGCCGTTTTGGCCGCCATCGTGGCTACGATTTCCTGGTTGATGATGCGCGTGGACGGCGCCGATCTGTTTCCGGTCGCGGCCGAGATTGCCGCAGCGCCGGATGTTCCGAATCCATCGGCCGCATTTGAGCATTCAAACGACCAAAAACTGGTCGACGCGCTGATGCGGCTGATGGCCGACGAGCGCATCTATCGCCACGACAACGTCACCATTGGCACGCTGGCGAGCCGGCTCAAAATACCCGAATACAGATTGCGGCGGCTGATCAACCAGCGGCTCGGCTACCGCAACTTCAACGTCTTCCTCAACAATCACCGGATCGAGGAAGCCAAGGCAGCACTGGCCGACCCGACCCAGGCCGAAGTCCCCGTTATCACCATTGCGATGGATGCCGGGTTCCAGTCGCTGGGTCCGTTCAACCGGGCGTTCAAGGCGACGACGGGGGTCACGCCGACCGAATACCGCCGCCTGAACGCGACCGCGGCTTGATCGGTAAGTCGTTGTAATTTGATCAAGATTTCGGAATCGGCGAGGCCCTTCCAGGTTCCGGCCACTCTGATTTCCAAATCCGGCGAGCGGTGATCGGATTGTTCGCCATCATGGCCGGCACGCGCTCATGCGTCATGCCGGAGGCCAATGTGACCCGACGAAATCTCATTCTCATTCTCACGACGACCACGGCCCTCAGCGCGCTGGCGCTGACGGCTGCGCGGGCCCGCGACGTGCCAAAGGTCGCCACGGGTTTCGTCGCCAACATCATCTGTTCGGAAACCTTTGTGTCCGGACAGGATCCGCAAAGAATTTTCTCGGAGACGACGGCCGCGATGCCGGGCGCCAGCCTGATCACCTGGGCACTCAATTATAGCGTCGATCGAACGCGCCGCGATGTCACGGTGTCGCTGTTTGGCCTTGGCCGCAGCCATGCCGTCTATCGCGAGGGCATGGGCTGCTATCTCGATCACGGTGGCGCGGTCGCGGACGTTTCGCCGCCGGCGGCCGAAAGCAAGCCGATGCCGGCGTTGTTGCCCGACATCGCGGGACCTGGCGTCGTTACGCCAGCCAACCCCCAACTGGCCGCAGCTCTGGATCGCGCCTTCGCCGAACCTTCAAGCCCGCCGTTCCGCCGCACGCGGGCGGTGGTCGTGGTCAAGGACGGCCACGTCGTGGCCGAGCGCTATGGCGAAGGCTACGGCATCGAGACGCCACTGCTCGGCTTCTCCGCGACCAAGTCGGTAATGTCAGCGCTGACGGGCATTCTGGTGCGCAAGGGCGCTCTTACGCTCGATCAGCCGGTGCCGATCGCGGCGTGGCAGGGCGCCGGCGATCCCAGGCACGCGATCACGGTCAATCATCTGCTGCGCCACACCGCTGGGCTTGCGATCGGCAGCTCGCTCGAGGCCTCGCTTGGCGCAGCCTTCGAGCCGGTCAATCGCATGAAATTCATGGAATCCGACATGGCGGCTTACGCCGAAAGCGTCGGGCTAGCGACACCGCCCGGCAGCACCTGGAATTACAATGACGGCAACTTCATCATTCTCTCGCATCTGATCCGCAATGCGGCGGGCGGCCATGCGTCTGACGTGATCCGGTTCGCGCGGCAGGAATTGTTCGCACCGCTCGGCATGCGCAACGTGACGCTCGAGTTCGATGCTTCCGGTAATCCGGAAGGATCGAGCCAGATGCTGGCGACGGCGCGCGACTGGGCGCGGTTCGGCATGCTTTATCTCAATGACGGCGTGGTCGGCGGTAAGCGCATGCTCCCCGAGGGATGGGTGAAGTATTCGGCCTCGGCGACGCCGAACGCCTGGGTCGGATATGGCGCGGGCTTTTGGACCAACCTCGGCGACAGTTTTGGTGCGACTTACCGGATCGAACACGGCATGCCGCGCGATGCCTTCTTCGCCAAGGGGACCATCGGGCAATATGTCGTCTGCGTTCCCTCGGAACGGCTGGTGATCGTTCGCCTCGGCCGCTCGCCCAACTGGCCGCCGGAGGTCGATGGCGTGTTCGGGCTTGTCAGCGATGTCGTCGCCGCAACCGGCGGCAAGGCCAGGCTGGCAGGCAGCGATGCGGCGCCCGTTTTGGCGTCGCGTCCTCCAAACGAATGATATTTGCCACAGCCAGGACGCGACAATGTGAATTGAACTATTCGGCCGGCGACGGTTGGATGCCGCGCCGCCATCGATCGATGCGCGGCGCCATCCCTGCAAATTTTGCGAACGTCTTCTGCCGGAGGAAATGATGCCGAAAGCCTATTGGATCGTGCACGTCTCGGTCCACGATCCCGAGCACTATCCCGAATATCTGGCAGTTGCGATACCGGTGTTCGAGAAATTCGGCGCCAATTTCATCGTGCGGGGCGGCGCCTATGAGGTGATGGAAGGAACCGAGCGGGAGCGTAATTTCGTCATCGAGTTCAAGGACAGGGCCACCGCGACGGCCTGCTATCAGAGCCCGGAGTATCAGCGGGCGGTCGCGATCCGCAATAAATACTCCGACGCCGACCTCATCATCATCGACGGCCCTGCATGATGCAGGGCCGTATGGCCAAGGTTTATTGCCGGCCCAACTGCGTGGCTTGCTCGACGCGATCAAATCTTTCAAGTGAGAGGATCGCGTCCGCAAGCTGATCGGCGCGGCCGTTCAGCACGGGACGGGCGAGCGTCAAAAACTTCTGCTGCATCGCCTGCGCGTCCGGGAATGAATTCGGCTCGCCGGATGGATCGGCATAGAGCCGCTCGTGGACGCCATCATCGGTCGTGATTGAGACGCGCGCGCCAAAGGGATGGGTGCGGCCGATCTCGAGGCGGTCGTCCTGCACCACGTCGAACTTGTCGGCCAGCGCATTGACCGCGGCATCGCCGAGCCGCTCGTAATCGTCCCAGCCGAAGCGACCCTGGTCGAGCGCCAGCGCGCCGGTGAAGAACATCGAGAATTGTCCGCCGACGATCGAGGTCGGATGCCGCTTGGTGGCGGCATCGCCGGTCAGCGTGATGCCGTTGCGGTGCAGGCCGATCTCGACCCGCCTGATCTGGTCCGGCGTCAGATTGTGCTCCCGGCGCATCGCGATCAGCGCGTCCAGGGCTGCATGGGTATAGCGGCAGCTCGGATAGGGCTTTACGCCGATCTTCAGGGTCTCGTAGATCTTGCCGAGTCCGGCGATCGCCTTGTCCGGATGCGCATCGTCGCTGTAGCCGACCAGAAGCCCATGCTTGCCCTCGACCGATTCGGTCGAGCCGACAAAATCGTTGCGCGCCAGGGTGGCTGCGATCACGCCATTCATCGCGGCCGCGCCGACCTGGTAGCGCTTGTTCCAGGCGCCGTTGACCAAAAATTGCAGCGATCCCGCGGCCTGGCTGCCGGAGACGCCGAAGGCTGCGATGATCTGGTCCTTCGACAGCCCGAACAGCTTTGCCGCCGCCGCAGCGGCGCCATAGGTGCCCGCAGTCGCGGTCGGGTGAAAGCCGCGCGCGTAATGCGAAGTGGGGTCGAGCGCGTTGCCGAGCCGGCAGCACACTTCATAGCCGGCCACGATGGCGGTGAGCACGTCGCGACCGGATGCACCGACCATCTCGCCGACCGCAAACGCCGCCGGCACCACGGGCGCGCTCGGATGCAGCGAGGAATCCGCATGCGTGTCGTCGAAGTCAAGCGAATGGCCGAGCGCGCCATTAAGGAGTGCGGCTACCGCCGGGGTCCAGGTCTTGGCATCGCCGAACACGGTGGAGTGGCCCTTGCCATCCAGCGCTAGCGATTCCAGCATTTTGAGCAGGGAAGGCGTCGATTCCGCGTCGCGCCGGGCCCGGATCGCGCTGCCGAGGAAGTCGAGCGTCAGCACTTTGGCGCGCTCGAGTACCTCCGGCGGGATATCCGCGAATTTCAGGTCGGCGACATAGGCTGCGAGCGTTGCGGTTTCGTTGGCCATCGTGTTTCCTCGTTTTGCCGCGCAGGGTAGGCGGGCTGATTTCGCGTTTCAAGCCGCCTCCGGGGGGCGGGCATCAGCTATGCTCAAAGCCGTCTATTACGGGTACTGTCTGCCGATTCCGGAACGCGACGCATGATGACCTTCTCAAAACGCATATTCGGCCGGTTCTGGGCCCGGAAGACGCAATTGGCGCTCGCGGTCAGGATTGCCGCGGCGGCCGTCGCCGCCTACGCGATCGCGGTCGCGTTGCATCTGTTGCTGCCGCTATGGGCGGTGCTGACGTCCCTGATCGTGACCCAGATGAGCGTCGGCCGGTCGCTGAAAGCGACCCGCGACTATATGCTCGGCACCATCGGCGGCGCGATCTATGGCGGCGCCATCGCGGTGCTGATCCCGCATTCCGGCGAGGGCAGTCTGCTGGCGCTGCTGGTACTGGCGGTGACGCCGCTGGCCTTCATCGCCTCCCTCAACCCCAGCCTCAACTCCGCCACCGTTACGGCCGTGATCGTGCTGCTGCTCCCGACCATGCATCACAGCAATCCACTGGATTCCGCGATTGATCGCGTCATGGAGGTCAGCGTCGGCGCAGTCACGGGATTGGTGGTTTCGTTCCTGGTGCTGCCGTCGCGGGCCGTCAACCAGATCCGCGCCAACGCGGCGCGCTTGCTCGAGCTGCTGGCCGCCGCATTCGCCGAATTGCTGGCCGGCTTGACGCGCGGTCTCGACAACGACGCGCTGCACCGCATCCAGGATGGCATCGGCGTGGCGGTGACCGGCCTGAACGCGACCGGCGCCGAAGCCGAGCGCGAGCGCTCAGCGCATTTGTCGTCGGGCCCGGACACCGGCCCATTGCTGCGGACCATCCAGCGGCTGCGCCACGACGTCGTGATGGTCGGGCGCGCCAGCGTGGTGCCGTTGCCGGCGAACGTGCAGGCCCGGCTGGCACGACCGCTGTCCGAGGTCAGCAACGCGATCGTCAGCTATATGCAGTCGGTTGCGGTGTCGTTGCGAAGCGGCGCCGGCTCCGCGGAAATCCAGCCGGTCGACGCGGCCCTGCAGGCCTATGCGACCGAAGTCGCCGCGTTGCGCAGCGAGGGCTTGATCCGCGGCCTGCCGGTGGATGCGGCGGAGCGATTCTTCGCGTTGGGATTTTCGTTGGAGCAGATGCGGCAGAATTTGAACGATCTCAGCCGCTGCCATGCCGACTGGTGCGAGGCGGCGGCCACGAAACCGGCCGACGCGAAGAGCTAATTAGGCGCCGGCAACCTGTCGCAGCAGGGTGGGCGCGATCAGGCGGTGAAACGGCAGGATGATTGCCAGATAGGTCCGGCCGAGCCGGTTATGCGTCAGTACCAGCGTGGTCAAGGTGACGTTCTGGGTGGTGGCGCCGGAGGCCGCGACATCCACGACGATGCGAAAATCCAGATGGGTGTCGTTGAAGCCGGCGACCAGCCGGTCTGGGGTCGCGCTCAGAACCGGAAATATCCCGATCATTTCGCGCGGCGCGGTCTTGCTGGCGCCTGATGTCTTGAGGCCAAACGGCGTGACGAGAATATTGCGCAGGGTCAACAAGGCTTCGGCCCATCGCGGCTGACGCGCGATCATGCGCTGCGCGGCGTGGCGGGCGTCCAGCGCGGGCCCGGCGGTTTCAAGGCGGAAGGCATCGACGAACTGCGCGCCGGGCAGCAGCGTATCGGTGTCGGTCTCGGGTTTGATCTCGCAGACTTTCATCGCGTGAGCCTGTTCGCCAGCAGCCGGAAACGCAAGACCAGAAGAACGGCATATACCGCGGTTCCGCACGACAGCCCGATCCAGACGCCGACCGCGCCCAATGGCGTCCGGAAACCGAGCACGCAGGCGCAGGTGAATCCGATCAGCCAGTAGCTGACGGTGGCGAACAACAGCGGTATCCGCGTGTCGTTCACGCCGCGCAGCGATCCGGCGACGACGGTCTGGATGCCGTCGGCGATAAACAACGTCGATCCGACCAGCAACAGCGTTGCGGCGAGTTCGGCGGTGGCATCCGTGGTTTCGCCGAGGAAAATCGCGGCAATCGCAAAGCGTCCGAGGATCACGGCAAGCGTCATCGCGGACATGAAGACGATGCCGAGACCAGTCGCGACAAATCCCGCGCGCTTGACCGCCGGCGCGTCACCGCGCCCGACGGCGTGACCGACCCGCACGGTGGCCGCCATCGCGATCCCGAACGGCACCATGAACAGGATGGCCGCGATCTGCAGCGCGATCTGATGCGCCGCGAGCGCTGTAGTGCTGATCAGTCCCATCAAAAGGCCGGCGGCGCCGAATAGGCCGTATTCCAGCAGGAACGAGAGCGAGATCGGCGCGCCGACGCGGACGAGTTGCCGCATCAGATGCCAGTCGATGCGCCAGATGCGCCCCAGCACATGATACTTCCGGAACGGGCGGCGGCGGGCGGTGAACCACAGCCCTGCGAGGAACGTTCCGAGATTGACGATAGAGGTCGCAAGGCCCGCGCCAAACAGCCCGAGCTGCGGCAAGCCCAACGCGCCGTAAAGGAGCAGATAGACCAGCAGCGCATTGGCCGGAATCGCCGCCAGCGTGATCCACAGGATCGGCTCCGGGCGGTTTACCGCGCTCATGAAGCCGCGGATCGCGATGAACCACAGCGCCGGCAGGACGCCCCAGGCGAGGCCGAACAGATATTGCTGGGCGAGATGGGCGGCGATCGGGGCCTGACCGAGCGCGAGCAGGATCTGCTCGCCGCGAAACGGCAACGCCATCAGCGGCAGGGCGATCAGCAGCGCGGCCCACAGGCCGACCCGAAGCGCGCGTCGCACCATGCGCGGATCGCGCGCGCCGAACGCCTGGGCGGCCAGCGGCGCCACCGCCGACACCAGTCCCATGCCAAAGGTAAAGCTGACGAAGAACACGGCATGCGCCAGCGATGCCGCGGCGAGCGCCTCGCTGCCGAGGCGTCCGATGAACGCGATATCGGTGGTCATCATCGCGATCTGCCCGAGCTGCGTCAGCGCAAGCGGTACCGCGAGCTTGAGGGTCTCGGCAAGCTCGAGGCCGAGATGACGGCCGGATGCCGGCGCAGCAGCGCGCGGCGTGATCGATGATAGGTCTACTTTTTCGGAAACGGCCATGGAACGAGACTAGCATTGCGTAAGGCGAAACAATGGAAGTTAAGCGGTGGGGACGTCAATCTGGCCCAAAATCCAACCTTCGCAATTTTTTGAGAACGTCATCGAACCAGGCGCCTCCGCCCGGCGCCCGTCGGAGACTTCGATCATTCCGCAAAGCCCAGCAACGGCGTCGAATGGGTCCTCGCCGTCTTCCCGTTCGCCAAAACCATGCAGTATGGACTGCTCGATAATCGGCAAAAACGTCACTCTGTGCCTAAACGCCCACGCCAACATTGCCTCGCCGCCAGCCCTCCGCCCATCTTGGGAGCGTTTCTTGATCGTACGCCGCATACCAATGTGCTGGTAGGCTTCGCCGGGATAGGTTTCTGCGACCGTCAAGATATTCGAATCAAGCGATGACAGCGGACCATCGAATGGCCAGAGACGGGCTTGGCGCTCGAGTGCCGGTATCAATACTTCCCGCCAGCCGGAAAGCGCTGCTTTGCCCACCTGTTTTGGGCCTACCGTCCAGAAGATCGATTCTGCTCTCGATCGGAGTTTTGTTTTTTTGTCGCATTCTCGTAGCAGGTCGCTGAATGTCTTGCACTTCAGAGCACGGAGCAGATCCGCATGACGTCCACCGCGAGGATGTCTTCGATAGAACGGTTGAGCTGGAGATATGTCGGACAGAGTCTCTGCTGCCGTGAAGAAGAGTCGAGCCGGGTGAGAAGCCGGGTCGGAAAGAAGCTGGTAATATTCCAATCCTGTCTTTTCCAAATAGAATGATGGCAAACCGATTGGAAAGTCGAAGCCCGCCAACGTTTTCCTTCCCCGATCGAAGAGGAAATCTAGAAATTCGTTTAGGGCCGGCGTCTGTCCCAGGCTGTCTATCAGCCAACCGTCTCTCGAACGGAGGGCGACCGCTGTCCAGCGCTTATTCGGTGAAATACTCCAGTCCGAATGAACGAGCCGATCAAAGGCCAGACGGGTACTCATCTGACCTCATGCCTCACACATCGGCTTCGGCGCTGTGAGCTGTCCTGGATACATTCGCGATTCGCTCTGTATCACAAATAAGATGTTGTCGGTCTTGCTAGGCAACGCACGAACCTGATCGTCTTTTCCGCGTCAGGTCCGTTCCGGCACCCGGGTGATCTTCGCGCCGAGCGCGTTGAGCCGTTCCTCGATGCGCTCATAGCCGCGCTCGATCTGGTCGGCATTGTTGATGGTCGAGGTGCCTTCGGCGGCCACCGCGGCCAGCAGCATGGCCATGCCGGCGCGGATGTCGGGGGATGTCATCGGCGCGCCGCGCAGCCGGCTAGGCCCGGCCACGATTGCCCGGTGCGGGTCGCACAGCACGATCCGGGCGCCCATCGAGATCAGCTTGTCGACAAAGAACATCCGCGACTCGAACATCTTCTCGAACATCAGGATCACGCCGTCGCATTGGGTCGCGGTGACGATCGCGATCGACATCAGATCGGCCGGGAAGGCCGGCCAGGGCTGGTCCTCGAGTTTTGGCACATGGCCACCGAAATCGTCGTGGATCTTCATGGCCTGGCCGGACGGCACGACGAGGTCGTCGCCTTCGACCCCGCATACGATGCCGAGCCGCTCAAAGCCCATCCGGATCGAGCGCAAATGCTCGACGCCGGCGCGCGCGATCCGAAGCGGCGACCGCGTCACCGCGGCAAGCCCGATCAGCGAGCCGACCTCGATGTGGTCGGGCTGGATTGCGTAGCGCGCGCCGCCAAGCGTCGACGGTCCATGGATCACGATGGTGTTGGTGCCGATGCCTTCGATCCTGGCGCCGAGGGCGACCAGGAAATGCGCGAGGTCCTGCACATGCGGCTCGGACGCGGCGTTGCGCAAATAGGTGGTGCCGTGGGCGCCAACGGCGGCGACCAGCGCGTTTTCGGTGGCGGTCACGCTGGGCTCGTCGAGGAAGACGTCGGCGCCCTTCAGCCGCGAGGCGCGGAATTCCAGCCGGTGGGTCGCGGTGACGGTGGCGCCTAACTGCTCGAAGGCCAGGAAATGCGTATCGAGCCGCCGTCGACCGATGACGTCGCCGCCGGGCGGCGGCAGCGCCACCTCGCCGCAGCGGGCCAACAGCGGCCCGGCCAGCAGGATCGAGGCGCGGATCCGCGCGCACAGTTCCGGATCGAGATCGGCGGCGCGGATGTCCTTGGCGTGAATGACGAGCGTGTTGCGCTGTTGCCATTCGGCCGATGCGCCGACCGAGCGGACCAGTTCGACCAGGGTTTCGGTGTCGCGAATGCGCGGAACGTTTTCCAGCGTGACCGGGTGTTCGGTCAGCAGGGACGCCGCGATGATCGGCAGCGCGGAATTCTTGTTGCCGGACGGCTCGATCGTGCCCGCGAGCCGGTGGCCGCCTTCAACGATGTATTGAATGGGCGGCACGGGCGCGTCCTGGCCTTACACGTCGACGTTGGCGCTGAGTGAATGTTCCTGGATGAAATCGCGGCGCGGCTCGACCACGTCGCCCATCAGCTTGGTGAAGATGTCGTCGGCCTCGTCGACCTCCTTGATCTTGACCTGCAGCAGCGAGCGCTCGTTGGTATCGAGCGTGGTTTCCCAGAGCTGGGAGGGGTTCATCTCGCCAAGGCCTTTGTAGCGTTGCATCGTCACGCCCTTGCGGCCGGCGTTGGTGACCGCGTCGAACAGGTCGACGGGACCGTGAATGGTGTCCTCGGAGTCCTTCCGACGAAGCTTGCCCCACTTCGCATAGAGCTTCTGCAACTTCGGCGTATATTCGTCGAGTTTGCGCGCGTCGGCCGAGCCCAGGAACGCATCGTCGATGACGGCAACTTCCTTCACGCCGCGCACGGTGCGCTCGAATCGGAAGCCCTGACCCTCGGTGAAATATCCCTGCCAGCCGCGCTCAACCTCTTCAGTAAGATCATCGAGCCGGGTGGCTATGTAAGCTGCCGCAGCATTGGCTCGTTCCAGATCGCCATAAATATCCGACCGCAGCACGCCCGCAATAGTTGCCTGCTCGATCACCTTCCGATTATAGCGGCTGTGCAGGTTGCGCAGCAGGGCGCGGATGACGCGGGCATCCTCGACCAGCGCTCGGAGGTCGCTGCCCGCCCGATCTTCGCCCGTCCCCGATTTATAGACACAGTCGTCCAGCCCGGTATCGATCAGGTAATCTTCCAGCGCGCGCTCGTCCTTCAGGTATTGCTCGGACTTGCCGCGCGAGACCTTGTAGAGCGGCGGCTGCGCGATATAGAGGTAGCCGCCGTCGATGACCTCGCGCATCTGCCGGTAGAAGAAGGTCAGCAGCAGCGTGCGAATGTGGGCGCCGTCGACGTCGGCGTCCGTCATCACGATGATCTTGTGGTACCGCAGCTTGTCGATCGAAAAATCGTCGCTGATGCCGGTGCCGAGCGCGGTAATCAACGTGCCGATTTGTTCGGAAGACAGCATCTTGTCGGGGCGTACGCGCTCGACATTGAGGATCTTGCCGCGCAGCGGCAGCACCGCCTGGAATTCGCGGTTGCGGCCCATCTTGGCGCTGCCGCCTGCGGAATCACCCTCGACGATGAACAGTTCCGACTTGGCAGGGTCCTTTTCCTGGCAGTCGGCGAGCTTGCCGGGCAGCGAGGAGACGCTCAGCGGATTTTTCCGGGTCAGTTCGCGCGCCTTGCGGGCGGCTTCGCGGGCGGCAGCGGCCTGGATCACCTTGCCGACGATCACCCTGGCCTCGGTCGGATGTTCCTCGAACCACGCGGCCAGCGCCTCGTTGAGCACGTTCTCGACCACCGGGCGCACTTCCGAGGACACCAGCTTGTCCTTGGTCTGCGACGAGAATTTCGGATCCGGCACTTTCACCGACAGCACCGCGGTGAGGCCCTCGCGGCAGTCGTCGCCGGTCAGCGCGATCTTTTCCTTTTTCGCGTTGGCCTCGGCATAGCCGTTGACCTGGCGCGTCAGCGCGCCGCGGAAGCCGGCGAGATGGGTGCCGCCGTCGCGCTGCGGGATGTTGTTGGTGAAGCACAGCACGTTCTCATGGTAGCTGTCGTTCCACCACAGGGCGGCCTCGACGCCGATGCCGTTCATCTCCGAGCGGACCATGATCGGGGCGGGCACCATCGCCTTCTTGTTGCGGTCGAGATATTTGACGAACTCCTCGACGCCGCCATCGTAACGCATCGCCTCGCGCTTCTCGACCGCGTGGCGCATGTCGGAGAGCACGATGTTGACGCCGGAATTCAGGAACGCGAGCTCGCGCAGGCGATGCTCCAGCGTCGCAAAATCATATTCGACATTGGTGAAGGTTTCGGTGGAGGCGAGGAACGTGACCTCGGTGCCGCGCTTGCCATTGGCCTCGCCGACCGTCTTGAGCGGCGCCACCGCGTCGCCATGGGCGAATTCGATGAAGTGCTCCTTGCCGTCGCGCCAGACCCGCAATTGCAGCTTGCTCGACAGCGCGTTGACGACGGAGACGCCGACGCCGTGCAGGCCGCCGGAAACCTTGTAGGAATTCTGGTCGAATTTACCGCCGGCGTGCAGCTGGGTCATGATGACCTCGGCCGCCGAAATGCCCTCGCCCTTGTGGATGTCGACCGGAATGCCGCGGCCGTCGTCGCGCACGGTCACCGAGCCGTCGGCGTTGAGCACGACTTCGACGGCGGTGGCATGGCCGGCGAGCGCCTCGTCGATGGCGTTATCGACGACCTCGTAGACCATGTGGTGCAGGCCGGAACCGTCATCGGTATCGCCGATATACATGCCGGGCCGCTTGCGCACGGCGTCGAGGCCTTTCAAAACCCGGATCGATTCCGCGCCATATTCGACGGGAATGGGATGCTCAGTGTCGGCAGGTGTCTGCCGGGCAGGTTCTGTCATGTGAAGCCTTCGAGGATGTCCCGAATCAGCTGCGCAATATGAGGCGCTGATTGATCTATTTGTGCCATGAAAGAGGCATTGCGCCTAGCGCAAAGTCTGTATCCACAAGCTATTGAATAGATGGTATTTTTTGGCTCTCTTTCAAGGTGCCCGAAGGCCGATTCCGGGCGCTTCGAAAAGGCCGATTCGAGGCCCGATTCCAGGCCATCGAAGTCCGCCTTTTTGGGGCCGCTGCGGGAGAAAATGGCAGACCGCCGCGAACCTGCTAGAGATGGCGGCAGTGCAGGTTGGCAACCCGATCTGCCTGCTGTCGCGTTCCCGGATTAGCCGCAATTGTCTTCACCCTCACCGCAATATCGGCCGGATGTCGACGGCCTCCGGGCCATCGCCGTGTTGCTGGTGATGAACTATCACGCGTTCCCGGAAGCGATACCGGGCGGCTTCATCGGCGTCGACATCTTCTTCGTAATCTCGGGTTTTCTGATCACCGGCATCATCGCGCGCGATCTCGACCTCAAGCGGTTCAGCCTTGTAGGCTTCTACGTCAGGCGGATCAGGCGTATTTTTCCGGCCTTGATCGTCGTGCTCTGCGCGGCGCTGGTGCTGGGCTCGTTATGGATGCTGCCGGCGGCCTATGCGCAGCTCGGCAGCGACGTCTTCGCCAGCGCGGCGTTTTTCGCCAACATCGCGCTGCTGCTGCAGTCCGGCTATTTCGATATTGAATCCGCCAAAAAGCCGCTGCTGCATCTGTGGTCGCTGGGCATCGAGGAGCAATTCTATCTGTTCTGGCCGCTGCTGCTGATGCTGGCCGTCCGCTTGCGCCTGAGCATCGTGGCTGTCGCGTCGATCCTCGGCGTCGGGTCGTTCCTGCTTAACGTGGCGCTGATCGGCTCCGACCCGGTCGCGACCTTCTATCTGCCGTTCACGCGGGCCTTTGAACTGCTCGCCGGCGCGGTCCTGGCGCGCGGCTGGAGCGGGATCAGCCAGACCGGCGCGGCCGGCAATCTGCGCGCCTTGATCGGCGTCGGGCTGATCGCGGTTGCCGCCGCAGTGCTCGACCCCCATCGCGCCTTTCCGGGCTGGTGGGCGATCCTGCCGGTCGCGGGAGCCGCACTGCTGTTATCCGCACCCGGCGCATGGTTCTGCCGCGTCGTACTCGCCAGCCGGCCGCTGGTCGGGATCGGGCTGGTCAGTTACCCCCTCTATCTCTGGCATTGGCCGCTGCTGGTGTTTTTCACCATCATCAAGTTCAACCCGCTGACCCTGCTGGAGCGCGAGTTGGTATTGCTCGCCAGCGGGCTCCTGGCCTGGGCGACCTATCAATACGTCGAAAAGCCGTTTCGATTTGGTGCCCCGCGCCCGCGCAGGATTTTTGCGCTGTGTACCGGCATGGTGCTGGTCGCCGTCGCCGGTTCCGCGATCGTTTGGGGACGCGGTTTCGATTTCCGGCTGCCGGCGGAAATGCACGCGATGGCCAATGTGCCGACCCAAAATTCGAAATGGCGGTTTCACCGTTGCCTGCTCGATCTCAGCCACGAGATGTCATTTGCCGATGACTGCGTCGATCGGAGCCGGCGGCCGCTGGTTCTGGTGTGGGGAGATTCGACCGCAGGCGCGCTGATGCCGGGGCTGCTCAAGGCCCAGCAGACGCGAAATTTTGGCATCGGACAGCTCACCTCCAGTTCCTGCATTCCCGCGTTGAACGCCGACATCCCGTCCACGCCCGACTGCCGCGCCATCAACGACAAGGTGCTGTCGCTGGTCCGCGACATCAGGCCCGATATCGTGCTGTTGCACGGAACCTGGGAGAAGCACCTCGACCATGTGGCCGAAACGGTCGTGGCCCTGAAGACGTTGACCACCGCGCGTGTCGTGGTGCTCGGTGGGGTGCCGGCGTGGCGACGCGGGCTTCCGTCCGAGGTGCTTCACTACTTTATGCTGCATCGCCGGCTGATCCCGGCGCGATCGAACGCCGCCGCGCAATCAAACGGCTATGATGCGGTCATGCGCGCGAAACTGGTTCCGCTCGGCGCCGAATTCATCTCCGCGTCAGACGCGCTGTGCGATGAGGACGGTTGTGTGACCCGCATCGGCGATAGCGCCGGGGACATCTCGACCAGCGATCAGGTCCATCTCACCGAAAAAGGCTCGGAATATCTGGTCAATGCGGTGATCGACCGCCTGCTCGGCGGGCCGGCACCCGCGAGCAACCCGTTAAATTAATACATCTGCACAGGCAGCACCTCGCCATTGGGCGCAATCATCAGGCCCCAGGTTTCGTCGGCCGCGATCTCGATCTGGTTGGATCGGGCAGGGCCGCCCGCAATCTTCAGCGAGTACTGGTATTTGCCGGTCGGCAAGTCGAGCGTCGGTCCTTTCGGCGATTGCGGTCCGCCGGCGCCGGCTGCGATCTTGATTGTCTGCTTGTTGATGGTCACGGCGACTTCGCCGTCGCCCATATTGCCGAACATCAGCTTGGCCAGACCGGGCTTCGGCATGACGTCGGCCTTCGCCGCCGCAGCGGGGTTCTTTTGCGCGAGGTTGATCGTCGTCTCGCCATTCTGGCGGCCGAGCTTCAGCAAAGCCGGACCTTCGGGCGAGGTAAACGCCAGTTGGACCTGGTCGGCTTTCACGACGGCGTGCTCTGCCGTCTCCTTCCATCCACGTTTTGTGAGCTCGCTGCGATAGAAGGCGAGCACCGAGCCGAGCTCAGCGGGCACGCTCGCCCCAAGCTCGCGTCGGAACGGGGTCTGGCCGCCGGGCAGATGGGAGGCGCCCATCGAGCTCACGGTATGCCGCTTCGGCACCGGCAGCGCGGAATCGGGCTCGGCTTCGAGGTCTTCGACGGCGGCCTTGCCCGACGACGTATCGGACGGTCCGTTGGCGGCCTGGCTGCCGGCAGAACCCGCCTTGGCGCGGGCTATCACGAGGCCCGATCCATCGGCGCTCACATTCACCTTGGGCCCCATCTGCATGGCCGTGAACGACAGCGCCTTGCCGCCCCTGGAGAACTCCATCACGACCATATTGGATTTGTTGATGACCGACGGCTGTTCTTTCCAACCCTGTGACTTCAGCAGGCCGCGATAGAATGCCGCGATCGCCTTCACGCTTGAGGAAGAATCGAATTCGAGCTTGCCGTCGCCGCCGTCGAATTTCAGGTTCTCGGCGTTTTCCGGCACCGGCACCGGCGTGGATGAATTGGCGAGCGCATTCAGGGGCGCATCGGAAAGGCCGGCCGCCTGGGCTTTCCGCCGCACCTCGTCCGCGGCGATCATCTGCCTTGCCGTCGCCTCGGCATCCTTGAAGAAGTTGTCGTCGGCCTCCTTCTTCGCTTTGGCGCGCGCCGCCAGTGCCGCCTCCTTCACCTGCGTGACGAGAATGACGAGGGTCAGGTCGTATTTGCGGCTGAGCTTCAGCGTCGCGGTCTGGTCGGCGGAAGAAAAGTTCAGCGTGACGTTGTCGGGGGTAACGACGGCGCCCGCCGTCTCTTCGGTCCAGCTCCGCGCGCCAAGTTCGCGGCGATAGAAGCCAAGCACCGGAGCAAGTTCCGCCATCGCAGCCACGTCGATCTTGCGGCGAACCGAGTTGGAATCGCCGACGCTTTGCGAGGCCTTGGCCGGCTTCGGCCGCGGCAGGCCGGCGATCTCGGAATCGGCTTCCAGCGTTTGCGGCAACGCAAAGGGCGCCACCTGGATCTCGACGCCGGTCCTGCCATCGGTCCGGCGCTGCAGCGTCAGCATGATCGGCTTCTGCCGGTAGAAACCCTCGCTGTCGGCATGGGCGTAATAGGCGCGCGCGCCGTTCTCGATCGTTTCGTTCAGCGTCGCGTTGGGCCAGTGCCCGGCGGCGTCGGCCGCGGTGAGTGGCTGCCAGCCGAGGGCGGCAAGCTCCTTGCGGAAGAAATCGAGGGTGGCGTCGAGCGCGGCCGGGGCGACGCAGCCGAGATATGGCCGGTTTTCGTCGAACACGATTTCGGTCGCGTCAGGTGGAAACGGGACGTTCGCGGTGATCCGTTCGGACGAGTAGTACACCACCGATTGATCCGGCCGGCCGAGGCCCTGCGTGAAAGAGACGTAAAGCCCTTGCTGCGCCTTCTTGAAGGTCAGCGCGGCGCTCTTCTCATCGAGCGGCCGCAAATAGGGCACCCAGCCATTGGCGGCGAGCAGTTTTTTGGTCGCGTCGGCCGTGATCGCGACCACGGTCGGAACGCCATATCGCAGGCTATGCGGCTCGGTGCGGGCAACCTCTTCCACACCGCCTTCGAGGCGCGGCAAGGTCCGGACGTCGACCAGGCCGTCGTCGGCCCTGGCGGCGATTGGCGCGCTGGCCGCGATCAGCAAGATCAGGGGCAGCAGGCGTTTTCCGGCCGGGATGATCCCGTGCGACGTTCCGAGCATTTCTTGACTCCGGGATTTGAGAGCACGCGACCACTGACGCACGACCCACGCAGCCGCCAGGCGGCGACGACGTCAGTGGAACCATTGCCGAAAGCTAGTCGCGCGGTCGCAAGATTCGGTTCAAACCGGACCCATCCGCGCCCCTCAGGCGCGGCGGGCGATCTGGCCCGATTCCACGTCGAAAATCTCGCCGGTTGGGCCGATATCGGTGAACGCCGCAGGGTCGGCGCCGGTCATCCAGACCTGGGCGCCGAGTTTTGCCAGTTCCTCGAACAGCGCCTTGCGCCTGTTGGGATCGAGATGCGCCACCACCTCGTCGAGCAGCAGCAGCGGCACGATGCCGGTCAT
This sequence comes from Bradyrhizobium sp. Ash2021, assembly GCF_031202265.1. NCBI lineage: Bacteria > Pseudomonadati > Pseudomonadota > Alphaproteobacteria > Hyphomicrobiales > Nitrobacteraceae > Bradyrhizobium > Bradyrhizobium sp. Ash2021. The sequence goes on along the minus strand of NZ_CP100604.1, from coordinate 4,253 downwards.
CTCGGCCACCAGCGTGGCATGCGCCAGCACCAGGCCAATCAGCAGCGCCTTTTGTTCGCCGGTGGAGGCGTCGCGGGCCGCCATGCTCTTTGGCGCATACATCACCTGAAGGTCAGTGAGGTGCGGGCCGTCCAGCGTGCGTCCGGCCGCAGCGTCGCGCGCGCGGCTGCCGCGCAGGATCTCGCGGTAGCGATCCTCCACCGCGGTCGCGGGCTCGCTGACCAGCGCATTTTCCATCCAGCCGTCGAGCATGATCTGCGCCGAGGGAAAGGCCGAAGCCTCGCCGCGCTCGCGCAGCATGGCCGCGAGTTTGGTGACGGTCTGGCCGCGGGTGGCTGCGACCGCGACCGCCAGTTCGGCGGTTTCGCGCTCGATCGCGTCACACCAATGGTCGTCGTAATTGCGCACCTCGAGCAGCCGGTTGCGCGAGCGCAACGAGCGCTCCAGTGCCGAAACGCGGCTGGAATGTTCGCTGTCGATCGCCAGCACCAGCCGGTCGAAGAACCGCCGGCGCTCGGACGCGGCGCCGAGGAACAACCCGTCCATCGCGGGCGTCAGCCACACCATGCGCAAATGATCGCCGAAGGCGGTTGCCGAGCTCACCGGCTCGCGGTCGATGCGGCAGCGCCGGCTGGTCGAGGCCGCCTCGCTGCCGGGCGCGTCGATGCCGGTGCCGAGCGTGGCCAGACCCAGCGCGCCCTCGACTTCGGCGGAGACCGCCCAGGAGCCGTCGCCCTGATTGTCGGCGACGTCTTCCAGCGTGGCGCGCCGCAGCCCGCGTCCCGGCGACAGAAACGAGATCGCCTCGAGGCAATTGGTCTTGCCGGCGCCGTTCGGCCCGACCAGCACCACGACATCGCCGCGCGCCTGCAAACTCGCCGCGCGATAATTGCGGAAGTGCGTCAGCGACAGCCGGTGGATGCGTGAGGGGGTCATGTGAGGTTGCGGTGCGATCTTTCTTCCCTCTCCCCTTGTGGGAGAGGGTGGCGCCTCACGAAGTGAGGCGACGGGTGAGGGGTTCTTACGGCTTGGCGAGCTTTGCGAGAATGTCCTCCAGGACAGCAGAGGGTTGCTGCAACACGTCATTGTTCCAGTAACGCGCGATTCGAAATCCTTCAGTCATCAAGATAGTCTCTCGGGCGAGATCGCGCACCGAGGCGGCGTGCTGACTGCCATCGATTTCGAGGATGAGATGCTTTTCGAAGCAAACGAAATCGAGGATAAAGTCCTGAAAGGGGACCTGCCGGCGAAATTTGAAAAGCGAGAGCCTCCGGTCGCGGAGCAACCGCCACATCGCTGCTTCAGCGTCAGTGGGCTCGCGGCGCATCCTTTTTGCGAAGTTGCGGATACGCTTGGCGGTTGGTCGATGGTGTGGCGTCTGCGGCGCGAACCCCTCACCCGTCGCCTCACTTCGTGAGGCTCCACCCTCTCCCACAAGGGGAGAGGGGAAGTCCAGGCGTTGTTTGTTGTTCGTCACACCCGCATCGGCATCAGCACGTAGAGTGCGCCCTTGTTGTCCTTGTCCTGCACCAGCGTCGGCGAACCCGGATCGGCCAGCCTCAAGATCGCGACCTCGCCTTCGATCTGGGCGGCGATGTCGAGCAGGTAGCGCGAATTGAAGCCGATATCGAGCGCGTCGGAGGCGTATTCGACTTCGAGTTCTTCGGTGGCGCTGCCGGAATCCGGATTGGTGACGGACAGCACCAGCTTGCCGGGGGACAGCGCGAGTTTCACCGCGCGGCCGCGCTCGCTCGAAATGGTCGAGACGCGGTCGACCGCGGCCTCGAAATCCTTCTTGTCGACGATCAGTTCCTTGTCGTTGTTCTGCGGAATGACGCGGCCGTAATCCGGAAACGTGCCGTCGATCAGTTTCGAGGTCAGCACCACATTGCCGATGGTGAAGCGGATCTTGCCCTGGGACAGTTCGATCGTGACTTCGGCCTCATTGTCCTCGATCAGCCGCTGCACTTCGCCGACGGTCTTGCGCGGCACGATCACGCCGGGCATGCCGGCAGCGCCCTTGGGCAGGGCCAAATCGATTTGCGCCAGACGATGCCCGTCGGTGGCAACCGCACGGAGCGTCGCCGCCTTGGCGGTGCCGGCCGCGTGCAGATAGATGCCGTTGAGATAATAGCGGGTCTCTTCGGTGGAAATCGCAAACTGCGTGCGATCGATCAGGCGCTTGACGTCGGCCGCGGCCAGCGTGAACGAATGCGTCATGTCGCCGGCGGCGAGATCGGGAAAATCGCTCTCCGGCAAGGTCTGCAGCGTGAAGCGCGAACGGCCGGCGCGGATCGCCAGCACCGAACGGTCGCCGTCGCCCTCCAGCACGATCTGCGCGCCGTCGGGCAATTTGCGGACGATGTCGTAGAACATGTGCGCGGGCACGGTGGTCGAGCCGCCGGTTCCGGCTTCCGCCGCCAGCGTTTCGGTCACCTCCAGATCGAGGTCGGTCGCCTTCAGCGACAGTTTGGCGTTTTCGGCGCGGATCAGCACATTGCCCAGGATCGGGATGGTGTTGCGGCGCTCGACCACGCGGTGGACGTGGCCCAGCGATTTCAGGAGTTGCGCGCGCTCGACGGTGACCTTCATTGCAATACCCGCCTGATCCCTAAGATGGAAAAGCCGGGCGGCCCTGAAGGCGCGCCGCGGCAATTGAAACCCGAAAAGCCGGATCAAAGCTGGATTTGATCAAATTCCCCGGGGGGACCGCAAGGTGGCGCGGATGGGCCCCAAGCGCAAGGGATTGCGGCGCCGTTCCCCACGTTTTGCGAGGAGGAAAGCCTTTTCCCGCCCTGGCTGGGGGCGGGAAAAAGAAGAATTCATTCCTGCAGCTGGCGCTTCAGCGATTCGACCTCTTCGGACAGCGCCGTATCCCTGGCGACCAGTGCCTCGATCTTGCGCACGGCATGCAGCACCGTGGTGTGATCGCGCCCGCCGAACCGGCGGCCGATCTCGGGCAGCGAGCGCAGCGTCAGCGTCTTGGCCAGATACATCGCGACCTGACGGGGCCGGACCACATTCGCGGTACGGCGGGAGGACAGCAGGTCCGAGCGGCTCACATTATATTGCCGGGCCACCACCCGCTGAATGTCCTCGATCTTGATCCGCTTCGGCTCCTGCGGACGGATCAGGTCGCGGACTTCGCGCTCGGCCATTTCCAGCGTCACCGGCTGGGCATTGAGCTTGGAGTGCGCCAGCAGGCGGTTGATGGCGCCTTCGAGGTCACGGCCGTTATGGGTGATGGTCCGCGCCAGATAATCCAGCACCGGTTCCGGCACGTCGAAGCTCGCATGATGGGCGCGGGCCGCGGCGACGCGCGATTTCAGGATTCCGAGCCGCAGCTCTTCTCCGAGCGAGCCCATCTCCACGACGAGGCCGCCGGCCAGCCGCGAGCGGACCCGGTCGTCGAGGCTTTCGAGATCGGACGGCGGACGGTCGGCGGCGATCACCACCTGGCGGCCGGCGTCGATCAGCGCATTCAGCGTGTGGCAGAACTCGGCCTGGGTCGATTTGCCCTGCAGGAACTGCAAATCGTCGATCACGAGCACGTCGATGCCGCGCAGTGCCTCCTTGAACGCCAGCGCTGTCTGCGTTTTGAGCGCGGCGACGAAGCCGTACATGAACTTCTCGGCGGTGAGATAAAGCACCTTGCGTTCGGCGCCCGAGTTGCCGGCCCATGTCACCGCCTGCAACAGATGGGTTTTGCCGAGGCCTACGCCGGCGTGGATGTAGAGCGGATTGAACATCACGGCATCGCCGCGCCGGCCTTCGGCGACCTGACGCGCGGCGGCGTGCGCCAGCGTGTTGGAGCGGCCGATCACGAAACTTGCGAATGTCAGGCGCGGATCGAGCGGCGAGCCGCCCAGCGCATCATGGCTGGCGGACACCGGCGCGGTCGCGGTGGCGCGCAATTCGGACGCGGGACGGCCGTCGGCGCGCTCGGGACGGCGTTGATCGGCCGGCGCAGGGGCTTCCTTGACCGGGGCCGCGCAGCGCATCGCCGTGCGCACGGTGAGATCGACCCGATGCACTTCCGGCATTTCGGCCTGCCAGCAGGTCAGAACGCGGTCGGCGTAATGCGCCTGGATCCAGCTCTTGAGGAACCGGGTCGGCACCGACAGATGGACGCTTTCGTCCTGCACGCTCTCCAGGTCCATGCGCGCAAACCAGCTCGTATAGACGTCTTCGCCGACGCTCGAGCGCAACCGGCCTTTTACCCGCGACCAGCGATCCTGTTCGATATTTGTCAT